>CP070993.1 GCA_017134395.1 Candidatus Kaiserbacteria bacterium | reverse complement strand
TCTCCGCCACTTTTTCCATCCCCAAAACCTCCTATTCCACCTCCAGCGTCTCCGGTACTACCCCCTGCTCCACCGCCACCTCCACCGCCACCCTTGTTGTGAACTACGTATGAATCAGCAATGAAGGTGTTTGTGTTGTTGGTATGGAAGTTGTAAAGCTGTGTCGTTGCGTCGTGGATTGAAGCAGTGATATCGGTGATGAGTACAGTGCCTGTTGTCGTGACAACGGTGTTTCCCACAGTAAGTGGTTCAACAGTAAGCTGTGGGTTTTCTTTGGCAGCTTCTGCTACATCAATAGCACGCCATATTCCATTCACATCAAGAAACGGGTGTCCTCCGGTAACAAAGGCATCACTTCCGTTAATGCTGTAGAGTGATCGACTACCGAGTAGTGGTGTGAAGGTATCGATAACTGTGTTGAGTGAGCCATCGCGTCCTACTACGACATCCCCTTCGACAACTCCTTCGATAGCTTTTGTGGTGCCGTCAGATAATTGGACCTGTGTTCCTGCGATGAAACAACCACCTCCACCTCCGCCTCCGCCAGCAAGAGCTTGTTCGGGGATAATGGTGATGCCTGAAAATGGTGAAATGTTTAGTAATAGGAAACTCACTAAAATAGATACAAAGAACAGAGTAATTCCCTGTAAAAAGTTTTTTAGTGTAAAAGTAGACGTGTTATTCATATGTTTTAAATTATATCATTCGGCTATTAGTCTGGTTCATTATCAAAAGAAAGTGGGGATAGATGAGCATCAATAAGTACAAAATTGTATTACCACTGGTGGATCTGGCTCCACGATAGAGACCGTTATTGTATTGGCAGACCAAGCAGACACTAATCCTTGATCATTCTCTGCACGAACACGCACAGGATATGAACCAGGGGCGATATTTGGCTGAACCACTTCCTGAGTAGTTCCTGAAGGTATAAAACCACTTTGTGGTATATAGAAATCGATTGTTCCATCTGCATCTTCATCAATTTGATATCGTATACCATATCCTTGTGGATCAGTAGAAACCATTATAAGAGTGACGGAAGAAACATTCACGATACCCTCGCCGGAAGAAGTAAGTGTAGGTGCCGCTGGTGGTAACACGGCATTATTTTCACAAGAAACTGAACTAATAGAAACACTACAAGAAGAGCAGCTGTAATCACATGACCACCATCCACCTGAACTGGTCGCCCAAGAGCAAAAACGGTTAGTAAGTTTAGCTGTCGTTGTAAGATACGAACCAGCGTAATCATAAGCATTCATTTGGCACACCTTGTCAGCAGTTGATTGATTATTCCAACAGTGACCACCG
This sequence comes from Candidatus Kaiserbacteria bacterium, assembly GCA_017134395.1. Lineage (NCBI taxonomy): Bacteria > Candidatus Kaiseribacteriota > Candidatus Kaiserbacteria bacterium. Next base: position 686,432 of record CP070993.1, on the reverse strand, counting down.
TTACAATTCGTAGTTACCGTAATCACAGAATCGTCTACAGGAGTTGGTGTGGGAGTTGTTGGAGTCGGTGTTGTTGGAATATTTAGGTATGAAAGATCTATAGTAAAATCTCCCATGGCTACAGCACGATCAGGAAGTACACTTATTCCTGATGATAATGAAATATTAAAAAAGACTAGACTTAAAGAAACTATAGCTAGTATAAGTGTAATTTTTTGCAAAGCATTCTTTGTCGCACTAAAAGACATATATTTCATATTTTAAATTATACCATCGACCTCTTTCGCTATGCATAGACTCAAAAATAGTGTGGATAGACCAAGCTAATACGCACATGCCTCAATAATAACGGGAGGTGCTTCACCTTCACAGCTAAACGTAAGTGTGTCTGACCACTCGGAAAGTAGTCCTGGTTCGGTTGTTACTGTAGTAGTAGTGGTATCAGTGTTTGCACAAGAAACTTGACCAATAGCTACACCACAAGAAGAACAGCTACCATCACATGACCACCAGCCGCCTGAACTTGTGGCCCACGAACAAAAGCGGCTCGTAACGAGGGATGTGGTTGTATCATAGGTATCAGCATAATCATAGCCATTCAATTCACAAATTTTGTCAGCTGTAGAATCATTATTCCAACAGTGTCCGCCATTACAATCAGCACCTACAGAATATGTATTGCTGGTGGTCACGACGACAGGTTCCGCCTCAGCTCGTACTCGAACAGTCTGAGCACCTGCATTCGCATATATTACTGATATTTGCTGACTGCTCCCTGAAGCAACATATCCAGAAGCTGGTACATATTGATCTATAGTGCCATCAGCACCCTTATCAATTTGATATCGTATATTATAGTTTTGCGGATCACTTGCAGTCACAATTATAGATGGTGCTGAGGCACCTATAACACAGGTAGATGATTGGATATCTAAAGTAGGAACTGTTGGTGGTTGGTCTGAAACAGGAAGATCTAAGGTATAATCCCCGCCTGTTCCGCCGCCACTTTTTCCATCCCCAAAACCTCCTATTCCACCTCCAGCGTCTCCGGTACTACCCCCTGCTCCACCGCCACCTCCACCGCCACCCTTGTTGTGAACTACGTATGAATCAGCAATGAAGGTGTTTGTGTTGTTGGTATGGAAGTTGTAAAGCTGTGTCGTTGCGTCGTGGATTGAAGCAGTGATATCGGTGATGAGTACAGTGCCTGTTGTCGTGACAACGGTGTTTCCCACAGTAAGTGGTTCAACAGTAAGCTGTGGGTTTTCTTTGGCAGCTTCTGCTACATCAATAGCACGCCATATTCCATTCACATCAAGAAACGGGTGTCCTCCGGTAACAAAGGCATCACTTCCGTTAATGCTGTAGAGTGATCGACTACCGAGTAGTGGTGTGAAGGTATCGATAACTGTGTTGAGTGAGCCATCGCGTCCTACTACGACATCCCCTTCGACAACTCCTTCGATAGCTTTTGTGGTGCCGTCAGATAATTGGACCTGTGTTCCTGCGATGAAACAACCACCTCCACCTCCGCCTCCGCCAGCAAGAGCTTGTTCGGGGATAATGGTGATGCCTGAAGTCTGAAACCCACCGAGGCTAATTAATAGTACCGCTACTATAATAGCTAGTACGTATACTAATGTATTTTTAATAGAGATTAAATTGTATTTCATAATAATTTTTAGTATATCACTTGCGGGTATACTCTTTAGATACGTGTGAGTATTTTTTGGGGACAGAAACTAGGCACCCTCTCTACCTTTTCGCATCACAACCTTCCACAAGAAAGGTAACAAAAATAGTATGAGGAATCCTACAAACCAGTCCCCCCAACGAGTATAGGGAGTCACCGTGTTCCTTAAAGAGACAGAATCAACGAGTACCCCAGTATTGTGAGTATTCAAAAATGATTGAATAGCTCCCCGATTTGTAACGACATACGAAGGTGCAACATTGCCGGATTGAATGAAAAACCGATCGTTTGAAACAGCATGAATACGAGCCATTTTTAAAGTTTGATGCCGAACAAGAAAAGGTCGCGTAAAAGGAGCGTGTGACGCGGCATTAGCTAAAACTTTATGTTCTTCAGCAAGCTCACGATAAAATACTGGAGAAAGAATTTCTGAACATTGCAAAACCCCTACTTCATCTTCCTTAAACACAACTTCTCTCTCTGGTACTTTTGTATAACCATGGTACTCATATGTACTCTCAAGCCAATTGTCTATGGAAGGAAAAATTGAAAGTACATTTGCAAAGTATGGCTTATATTCTCCGACAGGAACAAGGAACTCTTTATTTCGTATTTCTACGATACCTGTTTGTACCCGCACGTACCACACAGATGATATAAGATCCTTGTCTACGTTATTGTTGTTCGCCGGATTCAAAAATAATGTATTTGAATTAGGTGCAAGTTTCTTAAATAACACTTCGATTCTTTCTTGAGGTATCTTATTCAAAACGGCAGACCCTTCTGGGAAAAGTACTATATCTATGTGAGCGTCTTCATCTACTTTTCTCTCCAGTTGTTCAAATGTATCGAGTGCTCGTTTTTTTGATTCCTCATTTGTAAGTCTCTGTAATTTTGATGAATACGCAGTATGAATAAGCGCTGCAGTTTTTTGCTCATCTAACGAATCAAAATGCGAAAGTCCGTACCAAAGCAGAGCACCAAGCACCAGCAAACCAGCAACGATCAAGCTGTTCTTAAAGTCATATTTTTTAGGATCTCTGTGAGTAAGAAAAAAGCAATAGAGTGCAGCAACACTAAATACCGCCGTAAAACTGAGTGCATATACTCCGCCAATAGCCGATAAGGACCGAAGAACTGGTATCTCTGCTAGGGCATACCCCAAGAAACCAAATGCCCAATGCGCGCCGATAACTCCTTGACCTCCCGCCCACACCAGTGAAACCGACAGTGCCGCTAGATATTCAAAAATCACCCATACTACAGAAACTATAAGTGCTGTACCTTTTGTATACTGAACAACTAACGCTCGTGTTACTACTGCTCTGGCTACCATGGTGAGAGAAAGTGAGGACGCAGTAAACACCCAGAAAAAGAGTACGAGAGCAAACGAAATTCGCCAGTCGGCAACACCAATCCACTCGAGTGGATACACTCCCCATACCCATAAATACGCAATGCTAAAAAACCCAACGCCGAATAGAAAGGACCCTCTGATTATTTCACGATAGGGACGTTCTGTACTGACTAAATAGACAAACGGAATGAGTGCAACCAAAAGCAAAAAAGTATACGGAAGTACTGTAGTAAGCCCAACAAGCGCGCCAGAAACTACCAACACTAGTGGATGAAGCATCAGTGGAAAATATGTGTCGTATAGATCACGCATGTCTTATCACATAAGTATATCAAACCAAAAAATGGTGACAGTAAGTAATACTGCATTCAGTTTACAAATGCCCTACTGACTCTGTTTTTCTTCTCCTTGCTTGGCTTGTTGTCGCTCGAGAGCTAATTCCATCTCTAATTGCTTAATTCGTTCTGAGTGTTCCTTGTTTTCTTGGATACAAATATCAAGCGCCTTATGTCCCTTCCCTACCTGCATCCTCTTTTTAAACCATGATGGAGCAATACGGACTACACCAAAAATAAAACCAAGTGCAAACGAAATAAACACGACGACTGCAGTTGAAACAGAGATGTTCCATAAGAATGCATTTATATGTATTGCACTCGCATTAGTCACCGCAAACCAGACAACTGCAAAAATAATAATACCGCTTGTTATTGAACGAATCATAGGCTCTTAATTAAATTCAAAGGATTCCAAAATCCCATTAGTAATTGCTCGGTGTTCTTTTTCCTGTGGATCATTAGGGTTTAAACCTGGCGCACATATTCCATACACATAATCTCCAACTGCTGCATACGTACATTCTTCTTCATGATCAAAACGGAACAGACCAACAGTAAACGCCTCTTCTCCACCAAGTTCTGTATCTTTTTCCCATTCAACAATACCTCGTAAAAACAAACAGGGTGACTCTTCTCCGTATTCTGTCCGGCACTCCGCTTCTTTTGCATCTTCTTGTGCGAGCCAGTCATTCCACCATTGCCCTACCGTACGCTTCTCTTCGTTCGGAAAGATAAACACCGAAGCACTTGCGCGCCAGAGACTTTCTTTGTCTTCAAATATAAGAATCTCGTGCAACGCATGGAGCTCTCTTGGCTTCAAAGCTTCCTGAATTTCCCACGAATCTGGGTGCAAAAGAGTGAACAAATACTCTTCATTGTTGTAGGTATTCCAAATTGAAGTATCTACAGCTGGTACCACAACTCGTGTGTATCGTAAGGTATTGCCACGCGCTGAATAATTAATGACTAATTCAGTTTCATCAACATTCCATATTGTGTAATCAAACTCTTCGCCATTAATAGTGGTTCGTAAGCGTGGTCCAGAACTCTCCTGTGGTGTGGTTTCAAATACTTCCCATACTCCTTGTGCGAGCTGCTCGCCATCATATATATCCATAGTTGTACCATTTGCATTAAAGACAACAACTGACTTCTCATCATCAACGCTCTTCCATTCACCTACCATTTTCTCAGTCACAGCTACTACATCTGTCTGCGTGGGTTCTGGTGCTTTATTTGTATCACTGCTTACGTAATACCATGCAATACCTATAAGAGCGATTAGAATTATTACGATTGGTGCTATTTTATTCATATAATTTTATTATTAAATAATTACTCTTTAGACCATACAGCAAGTTCGACATAATTAATTGTATGGTGTTTATTCATACCGTAATACTATTTTGTCTCCATCTCTCATTTCATACATACCAAACTGAGTGTTGGTTTCTTCGTTTACTGTCATTGAAACACTGTCCCCTAATTCATTGAAATCTTTACCCCATACATCAAAGAATCGTTGGAGCTGTGTATCTTCGCGTGTGACTGGCCCCTCAAATTCTAAATGAATGTTAGGTAAATCGTCGTGGGTATGTAGTGGTCCGTGCACGCCCACTAAGCCTAAATTACTTGGTATTTCTTGTAACTCATCATTAACGTATATTTCAAGAGTTGGATGCCAATGAACACCATTGTTAGAAATCACATTCGGATCGTTTGTGGAAGCAGCACGCGACCACCAAGAACCAAATACTAATAATGCCACTATAACTCCTCCGATAATTAATGTCTTTTTCATAGAGATATTGTAAACCATTAGTACCTATTGAGATACCTCACTGAACCTTCTGCTCTTGAGATACGAGCTATAAAAATATATCAGTTAACTGATATACGAATATATGGACATCCGATGTCCATATATTCGTGCGTTTACCTTCCCCATAAATTCAGACATCCAATGTCTGAATTTATGGAACGTGTAACTTTACGGTGCAATTCAACACACATATTGACAATAGTTAAATACGTGTTATTTTAACGCCAAGCTTTTGAAACTCGTGTAGGGCTCAACGGCTGCAGACGATTGGTTATAGGGAGCTACGTTTGATTACTACCTGCACAGCCCGAAACGAGTATTCGTTTCTTAAAAAATATAATATGCATACAGCACACAACCGACCTAGTCGGAGTAAATCTGGCGTGAGTAAACGCCGCACATTTAGTAAGTCAGGGTCATCACCCCGAGGTAAATTCCAAGGCGGCCGATCGAGCCGAGGTGGTTCTGGCGGTGGTTACCGAAGTGGTGGCAGTCGAGGTGGAGGTCGAGGTGGACGCAAGATGCCTACCTTTAACCCTTCCCAATTTATCAACACAAACCCTGTTGATATTGTTGAAGAAGTATATGTTCCGAAGAACACGTTCGACACATTCGGCCTAAACGCCAAACTTTCTGCAACAGTCGCAGCAATGGGTCTTACAACGCCAACACCAATTCAGGATCAAATTATTCCTGAGATTCTCGCTGGACATGATGTTATCGGACTAGCTGAAACTGGTACTGGTAAAACAGCAGCGTTCCTACTCCCCCTTATCGAAAAGACACTTAAAGAACAAAATCGCCAAACACTTATTCTGACACCTACTCGCGAACTCGCGATTCAGATTGAAGATGAACTACGAAAACTTTCAAACGGGTTCCGCATTTTCTCTATAACAGTCGTTGGTGGCATGAACATCCGACCACAAATAAATGCGCTACGACGTACTAATCATTTTGTTATCGGTACACCAGGACGTGTACTCGACCTGATAAAACGTGGCTCGTTTAAAACAAGTGACGTATCGACTGTTATTCTTGACGAAGCAGACAGAATGCTCGATATGGGATTCATAAACGATATTCGTTCTATTGTTTCGTCTACTCCGAAAGACAGAGAAACACTCTTCTTTTCAGCAACTATGGCTGGAGATACTACCAAACTAATAAAAGAGTTCTTAAAAGACCCTGTTACTGTTTCGGTGAAGAAGAAAGATGTAACTAACAGTATCGAGCAAGATGTTGTTCCCTACGAACAACATACTAAATTCGATACGCTTGTTTCCCTACTACAGGATCCAGAAATGCGCCGAATTATCATCTTCGGTGCTATGAAGCACAGTGTAAAAAACTTAGCAGATGAACTTTCAAGAAAGGGGGTTGAAGCAGACTCTATCCATGGAAACAAAAGTCACGTACAACGACAACGTGCACTCAAAAAGTTTAAAAGTGGTAACGCCCGTGTATTAGTTGCAACAGACGTTGCAGCTCGAGGTATTCACGTAGACAACGTATCGCACGTTATTAACTACGACTTACCAAATACATTCGATGACTACGTACACCGAATTGGACGTACTGGTCGTGGTGACAAACGAGGAAAAGCACTCACATTTATACCAACCAAAGGTTCACGATAATCTTATCGTAACCGAGTAATAAAAAAGGAGTGGCAAAGCCACTCCTTTTTTATTACTCATTAATATTCACTTTCTTTCCCTATCTGATTCATATACATAGCCCTTACTGTCTTAAGACTCAGATACAACGCTATCAAAAACAACACTACGAGTACTTCGCGTACCGCAAACTCAAGCCAGCTACTCATTTCAAACTGGTTAATTGCAGCACTTTCTATAACAACAACAGCAATTCCAGCAATAAGCGCATCATACGCCATGACCCATCTCTTAGATGGATTCGTAAGAGCAGCGAAAACAATAATCACAACAACTGCGAATACTTGTATAAGTGGATTAAAAGGTAGGAGGTCTGGGAAAAATGGCAACGCAAGCAACCACACCGCCGAAGCAAGCACAAATAACAACCGTACCGGATCACCATAGTAATGGTTAATCTGACCAACACCAGATACTCCTCCCCCGTACTTGTCATAATCAAGCCAGTTCATATATTTTTAGCATACAACGCTATAAATAAATGTCGAGCTTTTTGTAAGAAGCCTATACTTTGGGTATCTCAAACCAAAATGTACTCCCTTTATTTACCCCCTCAGACTCTACCCCTATCTTTCCTTTATGTTTTTTGATTATGTTCTTCGACATTGCCAACCCAAGCCCAACACCTTCAGTATCCACTTTCTTTGCTTCATTGCTTCTATAAAATTTTAAGAAAACATTCTTCTTCTCTTTTGCAAGGATACCAATACCAGTATCTTTGACTGCAAATAGTACCTTCCTACCTTTATTGCTAATAGATACAGAAACAGATCCTCCATCTGGCGTATAACTAACCGCATTCTCAATAAATACTTCAATAACAGACGTAATGCGCCGAACATCTGCCATTACAGACGCATCGTCATTTGCATCGATTGTTATCTTCACCTTCTTCTTTCCAATAATCGGTGTGAGTCTCTCAAGCGCACTCTCTGCAAGAACTTTTAAATCAATCTTTTCTTTCGTGTACGCGTAATCCCTTGCGCTTTCATCAGTACTTTCAAAAAGAATATTTGTTAGTTCAATCAGGCGATTTGATGATTTATGGATGTGTTCAGCAATATCACGCACTTCAGGGTTTATGTTCCTATCATCTAACAACGTGCGCACACCCCAACTGATTTGCGTAAGCGGTGTACGCAATTTATGTGTTGCAACAGTAATAAACTCGTACTTCACTCGCTCGTTTTCAATAAGTTGTTTCCAGAACATTCGTGCAACAAAGAAGGAAACGGCCGCAGTAAGAATTGGTATCGTCCACACTTGAACCCACGGCAGCTTTTCTACTAACATATTGTTAAGTAAAATGAGCGCCATCAATATAGCGGTGATGCCTGCAATACCAATTGAGTAGAATAGCGCTTTTTTAAATACAATTCGAATATCCAACAATTCGTCCGCCAAAATACCGTATGCAATAGGCACTACATAGAGTCCAAAAAAGATTCCGTATAAGGGGCTTGTGGGAATATCGTATACGAGGAAAAAATCTATAGAACCAAACCCAAACCCAAAAAGTGCTGCAGCGATAAAATATTCAAGCTGTCGGCGGTTACCGATATTTCGTGCATAGGCAATTAGTAACGCGAAGAATGCGACGACCGCAACTGCCATGAAGTACCCTGTCATTATTGTGTACAGTGGGCCAGCATTTAAATAGCTTAAGGTGAAGAGTTTCGGTGTAAGCTCTGGAATAAACAGTGTTGGAAACAGCAGTGAAGCCAGTACAAGGAAAATACTAATAGTGTATGTGCTTCGTATAAGCCATCGTGCTTGTGTTTCGATTTTTAGTACGATTAAGGTGAAATGCAAGAAAGCAGTGGCAGTAAAGAAGTTCGCCAAATTAAACATCCACACTACATACGCAGTCGTTGATGGCTCTAAATTTATACCGATAGCCAATGACGTCGCATATATTGACACAGAAGACACTCCTAAAAAGAATGCCCTGTTGAGATTCCTATTTGGATTTTGTGCAAGTACTAAGACACCAGCAACGGCCATGACACCAGCAGAAAACAGATGCCCAAGGGTTGTGACGAGTAACATCGTCATAGATTATTCTCCACTTTTATTCTTCTCTCCGCAAATACGTTTAACGAGTGCAAGAATTTCGCTTGGCATAGCGTTTATCTTTACGTAAAAAGAATGTGCACCAAGCTCCTTTGCTTTTGTTTTATCTGCATCAGATGAAAGATTTGAAAGAATTACCACAGGAACACGTGCTGTCTGTGGATCAACCTTCAACTCCTGCAGTACTTCAAAACCACTCATTTCAGGGAGTATAAGGTCGAGCAAAATTAAATCATACTCATTTTCCTTCGCCAATTTTACCCCCTCTGCGCCAGTCGGAGCAACATCTACCACATATTCATTCTCATCAAGCTTCTTTGAAATAATGCTTCCAAAGAAAGACTCGTCTTCAATATATAAAACTTTTCCATTCATTCGATTAGAATATCGTATCCTCATTAAAAATCCAGTATTATAACGGCACTACTAGAACCACAGCGTACCAAAGAATGATGCAACTAAGGCAATGGTTATGCTCCCAACAAATAGCACAGGCACAATAGTTCTGTACGTATACCCACCAAGAACCAGCGCAATCATGAGGACGTCATTAGGGAAAGGAAGGAAACTTATATACAAATACATGAGGACTAATACAAGCCACTTAGGACACTGCTGCACTACATTTTCAATACGAAGCACCCACACACTCCATTGTGGAGGAATAATATCGCGCCCTTTACGTGCAAGATAAAAAAAGATACTGTCACTGATAAAAATTCCCAATCCACCAGTAAGGCCTAGCAGCCATGGATTTGCACCTCCGGCTGCAAATGTCGCAAGTAGTCCATACAACGCACTGCCGGTAATAGCGGAGAGACCACCAGTGGCAGCAAACAAGAACGCAACAAGATAGCTATTTTCTGTACCGATATACGAAACAATGTCTTGCGGACTAGCGAAATAAAAAAGAATGTTCGCAAAAACGAAAAGTCCTAATAGAGCAAACGCGAGCGGGTACTTTTTCAAATAGTACATACGCTAGGTAAGTTGAAACCAACGCTGGAACCACTTTTCATTTAAAAACGCGAGTGTTATATGTATGTACGTCACTATCGCAAACGTCCAAGAGTGCAGGAAGACAGCATATATCCATCCAAGCATCCCCTCCCGAAATACAGCGGCGAGCAATAAAGGTACTGCAACCACTAAGTGTAAGAATATGTATGTATACAGCTCCTTTTGTGAACGCGCATGAAACATAACGCCAAAGTGAAGCATCCATAATATGAAATGGTATGAAAGAATAAACGTAAGAAGATATACATATCCTATAGGCTCAAAGAACAACGCAATTGCCGTCCCTGCAAACACCACGAGCAACAGCGGGATACCGGTATACCAAATCCGCAACCGAAAGATGCCATACATCAATATGCCAATAGAAAAAATTAACATACCTAATGCTAATTCATTAAACAGCCATAGTGGTGCGTAGTCTGTAAGGTATGGCAAAAAGACGTCAGGTGGCATGTGGAAGTAGCTCAAATCAAGTTGATAAAAAAATGAGTTTCCCGGTACCGCGAGTAAAAGGAGTGCGGTAAACCAGCTAAAAATACCGACAAAGAGTGTCCATGGATACTCTTTGCCAGTTTGTTGCGTGGCAAGTGTATGCTCATTGAGCAATATATGCCCCATGAAATACGGGACAACAAAGATGCCCAGTAATGTAATTTGATCTGTAAGAAGAAGATACAGCGTCGTGAGTGCAGCAAGCACCGAAAGTAAAATAAACGCTATTTTCATGCGAATCGGTTTACCACTGCGAAACACACTGCGCGATTGGTATATAAATCCAATAACGAAATGCGTGTACCCAAGAATAAAGGTCGCGATGAGGAGATTTTGCCAACTTGAAAATGTCGTCGCACTAAAGAGAACGATGAGTGCGCCAATAAGTAGTGCTAAAGCACTACTTATTAGAGACAGTCGTGTGTACAAATTCATGCAGGTATTCTAACACGAAGCATCAAGACTTCTGAAAAGTCTTGATGAGCGAAAGTTTCTCACTCCGAGAGTATTTTTTTATTTGTGCTTCTCGTTTCGAAGCTTCGCCTCTTCCTTCGTACTCTTGTACATACACCATTTTTGCAGCTCCATGAGCACGTGTGTAGTGCCCGCCTTTTCCGTTTTTATGTTCAGTGAGTCTTCGTTCAACATCCGTTGTTATTCCAGTATACAACGACCCATCGTTACACTTGAGTATATACACGTAATACACTGTCATATTATTTGGAACCCAACTCCACCAACGTATCAAAGTGTTTTTTTGATATTGGAAAAAGCGAAAGTCTATTCCCTCTTTGTAACAAACGCATATCAGAAAGTTTTGATATGGTGCGCATATCCTGAAGAGCAACAGGATTCTTAAACTTCTTCCTGAATGAAATATCTACCATAAACCACAAAGGTTTCTCTTGAGTGCTTTTTGAATCTGGATGTTCCGACTGTGGATCCCACGCGGTAAAATCTGGATATCCTTCCTTCACAACTTCAGCAACACCAACAGCAGCAGGTACTTTGCATGACGAATGATAAAAGATAACCATGTCTCCTTTCTTAATATCATCTCGCAGCATGTTGCGCGCTTGGTAGTTTCGTACACCGTCCCAGTGTTCACGTTTGTCCCGCATAAGGTCATCAATACCGTAACTGGTTGGTTCTGTTTTAAATAGCCAATAATTCATACCTATCTAATTCTAAGAGTAAAAGTAATTTCATTCTCTACACGTATATCTTCTTTCCTACGAACCTGTGCTTTAAGTGGCAATACATACGGACCATCTTTACTTGGGAAAATCGAAGTTTGCCATACAGTACTCCCTAATGTTATTTCCACTGGTATCGAGCCGAAGCCCTTCTTCTTCAAGGCGTGTTGTTTCCTAATTTCAGCCGATAATTTTTTATCAAGACTTACGAAATGCCACGCTGCAGTCTCACTTGGATACAGCCACACCTTTGCTTTTATTTTATAATTTTTCTTTACACTCATACTGCAACTTAGACTTTTTTAGCAGTCTCCACTCCAGCATAACAAACTATTGCTCATTCATCTCGTCTTGCTAAAAACTAACCCCCGACACCTTTGGTGTCGGGGGTTAAAAGAAAGTGCGAGCAAAGCTCATGCTGCTATTTGTGCAATTTCATCGATAGTTGCCTGGATAGCACGACGGCGATTCGGTGACTTAATGATAGGTCGCCCGATAACGACACGATCAGCTCCGGCTACGACTGCCTTTTCTGGCGTCATCACTCTGTCCAGATTCTGATCGTCTCCTTTGACATTCGCCCAAACTGGTCGCACGCCAGGAGTATTGATAGAAAGAGTATCGCCGAATCGTTCTCTGAGCATACCGACCTCGGTCGGTGCACAAACGAGTCCGTCGATACCAGCTTGTGCGGCAACTTCTGCAAGGCGCAAGACAGCATCAGGTATCGTACAACCATAAATTGCCTGTACTTCTTGTTCGGTCAATGTGGTAAGCACAGTGACCCCAAGAATTTCAGTTTCAGGCAATTCTTCGTTGAGTCTCTTCAACGCATCAACGCCAGAAGCACAAGAAGCTGTTAGTATCTCTGGTGCAAATCGACGCAACAAAATACCGTCGTTTGCAAGTGTTGCACTGATGTCGAAAAGCTTCAGATCGGCAAAAACCCGCAACTGTTGTGCCTGCAAATCATCGATCAAACTGTATCCAGATAATCGAAGAATGGAGTTTAATTTCACATACACATCCGTACCTTGGATATCGTCTGCAAGATTCATGACTTCCTCGGTGACACTCTCTACTGCAAGAGCGTCAGCCAGACTAAAGTCAGCAGCAACGATTACTCGTCCCGCTGGTGTGAGATTTTTAGGTCTCATTGCATTTCTCCCTTTCCTTATTGGAGCTCAAACTAATCTATCGCCAGAGTAGTGTAAATAACTTCGAAACGCAAGGAATATTCTCAAAAGCATCCTCTTAAATTCTATCGTTACAGAACTTACAATCTATTGTATTTTGTAGCGTTCCCTTTCGATTTCTCTACCGGATATTTATTCTTAACTTTTTCTAACTTCTTCTTTACCACAGTCGCAATATCGATATCTGCAGCATTTGCAAATGTAAAACAAGAAAGCAAAACATCAGCAAATTCTTCTTCCACATCGTTTCGATATTCAGCGTCTTCTTCCATTTTCTTTAGCACGTCAGCACCACTCTTCCATAAAAATAGTTCTAACAATTCTCCTGCTTCAACAGCTATTTGCTCACCTACATCTTTAGGTGTATGAAACTGTTTCCAATCTCGTTCGTCCCGTAGTTTCTCAAGCTCTTTCTTTAACTCAATCAATGTTGTTGCATCATCCATATTCTATTTCTTCCAGTCTTTAATTATCACCGTGCTTCCCTTACGAGTAACTACCACCTTTTGCTTACTCTTCCACTTTAGTTCACGAACAATCTCTATTGGTAAGGTAACCGCAATACTTTTTCCTCCTGATTTACTCAGTTTACGAATGTTTTTGTCTTCTAATTTTCTTCGTGCCATATATTTTTATGCTAACAGAATTACGTAATTAATTCCATATTTAATTACGTAATTCTTTTTACTTACTCCATAGACTGTATAAATTTGTCTAAATGGGTACCTATCAAAACCGCGTTAGCTCCATCTTCTATATCACCAACTGTTTTTATATTGCTAGCTTGGCAAAGCCATCCATTAAATACTTTCCGCGCATCAGCAAATGTCTCGCTCTTTAAACTCCCACCTTTTAAGTCTCGTGAGTTCCACACTGCTCGAAGATTTTCTGGAATCGTTGTAAGTTCTGCAAGTGTAAGTGGTTCAATAAAACACTTCTCTGCATATTTTTGCGGAACCCTTCCGACTACCAAAACCCAATCTGCTCCTATCTCAAGTGCTTTTTCGATATCTGAATCATCTTTGTGAATCCCTTTCGCAAGAATTGGTTTGTCGGTAAGCCTGCGTGCTTTTTCTAATAGTTCAAACGAGCCACCCCAGCGTGAATCAGTATGGATTGAAATAATGTCCCCCACTTCATTAGCTGTTGCAAAAAGTTCATCCCAACTTTTTTGTGAAGTGTACCCAAATGGCGATTCTGTCTTCACCTCTGCAATTATTTCCATACCAAATTAAACTCCAAGCTCTCTATTCTGAAGTGACACCATCAAAATGTTCTTCCACTTGGTTAGCTTTTGTTTGATGGACCGTTTGATCTTTGTGGTGTGCAGGTGAATAGATTGTGTAGAAGTGGAGTGATTCATCGTTAGAAGTGTTCATTACATTGTGCTGCGACCCAGCTGGCACCACCACAGCATCGCCATCTTTTACAACGTGCTCTGTTTCGTTAATTATCACTTTACCTTCGCCAGCCTCAAACCGAAAAAATTGGTCAGTGTCTGCGTGAATTTCCAAACCAATATCTTCACTAGGAGCTAAAGTCATTAATACAAGTTGACTGTATTCTCCAGTGTAGAGAACTTTTCTAAAATTGGTATTAGAAACAGTTTCTTCTTCTATATTAGTTTTATATCCTTTTTTCATACAATATGTATTAATTATTACTACTCTAGAAATATAAATCAGGATGCTTGAATGGTATCAACGCAATAATAGTAGGTTCTGTATAGTACTTTGTTCTATCTATATGATTGTCAGTCAGCAGACCAATTGTTCCCTGTTTTTGCTTAGAGTTATCTTCCTTAAACACAGCGTCAGATGCATGGCTAAGTTCTTTTCCTTCACGAATAAGTGTAGCAACTTTTTCTGGAAGAAAGAATGTTGAAGTGCGTCCTTTTCCGTATTTTTCGTCTTTCGATCGAATAACAACCCAAGCAAACGCTTCAAACTCAGCATTTTTTTCTTCTATTCCCCCTTCTATTCCAACCCAGTATTCTGCGTCGCTTTCTGCAGCTTGTGCGTTATTAACTCTATTTAATGCTCCAGTATACGTTTCCTCATCGCTCATTGGCTGATCAGGAACATCAGAAGGTACGCTCACTCCTACTATTTCAAAATCCTCCCCTTTAAACATCTTACCGAAAGCCTGTTCTACTGCATGTACCTTGACTGGGTTTTTTGAAGCTACGATTATTTTTTTCATACTATGATTTATCTACAAATTTACAAAGCTCATTCCATACACCATCTGCGATTTCAATTTCACCAGTGTTCTCAACTTCTTCGGTGCATCGATCCCCTTTTTCTCCAGGAAGAACAACTTCTTGTCCAGAGATTGGTTTTGACGCCTTGATTTGATCAACCAATTCACGACTTCGCTTAAGATACTCATCTTTCCCAGCCAATAGACTTGGATCAATAGCTAATACAAAAGTACCTGCACCATCTTCCTCATTGGCACCTGGGATACCTGCAAGTGAAAATGCACCGCCCATGAGTTGTACAAATAACGATAGTCCAAAACCTTTGTGCCCTGCGAAAGTCTTAATGGCACCACCAACGTTCTCCCCCTCACCTTCTTCCATGACTTTTGCAGCGTCAGTTGTTGGCTCTCCTAAAGCATCAAGTGCAACCCCTTCTGGTAAAGGCTCTCCTTTTAACTTTGCTTCTACGACCCCAAAGAAAGCAATCGCGGCAGTTGCAGTATCGAAAACAACTTCACCGCCATCATACGGGAAAGCATAGGCAAGTGGATTAGTTCCAAGCTTTCTTTCAGCTGAGCCAGTTGGTGCCACTGCCGCAAAATTACCATTACCAACACATACAAACCCTATGTATCCGGCCTTTGAAATACGTCGGGCAAAATAACCAATTGCCCCTGAGGATGTACTTGTATGGTTTATACAAACAACACCAACCCCATGTTTCTCAGCCAACTCTACTGCCTTATCAGCTGCTTTGGCTGTTGTAGCCATTGAATGACCTCCAGAAAATAGTACGCCACACTTATTCTCTTTTGCTACTCTGAACTCTTCTACATCTACCGCTTTCGGCACACCACCAGTGGCAATTTTAGCGATACCCTGATTATTACCTCGCATTTCCGCATACAGAAGCGTATCAATAATCATCTGCGCGTCTTCTCCTTCATAACCAAGTTTTTGTACTCCAGTGGTCACTTTCTCTTTTAAATCAGTAAGTTTTATTTTCATATTTTTAGTATACCAAAGGTTCTGACTACCATTTCATTTGCTCTCCTCTAAACCAAAACTTCCCTGTTTCTACATTCTCGCGTTGTGCAAAATCGAATATGTACTGTGCTGATTCTTCGGGAGTTAAGTCAGCATCAGGACCGCCCATATCTGTTTTGGTCCAACCAGGGTGAACTGCAGCAACAGTAATACCCGTTTCTTCCAAACGTTTAGCAAGTGTAACGGTATACATGTTCAGCGCAGTTTTAGAAATTTTGTATCCTGGATACCGAGTACTGGTAACATCTCGAGTAAGTTGCCCTGCACTTGAAGAAATGTGAATAATCTTTCCATCCGAACGCACGAATGGCAACACTGCTTGCGTGATAGCTATAGTGCCAAATAAATTAACTTCAAGTGTTGCGCGCAAACGCTCCATAACAACCGTATCGTCATTTTGATCAAGTAATACACCTGCGTTATTTATAAGAATGTCTATCTTGATATCTTCATCCGCTAAAAACTCAACAACATTCTGTATTTCTTGCTCGTTAGTAATATCGAGCTTCAGTGCTCGTAGATTCTCGTGCTCATAATCTAACTCTCCCGTAAGAGAGGTGCCTAATACTGCATACCCTGCTTGTAAAAATGTTTGTGCAAGAGCCTTACCAATACCCCTACTCACCCCTGTGATAAAAACTGTTTTCATGGTGTCAGTATACCAAAGGTTTTAGTGTTCAACTCTATTGAAACAAATGCGTATACGCGCCGTACCCTTTTTCTTCCAATTCGTCTTTTGGAATAAACAAAAGCGCTGCCGAGTTCATACAGTAGCGTATACGGTCGTTTGACACTGGACCGTCTAAAATAATATGCCCAAGGTGAGAGTCTGCAACAGCACTTCGAATTTCAGTACGTTCGTACCACAGTGTATTATCTGGTCGTTCCGTTACAACTCCTTCTGCAATAGGCTTCAAAAAACTTGGCCAACCAGTACCTGAATCGAACTTATCGGTCGACGAAAACAACGGCTCTCCAGAGACAATATCTACATAAATCCCTTCTTCGTGATTATCCCAATATTCATTTTGAAATGACCTCTCTGTTCCTTCATGTTGTGTCACTTGATACTGCAATGGCGTAAGCGTTTCCCTCAAGTATTCGTCGCTGGGCTTTACAAATGTATCCCATGGATTACGACCTTCAACAGTTACTTCCTCTGCTTTAGTAGTTTCAAATAGATCATTGTTTTTCCCATCACCCCACGCAGACTCTATAAACGCATCCCGTCCTGAGCCTTTACGATAATAGTTGTACTGTATTGGGTTTTTCTTGTAATAATCTTGATGATATTTTTCTGCTACCCAAAATGTACTTACTGGCTCAATGCTCGTGACGATAGGTTTCTCAAAAACATTTCTCTCTTCAAGCTCTGCAATAACTGTCTCTGCTACTTCCTTCTCCGTATCATTTTGATAATAAATGGCAGAGGTGTATTGATATCCGCGATCATAAAACGTTCCACCTGCATCAGTAGGATCGGTCTCTCTAAAGAGCTCGAGTACGAGCCGTCGGTAGTCTACTGTGTTTGGATTGTATACAACTTTCACCATTTCCCTGTGCCCCGTGTTACCTTGCACAACCTGCTTATAACTAGGACCCTCTACTGCACCTCCCATGTAGCCCGACACTGCTTCTATTACACCGGGAACTTTTTCGTAATCGCTTTCAGTGCACCAAAAGCACCCTCCAGCAAAATACGCAACAGCCTGCGCTTCTGTTACAACATCTTCTACCTCTGTAGATTCTTCGGCGTCCAACACTGCAACTGTCGTGGTACTAGTCTGAGTAGAATCTGCAACGCTTGGAGCAACTTTCCCGAGATACCACGAATATGTCCACATACCTGCAAAGATAAAAGCACCAATAACAATTACGCCTAGCAAAGTTCTTAACAATATACGTTGTGTATTTTTTTCCATACACTAAGCATAGTAGCTCTACCCACAATGTCAAGTTGACTTTACATGCTCACTTTGTACACTGCTGTGTAATGACAAAAAAATGGAAAGAAATATTTAAGGTAACAGGTATCCCCGTATTATTCGCATCACTGTGTTGTTTAAGTCCGCTTATTCTCGTGATGTTTGGTTTAGCGACAGTAAGCTTCGCTAGTTCACTTGCCGATGTATTTTATCTAGAATACAAATGGTACTTCCGCGCAGTGGGATTGTTTCTTCTAATAGCGAGCCTCGTATTATATTTTCGTCGAAGCAAAGGTATCTGTACTATCGACCAAGTAAAAAAGCGTCGCCAAGAAATCATCAATAAAACACTTATCTTCCTTATATCTGGAGTCCTTGGATACATCTTCTTCCTGTACGTCATCGTACACTATATCGGTGTACTGTTTGGTGTATGGCCTGACTACAATTACCCTTTTCTTTAATTAAAATAGAACATAACTGCGATTGCTGAGCAACTTCGAAATTTGTAGAGACTCCTCTCTCTCAATCTTGTTCTATATACTAACTCCTGTTTTTAAAATAGTCCTAAAAACACTAAAGCAAAAAGATACAATGCAAACAAGACAGGTATGAACGTAATAATCTCAACTAATATTAAGTTTGCTGACACAGGATATTGCTTGCGCATATAACGAAGTAGCTTAGTGAAAAAACTCAATAGTATAAAGAGTAAAAGTATTGGTCCGGCTATTATAAATCCACCATAAACAAACACCATAATAGTAGTCATTAAAAAGTCGTATAGGCCACTAAGTATATGAATACTGCATGAGCCACTAGCGTTCCCAATGTCTCGTTCATTACAAAAAAAGGATGTGAACCAAACCAATATAAAAGGAACAGTGGTTGTACAAAACAAAACAATATCAGAGATATTTTCAATAAGTGAACGTTTTCCTGTATTCATTAAAGAAAGTATAACAAATCCTAAAGTTATCTTGTTACTACTTATACAAGACAATCTTCAAACCCTCTTTAGAAACTACCTAAAATTAAGTTATCTAGAACTAACCTTAGTACTCCAATCATAGAGTACAACTGCAACTGAGGCAGAAGCATTCAGCGATTCGCATCTCTTATCTGTAGGTATTGAAAGCAATGTATCGCATGTTTCGGCTGTCATTTTACGCAAGCCGGTTCCTTCATTTCCGATAATAAAAGCCGAAGGTTTCTCAAAGTTCTCGTCTGGTAAATTCACCTCCCCTTCTCCATGTAGACCATAAACCCAGAAACCTCTTTTCTTAAGATCTTGAATAGTTGCGTTCACATTGTTTATTGAAACCAACGGGACACGAAATGCCATTCCAGCTGATACCTTAACGACAGTTCCATTAACAGGAGCCTGATTGTGTGAAGGTACCAATACAGCATCTACACCAAATGCCGCAGCAGAACGTATTATTGTGCCAACATTTTGTGGGTCTTGTATCTCACCAAGAATGAGTACCGACGTGTTATCAGTTATTGTAAGTTCGTTTATAAAATCCTTGTACTCCGATACGAGCTTATCAATATATATAGAAGCAACAACACCTTGATGCACAACACCACTATCTAACTTTCCCGGTAAATTACGCTCATTCAATACTGAAGTCTTCACGCCTGCTTTTTCTAGCAGGCTTTTTAAATGCTCATCTTTACTGTGTGCCTTCAAAAAAACTTCCTGAATAACATCAGGTCGTGCTTGTAGTGCTTCCATTACAGGATTATGTCCATATATATATGCAATGTCTTCTTTCATGTTCTTGCATAGTAAGGTAAAAGGAACAAATAGCAAAGATTCGAACATTCACGAATCCTTCATTTTTTGGCTGTAGCTACTGAACGAGATTAGAACCTATTTAGCGAGGTAAAAAGAAACCCCGCAATTTCTTGCGGGGTTCATTTGGGATAAGGAATCGACACAAGTGTTCAGCCAGAGTGCGGTTCACGCACGAACATCAAGCGTCCGTCAACCTCAACGACTCGCCCTCTGTCTCCTTCTTTAACATCGGTCAAGTCTGTAAACACACTTTCTGTAGATCCACCATCCTTTTTAACGATGACACTCCCGTTTGATTCTTTGAGAATCACCTCGCACTTAGCAAAAGCGGGAGGAAAATAGCGATACTTGGTGCCATCAGGATAAATAACATAGACCCTATCCTGAATGCCATATTTCGACTGCCCTCCTGAGGATTCAGTTGGCTGCTGCTGCTCAAATCTTTTCAAACATTCGTCAGCAGCCAACTCTGCTTCCTGTTGAGAACCATACTCGCCTTCAATTGAGTAAAACTCCCCTTCAAAGGTATCGAAACCTTTCAGTTTCCACTTTTCCATATCTCTCTCCTTTCTGCTCTAGCTCGACAATACCACACAATAATCATCAGTCAATCTTGAGCTTGTCTACTGTCCGCTTGAGGTAATACGAGAACTTTTCGTAAATTAAACAAATCTTTTAACCTCAACGTCTTAGGTGCTGTTAATACTTATCTATTTTTTCTAAGTTGCCTATTAACAAGCTTCTCCAAATGTTCTTTGATTGGCTTAGTACCGACGTCGTTCTCTAAAACAGTTGCTAATATCCTTATAGCAAAAGTTTCTATTTGTGCTAACTGGTGTGCGTATTCAGGATCAATTTCAAAAAACATGAACTTATCCCAGTCTGCATCTAAACCGATTCTTCCTGATCCTTTTTTAACACGATTGCCAAAGATATTTGCCTTCCCTACGTATAACTGTTTCGAGTGACGATTATGAAGTATGTATATTACATTCGCCCTATTACGGTATTCTTGGGCTTTCGCTGCTGGAATCCATTTCCTAGAGTAGTCAATAAAAATACTTTTTTGTTTATCCTTTTTTGAGTCTTTCCAATATTGAAAAAGATTCTTCTCTTCCATGAACCTAAGCATGTCATCAAAATCTGTCTCTTGTTTAGATATTGGTTTGATTTTGAACTTATTTTCACTGAGATGAACTAATTCGAATAGCTCTTTCAATTTGGGACGTTTCTTGTCAATAGTAGAAGCATGGCTAAAAATGAATTCCTTTCTAAGAGCCTTCAGAGTATCGTATTCTTGTTCGTAGGAAATTTGGACAACTTCCCTGTTCGGAGATTTGTCTGTAGTAATTCTAGTGAGCCTAATTTTAGCATCGTAAAACTTATTCCCAACTTTTAATTTAATTGGTTGGATTAATTTCTTGCTGCCAAAATTGAAATGCTTTATATAATTTGGGTAAACATTTTTAGTTAGAGTAAATCCCCAATAAAAAAATGTGTATCCTGGCACTACAAATACTGAATCTAATTTTTCTTCCACATTTGAAGGATACACCAAAAATTTAATCTTTTGTATAAATTGATGGCTGTCGGACTAGGACTCGGCTACCTTTGCTAAGTATTGTACTCCTTTCAGTCGTAAATACTAAGCGACGCAGCCCCGCCGCTCAAATCTTCCTTCCAGTCAGATATATTTCGCTCTTTTCGAGTCCAACCCGAAAGAGGCAGCAGAAAAGCCCTAACGCTGTTCGCGTCAGGGCTATCTGTGCCTAGCTGGCAGAACTTAGAAAGGTTCGAACCACTATTTTAGTTGAGAATTAAGTCTTCTGTGTTCTTCCCATGAAATTTTAGCTTCCTTCAGATTTTTAAGTATAGCTGCCTTCAGCTCTGAACTTTCCTCCATCATGTTCAATTTGGAGCGCAGACCGTCAATTGCCTCTTTATCACTTTTGAAGAACACAAGGTATCCAAACACTCCGTTTTGTACAATTTCGCCTGTCTCTTTATCACCAGAATCAAAGTGCATTTTAGCGATAATATTCGCCGCCTCCTCTAGCGCCGTAATCGGATATGGTAATAAAGACTCTGGTAGCGACATAGAAATCTTGCTTAATTTGTCCGCAAATTCAACAAATTCTTGCCAGGACTTCAGAATATTTTCTGCTTCTTGAATTGTCATACTCTAAATCTACACCTGTAATACTTTTCTGCAAATTGCTCGAACTACTATTTTATCTTAACTCTACTAGCAGCTCATCGTACCTATTCACAGTTCGGCGATAGAAATTATCAATGTCTTCACTTTCCTTAACAAAGGGACGATACACCATATCTGAGTATATATCCCGATTACTAACCGCATCAAATATGGCAACCTGCTTAAACATACCGTTCTCGTTTAACCAGTCACCACTCCATGCTGCTATACAGGTTTCTTTACTTGTACTGAAGAAAATCTCATCAGGTGTATAGCTTACTACTTCTGATGGTGCGTAGTAGTCCTTTATACGACTTTCTGCCTGTTCCTTAAAACTTGAACAAGACACTTTCTTCGAGAATCCCGCTTCGCCTAGACCAAAGATGGACGAGTCTAGCAAAAGCCCTCCAACAAAAGCTGCAAGAACAAGTGAAACTGCCGTTGATATTTTCATGTGGTGCTTCATTTTGCTATCTTTTATATTTCTTCACCAAGCAACAGTTGTCTTACTATCGCACCAGAGGCAACAAAAGCATGCTGTCCTGCCGCCATGCCTTCTATTATTTCGTCTCCGAAGAGTGCCTCTAACCTTTGAACTAAGGCGTTACTTAATTGGGCATTTAGTTCTTCGCCGTTCTCCTCTTTCAAGAGTGCTGGGACTAGAAACATGCTCAGCTGCGGGAAAGTCTTAAGTGTATTGTTTATTCCTGACAGAATGCGACTCGTGGAGATTGTGTAAGTGGCAACACCCTGTTCTGTTGTTGAACGTAGCAACTCCTCATGTGCAACTCTGTATTCTTCATACAAAAGTCCTAGAGATTTGTACCCTACAACTACAGCATCTGAATGAAGCGCCACGTTCTCACTCGTAGAATCCCTATATCCTCCCAATTCAATGGCTGCGTTATCTACAGCGCTAATTATCTCTCCAAGATCATATAGAAGTGTCGAAAACGCCTCCATTGTCTCGTCTTCATTCTTTATCTCCAGCTCACCAAAATTACTAAGTTTTTCATGAACTACCGCCAAGTGAGAGAAGTAGTCGTCTGCGTACCGCCCTTCTTCTGTTACCTGTAAACGTGCTGATGGTGACGAGTTTTCATTAGATACCGTGGGAGAAATTTCAAATTCATTACTGCCTCCTGAGTAGAAATAGAAAAGCCCTCCAGCCAATACCACAGTACCAATTAAGATATAGATTGTTGTTTTTTTCATACTTAACTTTCTTCCCACACCATATGAGCGTCATCCCAGTCAATTCCAAGTTCGTTAGATAGATCCTCTATCTCTTCTGCTTCTTCGAGGTCAACGCCGTAGTCTTCCGCTATTTCCTTAACTTCGTCAGAATACTCAGTATCCGTGTTCATGATGGCAGTATACTCCCGTAAATCTATTATTCGCAACCCCAACCATCTTTGTCTCTATCCAAACCGAATACATCTGGACCTAATACCTGAACTGTACCTGTGTAGTACGGACCGTTGCCCGACCCTCCTGCACAGTCGTAGTCGCTCGCGTTTGCCTTAAGGCAACCTGAATAGCTCGGATGGCAATTAGACACAGGAGGTGTATATGCAGGAATAGAGGTCGGTTTAGTTTCAACCACCTCTTTAGGTTCCGCATCCTGTATCACCTCCTTTTTAACCTTGTGTACTGGATCAGGTATGTCTACCGCTCTAGTTTCAACTCTTACGTGTTCAACTGGCTGGATTGTTGCACTGTCTGAGCCAACCGAAGCAACTGCCGTAATAGCTCCAACTGACAGCAGGCCGACAACGATTTTTGATGCAATTGTCATAAAATCACATTACTCCCGATTTTATATTCCTGCAAGAATTACGCTCGCTCGCCACCTGATCCAAGAGCCACATTTTCTTCAGGAAACTTTTCGCTAAAATATTTGTCAACAAAAATACTTGCGAGCTGATCTAATGCGTCTCTAATTTCAATAATTTGCTCATCAGAATACTTCTCATCATCTTCTATCAGTTCTCTGCATTTTTCTATCGAAAGCATATATCAAAACAGTACCTCATATCCATTCTGGCCTTATTTTCCAATCGCTCTTAGGGAACATGCCCAGGTTGTTTGCGACAAGAGTACTGCGTGGATCATCCATACTTATGGTAACAGAGAATGTTCCATCACCTCCGTCTTTTGCCCTATCAGACAAATCGGAATACATCTGATATTTCAATCTTGATTTAACCTCAATCCCTTTTGACTCCAGAGCTGTAACAAATTCACTGATTCGTGCTAACCCAGCAAGAACATCTTTTTCTGATTTGCCGTCTAGAAAAACTGTGCCATCGTATATATAAGCACCGCCAACTGGATCGCATTTCTTAACAATAAAGTTCTTTTTTACTGACCAAAAAGGTCCGCGCATAGAAGAAAACCAAGTAATTGGTTTATTTGTTTTTAAAACAAATTCAATTGCCTTATGCCCTGTGGCGTATATGTAAAAAAGGCAACCCTCGGCATCTCTATCTTCGGTGGCATCTCTTGCCATCTTTTGGATGCGATCGCTATCTCTAGAAAAAACTATTGGCTGCCACTTGCCGTAAGGATTGTAACGCGTTCCAAACTCATCAAAAGGTTCATCTCCGACAAACCAATCTGTTGCCTCGTGATACTTCTTTAAATCCCCAACCTGTAAGCCAATCCCTTCTTTTTCGAACATAAAATTGTAACCATCTGTACCGCCGTATTTCTTCCTTTGGAACATCGCATGAGAACCGTTCGGGAAATGCACTTTAAAACCATTTAATTCTTTTTCGTCCGTTAAAAATTCCAACACCTCATAATTTGGCCATCTGTGAAATTTTTTCCCATACGCGAGACCGCGTCTTATATTATTGTAAACGATAAAAAAGGCGGAATAGAAGGCGAAACATTTGGTTAGATACTCTGAAAGTTCTTCAATTTTTATAACTTCCTTACCCAACATTTGTGAACCCTCGACTATTCGAAACTCATCATCCGAAAGTGCGTAGTCTGAATGGTAGAAAGCGTTTCTAACATTGTTACGGAAAAACTCATTTATGATCTGGTTTAATTCCTCTTCTCCACACTCTTTACCCAACTCTTCGAGATGCGCTATTTTTGCTGCTGGCGAAGGTGGTAGACGTTTTTTCTCCCAAGGTTGAGTATTCTTTCCACCAACAATTCGCACCAGATGATGGAACGGGTACACGCTATATGGTGCATTTTGACAACCTCTCAACAAATTTGCCAATATTTCATAAGGTGCTGACATTTCTGTTAGGTGACAGTACAAAAATAATCCTAATCTGATTGCACGTTTCTCTTTTCTGTTACCCTTGGTCTTTCTCAAAATATTGCTTATATCTCTAGACGCCTCCTCGGCTTCTACAAAAGCGTCCCAATGCCCTGAAGTCAGACCTTCTACCCTGAGAATGGTGCATAGATACTGAAAGCCTCCCGCATTAGCGGCCTTTGCGAACAGATTATCAAAGTATCTTGCATACTCTGCAGTATACTCTTCCATCTTAGTACGCTTTGATGGGAATATTTTTCTAGCTATCTGCAAAACCCTACTATACTTCAAAGCATATGTAAGGCGAAAAAAGTGTTTTTTAATTTCTTGAATCATAAGCTTACAGATGATTCTACACTCACCCTACAGTATTGTCAGTACAAAAAGACGTAATTTAGGCTCGTTTGATAAATGCTATTACTCCGGAAGTGACTGAAATCAAACCGCTCACTATTGCACCCCAAAACAGCAAGTCGAATCCTCCGATATAATCGCCGAAAACAAAGTCGTACAAATATGGATACAATGACGTTAATGAGAAGAAAATAAATACAAGCGCACTGATTAGACTTATTGTTAGATACTTGTTCATACTCCTTCTTCAATAAGCTTTTCCATTTTGTTGTTAAACATTTCTGTTGCTGTAGCTGATTCATCACCCAACAAAGCCTTGTGCGTGAAAAACGTTTTGCCTGTGAAAGCATCAGTAATCGTATATGTCGCCAAGCCCGCTGCATCAATATCGTCCTCCTCGACTGAAAGATATATATGTACTTTTGCAATCAAACAAGTTTGTAAAGCAGGGCTGTAATGCACCTCTGTGTGATATCCGCTATTGCGAATTTTATCGTTGTACCTTGCATCTGATTCTTGTTCATCAACGAGAACATCAGCGCAAGTTTGCTTTTTCTCAAATGACACCTCAGGATTTTTACCCACATCGCTTTGATTAAAACGTATGTAGAGTGCCCCGATCACGAGCAGACTTACTATCCCGATAATTACGTGTTGCAAAGTTAACTTCATAATTGATAGTTAGCTAATAAGAGGTGAGCAACACAAAGCCCACCACCAGTAGAGTCCGAAGACTCCTATGCGAGTTTCCCCGCATAACACAACGAAGCGCCCTGATGATGGGTTTTCTATCTTCGTTGTGTTTTTTGCACCATGCTTTATGGATAATCCACAAAGTTTAGGCGCGCCTAATTAAAGGCAAATATTCAGTTGTAAAGCCATTATACAACTCTTTATTCCATACCGCACGGTACACGGCGGTACCGTGAAGAAACAGCGTAGATACTGAGCAATATCAACGGTACGTATCCTTCAACAAAGCCACTTACCGACTCTTTTAGACACTAATGGGGGTACGTATGGGGTACAAAGTATATACGTAAGAGAATATACCCGTGTAAAAAAATTTACATATTTCAAAAAAGTGCTTATGGATGTATCCTAGATGAATGAGTCAAACTGGAAATTATCATTTGGTTTTACGTAGCATCTTAGATGAACATGTCCGAAATCCCAACCCTGCGCATGGTTTATATTCAATGGTTAATTCCCAACTCGGACTAGACTGGCACCATTTAAATCGCGCCATTCAACTACTAGAAGAAATGGGCGCCATACACACCGAGATGTTGGATCAAATACCGATGGAGATTAACGGGCGACAAGTTCTATATGAAGATGACGGTTCTGCAGTTCTTAGTGATGAATACTGGTTAAGCTATACTGTCACTAATGCGGACACATTACGACAGGAGTACCAACGCGTGCAGGAAGAAGTAGAAGCAAATCCTGAGCTTGCTCAAACAGATGAAGCGTACAGTACAGTTGCTGTCAGATCAGCGGGAGACTTTTCTTTATATGCAGACAATCGAATTACTTACAAGCAAAGGCAAATAAATTTCACAAGGAAGTACAAGAGCCTCTTTCTTCGTCTATTTGAAAGTGTGGGAAACTACGTAGTAGCTGAAGAGTTAGCAGATGCTCTTGGGCTAGAGGGCACGGATAATTGGCGCAGAAGGACTGGACAGGACATTTCTGAGCTGCAAACACAACTACGACGTACCACGGGTGAACGATTAATAAGAAATCAGCGCGAACACGGTTGGGGATTATTCTTAGAGTAAGGTTCGGGACATTTCCTGAACTTTCTCTGAACACTGGGGAGTATAATACGGGCAACGCCCTCACAGGGGCGTTTTTTGATGCTTATGCATTAAGTCTTGGAAGCACATCGTTGGTGTTATATGCGGACTCAAAAAGAGCATATAAAGACAGCGGCTCAACCGAGCGATAACCATACTGAATGCTTCGAAAGAAGTAATAGAGTAGTGACACACATGTGGAAACCTACGACCAACCTATGAGTAAGACGAGATTCTTACGGGGGGATGACCATTCAGGAGGTAGGAGTGAAGGGAAGAGAGGAATATATACAAGGGAGCGGGATATAAAGGTCGACAAATTTACCAAATAAGGAATCTATACATGAAAGAACGACTAACCAAACAAGTGCGTATACCAGTGGAGTGTCACCAACTTTTAAAAGTCGAGGCAGCACAATCTGGTACCACTATGTCTCAGCTATTAGCCAATTTAATTAGCAAGGAATTCAAAACATGCGATCAATAAAGAGGAAATTTCTAATAATCGAAGAGCAGAACGACAGAAACAATCTTGGGTGGAGTAGCTATACTTGCTTTGCCAAAGCAACTAAATACCAAGGATTCTCGCGTAGAGCAATACGGGATTGGTTTTACAAACTGGTTGATATAGAGGATTATCCAAAGGAAGAAGCAAACCAGATAGTTCGCTTTCTCCATGAACTTTCTAATAGGCGTGAAGACAACACATCCGAGAGTCATTTATCCTCTCAGAAGGATTTAAAAGAGAAAGTCGAGACATAATGCAAGGAAGCACAATCGACTCTCACAGACGAAATTTTATACAAGAATACGCAGTAAGGTTTCGAATTTTTTATAAAGCAAAAACAATGTTAGAAGAAGAACAGATACTTGAATTTCAAGAACTACACAAACAGCACTTTGACCAAAACATTACATACGAACAGGCACTTGAAGAGGGCTTGAAGTTGATACGAGTCGTTGCTCTAATCAACAACATCCCCTTAAATTTTAAATAAACTGCCGTCTTAATTAGTTATACTTAAATGATGACCTCCCCAAAACAGAAAGATCTCAAATACATACTGTACGTTCGAAAGTCTACCGACAGTGAGGACAAGCAAATGGCTTCAATTGAAGACCAAACTTCTGAAATGATGCGTCTAGCTGAGAACTTGGATTTGAATGTAATAGAAACCATCACCGAATCCAAATCCGCAAAAACACCTAGCGGACGACCTGAGTTCAACAAAATGCTTGGACGTATCCAAAAAGGAGAGGCAAACGGTATCTTGTGTTGGAAGATTAACCGACTTGCACGTAACCCTGTAGATGGCGGACAAATCAGTTGGATGCTCCAAGAAGGAACTATACAACACCTACAAACTTACTCACGGGAATACAATCCTTGGGACAACGTATTGATGATGGCGGTTGAGCTTGGTATGTCTACCCAATACGTGAACGACTTGAGTGTGGACGTGAAGCGAAGTCAACGGAACAAGGCGAAGCGTGGTTGGTATCCTGCGTCAGTCCTGCCCATGGGGTACAAACACAAAAAAGACTACAACATGGGCGACCAAGAGATAGAGAAGGACGCAGAACGTTTCAAAATAGTAAAATCTCTCTGGAAGAAGATGCTTACAGGTTCATACTCTATACCTGATATCAAAAGAGAGGCTGATTCGTTGGGGCTAAGGAATAGAAGTGGAAAGCCCTATTCAGTAAATACCTTTTACAATACTTTCACTCACCCATTTTACTTTGGCGTATTTGATTGGAATGGTGAAGAAGGTTACAAGGAACGTTTCTTTGGCAAGCACGAAGCACTGATTACAGAAGATGAGTTCAACCGCGTACAGACGCTTCTGGGCAAGCATGGGCGCCCGACAAAGGTTAATAAGTATGACTTCCCCTTCCGATCTTCTTTATCCTGTGGTGAGTGTGGTTGTGCAGTGACCGCAGAACGTAAGTTGCAAGCTATATGTACTCAATGCAAAAAGAAGTTCTCAATTCGTACTCAAACCGAATGCCCTGCCTGCCACATAGACGTATCTGAAATGGAGAGACCTAGCATCATCGACAAGACCTATTACCGCTGTACCAAGAAGAAGGGAGTATGTTCGCAAAGATACATCGAGGAATCTGTGTTGGAAAATCAAATATCTGAGTCCATAAAGAAAGTATCAATACCTACTGAATTTTATGCATGGGCAGTCGAAGCTCTGAAATATATACACCGTAATGAAATACACGAGCAGGACCACATAACTCAACAAAATAGAAAAAGAGAGACTGAGTTGCTAAACAAGTTGGACAACCTTGTGATGATGCGAGCAAGTGATGAAATCACTTCTGAACAGTTGCTCAAGACACGAGCACAAGTGGAGAAAGAGTTGCGAGTTGTGCGTAAGAATGTGGAAGGACTACATGAACGTGCAATTGACTGGGTTGGCGTTGCTAATAACTATCTCAACTTTGCCCAAAACGCACGTGAAAAGTTTAAGAATGGTGACAATAACACCAAACGCGAGGTACTTTCCATTCTCGGCTCGAACCTCACACTAAAAGACAAAAAACTCAATGTTTCCGTACCTTCTCCGCTTTCTGGTATACGAAGTACGTATGATTTGTCTGTGTCGCTAAATGCTACGCTCGAACCTAAAATACCCCAGTTAAAACAAGGGTATTCTGGTGAATTAGATGCTACTAATTCAAGTCTGCTGTCGGACTAGGACTCGAACCTAGATTAACTGGACCAGAACCAGTCGTCCTACCATTAGACGATCCGACAAATGTTTACTGCCATAAGACCATTCGCACAGGCGAGCAATCCGACAATACCCCTATCATACATAAATTTACTAGTCTCTCAATGAGACACCTGCTATGATTCCAAGGTGAAAAAACTAAAAGTACTAACGTGGAATCTTGGCTACGGTGCGATGGGAGCCGAAGCCGACATTTCGTTTGAAGGTGGGCGTAAGTTTATTCCCTCTTCTGATGAAGCTGTGAAAGAAAATATCGCTGGTATTAAAAGAATACTCACCAAAACACAGGCAGATGTATACCTCCTTCAAGAACTTTCAGCAGGCAGCCTTTTAAACCGATGGAACAACATTCGTAAAGCAGTATACGAAACACTGCCAAATCATACTTCGTCTCGTGTTTCTAACTTTCAACTTCCACTCTTCTTTGATTTCCTAAAAAATGAACACGGGATGGGTACGTTTGTGAAAGACTCTTTTAATGTATTCAAGAAACAAATTCGTCCGTTTAAAGTAAGTGAATATTACTACAAGATAATTCCACGCCTCGATTTCGCACTGACTACATTCGTAGAAACACAAGACGGAAAAACTATTGCGTTTGTGAACACGCACCTTTCATCGTTTGATGAACACGGTGTACTTCGCATGTCGCAATTCCTAGACCTGATGACGTATATAAAAAAACTGGCTAAAGACGGTCATTCGGTCATTGCTGGTGCCGACTGGAACCTACACGCTGGGAAAATAAACTTCTTCGAGAAAGACGAAATACAATACGAGAAATACAACCACGACTTTCCGTATCACCTCCTAAAAAATGGCTGGACTGCACATTTTCCTACCGATATACCAACACTTCGTGCTGCAAACCGCCCTTACGTGGAAGGAAAATCTACGACAGCAACAGTGGATGGGTTTATTTGTTCGCCAGACATTACAGTTGAGTGTGTAAATACTCTCGATTTAAAATTCAAACACTCAGACCACAACCCGGTTGAGATTGTGTTATCTTGCTAGATACCGAAGAGGTTCACCAGTGCATACCCTACTCCAAACGAAATAGCTGCGGCTGCACCACCAATGGTAAAGTTACGGATCGTTGTTACAAACTTGTTTTCATTAAGTACTGCACCAGAAATATATCCGATAACACCAAATGCTATCATTGTTGTTATCACAGATACTTGTATAGCCTTGCCAGCGAACTCCGGAATGATATAAGCAACTACGAATGGCAATAGTGGAATAAGACCAATGATGACGAAAGAGAGAAACGTCACCACCGCTTTACGCACCGGATGCTTTTCGTGCATCTTTCGATGCTCTGGATCTTCTGAAACCGCAGCCAAATAGCTAGACGCCCCCATTGAAAATGCATCAGCAAATACATTCGCAAATCCCATAATGAGAATGATACCGGCTGGAAGCGACGCACCAACAGACCCCGTAACAATAGCAAAGGTGGTCACAAGACCATCCATACTACCGTACACAAATTCTGGTAAGTATGATTGCCGCTTCTTTGTTCGTAAGAAAATTTCAAACATAGTGTATGTGTATACGTTTCTAAATAATTACTGTTTTTTCAAACAAGCCCGTACAAACTCTGTAAACAATGGACTTGGTACCAACGGTCGTGCTTGAAGTTCAGGGTGAAACTGTGTTCCAAGAAAAAACGGATGTTCTGCCTTCGGAAGCTCAATAATCTCCATAAGCTTCTTGTCGGGTGACGTACCTGAGAACACGAGCCCTGCGTCTTCTAGTTGCTCGACATATTCTGGATTGACTTCGTATCGGTGACGGTGACGTTCTTCTACTACCTCTTTACCGTACGCAGCACGCGCTATAGTTCCTTTTTTAAGCTGTGCTGGGTACACACCAAGTCGCATAGTTCCACCGTAGTCTTTGTTTTTAAGCTTCGCTTTTTGCTCTTCCATAATATCGATAACAAGATGTGTTGCGTCTTTGTTCATTTCGCGAGTAGCCGCATCTTTCAACCCAAGGACATTTATGGCGTATTCAACGACAGCAAGCTGCATCCCGTAACACAATCCAAAGTATGGAATTTTGTTTTCACGAATGTACTTGATTGCCTTTAATTTTCCAGCGATACCTGTTTTACCAAAACCACCCGGAACGATAACACCGTCATAGTTTTTTAGTTCACTTACTTTTCGTTTACCATTTTCAAAGTCATGTGAAGAAATCCATGTCAGCGTAGGTTTTGCTCCAAGTGAGAAGGCAGAGAACTTAATCGCTTCAATAACCGAAATATACGCATCAGAGAGCACGAAGTCACCGGTATCGAAATACTTTCCCACGACTGCAATGTTCACCTCCTTTTTTGGATTGTGCACTTTTTTTACGAATGCTTTCCAATCTTTCAAATCTGCTACCTTATTTTTCTTCTTCAGTTTCAGTGCAGAGAGAATCAGTCCTGAAAGGTTGTCTCTCTCAAAATTAAGTGGTACATCGTAAATACTTTCAATGTCTGGTGCTGAAATAACATGCTCTGGACGAACATTACATTGTTCGGCAATTTTTCCTTTTCGTCGCTCATCAATAACTTCTTCGGAACGCCCAATAACAAAGTCAGGTTGTACTCCATAAGAATTGAGCTGTCGAATAGCATTTTGTGTTGGTTTTGTTTTCATTTCACCTACTTTCGATGGAATTGGTAAGTACGAAACCATTATGGAAAGGACATCGTCTGGATTACGCGATTTCATAACACGAGCGGCTTCAATAAACATAATGTTTTGGTAGTCTCCTACTGTTCCGCCAATTTCAATAACACTAATTTCTGAACCATTGATGCTCGCTGCTTTTTCAAACCGCTCAACAATTTCGTTACGAATATGCGGAATAGCTTCTACACAATTTCCATCGTATTCGAGATTACGTTCTCGCTCGATAACATTGCGATACACCATACCGCTTGTTACATAGTTTGCTTCAGGAAGATCCCGATTTAAGAATCGTTCATAGTTTCCCATGTCTTGGTCTGTCTCAAGACCTGAACGAAGCACAAATGCTTCACCATGCTCGGTTGGATTCATGGTTCCCGCGTCTACATTTAAATAAGGGTCAACTTTTACGAGGTTGACCTTATATCCATTTGCTTGGAGGATGTTTCCGATTGAAGCGGTTGCGATACCTTTGCCAACTCCTGACATTACTCCACCGATAACAAATATGTATTTGTGTCCTTTTTTTGCCATGCGCACTAAATTGTTGTGAAGTCTAGCTAATGTGCCTAACTTTGCAAGTTAATTGTTAATTTGTTAAACGTAAATACCTTCGGACCGCTATAAAGCTCGACAGAGCACCGAGTCCTACCCCTGTTGCAACAAGGACGAAGAAAAGCCAGCCAATGTTGTTTGCATAATACGAAAGTACATTGAAAGACCCTAGAAATGCTTGTGACGCCGGACCAAGCGACAATGAAACAGGATAGAGGGCTAACAGAGCCAACAGTGCCCCAGCAAACCCATACAAGGACCCTTCAATGATAAATGGACCCTGTACGTACCAGTCGGAAGCACCCACGAGCTGCATAACACCTATTTCTTCTTTCGTTGTGAAGATAGCGAGACGAATAGTGTTAAAAACAATCAAAGCCGAAACGGCAATAAGGAAAATAGTCACGATGAGCCCGAAACGCTCCGAAGCATCAATAATATTTGTTAATTTATTAATAGCTGCTTTGTTCTGGAAATAGTTAATTTTCTCTATTATCTGAGCGCCCCCGCCAACTGCAGTTTCGTTTTCTAAGAACCCCGCAATGCCTTCGTATTGGCTTGTTTCCTTTGCCCTAATTGCAAGTGAAGCCCCGAGCGGATTCTCGTCGAGCTCATCGAGTGCTTGCAGTGTTAACTGGTCGTCTTTATGTCGTTCGCGGAACTGAGCAAGTGCTTCGTCCCGACTTACGTATTCGACGTTTGCTACTTCTGGCAATTCGCTCACCAGATCACGAAGCGCAAGAATGTCACTCTCAGGTGCATTGGTAAGGAAGTATACGTTTATGTCTACCTTTTCTTGTAATTGCACGAGCGTCGAGTCGAGCGCGGCACTACCCATCATCAGTGCACCCATAACAAAAAGAACAATCGCCATAATCAACACTGTAGTCAGTGAAACAAATCCATTACGCAAAAAGCCAATGAAGCCTGCTCGCGATACTCTTTTTATGTTTATCCAAAAAGCCATTTTAACAATTATACTATAACTCGTAGTGCCCGCTTTTATCGTCCCGAACAACACGGCCCTCATCCATGGTAATAACGCGCTTTCCTAATGAATCAATC
Source organism: Candidatus Kaiserbacteria bacterium (assembly GCA_017134395.1). NCBI lineage: Bacteria > Candidatus Kaiseribacteriota > Candidatus Kaiserbacteria bacterium. The sequence goes on along the minus strand of CP070993.1, from coordinate 651,897 downwards.
ACACCCTTGTTGTGTGTGGTAAGAATGATAGTTGTACCGAGATCGTTAATTTTCTTAAGAATCTGGACGATTTCGTACGTACTTATGGGGTCTAAGTTTCCTGTGGGTTCATCGGCAACAACCACATCTGGCTGGTTTACAATAGCTCGTGCAATCGCCACTCGCTGCTGTTCACCACCTGAAAGCTCTCGTGGAAAACTATCCATCTTTTCTGAAAGATCTACGAGATCAAGTACGTGTGGAACATCGGCTGCAATATCTTCGTTTCGCTGCCCTGCTGCTTCCATAGCAAAGGCTATGTTTTCGTATACTGTTTTTGTAGGGAGCAAACGAAAATCTTGAAACACCGTCCCTATTTTTCTTCGTAGTTTGTTAAGGTCGCTCTTACCAAAGTACGCAATGTTGTTTGATTCAAAATACACAGTTCCCTCAGAAGGAATCTCTTCGGCGAAAATCATCTTAAGAAGGGTTGATTTACCCGCACCTGAATGCCCAACAATAGAAACGAACTCTCCCGGTTCTATGGTCATTGTTACATCGTCTAGTGCTGCTATACCTCCATTGTAAAATTTAGTAACTTTGTCGAAATAAATCATATATTCTTATCTGGAATTATACAGATACTATTATACAGGCACCTGTTGTTGCGACCAACTTTTTTGGGTTACTAACCACCAATAAAAACTGAAAGGTCTCCATTGAGCACAGCGTCAACATTTGATGTCTCTACGTCAGTACGGTGGTCTTTAACTTTTTTATACGGGTGCAATACATATGAACGTATCTGGCTTCCCCACTCTATCTTCACATGAGGTGAGACTGCCAACCCTTTTTCTTCTTTCTCCCTGTCCTCTTCTTGTTTTTTATAGAGCTTGCCTCGTAGTATCTCGAGTGCTTTTTCGCGGTTACGCTCCTGGCTTCGCTCGGCAGTACACTTCACGGCAATACCTGTGGGGATATGCGTAATACGAACTGCTGTTTCTACCTTGTTTACATTTTGACCTCCTGCACCACCGGCGCGCGCAAAACGTATATCAAGATCGCTCGGCGGTAGTGCGATAGCTTCTATTTCAGGAAGCTTCGGAACAACTTCAACAAGTGAGAAGCTTGTTTGTCTTTTACCTTGTGCATTAAATGGACTAATACGAACGAGCCGGTGTACTCCTGATTCATTCTTTAATGTTCCATACACATTCTTACCAGTCACTTCAAACGACACACTACGGTACCCTGCGTCACTTACGTTTTCATCTAGTATAGTCGCACTCCACCCCTTGTTCTCAATAAACTTTCTGTACATCGTAAAGAGCATGGCAGAAAAATCTTCGGCATCGTCGCCGCCGGCACCCGAGAGGATGCTGACAATCGCAGCACCTCTATCGTACTTGCCTACACCTTCTGTTTCATCTTTCAATTCTTGCAATTCTTTAATGAGGTCTTGCGCTTTTACAGAATCGTTCCAAAAAGTTGCCTCATTCATAAGGCTTTCTATTTCTGCTATACGACTACTGTTTTTATTTTCTGTCATTTACCTATTAGTATACAAATATAAAGAGAGGGACGCTTGCGCGTCCCTCTACTTACTTAGACGACACATCAGTGTAATGAGTACTCCTGACACGCCTCATGTGTAGGTATCACAGCACAATTCCACCCGTCGTCTGTTCTTTCTACATCAAAAATGTCGAGTAGCATGCTTTCCTTACTCACAGGATGTGTAATCTTGAGCGTCCAATCTATACGAATATTTTCCTTTTTTTCGTCGCATTGAACTGAAAACTGATCAACGACCTTATAAAGATTAGCCATGCCTTCAAAACTGTCGACACCTTTTTCGCTGAATGAGTATACATAGAGATGAATAAGAATCATTTGCAGCTCCTCATTCTAAATGAACTCTATTGTCTAGACTATATGGGCTGACGACAAGCGTCAAGATACAAAGAGTATCACCCTTTAACTGTAACACTTGGTACTCCATTGTCCCACGCATCTAGTTTTTCTACATGTACGGTTATATCTTTGATGTTTGTATCTAGCAACTGAACAGTTTGCGCTATATGAGTCGCTAATGTTTCAACAAGAGAAAAACTTTCATTTTCAATGCTATGAATGATGACATCACGTACTTCTTTCCAATCCACTGTTTCATCTAATTCGTCATTCACTGACGGTGTTACCAACGCGAAAGAAATAGACACACGAAAACGCTGACCCTTCTTTTTTTCACGACTTAAACAACCATGAATACCTAATGCAACAATATCTTTTATATGTATTAACATGAGCCACCTCGCAGAATCGAACTGCGGACCTACGCGTTACGAGTGCGTCGCTCTACCAACTGAGCTAAGGTGGCTTATTAACGGCTATTGTCTACGGGAGCCAGGAACGGGATTCGAACCCGTGACCTCACCCTTACCATGGGTGCGCTCTACCAACTGAGCTATCCCGGCATACATACGTATGCACGTACGTACGTCCATACATACGCTGCTGTATCTTACAATGTTTGACTATGAGCGCAAATTATTTGTTTCTATCTCTGTACGCAAGGAATCCAACAGCAAGAAGAACTCCTATCATGTTTGCCAGCAGATCAAGGCCTGTATTAAAGTAACCTCCCACACCCGTTTCCGGAAATGAAAGAACAGCAATAAATTCTACAATCTCATTTAACGCACCGAGCCCCATACCGACACCTGCTGCAAGCGCATAGCCTAGTGCTTTTGAAGCATCTTCTTTCCATCGTGGTGCAAGTAAGTGATGCGCAACAAGTGTCGCAACCGCAAACCCAAAAGCATGTACTACTTGGTCATATTTAACAAGCGTTAGTTCTCCATCGGTAAACACACTAATGAGCTGGACGCCGTAGAGCACCGTGTCGCCCACAGGAATACTCCCCCCTGCCATATGTGCTAGACCCCAAAGCGAAAGCCCCCATAAAATAAGTGGTGAAAATCGAGAAGCAGGTAATGTAGCTACTAGCAGCACAAAAAAGATAAGCATCACGCCCACATACCAGAGAAATTCGTAGTTAGCGCTCGCGATGTAATAGGTTGTAAACCCTGCGACATACAAAAGTGAGAAAAGAAATATAATCCATTGATGACGTGTAAAATTAAAAAACTTCATATCCTATGTTATAAGACCCAAAAGTCCGCTAATGAACGTTATAAAAAGTGTAAATAGTGAAATAAGAAACTGCAAAAACAAAGCAAACGTATTCATTATCAATGCAATAATATCGTTCAAAAATGATGTGAGGTTCATATTTCTATAGTACCACGCATGACTTTGCTGGGAATTCGTTTACTAAACAGTTTGACCAAACGCAATATATGTGGATACTTGTCAAATGACAGAGAAAGACGCAGACGTAATAGTCGTAGGAGGAGGCGCATCAGGAATGATGTGTGCTGGTATTATTGCTGCCAAAGGTAAGCAAGTATTAATTCTCGAGAAAAATAAAGAACTCGGGAAAAAGCTTTCTATAAGTGGTGGTGGACGCTGTAACATAACGAATGCCGAGCTTGACGTACGCGAGTTTCTAAAAAACTTTCCAGAGTCTAGTAAATTCCTCTTCTCCCCTTTCTCACAGTTCTCAGTTAAAGAAACATTTACCTTTTTTGAAAAACGAGGACTTCCGCTTGTAGTGGAAGCACGTAAACGAGTATTTCCAAAATCTCAAAAAGCATCTGACGTAGTAGACGTATTCAAAAAAGGAATCGATAATCCAAACACGCGGATATTTACCGGTACACCTATTCGCTCAATTACGCACGAAGACGGTATCGTAACTGGTGTTATTACAAAGGATGGCAAAGCGTACAAAGCACCCTACGTTGTGTTGGCAGTTGGTGGTGCGGCGGCGCCCGAAACTGGTTCAAACGGTGATGGCTTCCGTATGCTGCGTGAAATAGAACATACCGTTGCAGATTCAAACCCTAATATCGTACCTCTCAAGGTAAACGAGAAATGGGTGCACAAACTCTCAGGTACATCGTGTTCGTTTATGGAAATCCGATTCAGCCAAAACGGCAAGACTAAAATAAAAAAGAAAGGAAAAATACTGTTCACCCACTTTGGCATCTCTGGCCCCCTCGTACTTAACACATCTCACGAAGTAAGTAAGCTCTTAGAAAAAGGACCTGTGCACGCAGAAATTAATCTCTTCCCTGACACAAACGAGGGTGACCTTGATAAACGTGTAGTGAAACTCTTTGATAAAAATAAAAATAAGAAACTCCGTAACGTGCTTCCTGAATTACTTCAAAAAAGTTTAGCTCATGCGGTTATCTTTTTAGCTAATCCAGCGCTCGGCGAAGTGAGTGTACACTCGATATCGAAAGAAGATCGGAAAAAGCTTGTGAAAACAATGCAGTCACTTGGATTTATGATTGCCGGAACTATGGGACTCGACAGGGCAGTTATTGCAGACGGTGGCGTAGCACTTGAAGAGGTAGACTTCTCTAACATGACTTCACGAAAGTTTCCTAACCTCTACCTTCTTGGTGACATACTACACATAAACCGGCCATCTGGAGGGTTTTCACTGCAGCTTTGCTGGACGACAGCATGGGTAGCTGCCCAAGACATACTAAAACGGCTGGTTTAGTGGAAATATTCAAATATCCTGCTAGAATAGCCTCTATTGCGGACGTAGCTCAATTGGTTAGAGCACCCGCCTGTCACGCGGGAGGTTGAGGGTTCAAGTCCCTTCGTTCGCGCAATAAAACAACAGAGTCTGATTCGTTTAGTATCAGACTCTTTTGTTTTAGAGTGAACCAAAACTTGACTTGTGAAGAAAAATATTTCATTATCCACTTAGAATTGAACCTCTTATTAATCTCAACCGAAGGAGCAGCAAATGAGTATTCCGCGCATATGGCTTCCGGACTCAGTTCTGGAGCATGCACAAAAAACCTTCGAGAAGGGTGTCGTGATTCGCTGGAAGAAGCGTCCCGACATCATCCTCTTCTCTGACTGCGCAACGAATCGTCACAAAAGTGAGATAAGTCATACTCAATTCATTGACAAACGTTGGCCTGCGGGCCACGTGGTCGTAGTAGTCGGTAACTGCTGTGGCTCACTACATCAGCGCTCTCGCGATGCGATGCAAAAAATGCGATCAGACATTAACTGGATCTTCCCAGATAACGCACCTGACTTGTGCAACGGCGTCGAAGTATCGCCAGACGATATGAGTATCATACTCGAGAATGCCGATCTCATCGAAACCGTTGAAGACTAGAAAGTTTGAAGATCTAAAGTTTGACCTTTCTGGACACAGCCGCCTACCTTTCGGGTAGGCGGCTTTTCTTTTCTATAGTGAGATTACGCAAAGCTACATTACCTAATTCCTCAAACATAATTCAAGTGCTCTCTATAACGTCGCGCTAACAATACACAAAAAACGCCCCGTTGGGGCGCTTTTTGTTTTGAGTACACTGCTTATCGCTTTCGCTTTGCAGTTTTTTTCTTAGCAGCTGGCTTTCGCTTCACTACTTTCTTTTTTGCTGCAGGCTTTCGCTTTGCAACCTTTTTCTTTGCGGCTGGCTTTCGCTTCACCACTTTCTTCTTTGCTGCTGGCTTTCGTTTTGCTGCTGGCTTCTTTTTAACAGCCTTACGAACTACCTTCTTCTTTGCTGCTGGCTTTCGCTTTGCAGCTGTTTTTCTTTTTGCAGTTTTTTTTGTTGCCATAAAATAATGGTTGTGGAGTTGTAATGTACTCGACCTGCTTAAAGTATACCGTGTAAAAAATATTTGCACGCGTAGGCAACACAAATGTGTGCACAAGTGTGCATATCTTTTATTATAGCATTACATGTAATGCTATAATAAAAGATATGCACGTACGAACTATTCAAACCCTTGAAATCATAATGAAAGGTGCCGCGAACAAGAAACGTATAGCTATTATTAGTCTACTTGCTCGACAAAACGATCTCGATGTTGAACTCATAGCTGAGAAATTAAACATAAGCTACACGTCAGCAGCAGCACACTTACAAAAAATGCACGCAGCCGACATTGTGAGCAAAGAAGACGACGGTTATTTTGTTCTACACCGTCTTACAACTCGTGGTAGGCAACTCAACTCTCTCTTCCGTCGTTTGTGTTAGAAAAAGAAAACAGGTACCAATGGTACCTGTTTTCTTTTTCCTCTAGTGTCGGGAGGCAGATTTGGCGTCAGCTCACTAAGCTCTCCGCCAGCCGGCGGATCGTTAAGTGGCTCCTGCCCGGACTCGCCGCGACCAAATTTTTAAAGAGTGCTAGCGAATATAAAAATTGAAGTACTCTTGTGGTGACAAGCACTCCTTTCAGTCGTCTTGTATACCAGCTCCGTCTTTCAATTCTGCCCTCGACAAGAGTAGTAAAAAAACCGACACTTTCGTATCGGTTTTTACTACATCTAGTGTCGGGAGGCAGATTTGAACTGCCGACCTTAGGTTTATGAGTCCTACGCTCTAACCAACTGAGCTACCCCGACATACTACTGATTATGAATTGTTACGCCGACCTTACCAAGAGACTATTGCATGCGTCCCTGGCAGCACAGTCTAACCCCAGCCTGAAGCTGGTCCGCCCCTGGCAGAAACTGAGCTAACGATTTGGGAAGAATACCAATTTATTCGCTTTCTTTCAATCAGCACGTGCAAGAATCGTGTTATTCCAGGTATTTGTTTCCGCCTTGCTTCTTCTTCGTATGGTGTGCGAGTTGCTTTCGTAGATATACTCTTCCTGAACCACCCTTCAGAAACTTTTCACGCCCTATAGCATCTTGCTTGTTCTTATAGGCTTCGTAATAAATTAACTCCCATGAACCTTTCTTATTTTGGGTTGTTTTTCCTCCTCGCTTTTCTACATGCTCAGCGATTCTTCTGCGCAGATCTTTCGTATAACCGATGTACCACATACCATCGTCGCTATGTTCGATTAGATACACGTAGAACATTTCTCTATAGTCGCGCAAAGTGAGTTGCACCGCAACCCACCGCCCGACCACTCAAACTACAAAAACCCCTACTCGGGGTTTTTGTATCGTGGACACTTGCGTGCCACGAGGTACATTGCTCCGCAATGTACTTTTCGTGGTTGCGGGGGCCGGAATTGCACCGACGGCTCGGGGTTATGAGCCCCGCGAGATACTTCTTCTCCACCCCGCTGCGGAGCACTATACCACAGAAGAAGTTACCGACCAAGTTAGCGCTTAATGTGCCCTAGTTCTGTAAATACTTTCTCGTACAAGCCAATAACGCGTTTTGCTTCTCGATGAGTAATCTCAAAATTACTCCCCTCGTGTGCTACACGATTTCGTATTTTGTGCGCTTCCCACGCATCATCAATACTATTTAAATCACTTCGTTTGACCTGTTTCATCTTCTCTCCTAAGCCTTCCCCGATATACCCAAGATTAGTAATCATTGTATCTAACAATACGTCTGCCTCTAAAATAGCCTGGCGCCAATCGTTATCATTTTCCGAATTCACATGCCTCGTAATTGAATTCCACCTCGTAACGTATATGTCGGATTCCTCAGCATGTATATTCTCAACACCAAATATACGTTGTCCGATAGTAGAAAGGGGTTGCTGTGCATAATAGCGTGCTTCTGCTTTACGGATTTGTCGAATGCGAAGCATTGCATACACAATTCCTATCCCCATTATGAGCGAAACTATAAGTGAGAAAGTAAAAAGGCCTCCCCATGAACTATCAAAAATAACACTTTGAATAGCATCGCTTGTGTTAAGCGATGCATCTTGGACTTCAGTGAAAGTTTGCGCTCCTTCAGTGAAATCGTCAAAGCTCGGTGGCGTAATGTTATTTGTCCGCGGCATAGTTACTCTTGTATTATACCTTCAAAATCTTTACCTATTGTAAACAGTGAGCTATCAGCACCACGATTAGCAATAAATTGTATTCCTATTGGTAGCTGCACTCCGTCACGTTCTACTTCACCCATTGGTACAGAAATAGCAGGGACTCCTGCAAGATTTGCAGTAACGGTAAACATATCTTCTGCATACATAGCAAGTGGATCATTTACTTTCTCTCCAATCCTAAATGCAGGTGTAGGTGATGTTGGTGTTGCAATAATAGCAACATCTTTAAATGCCTCATCGAACTCTCTCTTTATTTGATTTCTAACCGCTATTGCCTTTCGGTAATATGCATCTGCATACCCAGACGAAAGCACAAAGGCGCCAAGCAGTATACGACGACGAGACTCTGCTCCAAACCCTTCTCTTCGTGTTTGCATATAATCATCTAGTAAGTCTTTTCCTTGTTTTTGGACTCCATACCGTATGCCATCGTACCGAGCAAGATTGGTAGATACCTCAGCTGGCATAACAATGTAATAGACCGCTAGCGCATATTTACTTGTTGGCAATTCTATATCTACGATTTCATATCCTTCTTTCCGTAACTTATCAAGAGACGCTTCAAATGTTTCGATAACATCTTTGTCTACACCCTCAGCAAAAAATTGTCGTGGTACACCAATTTTCTTTGGAGCTTGAGCATCGACAAAAGAAGCCTCAGGAAGTGAGGTGGAATCACGGTTATCCTCTCCTCGTATACTCGCAAAGAGTAATTCGGCGTCTGCAACAGTTTTACCAAAAGATCCAATTTGATCTAGTGATGAGCCCATAGCCATCGCACCGTAGCGTGATACTGCACCATAGGTTGGTTTAAAGCCTACTAATCCGCACAATGCGGCAGGCTGACGAATAGAACCACCTGTATCAGTCCCGAGTGAGGCAATCGCCATGTCTGCAGCAACAGTCACAGCTGATCCACCAGATGAACCTCCAGGAACCCGCGTAGGGTCATGCGGATTCTTTGTAGGGCCATACGCAGAGTTTTCTGTAGAACCACCCATAGCAAACTCATCCATGTTTGTTCGCCCTATAAATACTGCACCTTCCGCTTTTAGCTTTTCAATAACGTGTGCATCGTAGCTTGCAACATAGTTTTCTAAAATTTTAGATGCGCCACTTGCAATACGTCCCTCAATAAGAATATTGTCTTTAATCGCAATAGGAATACCCGTCAATGCAGTTGCACTACCATCCTTAATTATTTTGTCAGCTCGTTGCGCCTGCTCTAGAACATCATCAAAAATCTCTAAATACGCATTGAGTTCTTCATTTTTCTCTTGAGCACGCCCTAGGTATGCCTGCGCAAGTTCTACAGCAGTAATGTCTCCACCATCAAGGAGGGCTCGTGCTTTTTGTATTGTAATATTTTGCAATTCCATATCAGCCATTAGTCTTGAGCAATTATTTTTCGGACACGTAAATAGCCGTCTTTCGAGTCCGGCATAGCATCTACCATTTTTTTCGTGTGCACACCTGTTTCATGTGGATTTTCGTCTTCCCTCATAACGTTATAGTGATCGCCAGTTTCTTTTGTTATCTCCCCTCCGGCTTCACTAATTTGCTCAACAAACGCTAAGATTTCTGGTATCTCGCGCTCCAACTCATTAATCTCATTATCACTTATCGCTAGTCGCGTAAGATTTGCAAGTTTTGCTATATCAACTTCTACCATGTTGCACCATACTAGCAAATTCATCTTCATTTAGCACTGGAATACCTAACTCAATTGCCTTTTTATACTTACTTCCCGTAGCCTCACCTGCCACTACATAATCTGTTTTTGACGACACGGTGCTTGAAACGTTTCCACCAGCTGCTCGTATTCTCTCACTTGCTTCATCTCGCGTGAAATTTTCAAGAGACCCTGTTAAAACAAAAACTTTTCCTGTTAATACCCCTCTATTCTTCTTGGCAGCTTTCTTAATAGTGATGTGTTCCAAAAGTCGGTCGAGCATCGCGCTATTTTGTTCATCAGCAAACCACTTCACAATAGACGCAGCAACTATTTCGCCAATACCCTCTAGAGCAACGAGGTCGTCTTCGGTAGCAGTCCGTAGTTTTTTGAGCGTAAAATTCTGTGCCAAATCTCTCGCTGTTTCTTCTCCTACTTGCCCAATAGAAAGACCCACAAGCAGCCTTTGCAGTGATACACTCTTAGATTCTTCTATTGCAGCAAGGAGATTATCAGCACTTATTTCAGCAAATCCTTCGAGTTCAAGAATGTCCCCTTTTTCAAGAGTAAAAAAGTCATCAAACGTACTTACTAATCCTGCCCGCAAAAGAGCCTCTACTATTGATGATCCGAGTCCGTCTATATCAAGTGCTTTTTTTGAAGTGAAATGTGCAAGTATTCTAGATTGCTGACTAAATGAGTCTTTAGAAACACAGCGCCATGCCGCACTTCCTGCTACGCGCTCAATAGAACCATTGCCGCCACAGGCCGCAACTTTTTTAGGAAACACGTATTTCTTTTCTTTACCTGTCCGCAAATCAGTAAGAACACTGACTATATCGGGAATAACATCTCCAGCTTTTTGCAATATCACCGTGTCACCGACACGAACATCTAAACGCGCTATCTCGTCTTCATTATGGAGTGTTGCACGGCTCACTACTGAACCGGCAACTCGCACCGGCCGTAAATGTGCGACTGGCGTCAAAACTCCCGTACGACCAACTTGCAGGACAATGTCTTCAACTATCGTCGTTACTTGTTCAGCAGGAAACTTAAAAGCGATAGCATAGCGAGGTGCTTTTGCAGTATAGCCAAGCTTTTCTTGTAGCTTGATATTATCAACTGCGACAATAGTTCCATCCATTTCGTATGCCTCTCCGTCACGTCTTTTAAGCCAATAATTGTAATCTGCTATGGCTTCATCAATTGTATCTACAGTTTTCCAATACGGATTTACTTTAAAATGAAGTTCTTTTAAGAGCTCGAGCTCCTCCCCTTGGGTAGCCGGCTCCTCGAGTGACGTTTCTCGTATATCAATATCATATATATCATACATGAAGGTATCGAGGTTCCTCTTTGCTGTCACCGCTGAATTAAGCTGACGAAGCGAACCAGCCGCAGCATTACGAGGGTTCGCAAATGGCTCCTCTTCCAATTTCGTTCTCTCTTTGTTTATTCTTTCAAACTCCTTATGTGACAGCCATGCTTCTCCCCCTACGATAAGATCAATTGGTTCTGGCAAGACAAGTGGAATACTCTTTATGGTACGGAGGTTGTCGGTTATATCTTCGCCCACAGTTCCATCTCCTCGAGTTGCACCTCGTACAAACTCCCCCTTTTTGTATTCCAATATAACCTTCAGTCCATCAATTTTGTGTTCAACAGTATAGGTAAGTGGTTCATCTTTAATACTTGAGCGTTCCATATGACGTAATACGCGCTCGTGCCATTGCTTCAGTTCCTCTGCTGAAAATACGTTATCAAAAGACCATTGTGGTACTTTATGTTCCACTTTTGTAAATCCTTTACGAATCACAGCCCCCACTCTTTGTGTGGGGCTATCATTAGTAGAGAGTTCTGGATATTCTTCTTCTATAGTAATAAGTTCGCGTAACAGTGTGTCATAGGCTTCGTCAGAAATCTCAGGAGTGTCGAGCACATTATAGAGATAGTTGTGATGACGGATTACTTCTCGTAGCTGTAGCGCACGTTGTTTCAATTCTTTAGTTGGTCTTGTCGCCATCTGGGTATTGTACTATATACCTCTCGAGCGATACACCAATAACGTCCCTTTCATGAAACACCTAAAAAGTAGACCGTACGGCTCTCTCGAGACGACGCGGATGATCTGGTTCACTACACGGAGTACTGTATCCCAGAGACTCTACTACCGTATGTGGATGAGTTGTTCTTTTCGTAACTGTAACGTACACACATCGTCCTTCTGGCTCAAACCAAAAGGTTGAGTAATTGTTTCCACCTAACCCACTTACTCCATCAGGGATACCTGGCTCATACGGAGTGGGAAAATCTTGCAACACGTTACCTGCACATGTCGGCGTAATACCGGGTGACGAAAAAACAGTAGACGTTGCAAAGGCACCATGCCTAAAATTCCAATAGAGCGCACACTCAGCACCTGTGTCTGCTGCATAAAAAGCAAGCTGAGAATCACGTCCGAGAGAAGAAAGTATGATTTCTTTCTTTGCGATGGAAAACATCGCCAAACCAAGCGAGGTAAGAAGTGACGCCACAAGTGCTGCTAATATCAACGTAAATCCTCTTTGTTGTGTGTTGAAGTAACTCATACTATTTTGAAATATCAGAGATTGATTGTGAAATTGCTTCAACTAATGCACTTGTAATAGTTACAACAGCACCAATTGTCCATGATACTGGAACACCAACTATCATCATGGCTTTTCCTATTATACTTCCTTCGTCAAGAACTCCCATTTGGTGAGCCATTTCTACAGTCCATGGTTTTGCAATGACAGCAACGATACGTGTCACTTGTTCTGACTTCTGCATGAGAGTAACTACCGGCACTGCCCATGCGTGGTATCCTCGCAGCGTTGTTTGTGAAAGCGTCGCACCAAAAGCTGCGTCGGCTTCGTAAATAACATCGTCAAGCAATCCTTGTCGATACAATTCAGTACAAATGACAGTCGTACCACCATCGCCTAAATCAACATTAAATTCTTGTATATCATTGGCATCGGTACAGCCAACGTCTGCAAGGTCAATCGCCCCGTCACCATCGTTATCTATTCCATCAGAACACTGAGGTGGTGGCACTGGAGTAGTTCCACTTGCCTCATTACCGTTAGGAACCCAATTATAAATCCTCTCTTGTACCGAAATAGTGCGTTCTTGAAATGCTCCGGTTTGCCACTGTACTACAACAGTCACAACTGCTTCGTCTTCTAGTGTAGGATCCTTAATAACTGAAACACTTCTACCAAACCGAGTAGATTCACCTAATTGTGTGTTATAAAAAATCCCATCATGTTTAAGTTTGGTAGATAAGCACTCTGTACCGCAGGCAACTATTGTGTCATTAGGTATATCTACTTGAAAGCTTGTGTCAACTGGAATATTCAAGAGCCAATCAACATCCGTTCCTCCAAGGAAAGCGAGTAGATTGTTGTCACGTTTATTGCGAACCATTTCGATTGCTTCTTGTGCCAAATAGAATGCGGTCGTTTGATCTTTCGCATACACTGCGGCAAACAAACTTTGTGAAGCAAGCGTCAGCGGTCCAGTCACTGCAACAACTAACACACTAATAGCAACCAGTGTTTCGATTAGAGTAAAACCTCTTTTATGTACATGAGTTTTTGCCATATTACAAATCTAAGAGTCTTTGTGAGGCTACTGCTTGGATATTAAATGTCGTTCGAATTTTGTCACTAGTACCTATAACACCGGCGGTATTCCCTTCTGCTCCTGCAGTTCCTTGAATAGAAATCACGACCTTCGGTTGAACGATATCACCATCAAGATTAAGTGTGCCCTGTGCACCGGTAACAAAAACTTGAAATGAGTCAATTTGTATTTCTGGGGCAGTAATAGGTAACGCAGTATTTCGCGCATCAACACTTTTGTACAGTCGCCCATTCTCAAACCAATACACCCACTGATCAGTTATATCGATTGGTGAATTACCAAATGCTTCAAACGAAAGTAGGTTACCTCCAGCTACACAGTCTGTTCGTGTACTTAATACGGTTTTGTTTGTCTCTAGAATGTCGCCGCAATGATATGTTCCGCCCATACGGATACCACGCACCATACCGTCGAGTGCTACGTTTAAGTTATTCATTACAGATTGTAATGCCTGCGCTTTTCTGTTTGCGTCCACCATGGATAGTAATGCGCCTGTACTCACTGTCATAACAACTGCAAACAGAGACATTGCGACCATCATCTCAACCAAGGTAAATCCTGCCTGTAAAGATTTCTTTTTTCTTTTTTCTGTATGTTTATTCTGCATATCGTTGTATAGAAATTTGACCAGTTGACTCTATGAGCACACTGAGCTTGTTGCCCTGTGGTGAATCAAGGACAATTCGTGCTCTATCATATTGTGTAAAGCTACCTCCTACTGACGCGCGGATAATAGCATCCGGCTCAGGACGCTTAAATAAAATATCCATCGAAGTAATTGCACAGTTCTCTGATGAAGGACCACTTGGGACACAGAGTCTATCAATTGAGTGTCCTCGCCCTATAGAAAATGTCTCAACCCATTCAGTGCCAGCCGAGGTATAGAAGTTGTTGCCATCTGTATCAGTATATAAAAAGAACTTATTACTACCTTCAGCAAAATCAAAATAGACACCGTGCCCCGAGGCAAATTGTGCACCCAAGAAACTTCGTGCGGATATTCCGTACACTTGAGCTTGTCGAATTGATAGTGCTACGTCGTACGCTAAGTTACGCAATAGTATTTGCCCACCAAATTTGGAGTAGCTCGTGAGCGTTATAGAAGAAATGACTCCCAAAATGCCAACTACAACAATAAGTTCAATGACAGTAAAACCTGCCTGTGCAAGAAAAGTGTTTTGTTTTTTCTTATACAATGAAACCATAAAAGAGCTCAGTTAACATAAATACATCAATATTGAAAAATAGCACGAGAAAGAATCCAGCTATTAAAAATGGTGCAAATGGGACCTCGCTACTCATTGTAAAACGAGTAGCCAACGGTCTCAACGGTGTGTATTTCATAACTTTTGGTATAGAGAGAAGTAACAGCCCAATCACTGCTCCTACTATAAATCCCAGAAGTACCGCCATTAATCCCTGATACGCTCCCAATGCAAATCCAAATCCAATGACTAATTTAACGTCACCAAATCCCATCCACCTTCCACTTGAGACAGCCCACAAAATAAATAACGGGAAAGCTACAATTGCGCCACTTACAAGAACAAAAAAGAAATGAGTCGCAAGTTCAGAGAATCCAAATGTTCCCCACAGCGGGATGTTCGTTGCGAAAGTTACTGCAAGAAAAATATAGACGATTTTATTAGGAATTATGGTGTGGCGAAAATCGTATGCCGCGATGATTACAAGCAAACTAACTACGAATAATAATGTAGCTCCCTCAAATAAACCAACATGTTGTATTCCAACTAATACGAATAATACTGCAGTGGAGAGTTCTACCATCCAGTATTGATGAGAGATACTGCTGCCGCACGATCGACAACGTCCACTTTGTGCTGCGTAAGAGAAAAGTGGAATTAATTCTTTCCATGTAAGTTGGGCTCCACAACTCATGCAGCCACTTCGGCCTGAATTTGAACGTCCGGTATTCAATCGTAGAATAAATACATTCAAGAAACTTCCAACAATGACCCCAAGTACCGCTAAAATGAGTAGTTCAAATGTCATGTCTTATAAGTATAACAACAAAACACGCACTCATGAGTGCGTGTTTTGAACTACTTTAAGAAGGTGTACGATCTACGGTTGTACACAGTAGTAGAAAGGAGCTACAGCGTCATCACACAAAGTGGTTGAGAGAGGAGTTCCGTCGATATCAGACCCCAAAGCGCTATGGCTTGATTCTAATGTTGTACGAAGTACATAGTTTGAAGTACCACTTACTTCATACGTATACGCTGCGCTTGTTTGTGGATCACTTGGCTCAACTGGAATGTAGGAAGGAACCAAAGCAGCGGTTGTTGATGGATAACCGTTGTTTGAGTCATAGTACATTTCAAGTGCTAGTTGTAACTGCTTAATGTCTCCAATACGTCGAGCATCACGAGATTTCTCACGTGCACTGTTTAGAGAGGCAAGTACCACAGAAGAGAGGATACCAATGATTGCAATCACCACCAAAAGTTCGATGAGAGTGAAACCACGGTCTTTTTTAGTAAAGAAATTCATGTTTTTTAATTAATTAATATATAAGAATAAATAACCTTTGTGCACTAATCGTATAAGTGCGACCTGCTTACGCAGCTTGCAAGACTTAAACGACCAGTTATCTGTCTTGGTTATATACATTATAGCGATACAAACAGATTGTATTCGTCTAGACGTGTGGATAACATTTAAAATATAGTTCGTACTCCTAGAGTCCAGCGGAGATATTGTAGATAGGAACAAGCACTGACGCAAGTAAAAGACCTACTCCAAGCCCCATAAGTACTATCATCATAGGTTCAATGAGTGATACTAAGGTGTCAACAGCGTTTGAAACCTCTCGCTGATAAAACTTAGCCATAGTCTTAAGGATGTTACTTAAATCGCCTGTCTCCTCACCCACTTTGATCATAGCTATAACGATTCCGGGGAATTCACTGTACTCTGCCATTACCTCTGACGCAGGACGCCCACTTTGTATTTCTTGTGCAACACTTTTAAGAATTTCGTCATACGCTGGATCCCCGACGACAGCAGCACTTATCTCCATACCACGCACGAGTTGAATACCACTTGAAAGTGTCGTGCTCAAACTGTCTGCAATACGCGACATATATAACTTTCTATACAAATCACCGAGATATGGAATCTGTAGGCGTGCACGTGCCATTCTCTGTTTTCCAGACTCGGTTTGTAAGAATCGATAAATTAACCCCACGCCAAACAGTATTCCTATGCCAAACAACCAAAAATAATTAGTAAGAAATTGTGAAAAACCAATCACAACTTTTGTGTATACGGGAATATCCTGTCCGCTTTCCAGCAAAATATCTGAAAGCCGTGGAATCACGGTGGTGAGCATAAGCACCATTACCGCAACGAAAGTCATTATGACAAAAGCAGGGTAAATGAGTGCATTACGAGCTTTAGAGGTCACTGCATACGTCCTATCGAGATAATCAGCAAGAAATTCAAACGCTTCACCGAGCCTTCCTGTTTCCTCCCCAGCGCGCACCATCTCTACATAAAACGAACTAAATATTTTTGGATGCTTGCCTAATGCATCGGCAATTGTAGAACCACTTTGTATATCGTTTGCTACCTCCCCCAGCTTATCTTGCAGTAAAGGACTGGTGGATTCTGCAGAAAGTAATCGGAACGCTCGAAGAGCTGAGACTTGAGCCTCAAATAATGTAGTTATTTGCCGAGATAAAATAACGATGTCTTTGTTCTTAACACGTTCAAAAAACGTGAGCCGCATATCAAATATCGAACTTGATTCTGCAGGATTAATTGACGACAAAGTCAGCCCACGACGTTGCAGTGCGGTGATTGCAACATCCTTATTAATAGCATCTATGCTACCTTTTCTTTCCTTATTCTCCCTATCAACTGCTGTGTAGTAAAAAAGTGCCATTGTAATGAATGTTACAGAAGTCTATCAAGTACTTTTGGATTGATTGAGAATTGATATGCACTATCAGCACTAATTTCACCTCGTGCAACCAGTTCAGCTAATGAGCGGTTCATATCAATCATTCCATCCTTAGCTCCTGTTTCTATAACTGTGTCGAGTTCGTGTGTTCGACTTTCCCGAATAAGATTTGAGACTGCTTTGTTTGCTACCAGCAATTCGTATGCAGGTACTAAACCACCCCCAATACGCGGAATAAGTCGTTGTGAGAAAATGCCAGCAAGAGATGAGGCGAGCTGCAATCGAATTTGATTTTGCTGATCACCAGGAAATGAGTCTATAATCCGATTCACTGTTTGTGATGCGTTGTTTGTGTGTAGTGTTGAAAATACTAAATGCCCTGTTTCCGCTGCTGTCACTGCTGCCGCCATAGTTTCGGGACCACGCATTTCACCAATAAACAAAACATCAATATCCTGTCTAAACGCACCCCGTAGTGCAGTTGCAAAATCTTTGGTATCAATCTTTACTTCACGTTGGTCAATAAGAGATCGTTTCGCTTCAAATACATATTCAATTGGATCTTCTATCGTGACAATGTGTTCGGCTCGCTCTTGATTTATAAGCTCAATTAAAGAAGCAAGTGTCGTTGTTTTACCTTGCCCTACTGGTCCAACTACAAGGAAGAAACCTTGCGTTCGCCGAGCAAAGCTTTCAAGAATTGGTGGTAAGTTTAATTCGGCAACGGTACGGATTTCTCGAGGAATGAGACGCATCGCAATTCCTGTATCTCCTCGTTGGGAAAAAGCATTGCAACGGAATCGATTGCCGTCTTCCAGCTGATACGAAAAGTCCAATTCTTTCTCTTCGAGAAATCGGTCTCTATCTTTTGCAGATACCATAACCTCCAGCAGTGCAAGCGTCTCCTTTCCAGTAAGAATGGGTTCTTTTACGAGAGATATTAGTGAACCAGCAACTCTAATAGTAGGGTGCGATCCTGCAGATAAGTGTAAATCAGAACCACCCTCATTTATAAGGACATTTATAAACTTCTTTAATGAACTGTTGGACTCCATACGTATACCAATTGTATCGCATAAAACAAAGTGAGCTACTTACTCGTGTGTAGAACGCGTGCGTACATTTTCAATACGCATTGGTTTTACTCTTTTCTCTGTGCAACAGCCTCTTCAACAATCTGTAGTACCTCCGAGGGGATGGCATTTGCTTTAATAATATGTCCTGTTGCCCCCAGTGCTTTGGCCTTATCAATATTTTCTCGCTCACTTTGGTTTGAAAGGACGATAAGTGCAGCATCAGGTACAAGATTTTGACTCCTTATTTCTTTTAGTAATTCGAATCCATCCTTTTTGGGCATAACGAGGTCGAAGAGCACCGCATCAGGTGTATACCCCTCTTCATGTAACTTCTCTAATGCAGCATCAGTGCTTTGTGCCGTTTGGATTTTGTGACCAGCTTGAGAAAATTTCAAGCTGTACATATCTATAAGAAAGTCATCGTCATCTACAAATAATATGCTATATGTTGTTTTTCCTGACATGCTAATTACAGTACCATACTAACTTTCGTTCAGCATTTTCTCTTCTTCAGTTGGTCGTATCTTATTGTGTGCAACTGTCTCATCTTCAAAATCATCGTCTATCATCACCTTCTCTGCCAACAATGCACCACCGAGCTTGTTGGCTTCTGTAAATGGAATCTGTCCGCTAAACGACTTCAAGATTGCATCTTCTTTCATTGAAAGCATTCCTCCCTTTCTGGCAATGTGCTGTACCTTATCTTCTGATGGATCAGTGAGCACCTGGTGTTCAAGTTCTGCGGTCATAGGCAACAATTCAAACACCGCAAGACGTCCACGTAACCCGTTTGGGCATTCTTCAGTTGGTTTTGCCTCGTAGTACGTAGCAGGAATCTCTGGTTTGTATGTGTCATCTAAATCGGCAAACTGCTTCTCAATCATAGCTTTGACGCTTTCATTCATTGGCTTCTCATCGCCTGCACCAGGGCACACCTTACGTACCAAACGTTGTGCGACAGCAAGAACTAGCGTTGGTGCGATAAGGAACGGATCAACTCCCATGTCTACCAGTCGTGGAATAACACCAATCGCTGAGTTTGTGTGAATAGTTGAAAGCACGAGATGTCCGGTCAGTGCAGCCTGCACTGCAAGCTTCGCGGTTTCAGCATCGCGAATCTCTCCTACCATAATTACATCGGGGTCTTGTCGAAGTGTTGTGCGCAGCCCTGTGGCAAACGTGTACCCAATTTCAGGACGCACCTGCGACTGACTAACTCCTTCCATAAAATATTCAACTGGGTCTTCAAGTGAGAGGACATTCTTTGTTTCTCTATCGAGCTCTGAAAGCATAGAATACAGTGTGGTTGACTTACCTGAACCCGTCGGACCAGATACGAGAATCAAACCGTGAGGACGAGCAATCGCTTTGCGAATTTGATCGAGATTGTCCGGTGTCAGACCCAACTCATCAAGCGGAATAAATCCTTTCTCACGGTCAAGAATACGCATTACGATCTTCTCTCCATTTGACGCTGGGAACGTAGAGACACGAAAATCGATTCTGTGCCCTCCTATCTTTGCAGAAAAACGCCCATCTTGGGGTTTACGCCTCTCGTCCAATCTCATTGAAGAAAGTACCTTAATACGCGCAACAATCGCTTGGTGGACATTAACGGGAAGTGTTAAAGAGGTGTGTAAAATACCATCTACACGAAAACGCACTTTCACCATTTTATCTGTCCGCTCGATATGAACGTCAGACGCTCGCCCATCAACGGCATACCGCAAAATAGTCGCAACAATTTTAATAACCGGTGCGTCCTCTTTTATAAAAGTATCATTCCCCTCTTCTTGTTCATCAATAGCCTCCTGGATATTTCGCTGGTCTTCAGTCAATTCCGATTCGAGTTCAGTCAGTGCCCTCCCAACCTCACCGCCTAGGGAATTGTACATTTTAAGTACATCTTGTAAGTCAGCTTCGGAAATAAGAAATACTTTGTACGGGAGGCCTTTCTTACGAGCTAAAAAATTTAAGGCATCAATTGCCTCCATATCATCTGGCTCTATCATTCCAACTTCAAGAATTCCCTCTACGATACCAAGAGGAACCATTGAGTAATGCCGTGCTGACTCCTCAGGTATATGCTCTAAAATTTCAAACGGGATAGAGTCAGTCTCTAACACACGCGTTGGTATTCCTGACGTACCGGCTTTCGCAGCTAAAATACTTTCCTGTGACACTCCTACTTCTCGCAATGCGTCTTCTAGGGGAACACCACGTGCTTTTGCATTTTCTAATACAATTTCAGCATCCTCTTGAGAGAGGACTTTTTGTGCCACTAATCCTTGCATGAGGGTGTTCCCCATACGCGTTATTGAGATTGCACAGCGCCAGTTGCGCCGTTTACTGATGGGGATTGCCTGTCTACAGGAGCAAATGGATTTGTACGTCCAACTGGTTCAGGAATAATATCACGCCCAAAGTCACGTAATGAGGCAAAGGCAGGGTTTTCAAAAATAGAACTATCAAGTCGAATAGAACGCATATCAAGTAGTACTCGCAAAATCTCCTGGTCTGCCACCGAATTACTGCTTCGTGATTCACTGCTCAATAAACTCGTACTTGGTTGTTGGTCAGAAAGTCCAAACCATGCAAACGCTGCAATGATAACAACGAGTATACCGATTATTATTTTATTTTTCTGTATAAGATCTAACATACGTATTAGGGAAGCCAATAAGTTCGTAACGTGACACCAAAGGTATAGATTGGTTCAGCACCACTTGCTGAAGAAAAATCGCCGCGTGGTCGCACACTCAAAGAAACAAGATCGACAATACGAAGACTTGATTCTAGGTCACGCATGAGCAAAACAAATTCATCGTAGGTAGAAAGTACTTCGAACTGCAATGGAAGCGAACGGTATGGTCTATTTTGAGTCGCACCTCCGTTCAGAACAGTCCCTTCGTTTTCATCTGCTGTTATGCTCGATTCTTGTACGGTAACGTTTTGGATACGGATATTATATTTTGATGCAATACCATCCATATCAAGTACGAGTCGAACGTTATCGACATGATCAGGGAGCATCTTCTGTAGGCGATCAAGGTTTGTACCAGCAAAAAGATTGTATCGAGATAACAGTGAGCTCTTTAATTCCTGAATTTCTCGAGTCTTTGCAAGTGCTTCGTCATACGTTGCAACTTGTGTGCGGTTTGCATTGACTGCATCGTACGTTGGTCGCACATACAACATAAAGAGCATAATTGCAGCGCCGATGAATATAATTGAAAGAATTGCTTTTGTCATATGCGTTATTGGGTTGCCTCTTGTTCGTCTGGTAAGCTTCCAAAATCACCAAAACTCTCAGTTTCTTGGACACTTGTGCTCGTTTCACCTTCAAGAACTTGTTCTGCTTCAAAACCAGTCGAATACTGTGAAAAGACAGTTGTATAACGAAGTGATGCAGGGTTCACAATGGCAGATACACTAAACGCTACACCGTCACTTACTAAATCAATATCTGAAAAGATAGGACTCACAATTGCGTTATGTTGTCCGAACACACTCGCCTGAAGCGCTACAGCGTTTACACTATCTGCTTTTCCTTTCATCCGAATAGCAATTGTTTCGTCCTCATTGATTGAGTAATCAAGTGAACTATACGAAACAGATTGTAACGTCAGTTCTTCAAGAAGGTTAAATATTTCTGACGGTGCAAGGTGGCGTGCGAGCACATCGCCTGCTGCTTGTAATCGCAAATCAAGCCGCACAAGTTCTTCTACCAAGGCAGGTTCAAAAGCTTGCTGTGCACGTTGTAATTGCTCTCCCTTCTTCTGGACGTTCGCGTCTAAGAAACTATCGTATAAAAATACTCCTGCTGACAATGCGAGAGCGACTGCCAGAATAACCACAGCGACAAGCATCAAAATATCAGCAGCACTTCCTGACGGAGCTTTGGGTGCTGAGCCACCGCGTTGTGCACTTGGCATCTTGTCTGGTATAAACGAGGCTTTGATATTTGATTCCATAATTGTTCGTGATGAATCGTTTGTAAAGAACGTTTCGAGCTATCCCTGCATCTTTCGTAGTGCCATACCAACCGCAACAGCAAATTCGGGCCCTACTTCTACGAGTACGTCTTCTAGAAATGCTGGTGTTTGAACCCTTCCGAATGGATTACTTCGTTCAACATCAACACTTACGAGCTCACCTGCATATTCTGGAAGTCCATACAGGCTCGCTCCTCCTCCTGCCAGTACGACACGCGAAATGTTGCGTCCATACTTCTTCTCGTAGCTTAATAGTACGCGATTAACATCGGAAAAAATACGTCCCAGTGTTGATAACAAAGCCTCTTTTACCTGCTTATCTTGTGCTTGTTCAACACCTTCTCGAACTACAAGACCCTGCTCTCTTTTTGCGCGTTCTGAACGTTCAAAGTTCCATCCTAGCGCACGAGAAATACCAAGTGTCAGATCTTGAGAACCCTGATTTATCAAGTGAGAAAAACGAATAATACCGCGTTCGACAATGTACACTTTTGTTGTTGCTGCCCCAATGTCCACAACCATAACCGGAGCAATTCCATGAGAGAGTGAGGAGCGAACTGCACCAAAAATCTCAAGTTCATAGAACCCAACGTTTAGTCCAGCTTCTTTAGTAATTGTTTGAAAATTATTGAGTATTTCGTTATGAATCGCAACAAGAAGCACTTCTGTTTTTCCTGAGTCTTCTGGAGCTTTTTGTGTATCGCCACTGCGCGAGCGTGACCATTCTTCTTGTGCTGGATCATCGGGAATAATAAACCAGTCAAGCATTACTTCATTGATGTTTGCTGGAATATACTTACGCGCCTCCAATGGAATCATATGCTCTAGTTGTGCTTGATCCATTTTAGGCATCTCAATCACAGACGTAAGACTTGCAGAAAATGGCACCGAAACACCTGAGTCCGTTGCAGTTACATTTGCCTCTGTCATAAGATCAGTAAGCGCTTTAGCAAGTTCACTTGGCTGTAGATGTGTCGCACGCCCTACTTCAGTGCCTGCATACGGACCAAGTGCTATCTCTCCATACGTTTCAAGAACGGCACGTCCTTTCTCTTGTCGCAGCTGTACTACTTTTATTGAAGACGAACCGATGTCGACCCCAATAACACTGCCCGAACGCCCCTTTTGGGAGCTCGTTAAAGAACTACGTATTTTGTCTAGTATTCCCATATCTAGTAAGCATATTGTAGCACGCTCCCCTACGTTACAATGTACAGATGTTATCTAGAATTCTTTCCTTACTGTTTCCACCTACTCGCATAGAAATACTCGTGTCGAATACGGAGTATCTATCGCCGCATCCAGCAAACGTACGGACTCTACGCGGCTCTATTGTACTTACCTGTACACATTACGATGATACATCCGCTAATGCAGCTATCAAACTACTAAAAAAGCATGGTTCGGTACAAGCAGCGAAACTTCTTGCCCAGTTACTGTACGACACGCTTCTTGAAGAGCTGTCTGACATAGAAATATGGAATCCGAAACACATCATTCTTATACCTATGCCGCTCTCTCCAAAAAGAAAACGTGAGCGCGGATTTAACCAAATTACAAAAGTCTGTGCACAACTTCCGGCGGAGCTCCGCTCATGTGTCGTTACCGATGTCCTTCTTCAAACAAAGCATGTGCCTATGCAGAAAACGCTCGCGCGAGAACAACGTCTTAAGAATGTCGCAGGTATCTTTAGTATTTCCCGTCCAGAAAAAGTGCGCGGGGCGCATGTCATACTCATAGACGACGTCATCACAACAGGAGCAACGATGGACGAGGCTATCAAAACATTTGAAGAAATCGGCGTATCAGTTACCGCAGTCGCACTCGCTCGAGCATAAAAAAGGAATGAAAAAAGAGGGCGAATGTGCTATCTTAGCCAAACACGGAGAGATGGCTGAGTGGTCGAAAGCGTATCCCTGCTAAGGATATAGGGGGGAAACTCCCTCGAGGGTTCGAATCCCTCTCTCTCCGCATTAAAACGTAAAACCCTAACGCGAATAGCGTTGGGTTTTTTACGTTTTACGGACGAGAAAGGAATTCGAAAGACGGAGGCGGTATACAAGACGAGCGGAGCGAGTGCTTGTCGCCGAGTCAGGGTCGTGAGCCGTAGAAAAGTAATGAGCCGAGCGAATATTCTTTTCACGGACTCCTGACCGAATCCCTCTCTCCCCTAAATCACCAGAACGCCTAGCGTTCTGGTGATTTAGATTAAAATACAGCTTGTTTTTTCTCTACTATGATAAAATTAATAAATAACTCTCACAAAGTAAATATATGAAGACACTAAAAAATTCAATAACTAAACTTGATTTTGTCGGTATACCCTCTACCGACGCTGAGCGTTCGAGAGCTTTTTACGTCGACACACTTGGTTTGCGTCCCGACCCTAAGGCTACATATGAATTTTGGATTGGCGACACCTGTTTCGGTATCTGGGAACCAGAAAAGATTGGCATGAAATTCGAACCTCAAAAGAATGCTCATCTAGCACTTCATGTTGAAAACGTAGCTGAAGCTCGTAAAGAGCTTGAAGCCAAGGGAATAGAATTTGCTGGAGAAATCATGGACACTGGTGGTTGCTATATGGCCTTATTTACTGATCCCGATGGCAATGACTTGATGTTGCACTGCGCACATAACTAGCGTCAGGTTTTGACGGTAATAAATGTTAACTCAAGAAACAAAATGTCATCCACCCCTACTCAACTGTATATCCAACAACAATCCCGTCTTCAATTTCAGCTGTGATTCGTCCAATAACAAAATCTGCAGTTACCGCTAATCCTTCACCGTCTATTTTGCCAACCCTAAACCGAACATTGTTTGCTTCAGCGTATGCTGATGCTTCTGCTTCTGTCATGCCTATAAAGCGTGCCTCATCATATAAGGTTGAATTATCGATTTCTCCCGCTTGGCTTTCTGTTACTGGCGACACACCCTTTTCTGTGCTCATAAAGAAATAGTAAGCACCTGCTAAAACAATAAGGGCTAGGATGATAGAGATGGTACTTTTCATATTCATATAGTTAGTTAATTATGATTAATAGCCTCATTATAATCATCTAGGGTATAAAAAACTAGGCGATCCGTTTTCGGCTCAATAAGCAAGAGCAACATCTACCGATGCATGAAAATCTGAATGACGACGATACCTAGTACAAGCGTTGAAAGTCCACTTGTGATAGCAAGTGGTTTGTTCTTTATGTAAAGACCATACAGGAACCAAGAAATAACGGCACCAAGTGCAATAACTTGCGTTGCAAGTGAGATGCCAGCTACATCCCCTGTCTCCCAAATTTTAAGCACTTGAGGAATACTCGATACCGAAGCAACAATACCAATTATCGTCATAAAACCGTCTACCACTTTGCGCCGCTTACGCTTTTTCTCCATCTCACATTCGTGCAAATTTTGTGGGTTATACATGTTCTGTATTGTGGTAATCAACCTCCTGTTTGTCAATCAACATTATGCGCATATATATCCCTTATACATACGGTATACTTACCTCAATGCTTCCTCGTTTATACAAAGGCAGGAAATCTCAGGTTCTTTCAGCACTGACGCTTAACGACGCAGCCTTTTGGGGCTCCGATGTGTTTGTCGGCGTTATTTTTGCATTGTACATTACTCAAAATATCGAAGGTGGTACCGCTATTCATGTTGGATTAGTTTTTGGTTTATACAGAGCTATTCGCGCACTTTCTGCTATACCTATTGGCCAATATCTCGATGACCGAAAAGGACACATTGATGAGTACTACACTCTCCTCTCTTCTGGATTACTGGTTGGATTTACCTATCTTGCTCTCTTTTTTGCAACGGACCTCTGGCATATATACGCAGGAATGATTGCCATAGGAATTGGGCACGCGCTCGATATTTCAGCATGGCGAATTTTATTTTACGGTAATATTCCTGAAAAGAATGAGGGTGAAGTTATGGGGATATACGAAACAGTCATGCAGGTAGTGTATGGGCTCGCTATTATCGTTGCCGGATTTGTTGGAGAAATATTTGGATTTGAATGGACACTCTTCTTCGCCGGAATCTTCACCATATTGAGTAGCATTGTTTTGCTCGCAGTACACGGGAAAACAAAACGAATGTAGCCAAAAAGTGCTTAGCTAAGCCAAAACGAACGCCTCAATAAATTGAGGCGTTCGTTTTGTACGATGCCACGAGTGGCTGTTAGAACTTTTTCTTAAAACTTGAAGAATTCGATGTGTCCTGTGTGAGCTGTGGGTCGCCATCGTATCGTGCGCTGCTACTGTAACGAGTAGTTACATTAAGTACCTCGGTAATCCCTATGTCAGCACTACTCGAGTGTCGTAGCTCCATAGAAGTTTTCTCGTTTTCAAGATTAGAGGTATCAATGTGTGATGAATACACGGCTTCTACTGTTAGCTCGTCTACCAAACCTTCAAGAACCAGCTCAGATGAGTGGGCTATATCCGCTACCAATTTGTCAGCAACAATATCGAGTTCGAGATCAGCAGAATGCCTCAGTATCACAGAGAATGTTTCAGCTTCGAACTGCGCCGCAGTAACTTTCGCACCGTGAGAAGCATTGATGGCCTCGAGTGTAGGTGTTGTTACTACTATATCGACTGGACGGTTAAAACAGCCAATGCATACGCTGTGCTGTTCGTCGTTTATAACGAGTTCACCGCCATGTACCTCAAATGTTCTTCGCGCAACACTCGCTTCTTTTCCTGAAACAACAATTTCGTATGTATCCCCTTCTTGTATGGTGACATTGTCTCCTGAGAATACGGATACATCGGTAAACGCCTCGAGCTCGTGTATGTGCTCTACTGTCGCCATGTTATCGAAGTACGCTTTGTATTCTGGCACACTACTAGAAACAGTATGGCCAACGCTAAACAGAGCAACTAACCATACTACGGCAAGTGCTCCGATAATTACGCCAGTATACTTGCTCACCATCTTCAACAGAGCCGCGCCAAGCAACACACCAACTGCAGCTGGAATAAGCGCAAGTGCATAGAGTGATGCGAGTGCCCCAAAGTATGTTGAGCCGTCAAGAAATTCGCGGACAGGAAGCTCAAAAATACCCGAGTTGATACTGAAGTGTAGGCCCGTCAGTGCGATAGAAAAACCAACGACAGCTGACGCACTCACTAATATAACAACGGCACCAATGATCATGCGTGCAATAGGCCCAATGTTTCGTAACACCCTGCCAATGAACCTAAGTATGCCGCCTAAAATCTCAAACGGAATCTTAAGGAACCGTGTTACTGCAGACGTACGCTCTGCAGCATCGTCGGGAATCTTATCCTTCACCATCTTTTCAAATTCATGCAGCGTAACCGGCTCCCCTTTCATCTCTAATTTCTGCGAGAGTGTCTCAGCCGCTGGCATGACAAGCCACAATACAAGGTACGCGAGTATACCGACTCCATTGAGGAATATCGCTATCACGAATGTTAACCGAACAAATACTGGGTCAATGCCAAAATAGGACGCAATTCCTGAGGCAACACCAGCAATTATTTGATCATCAACATTTCGATATAATTTCTTGCGAGGTTTTTCGTCGCTTTCTGCTGCAGTAGCATCTACTGCCCCCTCATCCATTTCTTTAAAATCTGCAATGGTGCCCATTTCTGAAATAATCGCTTCTACATCAGTACTGCGAATAACAGACCCCTTGCTCTTTTTGCTAAACTTTTCTGCAATACCGAGTTCTATGTCATCTACTATCTCGCCCTGTGCGTCAGCAGCTTGAAAGTGCCCACGGATTGTCTCAAGATATGTTGAAAGTGTTGCGTAAGCATCCTCTTCTATTGAAAACACTATTCCCCCTATTGCGATATTAACTACTTTTTTCATATGTCTTTTTAAGTTTATTAATCGAGCTGCTTAATACGTTCCATGTTTCTAATAATTCGTTTAGTACCTTCTCTCCTTCTTGCGTGAGCTTATAATATTTTCGCGGCGGACCGCTTTTGGACTCTCGCCATACATACTCGAGGAGGCCATTCTTCTTCAAGCGACTCAATAGTGGGTACAAAGTTCCCTCCACCACGATAAGGTCTGCTTTTTTAAGCTGCTGCAAGATATCGGAGGCGTACACCTCGCCGTCTGCAACAATCAACAGAATGGGAAACTCTAAGAGTCCCTTGCGCATCTGTATGCGAGCATTTTCTACATTAAAATCTACTATCTCCATGTGAGCAGTATACATGAGGTACTTTGTATTACAAGGTACCTGTTGATAAGTGTTTCTAATATAAAAAGACACTGGCAACATAGTATACTTATCTGATGCAACCACAGGACGAACTTACACAGCACTTCCGTCTTATAAAGACACAGAAAGCAGCACTTGAGAAACTCGGAATTCACACTGTGCAAGACCTACTCTTTCACTTTCCTAGTCGCTACGAAGACGTAGGAGCTGCCCGACGCATTATTGATGTAGTTCCCAACGAAACAGTTACTGTGTACGGCGAGCTGATGAACCTCGAAAAGAAACTCGCCTGGAAAACGAAACGCTATATGGTGGAAGGGACGCTAACTGACGCAACAGGTAGCATTGGTTTAAAATGGTTCAACCAACCATACGCTGCCAAAATGTTTGAACACGCTAAGTTTGTAAAAGTAACTGGCAAACCTACAGGCACCGGAAAACTATACTTTGCAAATCCAACAGTTGAAGCAATGCCTAACCTTCCTGCTGTATTTGATAACGAAACGCTCAGTAATGAGCTATTTCCTGTGTACCCAGAGAGTCGTGGAGTTAGTAGTCGATGGATATACCATGCAGTGCACAAGATACTCGAAAGCGGCGTACACGAACATATTTCTGATTTAATACCTGAAGAAATACTGAAAAAATATAAGCTCCCAACTATCGCATCTGCTCTTGTGTGGGTGCATACTCCTCAAAATACTCGCGATGCCAGTGCAGCGCGTAAACGGTTTTCGTTTGAAGAAGTATTTCTTATTCAAGTGGCCCACCAAAAAAATCGCCACGATACACAGGAGTTAAAAGCTCCGCACGTCACAGCAAACGAAGATGCTCTCGAAAGCTATCTCGATGCACTTCCGTACACACCAACCAACGCACAGAAGAAATCTATAAAAGACATCATGAAGGACTTTAAGAAATCGTATCCGATGTCACGCCTTCTTGAAGGAGATGTTGGGTCTGGCAAAACAACTGTTGCAGCCGCAACTATGTATGCGATAGCTCGCGGCGCAATTGAAGAAAAGAAGTATGCCAAACCACAAGTTGCCTATATGGTTCCAACCGAAATTCTTGCTAAACAACAATTCGCAGGTCTCATTGAAGCCTTTGAACACTCTTCTATCCCTATAGGTCTCATTACTGGGAGTGGGTGTCAGAAGTTTCCTTCAAAAGTTAATCCAAAAGAAGCAACAAAAATATCTCGGGCGCAGCTTTCAAAATGGGTAGCGAACGGTGAAATTCCAATTGTTGTTGGGACTCATGCACTCATCCAAAAAACGGTACAATTTGAGAACCTTGCCTACGTTGTTATTGATGAGCAGCACCGCTTTGGCACACAGCAACGCAAGAAACTCGCACAAAAAGATGGCTCCGCCCCGCACTTACTTTCGATGACTGCGACACCTATCCCACGTACACTCTCCCTTACAATCTACGGAGATCTCGATCTGTCTGTTCTTGATGAGCGTCCTAAAGGCAGGAAAACAATACAAACAAAAGTGGTTCCCCCAAGTAAACGAGAAGATGTATACACAGGTGTTCGGAGCGAACTAATGAGCGGAAGACAAATGTACGTGATTTGCCCTCGTATTGAGGAGCCAGATCCCGACAAAGCACTCGCACTGCGAGTGAAGTCGGTACGAGCTGAGGCAAAACGTTTACAAGACGGACCTCTCAAAGAGTACAAGGTAGACATTCTGCATGGAAAAATGACACCGAAAGAAAAGGACGAGGTAATGCAAGCGTTTGAAGCTGGCGATATTGATGTACTAGTAGCCACATCTGTAGTAGAAGTTGGAGTGAATGTACCAAACGCAACGATGATTATCATCGAAGGCGCTGAGCGGTTTGGTCTATCGCAACTACATCAATTACGAGGCCGCGTGCAGCGCTCTAGTTATCAGCCCTACTGTTACCTCTTTACTGATAGTAAGACGCAAACATCTATTACCCGTCTACGAGCACTTGAAAAGGCATCAGACGGATTTTTGTTGGCAGAAGAAGATCTTAAACTGCGTGGCGCAGGGCAACTTGCTGGCACACAACAATGGGGTGTTTCCGACTTAGGCATGGAAGCACTACAAAATATCAAAATGGTTGAAGCTGCACGAAACGAGGCAGCTGTTCTTGTAGAAAGTGACCCGACTCTCGCAAATCATGAAGGCATTGCAGAACGTATAGTACTACACCTGAAAGACCTCCACATGGAATAATTTAGAAGTCACAGCGCCCCTGTTTTACGAAAGTCGCATTTGCGGACTCCATTTCACAGCGGTTTGAAAACGTTTGGTATGACTGGTCGCACGTATACCCTATCGGGCACGAAAACACTATCTCTCCACATACTGGAGTATTAGGATATACACATGTTGCTTCCACAGTACCAAGTGAACCCACGATAATTGATTGACTATTGAACGGTATGTTGGCCAATGCGGTGCGCGTACCCACTTTAGTTCGTATAGTGTATGTACCTGGTGTTGTATATGCGTGAGTAAACAGTTTTTGGAATCTAAACCCTTCACAGTTTTCAAAATCTCCGTCATAGAATTCTGGCTGTGTTCCATCTCCCCAATCAATCAAATATGAAGTACATGCCTCACTGTATCCGGCTAAGGTCACCTTTACAGCAAGTGGTGCTATTCCTGATGTTGGTTCTATCTTCAAAGAAGCATCTGCGCTAATAGTATTATCGACGAGCACGTCCCACCTTCCTGTTACGGGAAGTTGAGAAAGGCGCGCGTTACCAGTTTTAAACTCAACTTTGTATGTTCCTGCGTTGTTGTATGTATGTGTTAGTGATTGTGTGCCCGTATCTTGTACACAATTAGTAAAACTTGATGGTTCGAATCTATCCACTGTACCATCTCCCCAATCTGCTTCGTATGAAGTACAGGTAGAGCCCTTCACTGGAAATGTAATGCTGGTCGTAAACGGCACAGAACCTGTAGATGGACTCAGTGCCAAGCCGGTTGTAATGGTACTACCAACTGATACAAATGTTTGTCCTGCAACTCCCGCTCTTGAAAGCGGCCCTTGTCCGGCACGTAATGTGATCTGGTGAACACCAGAACGGACATAGGTATGTGTCGCTCGTTTATGCGCAATATCGTTTGTGCACGCAGTATTGCCTGCATCAAACAAAAGCGGTTGTGTGCCATCACCCCAGTCTAAATAGTATGATGAGCAGGATGAGCCGTTTAATGAAAATGTTGCTGTCACCTGTAGTGGTACTGGTCCAACTTCTGGTGTTACCACAAGACTCCGTGCGATCGCAGAACTTGATGTGACAGAACCTCCGTTACAGAGACTCGCCATTGCACTTCGTGTTTTTGGCCCAACCGACCCATACCCCGTTGTTGCAGGAGTTCCACCAGACACAATGCCGTGCTTTGCTTGCCATGCTTGTACTGCCCTTTGTGTAAGCGAGCCAAAGTATCCACTCACAATTGCGTCTGGATAGACGCTCGGGTCTTGTGCTAAAAATAGTTGTAACTTTCGTACCTCATCATTCTCATCGCCTTTGTTTAAATTGTACGCGATGCTCGCACATGAACCAGTTGCTGTTGGTGTGCTGCTGGTATATGTAATAGGTACAACAGAACTCGTAGAACCTGAATTCTCAACTACTTGCAGTTGCTGTTGCAGTACTTGCACCTGTTTAAGTAGATTTGCAATCTGGTTTTTTAAGTCATCATTAGTGACCGCATTTGAAATACCAGGAGCTACTATTGCTGCTGCTATTAATAATGCGGGGATGATAAGACGTCGTGACATACTATTTAAATAAACCACGAATAAAATTCTCAATCGCGATAAGGACAGATGCCATATTCTCTTTTGCTGCGCTACTCGTATTCCCTATCGTTACTGTTACCTGCTCAATGACAACACCATCTCTCTCGAGGACTGCGGTGTAGGTCCCATCTTGAGGGTACTTGTACGTTATTTCTCGCTCGAATGACGAACACGCATCAGCAGGAAATGGCTGCGGTGATTTCTGTGTATCCCCGAAGTACAGTGTATATAAACCACCGTCACAACTCCGTGCTGTGTTTATCAGCGCAGTAAACTCAACGGTGCGCGATGTTCTGCTGAGAATTCTAAATTGCAATGTGTCGTTGCTTGCGTCCGAAACACTGGTGTCAAAATACTGATAACACTGTGGTGACCCTTTTTGTAAACAATATCGTTCTGTACATGCGGCTGCCCCTCCAATATAATTTCGGGCACATGTGTTACATCCATCAGTCCAACTTTGGCATGAGTTAGTAACCGCGTTATTTGAGGTGTTGTTGTTTGAAGCAGATACGTTCACCGTACACACTTCTTCATCAAAGAAAGCATTCGGGTGTGACTGCTCGAGTCGAGCTGTGTACACTGCAGGACTTATGTATGTATGCACGAGTTCTTCGTAATGATAATTTTGATCTACACAGGTTCGTGGACTGCTTTTAGAAAAATCTCCCCAATCTACAACATACGTAAGGTTTCCATCACAAAGACCTCCACCAAGTAGTATGCGTGCTCGCACTGTGTGTGGTGCTACCCCGGTGTTTGGCTCAATGAAACATGAGCTATCAGTACCCGTTCGCGTACTGTGCACATTTACCCGCTGCTCAATGACCGGCAAGCTTGAAAGGCTGCCGCGCCCAGCTTGCACTCGCACCGTGTAGACACCAGCATTCTCGTATGTATGTCGAAACTCTCTAGAGAAGCCACTGCTATTCAAACACTCCGAATTACCCGCTTCTTTTTTTGCTCTGGCTGAGCCATCACCCCAGTCAATCTCGTATGACGTACACGAAAGGGGTGCGTCTGAGCGTAAAATCAAACCTGCAGCAAACGGTGCAGACCCCTGTGTATCCGAAAATGTAATGTACGCTTTTGCGTTGGGATCTATTGGGAAATTACCCGTGTTTTTTTCTTGCGCAGTTACCGTGAGTCTGCCGATAACAGGTAGCGTCTGTAGTGAGCCACTACCCAAGCGCAACGTTACAATATATGTCCCAGGAGTTGCGTACGTGTGTTCTTTTTCAACACGTACTACATCAGTTGAACAACCAGCTAAGCCCTGTCCTTGCTGGGTTTCTTTCACACTTCCATCTCCCCAATCGAGCTCGTATGACGTACACGCTAAACCAGTAAACTCAAAAGTGGCTGATACCTCTAAATCAATCGGTCCTTGTATAGGAGTGACGGTGAACGCATGAGTATCTGTTACCGGGCCAACAGCACCACACGAATTTTTAACCGCCCATCGTGTTCGAGGACCCACCCTTCCATATCCAGTTGAGGCATAATCACCCTGAGTAACAATACCGTGTCGAACCTGAAAACGTTGGACAGCTCGTTCGGTCGCAGGTCCAAAGTAGCCAGTTATCTCCCCTTCTGGATATATTTGTCTATCTTGTGAAAGAAAGCGTTGGAGCATCGTAACTTCTACTGCACTCTGTGCATCTCTATCGCCTCGTTCAAGATTAAATTGTAAATTTGGGCACCCGCTGTACTGGAACGTCGCATTCGTGTTGGCAATCACTGGTACGTTAACAACAGGAGCTGTGGGCCCTAAAGGGTTAGCTGGTGTTAACTGTGCTTGGAGTGCGCTAATTTGCGCAAGGAGATTCGCAATTTGCTGACGTAATTGGTCAGCCGTTTGTGCTTCAACGGTGTGGGGCGTAGTTATAAGCACTGCACCAAGAAAAATAGCCGCAAAGATAAAACGCGTTTTCATAGCCTTATAATATACGTTTCGCGCCTTTAGAACAAAACCACTTCGGGGATACGTTTAGTAGTTCACAATAATTGTCTTGGTCCCTGCAACTCGTGGAGTACGATCGCCAGTACCAAATCCAGAAGGAATACTATAGAGCGTTGCGGTATACGTTCCAGTTTGTGTATATGTATGCGTTAGCGTATGTTGCCCCGAGCTACATATTGGTGTACTCTCTCGCGTTCCATCACCATAGTCTATTTCATAATCTGGTCCGTCTGCACAGCTATATCCACCTGGTGCACTAAACGAAACGCGCAGTGGTGCATTGCCCGAAGTTGGCGAGGCAGAAAACGAAACGCTTGGCCCTATAGAATCGAAGTATGATTCACATTTTGCTACCCCTTCCCAAAAACACATACGTTTTGTACACGCAAGAGGACCTCCTTCGTACGCACGTGTGCACGTATTACACCCATCATTCCATACGCGACAATTATTTGGTGCACTTCTAGGATTTTCTGGCTTCTTAGTATCTACACGACACTCTCCCGTGTAAAGAAATTCTGCTGATGCTGCTTTCAATTGACATGAGTTGCCGAATGTTTTCGTTGCTCCTTCGTAGCATCCTCCGCTACCGTCGATAGTGTCAATGCACATGCCAGGATACTTTCCACATACCGGCGCATACTCCATTGTGCACGCCACCGGTTCAGGTAATGGTGTGCCGCTACACAATCGAGTTATCGCTGCGCGAGTTGCAGGTCCCACCGATCCATAGCCAGTAGTTGCAGGCGAACCAAAACTTACTACGCCATGCTCCTCTTGAAATCGCTGTACTGCTGCTTGAGTAATGCTTCCGTAATACCCTGTTATAACTGGATAGGTATACACACCAGCTGATTGTAGAAATCGCTGTAGTGTTGCGACATTGGTGCCTGAGGACCCTAATCGCATGTTGTGTGAAAAACTAGGACATATCAACACAGGTGTAATTGGCTCTTCAACAATAACTTCCACAAAAGTTCTTCCATTGTGAGCACATTGTCGGGGATATGATTCCATAACAGGATTACCTGCTGAAACACACGAAGTGAAATCAGTCACAACCACAGCCTCTCGTTCAGTTGCGTTAATTTGAGCTTGAAGTGAAGAAACTAACCGCACTAGCTCTTGAATCTTTGTACGAAGCTCATCTTGGGTCATGGCATAACTTGTAGCTGGCACTGCCAAAGCAACAATAAGCATGAGAGATGGTATAAATTTTCTAAGCATAAAAAATGTCTTTATAATATGTACTACCTAAGACGCTTTAAACGCATATCTCTTACAATTATTTCATTCTAACTGCTTGAATGTATATATACCTTAGGGTACTGTGCACAATAGAAAAGTTTCCAACCAAGGAGTAAGAAATGGATCTTTCAAAACTAAGAATCGGCAACTCAGCTGGAGATGTGAAGCGTGTCGAGGAGGTGCAGAAACTCTCCCAAGCACCGATAACACATTTGGTGCTCGGTTCGATTACGAGAGAACAACGTAGCGGAAACGAAGGTAATACCTTCTGGGTTTCGCCAGATGGTAGCTACGCATTGAATGCTCGAGGTCTTCCCTCTCCAGGAATTGCGTATTACAAGAAAAATGGTGCACAAATCGCCAACATCGTGCATGCAGGAAACACGCCAAAGAAGCTAATCGTCAGTATTGCGGCTACGCAAAGCAATGATGATTGGCAAATACTTGCTGCATGTGCTGCTGGTTTTGCAGACGGTATCGAAATAAATATTTCGTGCCCGAACAAATGGAAGAATGGAAAACGAGAACGCATTGTTGCAGAAGACCCTGTCGCAGTGTCAACCATCATCTCACAAGTAAGGGACTCCGTCCCTTCAAGATACCCTCTGAGTGTTAAAGTTCCTCCGTTTTTGGATCTGCAAAACGAAGGGAGTGTCTATTTTGAGATGATTGATGTCTTCAAGCAACATGTGTCGAGCGTACAAGAAATTGTTTCGTGTAACACACTCGGTGGAGTTTCTACTGTAATCGATGGCGAAAAGATACTGAGTGTTTCAGAAGGTGGCAAAAGCGGTCCAGCCATAAAAGAGTGGTCAAAATTGCAAGTGCGATCACTTGTTGATGCACTACCTCAACACCGGATTATTGGTGTCGGCGGCATACAATCTGCTGTGGACGTGCGTGAATATCTGAACGCTGGTGCCTCTGGTGTGCAAATTGGTACGCACTTCTTCCAATTTGGCCCTCGTGTTTTTGAGGACATATTGGGAGATCTCGCCTAAAACTCTGGTTCTTTTAAAACGCCTTTTGTTCAGTACGAACAAAAGGCGTTTTCTTGTTTAAACATCTAATTATTGGTAAAGTCGCCTTAGAAAGAGAGCTCATTACAATAGAAGGAATACATAAAATGCAACATGCGCTAGAGCACCTGCCTTTCGAAGGGCACGTACACGTGCGGCAAGGAGCAATTCTCAAAGCAGTTGCCCCATACACTGCTCGACAATGCTGGGGCGGCATCGTAATGCCTAATACGATTCCTCCTATCATCACACCAAGTGCTGCTACAACGTACAAGAAAGAAATTCTTGATGCCATGCCTAAAGAGAACTTTGAACCTCTGATGGTCGGCTATCTCTCGGAGGAAACATCTGCTGACGATGTGCGGAGAGGGTTCGAAAGTGGCGCGTGGGTAGCGATGAAATTCTACCCACGCGGAGCAACAACTAACTCAAAAGAGGGTATCAACTCTTGGGAGCTTCCATTTCATCCAGCGCTAAAGATTATGGAAGAGATCGGCATGCCGCTCGCGTTGCACGCCGAAGCAAATGTCGACGAAAGCACTGGTAAAGAGATCGATATCTATGATCGCGAGCGCCGATTCATTCCCGTACTGATGGAACTTCGAAAACGTCGCCCTCAACTGAAGATATCTGTTGAGCATGGTACGTCATTGGAGATGGCGCAATTCATGGAAGAGCACGGGGATCCTAAAAAACTTGTGTGTACAGTAACTATCCAACACATGATGTTCAGTCGACAAGATCTGCACAAAGATGGTTTTCAACCACATATGATGTGCTATCCGATTCCGAAACGTGCAGAAGCAATGCTTGCATGGCGAG
Organism: Candidatus Kaiserbacteria bacterium; assembly: GCA_017134395.1. Lineage (NCBI taxonomy): Bacteria > Candidatus Kaiseribacteriota > Candidatus Kaiserbacteria bacterium. The sequence goes on along the minus strand of CP070993.1, from coordinate 614,594 downwards.
AGTTGGGAACCAGTGGAAAACCATATATTTTTGCTGGTACCGACTCGGCTCCACACCCAACGCACAAAAAAGAAAGTGCATGTGGATGCGCGGGTGGCATGTTTACCGCACACGCAATGATTCCACTGTATGCTCAAATCTTTGAACAAGCAGGGAGACTCGACAACCTCGAAGAGTTCTTGTGCATCAATGGACCGCGCTTCTACGGGCTTGAGCCTCGCTCGGGTTTAGTTACCTTAGTGAAAAAGCCATGGACAAGACAAAGTATGATTGCAGTCAATGGTGGTGAAAAGATTCGCCCGTTTGGATACCATGAAAAACCTGAACAGCGCTTCAGATTTGAATGGCAAATCCAAAAACCATAGCAAACCTTCTTAGGACGACCGAGAACTGAGTTCTCGGTCGTTTTCTTTTTGTCCACCCTCTAGGATTCGAACCTAGGACCGCCAAGATATAAGCTTGGTGCTCTAACCAACTGAGCTAAGGGTGGGAGTGGGTCAATAGTAGTGTGTTCGAAGGAAAATCTCAAGTATTATGCATACTCTTTTTTCAGAACTTCATCTATCGAATACACAATATCTTCTCTCTCAGAATACAATGGATGGTGTTGATCGCTGAGCTCTCGGAAGAATTTTTTTACTGCTTCGAGTACTGGTTCGTATTTCATACGAAGTTTCTTATATGTACCCTCGAGTTTCTCTGCGAATTCTGTCTGGCCTTCATCTCGAGTGCGCTCAGCACGTTCTCTAATTAAGCCAATAGTGAGTGCATTCTGTTTGAGGTCTGCCCATTTTATTACTGAAGGAGTACTATCTTGGTTAATAAAAATGCTCTCTATATATCTTTGATATTGCTTATTCCTCTCTTCAGGACTCATATCATCGCTTTCTTTTAGGGGGCTCGTGAGAGATTGGACTAAAAAACGAACACGTCTATCAAAAAGCCATTCCAAGCCACCAAATGCTCCATCACGTTCAATTTCTTCTGGCACTTTGTTTTTCCATCCTTGTGAGGCAGCAAGTTTCTTCTCGAGTGCAAGCAGTCGTGCTTGATCTTCTACAGAGTCGTGCAAAAGAGCTGCAATGCAAACATATTGCGCCTCAGCATCATCTTTTTCGTCTGCCATCATATGCAACGCATCATGAGCTACACTAAGCGGGTGTGCGATAAATGGTAAGCCAGTATCGGCTCTGTCTGACTGTTCGATATGCGCTTTTAGCATAAGGCGAAGTGCCTCACGAATCTTTGCACGATATCCTTTTCCCTTCTCAAATCGTGTGTCAACTGCATGAAGGAACGCTTGTATGTCATCTTTGATGCGCACTACCTTTTCCGCAAATTGCGCATCTTGTTCTGATGGATTATCCATTGTTTCTATCTCAGCAATAGTTGGTTCGTGCCCAAGAGCAATTTCTATAGCAACGTCAAAAGCTGGCTCTTCAGTTTTTTTGACTACTTCGGGAGCAATGTTGCTGAGTTTCTTTCCACCCTCTTCCATACCTCTTGATTATACACCTGAATGTTCAATGTCTTGTTTCTGTTTTATAGGAATCTTATGCTCTCGAAGCAGGTCTTCAAATTCACCGCGTTCAAGCGTTTCTTTTTCCATAAGTGTTGCAGCTATTGCATCAAGGACATCGCGATGTTCGGTAAGAATTTCTGTTGCACGTTTATGTGCTTCGTCGATAATATCCTTCACTTCGGCATCAATTTCTGAGGATATCTTTTCTGAATATTCTCGCCCATGTACCCCCGCCCCAAATAGTGCTTCTCCATTATTTCCTGCGAGTGCAACGGTGCCAATTTTTTCTGACATTCCCCACCGCGTCACCATGTTGCGTGCAAGATTTGTAAGGACTTGCAAATCGTTTGATGGACCAGTCGTTACATCGTCAAAGACCATCTTTTCTGCAATATATCCACCGAGAGAAACAGCTATGTCGTCAAGGAATTCTTTCTTTGACTGCATCTTGCGATCTTCAAATGGAAGTTTCAGTGTATAACCAGCTGCACGGCCTCGGCTAATGATAGAAATCTTATGTACTGGATCAGAGTATGGAAGTATTGAAGCAACAAGCGCATGCCCACCTTCATGATATGCAGTAATTTCTTTTTCCTTCTTATTTAATACATGACTCTTTCGTTCGGGGCCGAGCATTACCTTTTCGATTGAGCGAATAAGGTCATACTGAGTAACTTCCTTCCGACTCTCTCGTGCAGCCAGAATTGCCGCTTCGTTCATAAGGTTTGCCAAGTCAGCTCCTGAAAATCCAGGGGTGCGCTCAGCAATAACGGTAAGATCAGTATCAGCATGCAACGGCTTTTTCCGTGCGTGAATTGCGAGGATCCCTTCACGCCCTTCTCGGTCGGGCAAGTCAATAGTCACTCGACGGTCGAAACGTCCTGGGCGCAACAGCGCTGGATCAAGAACGTCTGGTCGGTTAGTTGCTGCCATTACAATAACTTTTTCGTTTGGTTCAAACCCATCCATTTCAACAAGAATTTGGTTCAGTGTTTGTTCTCGTTCATCGTTTCCACCACCAACACCAGTGCCACGCACTCGTCCGACAGCATCGATTTCATCAATAAAGACAATCGCCGGCGCTACTTTTTTAGCTACCTTAAACAAATCTCGAACACGACTTGCTCCTACGCCGACAAACATTTCTACGAATTCAGATCCTGAGATAGTGAAAAACGGTACGTTTGCTTCTCCTGCCACTGCACGTGCCAAAAGTGTTTTTCCTGTTCCTGGCCCACCCATAAGCATAACCCCCTTAGGAATACGTGCTCCTATTTCAATAAATTTCTTTGGACTCTTGAGGAAATCAACAATTTCTAGCAATTCTTCTTTAGCTTCCTTTGCTCCTGCTACATCCTTAAACAAAACTTTTTGCTGCTTGTCGTTTGGGTCAACCATTCGCGCTTTGCTTTGCCCAAAGGTAAACGCCTGCATACCACCTCCGCCACCTTTCACTTGTCGTGAGAGATACCAGATAATAAGAACTATTATGATTATCGGGATAAGCAGTGGTGCAAGTGCTAAAAACCAGTACCGGAAACCACTTGGGTCTGCAATAGTGATACTCACCGCAGAAAGTGCTTCATGTGTTACCCCGTAGTTTACTAATGTCTCAGTAAATGAAGCTTCAGACTCTTTCTTAGATTTCTTTACAACTTCTTCAGCTAAAGGTTCCTCATCGCCTTCTGTCGGAATAAGTACATAGGTGACTTCGAGATTTTCACCACTTACTTCTACCTCACTTACCAGCCCTTCATTTATATCAGTTGCGAGCTGAGAGATAGAGACTTCTTCCTTCTCAGTAAAGTAACTCGTTACTGAAGAATAGGCTGAGAGCAAGAGTGCAAACACTACAATAGTAATTACTAGCTGCACCCAAAAATTACCTTGTTGTAGGTGCTGCATTTTGTGTATTACCGATTTCCCCTTTCCCTTATTCGGGCCTTTTTTCTGTCCTTTTTTTATTGGTTTTTTCTGTGCATTCATAGTGTTGAAAACTGTAACATAGCTCTGTAAAGAACGCACTATAATAAAGGACAGGTATAAAAAGAACGTGTATAGTAGTGCCTATGTCTCTTGTAGATAACAAACGAGTACGCTTTGATTTCGAAATTCTCAAAGAGTTTGAGGCAGGTATTGAGCTGCTTGGTATCGAGGTTAAGGCAGTCCGCGCAAAACGTGCCAGTTTAAGAGGCGCACGTGTTTTAGTGCGTGGTGGAGAGGCTTTTCTTGTTGGAGCCACCATACAGCCATATCAGGTAGATAATACGCCAGATACGTACGATCCTGAACGAGTTCGACGTCTACTTCTCTCCAAAAAAGAACTCGCAGAGCTTGCAGGCGCTGATGTTGCCAAAGGTTTGACACTAGTGCCAATTTCATTGTATAATAAACAAAGGAAGTTGAAACTTTCGTTTGGGTTGGCGCGCGGAAAGAAACAACAAGATAAGCGCGAAACCATCAAAGAACGAGAGACAAAGATTACCATTGAGCGTTCTATGAAACGCGGGTAATATACTTCCCTGTTCGTTGACAATAGCCGATAACCACCGAGCCTAATTGATTTTTCAATTGGGCTCGGGGGATGATCGGCTTCGACAAAGAGATTGTTGTGTTTGTGTGCGTTATGGAAGTGAGCGACTTCCTAAAAACGTTCAAACCCGATAAGTGCAAATAAAACTGCACGCGGAATCCTTTCACCTTTCCAGATGAAGGATTTCGGCTTCGCTTACGCGTAATACGTCTAAGCGACCGTCTTCGTGTTTGATGTTCGATAGAGCATAGAAGGCGTCATTTTTTCGGACTCGAGTAGTGTGTCGCTTTGCATACTGCTTCAAATTTAAGAAGATCGACATCGTATGATTGTGTATTTCCTTTACGTACGCTGTTTAAATCAAAGGTAATACTACGTAACGTAGATTCACTAACACTTCCTCTTTTGGACGCGGGTTCGATTCCCGCCATCTCCACTAATATTAGAAAAACCGTCCTTCATGGGCGGTTTTTCTAATATTCGTTGAAATAGTCGTGGGAATCGAAAGACGGAGCTGCGCGTGCGGGGCACGAGGAAGGGCTGAGCCCAGACCAAAAGCACTTAGTGAACACGAGCCTGCAAGGCGAAGTGTGAGCTTAGTGACTGGTGGTCGATTCCCGCCCTGCAAAGATTCGAAAACTTCCAATATTTCTTTCGAAACTTTTACCTATTATATTTCATCATAGAATGGCTTGTGTTCTTTTATTATGATATTATCGATTTAGTTTGAACTTGAACAGAGGAAAGTCGCAATGACCACCCAAAAACTAAGAAAGGTAACTGCTTCTGACAAAGAAGTGATCTGGTGCAAATTGACATCGGTTGAACATGTTGACGAAAGGAGTGCTTTGGAGATAAAGAGGACTCTATCTGCAGAACTCGGCTTAACTGTTCATCAGATAGGTGCAATTCATATGCACCAGTGCAATAGACGGCATGAGAAGAACAGGGGGCGCGTTTAACAAATCTGTGCATTCACGCAACTACTGTAAAAAGAAGCCGCCCTATTATCTATCAGAAGGGCGGCTTTTCTAATACTCGTTGAAAATAGTTTTAGGAATCGAAATCTATACACTTCATTTCCAAAAAAATCACAGATGTTATTCTTGATATCTCATATATGCATTACAAAACTGACAGTACATGGTTGATAGAAGAGTGCTCAAAAACAGACTCCTTTGGAGAGCTTGTTGTCATCGCAATCGCAGAACTAGAAAAATTTGAAAATGGAGCTGAAGTTGTGTGTGGTCCAATAAGTACTGGCGGCAAAGGCAGCTTGGAAGCAAATTTTAAAGTCTTTTCTGAAACTATTACAAAACTCCAAAAAGATGGATGCCCTATTTTTAGCCAAGTACCGTATGAAGAGCGGATTTTCTTCTTTCGCAATCGCTGGTTAGAATCAGACCCCACTAACAAAGGGAAATACTACATGCCAATTCTTGAAGAATTTTATCATCCTCTACTTCAAACTGGATTGATTAAGAAAGGATGGTTCATACCTGGTTGGGATTCCTCTTTTGGAGCTCGGTGGGAGCGAGAACAACTTACTGAAGGTAATGCTGAGATTGAAGATCTTACAGAAGCGTGGGTGGATGAAATATTCAGCTAATCTTTTTACTTCTTCCAATCTCTATAACTAACGTGCCTCTTTTTGCTTTAGAGATTCCATAAAAATTATAGTACCAAAGTACATAATTAATTCCATATTTAATTACGTAATTTCTTCTAAAACCCCGAATTCGTTTTTAGGAACTCCAACTCTTCAAGAGTTGATTCTCTACCTAATACTTCATTGCGATGTGGGTAGCGTCCAAACTGATCGATAATATCCTTATGTGATACTTCGTATCCTAAATAACTCTCATCCCCATACTCAATAAAGATTCTTAATGCTTCCACATGAACCTCCGGAGATTCAGAATGCATATATGGCATGTAGAAGAAAACGCGCTGTTCTTTCGGAATCTTCTTGTCATCCCCTGCTGCAATAGCGTCTTGGGCTAAACGCAATGCTAGTGCATCACCACTAAAGCTTCTTGCATCGTTACGAAATATGTTTCGGGAAAACTGGTCGAGTACAATAATTTCCGCGAGTCTCCCTTCTGGAGTCTCCTTCCAACTTTCGGTTTCTCTATTCAAAACATCCTCGTATACATCTTGAAACCGCTCTTGTATGGTCGCATCGAGCTTAGAATCTTTCTTAAACCACTGTTCTTCCCCCACGTCTTCAAACCAAAATGTAAGAACATCGTCTATTATTTTGTCATTCATGTGTGTCTATATTACTTTTTAACCACCGCAATGATTTTTCCGTTAATCATAAAGTCGTCTTCACTTGAGATGAAAATTGGCTTATGTTCTGCATTGTCAGATTCAGGTATGAGTGCAATTGCTCCACTCTTTGGATCTTGATAAAACTTTTTCAAGTTCGCACATCCATCGATTACAGAGAGCACGTAATCACCATCTTTGGGATCAATATTTTGGAAATCTATTAACACGTAGTCGCCTTCTTCTATATTCTTACCATCAATACTCGCGAGATTCATTGAGTCTCCTTCTGCTTGTACTGCAAACACGTTGTCCCGCCTTCGTAAAAGCGATCTGGTTACTTTTACATATCCCTCTACATCCCCTTCAGCCAAAAGACTAGCGGCTCCACAGTTAGCAGCTCCTACAATGGGGATAGCAATACTGTCTGCAACCATCGGACTAGGAATCAAACCATTCTGAAAATCATCAACGGTAATTTCTATTGCACGTGCTAAGCCAACCTCCTTTGTGAGGTACCCTGCATCTTTAAGTCTTTCAACATAGTAGTGTGCAGTTGATACGGAAGCCAATTTAAACTTCTTTCTTATTTCATCAAGCGTGGGAGAGTACCCCTTCTCTTGTGTATGTGTGCGTATGTAGACCAGAACTTCGTTTTGCTTTTTTGTTAGATTCATATTATTTTCTATAAATTTTCTATAAACCGTATATTAATAGAAAATATGTTCCATAACAACATAGTTCTCCACAGGTAATTTATTTGTACACTATATTGTTGACATATTAAAAAAATAGGCCCAGAATCATAGGAGAATTAGCTTTTTCGGAAGAATGGAGAATACTGATGCGGAATAAATCGATTTTGTTCAGTTTTGCTGCGTGCGTCTTCTTTTCTGCGTATGCGTATGCAGGCGAAGGCAGGATCGTAAAAGGTCCTGCAGACACTGTGTATGACAACGATTATTGGCTCTCTACTTGGGAACCAAACATATTCAATGGCACCGATGCTGTAGAGTTGCGATATACAACGCAACAAAACTCTGCGGACGACTGTCATGTCAGACTAGAAAGATGGAACGAGCATTACGGTACGTTTGTTGCTGTTCGAGTTCGAATCTACAAAAACGGTGAATCATTCAAAAATCCAGGAAGTCCGTGGCTTTTTACACTCACCGACGAATGTGAACTTACTTGGGAAAACATTTGGGAACAGGAATCGTTCCTGTTCCCCGTAACATTCACACAAGGATGAGTTCGTCGCCCAGTTGGCACTGCCAACTGGGCGATTTTGTTATTGACACATATTCTATTCTAAGACATAGTATCTAACAGAACGTAGTGCAGATTTCATTCAAAACACTCAACTATGGAAGGGTGAATACATGGATATGGAGAAAACAGGCCGTTTGCTTTGGGTAATCTCAATTGCAACCGACGTCGGCAAGGTGCTGATCTACTCTCTTGTATTTACAAGTGTTGCGTACCATATCACACGAGACCTTGTGGTTCGTGAGGTTGGAATTCTACTCGCTTTTTGTTTCGTCTATGCGCTGGTCAGTTTTTTCGGCGCAGTACTCGCAATGACTGGGACACGAGAACAAGTGCGAGATGCTGCCCGAGTGATTCTGTGCATTTTTGCTCTCGGGATTGCTTGCCAAGCACTGCTCTGGTACTCAAGTGGATCAATTGGAGCATTGAGCGATGCTGCTATTCCACTTTCACTACTAGCGGCAGGATTTCTTGCACCAGTTTTGACGACGTGGATTGTAAAATCAGACTGACGAAAAAGACGAGACGTCATAAGGCCTTCCATGCGTAAGCACGGAAGGCCTTATTCTTTTCGTTTCAGTAAAATAATGCAGATATCAAACTACTCAAAAATATCCCACACGTTCCCCTGCCCAAAATGCCCATCACGAGCAGTGTTGAGGAACTTTGGTTTTCGTAAATCAAGTTGTTCGATAATTCCTTGTGGACGCAAGTCGTACCCCTCTACTTTTTCCTTTCTTCCGTCTACAATCGCAACAGCCGTTGTAGGCGTAGGCTGTCCAATGGCGTAGGCAAGATACACAGTCGCTTCGTGAGCACCTTTTTTCACATAATCTGTCGCAATTTTGCGTGCCATGTACGCTGCTGAACGATCAACTTTTGTTGCATCTTTACCAGAAAAAGCACCGCCCCCAACTGGGACTCGTGGCCCATACGCATCAACAACAATTTTCCGTCCGGTAAGACCAGCATCTGCATGGAACCCGCCCACTTTCCATTTACCATTTGGATTTTTCATCCACGCACCTTCAAGTGAAACTCCTTTAGCAAGTAACGGAACTATTTTTGTATCGATAACGTGCTGAATTTCAGGTGTGTAATCGCCACACACTGAAGTGATGAATGAAACAACGCGTTTATCGTCGTCGAGGGTTACCTGTGCCTTTCCATCGCGCTCCCCCATAGCTTGTACGAGTTCTCGTGCAAGATACATCTCTAAAGGCATCATTGCCTCATTTTCATCACAGGCGTACCCAACCATGACACCTTGGTCTCCAGCACCGCCAGTATCAACTCCTTGGGCTATTTCTGGTGACTGTTGTGCTATGTGTGGCAGTACTTTTGTATCTCCTGTATCGCCACATGAGCTTAAAACTTTTTGTGTAATTGCTATAACTTCATCATCACTAAGTGCATGCGAGCTACTTACCTCACCGGTGATAAAGATTGTCCCGTGCCCTCCTGCCACCTCGATAGCACAACGTGCATTTTCATCGTTTGTTAAATATTCGTCTAATAGTGCATCTGCGATTTGATCACAGATTTTGTCGGGGTGCCCAACTGCTACAGATTCTGCTGTGTACATGTTTCTAGAGGTTAAATAATAAACCTCCAAAAAATTAGTGAGTCATTATCTATCCCCCTATTTAAAAGAGGTCGGAAGTGGCACCTTGTCTTTTTTACTGACTGGTTGCCGAGCGGGTTATCGGACCGAATCCCTAGCCGCTACTCATGATAATTTCCTAAAGGTACGCTGATTGTAGCAAGAAATTTATACTTATGAAATATATCTACCCTAAAACAGGAAAACAAAATGCATCGATTCGACCTAGTCGGAACGGTGCATTTTTATATCGCTATATTATTAGAACTGCCTTTCCACAGCCTCAAAGAGATCCATCATCTCTTCCTCGGGTACACCAATACTCTTATCTTTTGCAATGTATTTAAACAAAAGGTCTCTGACAATGTCTGCCAAAGCGAATGAATTGAGTTTGTTACTATACTGTTCACTTGAATCCACATTAGTGTAATCGAAACCGTCACGGCGCTCTTTTTCTAAATCTCTTATCTCCTCAAGTTCCAAACCTTTTTGCCATATTCTAAAAAAATTTGCCGCCTGGTCTCTTATCTCTGGGTTTTTCTCAAAATTTTCTTGTAAAAAAGCAGCACATGTACTTACATACTTTTCACGACTCATTATATCTATACTGTTCAATCCTTGATGATACAGCCTGTGACTGATATACCCTGTAGATATCATGAAAATCCTGTATTTTATACCCTCCCAAAGACCGACCATCGCTACCCTTTTGGCCCTGTCTGTTCCAAGTTCTGATGGAACAATTTCTTTTGCACCATGCGCAGAGTTCATACGCCTCATTGCCTTTTCAATCTGCTCTTCTGTTAGCTCAGCTCTTCCCAAATCCTCAAACGACAAATCACTCTTAAAGAACGCTTCTCCTGTTTTTGCAACAATCCCAACCCATTCTTGTGGGTGAGTAATGTTCGAATCTAACCAAGCATTGAATATTTCGTCAGGAACAACTATCTTTTCTACTTTTTTATCTTGTTCTATGCCACTTTCCATTTAGTAATAGTATCAGTTTATGAGATTTACTGTTTTTGTTTTGCACATAACGTAGAGATGTTCGCATGACCTCGCAAAAAGGTGAGAATGAAATATATCTACCCAGACAGGTGTAATAACAGTAGTATAGAGGTATGCATATAACGGAATCAGATAGTGACGAAAATATCGCAGGATTAGTGCAACAGGGCAACAAAGATGCTTTTGGTATTTTGATTGACCGCTACGACAAGAAGATAACTCGATACGCGAACAAATTCCTCTATAACTACCAAGACCGTGAAGATGCAGTGCAGGATGTATTTATAAAAGCATACAAAAACATACAAAGTTTCCGAACAAGCGAAAGATTCTCCCCGTGGATATATCGCATAGCACACAACACTTTTATTAACGTTGTTCGAAAACAAAGCAAAGAGAAAGTGACTCTTTTCGATACCGATACTATTTTTGGCTTAGCAATTGCCGATCCCGCCATGGAAGATGTTCATGAACAAAAACAAGACCGCGAACTATTGGAGCACTGCCTCGATAAACTATCTACAAAATATCGCGAAGTACTCGTTCTCTTTTATTTTGAAGAAAAGGACTATGAAGAAATTGCTTCTATTTTGCAAATTCCCAAAGCGACTGTCGGCGTACGGCTTGCACGAGGACGTGAACGCATGAAACATGTTTATAATAATGTAACCAATTAAGTATGAGCGAAAAAACAAAAAAACAAATCGCTGCCGTACGTAACACCGTACTTAACGCGATTCATGCCGACGAAGTAACCATGCGCTCTCGTTACTACTTTCTTGCGCGCACAGCGCTTTGGGCAGTAGGAAGTATTCTCGCTTTCGGTATGACGCTTTATTTGATTAGTTTCATTACGTTTGTTTTTCGAAGTAACGCTTTGTTTGCATTAACGCATCTAGGTCCAAAAGGTATCGCTACACTGTTTTTATCACTTCCCTGGATACTCTTGTTACTCGTGTTCGTAGTATTTTTGCTTCTCCAGTTTTTAAGTACTCATTTTGAATTTGTGTACCGCCGCCCCCTTATACACACCATACTCGGTAGTATATTTGTACTCGTTATTGGAGGAGTGCTCATAGGCCAATCAACGCTACACGATCGTGCGTATCGCTTTAGCGAAGCGCATAAAGTGCCCCTAGCGGGATCTTTCTATCGAGATGCGATTCGTGAGCAAAACAATATGCACATAGGCACAATCCAAAACTATGTCGATAATTCATTTACACTTAATGCACGTAATGGCTCTACTTATTTGATAACAATACACGACGATACTCGCATTCCTCCTTCTGGTCTCAGAGAAAATATGATGATCCTTCTAATTGGAGAAGAAATGGATGGAGTAATTGAAGCTATTGGCATACGTCCAGTTAATAGTGACCGTGTTTTTATTCCCCGTCAGAATAAAGGTAATAAAGGTCTTGAACAAGAACGATCATATAAGCATCTCCCTCCTAGACCGTAAGTCTCAAACGCCCTGCACTAGCAGGGCGTTTTTAAAAATGAAATATTTGCACTGTGTCGTGTGTAGTAGTAGATAGAGCAGCACATTAGTTTCTGTTCAGTCTAGACACAATTAATTAACACATCATGAAAATAGATAAAAAAAGTATTGCAGTTGGTATGCTTGCCCTTGGGCTTGTAACCACTGCTGGAGCAGGTGTTACCTCAGCGGCCGAAAATGGAGGCTTTGGTGGTGAAAGAAAAGGAGGTCATGCTGAAGTCGCAGCACAGTTATTAGGGGTTACTGTAGATGACTTCAAAAATCGCATACAAAACGGTGAAAACCCACGCGATATTTTAGAAGCTGCAGGGATCAGCAAAGAGGACGTGCGCGCAGCACATGACGTTCGTAAGCAAGAACGTATAGCTCAAGCAATTGCTGATGGACGTATCACCCAAGAAGAAGCCGATGAGCGAGCTGCAAAGCAAGCAGAGCGAAAAGCACATCGCGAAGAAGCACGAAATGCAATTGAAAGTAACGACTACAATGCTTGGGTAACAGCATCAGTTGGAACTCCGATGGAAGGTAAGGTAGACGCTGCAGGATTTGCCAAAATGGTTGAAGCACACAACCTGCGTGAAGCAGGCGACCATGAGGAAGCTCGCGAAATTATGAAAGGGCTTGGTTTTGAAAAACCACATAAAAAACATGGTGCATTTAAAGAAAAATAAGCACAGCACATATCTAGCAATTAATAATGTAGCCTAGATCAATAAAAACGCCTCGTGAAGAGGCGTTTTTATTTTGAAGGACATATTCTTACATTCGCCTACTGTCGTACGCCCAGTGCAATAACGATTGCCTTTGACGAGGTCGGCATACAAGATCTTTTGGTTTACAATTTCTTTGTATTTGTGTAGCATGTCGCCGAAATGCTTTCCAGCGCTTTATTTGACGTGCATCTATTTCTGGAAGTCGCCTCCCTAAGTAGTAGCGAAAGTACCATTGTATCCACCCCCGCGGATCATCTTTGTCTATCCATCCTTTTTTCTGCCACTCTTTGCGTGACTGAGAAGCACTAACGTTAAAAAAGTTTAATTCTTTATGCTGCAACCCATCTTTTGAACGTTTTGCCTTTCTGTACCATGTTTCAGGAAATTCTTGTAAAGCAGCGTTAGAAAAATATGCCCCGCCCATAATACCGAGCTCGAGCATCTCTTGAGGCGTGAGTGATGGCTTAAATTCTGGATCGAAATGTTCCCCAACACCAGCTGAAAGTGTATACGTATACCCTTCTTGGAGTTCGTCTTTTGAAGTCACTGTATCTTCCATAGATACAAAAACCTATCGAATAAATATAAAATAACTGCCTATAAGCAATCCAAAAACGATGATTCCTACGCCAATAAGTATGCTGTTGATACGAATATTTTTTTGAGAGGTTGTGTCTTTTTGAGCACATTGTGCCTCAAGAGCAGCACCGATAGCAACACCAATTCCCACACCCAACGCAACATTTCCAAGCGCCGCTCCTATTCCTGCACCAATTGCTATTCCCATACCCATCCCCGTACCAGTTGGCCACTTTCTTTCTTTTCCCTTCTGCTCTTCATTACTATTTTGCTGATCCATAGAGATAACTGTTAGTTGTTAACTATTCCTACTATATAAAAAATGTACGCGGGAAGCCAGAAGCTGCCCGCGTACTATTTTTGTAACGTAATTTCAACTACACAACTGACGTGTCGCATTATGGTGCCATGCAAACGCTGTGTGCAGTGCATCAACACTAGCCTCATTCCACGGAACTCCTCCTTTTGGGAAAAGAGCACACCAACGTAGAGATGTAACTCGTTTAAGACGCTCAATACCGTCTGCAAGTGTCGTATCAGTGTACACCGATTTTTTACGAACTTCGCGTGGATACGCTGCTGCAATTTGGCGCAGAATAAATGTGGGAAGCTGTGGCTCACCAGTAACCACACCGTCTAGAGGACGGCTGCCAAGTACCAAAATGTTCCGCGCACGAGTGCGGCGAATCATCTGAGCGATTGACAAACTGCATGCACCATCGATGTATTGTTCCCCTGCAACTTCTACTGTTCCCTGTAAAAGAACTGGCATACACATAGAAGCCTGCGTAAGAGTGAATGGACACGATGCCTCTTGTAGAGAATGTATGTGACACGATGCATCCCGTACTCGAGTAACAACGGCAAAAGCATCGCCTTTACATCCATCAAGAAAATTTGTGCCTAATTCCTGTGTGAGAATTTCCATCAGATACTCAACACCTAACACGTCAAAGATTTGAGCTCGATCAAACCAAGAGCGCTTCAATAGATGCTGTGCAACACGTGCGTAGACTTCAGGAGTTTCACCCGTCCTACCCGCACAATACCCGAGCATATTGGCTGCGCCGACTGATACTCCAACAACACTTATATTTGGATATTCTCGAGGAGATATTCCTATTTCTGCAAGCGCATGAAGCATCCCTGCTGATGTTATTCCTCCCATACCCCCGTAGAGAACAGCAATGAGTAGTCGTTCTCCTTTTTCTGCATTATGCAAAATGCTCGGCAAACTGACATTGCCAATCTGTTCCATTGCCACACCCTCCTTTCTGGTTGTGTAGTGATGTCAACGAACAAACCTTATTCCTATTTCAATAATACGCTTCTCTTTCATACTTATTATATAACGTGTGCATAACGCACTATAAGTTCATGTATAATTGGCAACATGATAAATGAAAATAACAACACTACTGAAACATTCGGTGCAGGATTTGAAATTAAAAAAAAGACACCCATGAAGAATTTGTGCTACGACCACATCAACCTTCCTTCACGTGTCGATACACAGATTGAAAAAGAGCTTCATGACAGAGCCGCAAGAATAGAAGATGAGCTCCTTGAGGGATTCCATGCAATCCGCAACTTTCCTAAGTCGGTAACTTTTTTCGGTTCAGCACGCTTTGAACCAAACCATCCATACTACAAAATCGCTAAAAGTCTCTCTGCTCGGATTTGTAAGGAGGGATACGCAGTGATTACCGGAGGAGGACCAGGAATTATGGCTGCTGGAAATGAGGGTTCAAATCAGACCTGTAATCAAGCGGTGGGCTTTAATATTGAGTTACCAAACGAACAGACTATTAACGAGCACGTGACTCACGGGGTCAATTTCCACTACTTTTTTACACGCAAAGTGTCGCTCTTCTTTTCAGCAGAAACGTACCTCTATTTCCCTGGCGGGTTCGGTACCCTCGATGAATTTTTTGAGTTAGTAACACTGATTCAAACACGAAAAGTTCCGGCAGTACCAGTTATTCTTGTAGGTTCAGATTTTTGGAATCCTATTATGGACGTAGTGGAAACTGTGTTGCTCGATAAATTCAAGACTATTTCACCTGAAGATATGGATCTCTTTAAAATCACAGATAACGAGGAAGAGATACTTGATATAATTAAGAAAGCACCTCTACGAAACGAGTATAATTAAATCCTCTCATCTTCGATTCAAAAAACACCCGCTTACGCGGGTGTTTTTAGTTGTACGAAGTATTTACGTAAATACTTACGTAACTTGGCTACATCGGTGAGCTATCACTGAATGTATCCTCTGACTTTCGTCGTGGTTCCCATTTCCATATTCGCTTTACTACTACCCATGCGACTTTAGCAAAAGCTGTTGCTAGAAGTACTAGTAGTGCACCAAAGATGATGAGTTTCACTGCTGCGAGTGCAAATGCTATAAGACCAATTGTAAGTGCAAGTGCTGTCTCGTTTATCTTAACGAACATTTCTTGTACACGTTGTTTCCATTCATCAGCAATTCGCTCTCCATCAACAAAGACAACCTTTGATACAGACACATTGAAGTGTGCGTACTCAATTTGTTCCTCCGTCTCACCAAGACCTTTAGATAGACGATCAATACGTTCCTGTGTGTTAAGTAATTGTTGTGTGAGTCTATCAATTGTAGAAATCTTATTGTTTATCACTTCAGACAGCGTTGCAGTGTCGCCTTCTCGTGTCGCCTGCGCAATAAGATTATTAAACGCAGATTCAGCTTGGTTAAGTGTTTGTGTTGTTGATTCTAATCGTCGCTTTTGCATCGCAAGCTCACTCTCGCTGTATTCAACACTTCGCTCTAATGTACTGGTGTTGATGTTGAAATCCCTTGGGTCGAGAGCCTTTAGAGTATCGATTATCTCCTCTTCGTGCTCTATATCTACACGGAATGTGTAGTTACACCAGTCTTCGCTTTTGTTTGATCGATCAAATACAACATATTCAAGCGGCTTTAAGTCACTCACTGCTGTACATGTCTCTTCGAATTTTCGTGTCTCGTAATGTGCGTTGTAATCACGTCGCTCGTATTCTTCTGCATCAGCTCCACCTTCGTCAAATAGTGCGATTGAGGTAGCACGAGAAGATTCCGCAAACATCATGTCGCTACCTCCACCCATTCCCATAGCCTGTGGTGCTGAGCTCTTGAAACTTAAGGTTGAGTCTCCCATATTGAGAACTCCATCAAAACCTCCTACGAAATCCTCAACTATTCCAATACTGGTTGAGCTATGACCGTAGTTATTGCTATACCCAAAAACTCCTTTGGCAACAGTGTTCAGAACACCTAACGCAATGGAAAGAGCAACTACTATAACCACAATGGCTAGTACTGCCTTTACGATTGATTTAAGTGACCAATCAAAATTTATAATATTCTCTTTTAATCTGTGCATAAAAATTAAGTATTACTAATAGATGCTATTAATTATATCACGCGCGAGTCGCATGCTGTGTATGCAGATACGACAAACACCCGCTAAATATGTTGACGACTTACGGTACTGTTTCTTACGCCATGATTGCACATACACAAACTACTGATACACTAAAAGCGTGCAGTTCAAAACTCTCCAAACAGGACTTTTTATTTTTCTCCTTGCAGCTGCAACGGCACTTTTTGGGTGGCTTATTAGTGACTACATTATGCCCATATTCTGGGCGGTAGTACTTACCATTCTTTTCTACCCACTACACCAACGGTTGTATAATTACACGAAGGGCCGCGCCGCGCTTTCGTCACTTCTTACCATTGGGAGTATTCTTATTATTGTGATGGTGCCACTGTATATATTGGGTGCACTCGTAGCCAACGAAGCAATCTCTTTATATATAAACCTCACCCAAGGAGACATCAGTTCCCTTACAATGCTTGCTACGATTCAAAATGCACTCGTGCCGCTTGCGCAATTTGGTGTTGATGTAGAGAGTGTCCAAACAAACCTTGTTGCGTTTGCGCAAAGTTTCAGCGCACAAATCGGTACGTACGCGCTCGATATTGGACGTGCCACAGCAGGGACCTTTATTTCAATATTACTAATGCTCTACATTCTTTTCTTCACGCTTCGTGACGGCAAAGGCATCCTCATTCGTATGATGGAAGCGCTACCTTTGGGAGATGCAAAGGAAAAGATGCTTTTCGAACGATTTGTCTCAATAGTACATGCGATGTTTAAAGGAACGTTCATCATTGCTATCGTCCAAGGAGCAATTGGCGGGGTGCTCTTTATGATTGTCGGCATAGAAAGTGCCGCCTTGTGGGCATTTGTAATGGGACTCTTTGCGCTTATTCCGGCTGTTGGCCCCGCAATTGTATGGCTCCCTGTTGGATTACTCTTACTCTTCACAGGTTCTGTATGGCAAGGTGTTACCGTATTAGTTGTCGGTGCAACACTTGTAAGTCTTATAGACAACCTCCTACGTCCAGTTTTAGTAGCAAAAGAGGCTGCAATGCCTGATGTTCTCATACTCCTTTCAGTACTAGGTGGGTTAACACTGTTTGGTATCGCCGGAATCATTATTGGCCCAGTTATTACAGCGTTTTTCCTTTCTATGTGGCAATTATTCGAGCACGATTACGAGAAGGAATTGAAGAAATTTGGGTAGCAATTCCAATTGCAGTGGAGTTAACTGCATGGTATAGTCTTTGGACGCCCAGTAGGGCGTTTCTTTTGTAATGCAAGACGAAGTACGAATCAATGAAAGCATCCGCGTGCCTGAGGTACGGGTTGTAGGCGCTGAAGGTGAAAACCTCGGTATTATGTCTACACGTGACGCTTTTAAGAAGGCTCAAGAAGAGGGGCTTGATCTCATCGAGGTCTCCCCTAAAGCTAAGCCACCTGTTGCTAAGATCGGTGACTACGGTAAGTACAAGTACGAGCTAAAGAAGAAAGAGAAGGAAATTAAGGCTAAGTCACATGTTACCGAAACAAAAGTAACTCAGGTTAAAATCGGTACGGGTGAAGGCGACTTAAAACGAAAGGCAAACAAGGTTGGCGAATGGCTCAATGATGGGCATCGTGTAAAGATTGATCTCTTTTTATGGGGTCGATACAAGTACATGGAATTCGCTTTCTTGAAGGACCGTCTCGAACGTTTCCTTGCAATCGTCCCTGAATCGTTTAAGATGGCCGACGAAATAAAGAAAAGTCCAAAAGGGCTTACAGTAGTACTTGAACCAGATAAATCTGGCAAAAGCGCTGCAAAAAAAGAAAACAATGAAAACAAATAAATCATACGCAAAGCGCCTTCGGGTAACAAAAAACGGCAAGATTGTTGCACGTAAACCTGGGCAGAACCACTTTAATGCTAAAGCAAGTAGTGGTAGTAAAATGGCCAAAAACCGAATGCAAACTATTACATTGACCAAGAAGGTTCTTGGGCGATTTCTACCTGGTAAATAATATTATATGGCACGAGTAAAACGAGGAACAACATCACTAAAGACACGTCGGAATGTACTGAAGCGTGTAAAAGGGTACCAATTTGGTCGCTCAAAGAAAGAACGACAAGCGCGCGAAGCTATTGCTCACGCTGGTAACCACGCATTCGCACACCGCCGAAAGAAAAAGGGAGACTTCCGCCAGCTCTGGACAGTGAAACTCAACGCAGCACTCCGCCCTCTTGGAATAACCTACAGTCGTTTTATTGATGTACTTAATAAAAAGAATGTTAAGCTCGACCGAAAAGTGCTCTCTCAAATTGCACACGAACAACCAGAGACATTCCAACGAATTGTTGAGACAGTGAAATAAGGCCTCCGCTATCTAGACTAAGCAAAAAACACCCCGAAAGGGTGTTATTTGCTTTGGGAGTGTATATAATGAAACCGTTATTATAAATTACTTTAACTTTATGGAAACATCGAATATTGAAAACTCTCTAAATAATGGGGAAGAAATTAAGAAAATTTCTGATTACGAAAGCTTCAGAGAATACGCAAGAGATAAGACAGAAACTTTTGGAGAGAGCTATCTTTACGAAGCTGCTGCAGCAGCACTTGAGATAGGCACAATAGATTATGCAGATATAGCTAGTTTTGTCGAGAAAGGGATTGATGATGAAGATGCACTCGTACGATTGTTCGCTGTTACATTAGCCGGATATGGTCAAGAAGACATTGACTATGTGAATATGGTTCAGAAGGCTACGTCAGATACCGATGATTATGTACGCGCTGCGGGTACGACTCTTATTGGCAGGTTGCCAGAATCCGAAAGAAGTGCAAGTATTATTAAAGGGTTGGATGACGAAAATGATAGGGTGCGCTTGTATGCGAGTCTCGAAATAAGCGAAGTTCCCAAAAATGAACAAGGAGCACTGTTAAGAAAAATGCTTGCTGATAGCGATGGTTATATACGTGAAGAAGCTGCAGGTGCGATATACCGTGTACCTGAAGAAGAACGGACGGAGCTTGTTAAAATTGGTTTACAGGATGAAGATCATCACGTACGTTGGCGTACAGCTATGCGTCTTGGTGATGTTCCTGAGGGAGAAAGAGCTACGGTTATTGAGATTGCATTGCAGGATGTAGATGAATATGTCGTCAAAGATGCTATTAAAGCAATACGGTTTGTACCTAGTAGAAATGAACGTATTCGTCTGCGTACAATAAACCCACACAAGAGTTTAATACATAAGCTCTGGTACAATTAATTAATTCAAAGAGTAACTCTTAAATAACACCCCTTTCGGGGTGTTATTTGTTTTGGAAGCTCTATATACTCAACTACTAAAGTTAACTTTAGTACTGTGAAATGAAGTAAGCTGCTGTTTACCAGTTGTCTCATACTTGATTGGCTGATTGAGAAAACTAATCAAACTAACTAAAAGAGCGATGAAGTTGCAATTATTGCAATACCAATCCACGCAAGGTTAAGCGCAACAACTGGATACGATTTTGTTTTTGCTGCCGAATACAAAAGCGCTGCCGCACCGATTAGGTTCATCATCTGGTATTCAAGAGTGCTTGAAGTAATAAACCCAAGACTAATACCTGCGTACGCAAGCAATATTAAGAGCATACCAATCCACCCTACTACCTCATGGACTTCATCAAACATTGAGTATATTCGTGTAAACATAATACTTAATTCTCAAACATAGTAAGTCGGTACGCATCGATATCTCTTTGGGGCGTATTATAAAAAGTCGTACCTTTATTATAGAGGTCTGCGGCTAATTCTTTACCCACAAATCGCCAATGCCAAGGCTCGAATTCATAATACGCATTGTTCTCAGGGTATGAAAGGACGAATCCGTACTTGTGTGCATTTTGTAGCATCCACTGATACTCAGGAGTAGTATCGAAATCGAGCATGTCTGAGCCTATTGTCGAATTCACCATATCGATAGTAGTACCAAGTTGATGTTCAGAATAGCCTTGGTCAGCAACAAATTGATTTGCCACCGTCGTACCATACGTAACTGTGTGGTTCTGTTTTAGGTTACTTTGGTATCCAAACGAACGAAAAGCGGAGATAATTTGTGGTTGCAACCCACTGCTTTTCATATCTGCGGTCATAGAAAGTAAGAACGGAAGAACGTCTGAAGAAATTTGCTGATTGTTATCGGAGTATACTAACTCGCTCGGGATATACGCAAGTTGTGCAGGTTCGTAATGCTCATTAAGGAAGAAAACTTTTGAATATTTTGCTAGGAGTTCAGCGTCAGCTTCCTCAAGTTTTTTTATATCTTCTACTGTTTGAGTTGCTGATTCTATAAGTGACAACATTCGAGAAAGATCGTAGCTCGAGTCAGTTGCTTCTTGCCGTACGATACGCAAAAGCTCTTTATGAACTTCGACTTCTTCATCTTTCTTTTCGATTGCAGCCGCAAGATCATCTATTTGTATCTTCGCATGTTGCAGCTCAGCTGAAACAGCTTTATTCTCCTGTTTGACGCTATAAAAACCGTATGTAGATACAATAAGAGCTACCGTGCAGAGCCCGATGATACCTATCAGTATGTGTATTTTATGTTTCTTCATGATTAAAAATTCAATACTTCTATATCACCTTGTTCTGGAGCAATGGCTGGCACTGAAAGAAAATCGCGTAATCTCTGCACTAAAAAGAGTGATGACTTAGGCTCCCCCATCGCTACAAATACTCCTTCAAGAGTCTCAGCTGAATTTTCTACAAAATCTATCAGTCCCTCTCGGTCTTTGTGTGCTGAAAATCCTCGGATAGTTTGCCGCCGTGCCCGCACGCGAACTTTCTTTTTTTCGATAGTGATATTTTGTTCTCCATCTTGAATGCGACGCCCCAACGTACCTACTCCTTGGTATCCAACAAACAGAATAGTTGTGTTCTTATCAGTGAGCAACCTTTTTTCATGCATTATAATCCTCCCACCAACAGACATACCTGAAGCTGAGATAATAACCTTTGGTGATGGTGCATTTAATAATGAATGAGATTCTTTTGCATCGCGAACTATCGTAAAACGCGGAAATTCAAAAATATCGTCACCTGCTGCAATCTCTTTCTGGACAGTGTCATTAAACAAATTCGTATGCTTCTTGTATATGTCAGTTACTTTACTAGCAAGTGGCGAATCTAAGTACACTGGTATCTCTGGAACACTGCCCTGTTCTACCATTTTATTTATTTCATAGAGAAGGAGTTGCGTCCTTTGCATGGCAAAAGATGGTATCAGTAGTGTACGATTGTTTTTATGTGTATCTATAAGAGCATCGCGTAGCAAGCTCACTCTATCATCCCTATTTTCATGTACTCGATCGCCATAAACACTCTCCATTAAAATATAATGTGCACCAACAACCGGCTCGGTATCTCGTAATAATGGTGCAGGAGAGTTACCTAAATCACCTGAGGCAACAAACTTCCTCCCATTTCGCGTAAATTCGACCATAGCAGCCCCTAATATGTGCCCTGCGTCTAGAAACCGTACAGCAACGTCATCGCCCATGTCGAACGATTCGTGGTAGTTACGCGTTTGCCACAATGTTAGTGTTTGTTCTATGTCTTGCGTTTCGTACATTTGAGGTAACCCTCTTTTCTTTGCCTCATCTCTTAGAATACGGACAGCGTCAGCGAACATAACCTCCGCAAGATCTCGAGTTGCCGCAGTTGAGTAAATAGTTCCTCTGAATCCGTCCCGA
The DNA here is from genome assembly GCA_017134395.1 of Candidatus Kaiserbacteria bacterium. Lineage (NCBI taxonomy): Bacteria > Candidatus Kaiseribacteriota > Candidatus Kaiserbacteria bacterium. The sequence continues at coordinate 592,462 of CP070993.1, read as the reverse complement.
ACTAATTTAGGTATACGTCCTATGTGGTCGGCGTGTGCATGAGTTACAAACAGTGCGTCTATCGTTGAGGGATCGTAAGCGAAATCTTCGTAGTTCTCGTTCATTCCTCGTGTAGCACCTTGAAGCATACCGCAATCTATCAGTACGCGTTTCTTTCCTGTTTCAAATAAAAAGTTAGCGCCTGTAACAGTTCCTGCGCCACCAACAAATGTAAGTTTAGATTGATTCTCCTGCATGTAGTACTTATTCTATCATGTCTCTTTGTGTCAGCACGCAAAAACTCGCTATATTCTAGCGAGTTTTTACGTGCCGTGGGCATACCTGGTGAAAGCCAGGTGGGTGATTTCAGTATCGACTGCCACAGCAGTGAACAATTCAATCTCCCTATAAATGCAATTAAGCAGGAATGCCCTCCGGCTTTCTTCATTATAGCATGAACAAAGAAAACGAAACCTGTGGCTATTCTCGATTCTTAAGATCAATCTCAAAACGAGAGAAAAGCTTCTTTAATTCATCGAGTATTCTGTCTGCTTGCCTCCGAGCATCTGTAATGCCGCTACTCTTATGTTGTTCCATTTCTCTTACTTTTTTCTTCAAGTAGCTTGCGGCTTCATCGACAGCTTTAATGACTTCGTCATTTGATGTTGTCATACATTTTTTGTTACGTAATAACTCTTACTCAAGAATACCACCAAAATCTGCATCGTACAGAATTCGCTCTTGTGCTATACGATATTCGATAAGTTCGTCATCATTAAACCAGATTGGAATTTCTTTTTCAGCTTCATCAATTTCTCCTGATGCGTGAATAAGGTTTCGGATTGAACGTCCGTCGGTATCCGCCATCTGATATGAGTCGAGCATGTAGTCGCCGCGAATAGTTCCAACGTCTGATGTACGTGGTTCTGTGCTACCAGTTAATTTACGGATTATCTCAACAGAGTGAGCTCCTTGCCATACCATCGCTAAAACTGGCCCTGACGCCAGATAAGAGGCGTTAGATTTAAGGATGGCCATACCGTTTTCACGAGGTGTATCGTACGGTGATTTTAGTCCTTTCTTTTCGTACGCTGCGGCTGCTTTTGTTCCAACGTTCTCAAGCCACTCTTCACCACCTACCATATAGTGTTCTGTTGCTTTTTCAGGTGTAGGAAGCATAAATTTTGCTGCAACCAACTTAAGACCAAGTCGTTCATAGCGACCCATGATCTCCCCCATAAGGCTTCGTTGTACGCCGTCTGGTTTTATAATAACAAGTGTTCGTTCTTTTTTGTTTGCCATATCAAATCTAAAATATCTACAAAATAATAGCGCAACTCTACCATATTTAAGTCTCTTGTGTAGCTTTTTCTTTAAATCTAAAGAAATTCTGAAGGGTTGAATCCGTTTACTGGCTCAGCTTCTTTCTTTGCATATTTAGCAGCAATAGCTGCTTCAACTTCTGCTGATTCACGACCATAACGTTGATATGAAAGTTGTTTGATGTGTTCAATTTTATCGAAGTCAACTGGTTCCGGAGGTAGCGTTTGCATATTGAATGGACGCACTGGCTTACCATCAACTAACAGCGCCACATACGCATTAAAGTTATCAAGTCCAACAATATCAGCCGCAGTAAAATCTGGCTGAAATTGCTTTTCTAAGAACTCTGCGTCTTCATTGCCAACACGGAATACACACTTCGTACCGACGTTCCCGAATACCGCATCTCTAATTTTCTCATCTAATTGTGCAATAAACTGGTGAGCAATATTGAGCGAGAGTCTATATTTACGTGCTTCAGAAAGGATTGTCGCGATAGATGGTGTCGTAAAGTTTTGGAACTCATCAATATAGAGGTAAAAGTCTTTAACGTCGGTACTACCACTAGCGACAGCGTCAACGCGCGACAGTGCAGCTTGTAGAAATTTACCTACAATAATTAGACCAAGAAGCTCTGAGTTTAAGTCTCCTAATCTTCCCTTAGACAGGTTAACGAGCAGAATCTTTTGACCGTCCATTATCTCCCTGAAATTAAATGATGATTTCTCTTGTGTAATAATTGGTCGCATTGTTGAGTTGCTCAAGAAAATATCGGTTTTCGCAGTGATGTACGGCACGATGTTTTCAAGCGACGCCTCCCCACCCGCCTTTTCTGCGATTTCTTCCCAGAATTGATTCACCAATGGATTACGAGAATTCGCTAGACATTCGTGCCTAAAGTTATCATTCGCCAGCACACGTGGTATGTCAGCCATTGTTGCGGTACCTGCTGGCATACCCTCAAGCACCAAAAGTGCAGCGTTACGGAAGTACTGCTCAAACATCGGGCCAAGCGACTCAGGTGATTTTGCCAAGAAAAGTTTTTCAAAAATACTGAATATTTCGTTTACTACAAACGTTTTCTGCTCAGGAAAATCTGGATTATATTCCATTATGTTAAGACCCATCGGGCGTTCTGTGTAACTTGGGTCGAAATAGATAACATCGTCGTGTCTTTCAGGTGGAATAGCTGCCAAAATATCAACAATATCTGAACCATGTGGATCAATGTAACAGCACCCCTCTCCGTTCTTAATATCTTGAATGATCATATTCTTCATCAGGTTTGTTTTACCTGTTCCCGTTTGTCCAATTTCGTAGAAGTGACGCATACGGTCTTCCGCTAAGAACTTGACCATCGTATCAGTACCGCCAAACGTGTTCTTTCCGAGTATTACACCACGTCTTTTTTGTGTATTCGCCATTGGGGCTGGGGCAACTACTTCTTCTTTATGTTGGTCAACAGGTGCAGGAGTTGGTACGTAAGGTGCCTTTTGTACTGGCTCTTCGTCGTCTTCGTCTGCAGATACTTCAATAGGAGCTGAAACATGTTTTGCACGTGTTTGTTTAAGTTCACGCGATGTTGAAACTCCTTGTCCCGTAAGATGGTACATGGATGTCAGTTCCGTAAGAGAAAGCGGCTGTAGTCTTTTAAAGTTGAGTGTCCGGAAAGTGAATGCGTGCATGAATTTCCGTAATGCTGCGCCACGTTCGTGGATAAATTTGATTGCATTACCCTGCGCTTCTTCGAATTGGTTAAATGTTGATGCAATGTTTTCAATAATGTCCTCCGCACGACCCTCTTCTTGTGCTGAAGCAAGTATACGAATGTTTACTGGAACAATACGACTATTAACCTTCTTAGTGATTGTCTCGAGAGTCATTTGATCAACTGCTTTATCGTTTATCGTATTCTTTGAGCGATTCATCGCTATATCAACAAGATTCTCACCAAGCGCGTCTACTGCTTCACGAAATGGTGATGTTCCATGACGTATTGCCTTTTTTGCTTCTTTTCCATCGCGAAGATAATCAACTACCTTTTTATATTGGCGGTTATATGAATCTCCGTCGTCGCCAATAATAAATTGAATAGCCGCTCCTTCTCCATGTTTTTTAAGCTTGCTGAATGCTGAAAGTACGATGTTTAGTGGATCGTGCACAAATTCTTTGTATTCTTTTATTGGATACACCGGACTTCTTTCGAGAACACCATATGCCCCAGCGTGAACTCCTCCATAACTGAAAATATTGTAATCACTGCGCACTTCTTCGATTTGAGCGTTAGGAAATATGGAAATAAGGTGTCGTTCAAACAAATCTCTTTTTTTGCGTGGTACCCCAACATAAAAAATCGCCTCTTCGCTTCCTTGATGCACTGCAATCTCAACAGAAAAAATATCTTTTTTCTGGAGTTTTCCCTTTCCCATAACACTCAGCATCCCAGCATAAAATTGCTCCATGGATGCAAGAAGTTTTTCGAGATCTTGGTTTTGATTATTTTTGTCGTTTGCAGTTTGGGCTGGAAGCGAAACCTCATAGAGGACCATGTGTAACGCTTTCCAGTCTTCAGAGCCTTTCCGTACTCCCTGTGTTGAAAATCCTTCAGCAACATACTGAACAAGCGCTCGATGTAAATCATCTTCAAGATGTGCACTACCCATCTTACTTACCACTGCGAGAGTATTTTTAATACCCTTATCTGCCACCATTTTCAAAAGCTCATCAATCTGTACATCATGCTCTTCGGGTTCGAGACGTAGTTTTTCGCGTAATATATGACTTTCTGACGTTTGGTATCGTTCGTGTAGAACATCTTCGGCCGGGGTATCGTGATATTTAATAATTTCTCTTTTTGCAATTCTGTCTTTCTCGAAGCCTGACTTTTCTCCTTCAAGTTCAGTTTCTTTTATACGCACCCGTTCGCGTAAGTACGCAAGTTCTTCCTCTGGTGTGCGAAAACGCTCAACGGGTTCTGTTGAGGATACATCAGGTGTTGACCCTTCCATGTGCGGCATATCGATATTATACCGCGCTGTACGTTTATTCGTTTTCGACTGTCAACACTTCTGCCTCTATTTCCCCAACAATAATTGAATGTTCAAAGTGAGCACTTTGTGAACCGTCTACCATTTCATACAACCATCCGTCGTTGGCAAGACGTATCTTTCCAGAACCTCTGGCAAACATCGGCTCGAGTGCAAGCACATCACCTGCTTTTAATACTTCGCCAGTACCCTTCTTTCCGTAGTTTGCAATAAACGGAGGCTCATGTACTTGAAGGCCAACGCCGTGACCACCTAACTCTTTTGGAAATCCGTATCCGTGCTTTTTTGCTATCTCCTCAGCGGCATGACCGATATCTCCAATGGTATTTCCTGCTACCGCAACTCTAATTTGTGCATTAAGTGCTTCTTTCGTTGCCCATATAAGTTCCTGATCTTCTTTTGCGATAGTACCGATTCCAATAGTAATCGCTGAATCAGTACACAATCCTTCGTGCCAAATACCTCCATCGATTTTTAGCAGATCCCCTTCAATAAGTTCGTATTCGTTCGCAATACCATGCACAATCCCATCGTTTACTGACAAACAAAATACGCCAGAAAATGGCGGCTCTCCGTAACCAGTAAATGACGGTGTGTCACCGTATTCTTCTATAAGAGAGAGAATATATGAGTCAATATCTTTTAAGGATACACCTGCTACAGCTTTTTCTGACGCTTTGCGTAATATAGTAGCAAGGCGTCGCCCTCCTTCTCGTAAGTTATCTCGATCTGTTTCCGTTCGGATTATCATGCAAGCTGTAATGCTTTTAAAATTTCTTTATGTACTTCCTCAACTTCTGGAGCACCGTCAATTCTGTGAATTGTACGTCCTCTTTCTTTCATTACATCAAGTGCGGGAAGTACATCTTTATTGTACCAATCAATTCGCCGCTGTATCTTTTCTTCAGAATCATCGTTACGTCCGCGGGCAAGCAATCGCTCAAGTGCCACCTCAGGAGAAAGTTCCATCAAAACAACTTCGTAATCTTCACGTCCGTAAAATGCCATCGCGTCATCAAACGCCTTTGCCTGTCCTTCTCGTCTCGTAACGCCATCTGCAACAATATGTTCTTCGCCAGTAAAGTTATCTACGAGGTACTGAGTTAGTAAGTATATCGGCATAAAACTGGGCATGAGTTTACCGTTTGAAATAATTTCATGTGTTAACTTGCCAGTTAGGTCACCTCGGGCAACCATTGCACGCAACAGCCCTCCCATTTCAATGTACACAATTTTTCTGTCTGACTTTTTTGCAAGATGCTCTTTTAATAGTTCTACCTGTGTCCCTTTTCCTGCACCTGAAGGTCCGAAAAAAAGAACTGTCTTTGCTTTTGTTTCATTCATAACGTGCTTAAAGATACTGTTCTTTACGAAGAATGTCCACGACCTCCTGTATAGTCTCGTGTAACAGTCCTTGTTTATTAATAAGTGAATAATCGTATATATCAGCGTGTTTGAGCCACTCTTGCGTATATTTCATACGCTCAGCTATAAACTCTTCTGAAACATCAGAACGGGCCCTTATACGGTCTTCTAACACCTCAAGTGACTCCGCCATGAGAAATATGGATATTATGTCTGGGAAAAGTTTCTTTGCAGTAATAACTCCTTGATATTCAATTTTCCATACTCCAACTCCATCTAGATCATTTACTCGTTGCAGCTCTTCTTTTGTAACACCATAAAAGTTCCCATTGTATTGTTTTGCCCATTCTATCATTGAGCCACTTTCGATACGTTCCTCAAAATCCTCTTTCGAAATAAAGTAATGATCCTCGCCATCACTCTCTCCCTCTCTTGGACTTCGTGTCGTAGTAGTTATTACTCGATTCACTGTTACGTGCTCACTCAGACCTTCAATAACAGAGTCCTCGCCAGCACCAGATGGCCCAGAAATAATTACTATATTTTTCAGATGCATATTAGTTATTCCGGGACACTATAGCCTTCTTGCTTCAAAATCTCAACCACATTAAATATGGTGTCAGCAAACTCCCCGTCTGTATTCCATACAATATGGTCGAAACGCCCCTCTGCTTCCTCTATTTCTTTTTTGGCACTCAAAACACGCTTCTGTACTTCCTCTTCGGTAATATCTGGATCACGCCGTCGTAACCTGTCCTCAATAACTTCTAAAGATTTTGGTCGTAAAAAAATTGTTGTAGCCCCGTAATTATCTTTAAAGAATTTAGCGCCCTTCGGATCAGTATTTGCTATGACATTGAGATGTTTAATGAGTTTCGCGTCGAGGTCTGGTTTATACGCACCGTAATAGGCATCTCTGTTTGCTACATGCGTGTGCTCAATGATATTGCCAGCCTCAACCTCCTTAAAGAATTCCTCTTTAGTAAAGAAATAATAATCAACACCATGTTGTTCATTTAAACGCGGTTTTCGCGTAGTTGCTGAAATCAACTTAGTAAAATTATCAAAAGAATCTATGAGCTCGCGAGTAAATGTACTCTCTCCGCTTGCCGTGGGACCTGCAATAACAAGCACCTGTTTCTTTCCATACATGCAAAGAGTGTATCAAAGCAAACGCTAGAATCCAGCTTATTTTTTCTACACCACAGGTCTACATAACTCAAAACGCCCAGCTGCTAGCAACCGGGCGTTTTGAAAAATATAAAAGAGATTAGTATTCGCGGACAGAAACCTGTGCCTCAACACGCTTCACGATATCAAGAACTACAGATACCGCAATAAGAAGTGCGGTTCCACCGATAGTTAGTGTCGTGATACCAGTGATTCCTTGCATAACAATAGGAAGTACGGCAATACCACCAAGAAAGAGCGCTCCAACAAGGGTAATTCGCGTCAAAATGTTCCCTACGTGCTCTGACGTATGACTTCCTGGTCGAACTCCTGGGATAAATGCGCCACTTTTTTGAAGGTTGTCAGCAATTCGATTCGGGTCGAATGTCATTGCAGTGTAGAAGTAGGTGAAGAAGAAGACCATAGCAAAGTACAGACTTCCGTAAATAATCTGGTTTGTAAGTCCGTTTGTAATGGCTGTTGCAATGGTTGCAATAATTGGGAATGCGCTATTCACAAAGAATGCCGCGAGCACCTGTGGGAACAGAAGAATCGAAAGTGCGAAAATAATTGGGATAACACCTGCTTGGTTTACTCGTAATGGTAAGTAAGTAGAAATACCACCTGACTGTTTTGCACCACGAGTCTGCCGTGCATAGGTGATAGGAATTGGCCGTTCTGCCTCAGTAATAAATACTACTCCAGCAACCACTGCAACAGCAGCAACTGCAAATCCTAAGTACAATGGTATTTGTGAAATATCGAATGTAAAAATAAGTTGACTTACTGTACTTGGTAGAGTTGCAACGATACCCGCGAAAATAATCAATGAAACTCCGTTGCCGATACCAAATTCGGTGATAAGTTCTCCGAGCCACATAAGAAGAAGTGATCCAGTTGCGATAACCATAACGTTCGTCATCATCGCAGCGAACTCCAACGGAGGTACGATACCGTTTTGCTGGAGCAAGGTAAGGAAAGCGAATCCTTGCATGAAAGCAAGAGGAACAGTGAGATATCGTGAGAACTGTGTAAACTTAACACGCCCTGCTTCTCCTTCTTCTTGGTACATTGCCTTCATTTTTGGCGAAAGCACAGTCATAAGCTGCATTATGATTGATGCAGTAATAAATGGACCTACACCAAGCATTACAATGGAAAGGTTAGAAAGCCCACCTCCTGAGAAAATGTTCAATAGGCCTAGGAATTGGTTGTTTGCAAAAAATTGATCAAGACGTGCAATGTCCACTCCCGGAATCGGGATAGTTGCAAGAATACGAAAGAGAATCAACGCACCAAGCATAAACAAAACGCGATTCCGTAGCGATTCGTCTCTGACTATAAGTTTTAGTTTTTGGAAAAATACTCCAATCATACGCGGTTAGGCTTTTATGCTCCCCCCTGCAGCTTCGATTGCCTTTATTGCTGTCTCAGAAGCTGTACAGTTTTCGATTGTAAGTTTTTTAGAAAGTGTTCCTCGTCCAAGAATCTTTATTTGCGGTGCTTTCCCAGCGCGGTTTGAAACTACTTTCTTTTCTACAAGAGTAGTTGGAGTGACTGTATCGCCTGCTGCAAATACTTCTTCAAGCTGTGAAAGGTTTACAGGAGTATTAGAAACACGACTACTGTTTACAGTGCGAGAGCGGTTTACACCGTGTCCACGCAACTTTGGAAGCTTCTTAATCATGTCACGCATCTCTGGTCGAATACCGTGACGTCCGTGTTGCTTTTGCCCCTTGTGTCCGTGACCACTTGTTTTACCACGTTTACCACCGCGACCGATTCGTTGCTTTGTTTTTTGGCTTGTACTTTTTGTAAGTGAATGTAATCCAGTCATATGCTTATTTTTCTAGCTTTAGAAGCGCAACTACTGCAGCTCGTGCAATGTTTGTCTTGTTTTTACTTCGTGAAAGAATCTTTGTTGTAACATCTGTGACACCACCGAGCTCAAGTACTGTTCGAACAGAAGCTCCTGCAACGAGTCCGCGACCCTGCGCTGGACGAATTTCGATTACTGTTGAACCATATTTTGCTTCTGTATTATGTGGAAGACTATTTGTTTCAGTACGTGCAATAGTAATCATGTTCTTCTTGGCATCTCGTATAGCTTTTTCAATTGCCAATGCTGTGTCTCCTGCTTTACCAGTTCCAACACCAACACGTCCCTTTTTATCTCCTATAACCATAGCTACAGAGAAACTAAATCGGCGACCTCCACCCATAACACGAGTTACTCGACGAATACCAATAATCTTCTGTGCGAATTCTGGAGTTCTGTCTCCTCTCTCTCCACGTTGTGGGCGGCGTCCACCGCTACGCTGTGGTCCGCGACCTCCTCGAGGTGCTCCTCCAGTACGTGCTGTTGGCGCTGCAGCTTTTGGATCTGTAGCTGGTGCTGCATCAGTCTTTGCAACTACTGCTTCACCTTCTTCTGTTTTTTTAATATCGTCAGTCATACTATTTAAAATGTAAGGCCTGCCTCACGTGCCGCGTCAGCAAAGGCTTTAATGTTACCAGTGTAAAGATACCCTCCTCGGTCAAAAACTACTGAAGTAATTTTCTTTGCTTTTGCTGCCTCAGCTAACGCACCAGCTGCTGCAACACACTTTTCCTTTGGAGTAGCGCCTTTTTGGTTTGCTGTGCTCACTGAAGCGATTGTTACGTTGGCTTCGTCATCAATGAGTTGTGCAGTTACCTGTCGGTTTGAACGGTACATTGCAAGACGTGGACGAGTTGCAGTTCCTACAACCTTCGCTCGGATGCGATTCTTTCGTCGTGTTCGTCGTAATGTTTTAATTTGAGTATCCATACGTAATTATGCTCTATGCGGTTGCGCGCTTACCTTCCTTTCGACGAACCACTTCATCATGGTAACGAATACCTTTCCCTTTGTACGGTTCTGGCTTTTTGTTTGCTCGCACGTTAGCAGCGAACTGACCAACAGTTTCTTTGTTTGCTCCTTTGATAGTTATTTCGTTCTTTTCAACAGACACGTCTAACCCATCAGGAACTATCATTTCTATTGGATGCGAGAATCCAACGTTCAGTACAAGTTTTGAACCGCTCAAATCTACCTTGAAACCAACTCCTTCTACGAGGAGCTTTTTTTCAAAAGGTGTGTTCACACCGTCAATCATGTTTCGCATATGAGAAGAGAATGTTCCCCAGAGAGCTTGAGCAGCTCGTGTCTCGTTCTTGGGAGTCACCACAACTGCCTCTCCATCTACCACAATAGAAACGTCATCGTGAAGATTTTTTTGCAGTTCTCCTCCTTTACCCTTCACTGAAATAACATTATCTGTGATAGATACTTCGACTCCCGCAGGAATAACAATAGCTTGTTTACCAATTCGACTCATATTACCAAATTTCAAATAACGCCTCTCCTCCAACTCGCTCCTTTCGTGCCTGTGAATCTGTCAAAATACCTTTTGGTGTTGAGAGCACGAGCATTCCTTTACCGTAACGCACAGGAAAAATTTCATCTGCTCCTTTGTATACACGACGTCCCGGCTTTGAAACACGCTTCACTTCTGTAATACGTGGTGTTCCATCTTCTTTATACATAAGTTCAACATGAATAGTCTTTCGAATCTTCTTTCCTTGCTTTTCAACAGACTTGATGAATCCAGCATTCTTAAGAACTTCAGCAACAGCCATTTTCATCTTAGAATGCGGAAGTGCCACACCTTCGTGCTTTACTGCGCCGGCGTTCTTTAAACGCACTATGAAGTCTCCTATCGGGTCGCCTACCATGATGATTTCTTAATTCCGGGGATGTGTCCTTCTAGTGCCTCTTCTCGGAAGCAGATACGACACAGGTCAAAAGCACGCATGTAGCCTCGTGGGCGTCCACACTTGAAACAACGGCGAACAACACGCGAAAGGAATTTCGGTGTCTTTTGTGCTCGCGCAATCATTGATTTCTTTGCCATAAATATTGATATGTTCTTTTTAGCCGGCTGCACTAACGTTCCTAAACGTCACGAAGTGCGCGGCATAAATTCGGAATTGTCGTTTTACTTCGTAAAACTCTGTTCCTTATTTAAAATTGACCTTTTGATTAAAGGTCACTCATGTTGGCTACAAAGAGTCTTTGTAGCTGTGTTTTGTGCAATCCTTCTTGCACGCATGAAACTGTGACCTTCTTCAGGTGCGAGCATATTACCTGAGGTGGTATACAAAGTCAATAAAGGTAACGAGAGTGGAAATACACGCCTTAATGATTAAGCACGACAGTGTCTCATAAACCATCAGAATGCCTGCATTCTGATGGTTTATGACTCTTGTATGTAATCAGCGCTAAGTACCTACGTAGATATAAAAAATCGACCCTAAGAGTCGGTTTTTAGTTTATTCTGCTGTTTTCTTTAGAGGAAGTCCGATTTCTCGCAAGAATGCTTCTGCTTCTTCTTTTGTTTTTGCGGTTGTGACAAGTGTCACACCAAGTCCAAATACGTCTCGAAGATCTTCATCAGAAGTTTCTGGGAAAATAGTGTGTTCTTTAATACCAATAGTGTAATTGCCCATCTCATCAATTGCAGTTACCTCTAATCCGCGGAAGTCACGTGTTCGAGGAAGTGCAACATGAATGAGTTTGTCGAGGAAATTACGCATTCGTTGTCCTCGCAGCGTTACAGAGTACCCAATAATAGTTCCTTCTCGTAATTTGAACGTAGCAATTGACTTCTTAGCAGGGTTTGCTTTTGGCTGCTGTCCGGTAATTTTTGCAAGACGATCAACGACAAGTGCAATCTTGTTTTTGTCGTTCATTGAACCAACCTTTGCAGAGATAACGATTTTATCGAGCTTTGGTGTTTGCATAATGCTCTTGTATCCAAAACGCTCTTTAAGCGCTTTGAACATATTTGTTTGTTTTTCAGCTAGTGTTTCCATATTACTTTATTACTGTTCCACTCTTCTTAGCAACTCGTACACGCTTTCCGTCTTTGCGTTCAATGCCAATTCGAGTTGGCTTTCCACCCTTAGGGTCGGCGAGCGCAACGTTTGAAATGTGTACGGGAAGTGTTTTGTCGATAATTTGTCCACTTTCTCCTCCGCGACGTGCTTTTTGGTGACGCTTAGCAACGTTTACACCCTCAACAATCACCTTGTCTTCTCGTGGAAGTGCGCGAAGTACCGCCCCAGACTTTCCTTTGTCTTTCCCTGCGATAACTATTACTTTGTCTCCTTTTTTAATCTTCATATTCAAAATCTATACTACTTCAGGTGCAAGCGACACGATTTTCTGATAACCACGTTCTGAAATCTCTCGAGGAATAGGACCAAATACACGGTTTGCCTTTGGTTCTTTCTTTCCTTTTTCAACAATCACTACAGCGTTTTCGTCAAAGCGAATGTATGAACCATCGCGACGACGAAACGGCTGTACTTGTCGTACTACAACAGCGCGCAGTACATCTTTCTTCTTTACCTGCTTTCGTGGTTCTGCACTTTGTACAGCAATAACCACCTCATCTCCAATACGTGCGTACCGTCGTTTTGATCCACCGAGTACTTTGAAAACGCGGGCAATTTTACCTCCTGAGTTATCGGTGATTTTTACTATTGTTTGCGGTTGAATCATATATGTTACTTAGTTGTGCTTTCGTTGCTCTCGAGCACAAAGTTTTTACGCTTTGATATTGGTCGTGATTCACGAATAACTACCTTGTCCCCCACTGAAGCAGTATTTTCTGGATCATGCACCAAGAACTTCTTCACCTGCTTGATGAACTTCTTGTACTTAGGATGCTTTACGTATCGAGCAACGGCTACTTTCGCAGTATCTTTCATCTCAACACCTACTACGGTGCCGCGCAATGTCTTTCCTGCTTTTTGTGTGTTTGTATCTTCCATAATTATTTTGCTACTTTAGTCCGAAGTGTAAGTTCAGTCAAAATTTGTGCAATTTCTTTTCGTGTATTGCGCCCTTCCCGGACATTCCGTGTACGTGAGCCAGCACTCTTAAAGCGGAACTCACGTAACTCCTCACGCTTTTCACGTATAAGCTTCTCTAAATCTTTATCACTTTTTTTCTTTAAATCTTTCATACAAATTATCGGGCCACAATCTTAGTTTTGATTGGCATCTTCATGCTCGCCTTACGCAGAGCAACGCGTGCCACTTCTTCTGAGACACCATCAACTTCAAACAAAATTCGTCCAGCTCGAACATCAGTCACGTACCCTTGTGGGTCACCCTTTCCCTTACCCATACCTACTTCAGCCGCTTTTTGAGTAAACGGTCGATCTGGGAAGATGCGAATCCACATCTTTCCAAGCTTTCCAATAGTACGTGTAATGACCTTTCGTGATGCCTCGATTTGGTTTGAGGTAATACGTGCTTGCCCCATTGCCTTAAGGCCGTATGCACCAAAAGCTACCTCTACTCCACGTGTTTCAGGACGTGCAAGTTTCTTGGCATTTTTGCGGCCAGTTTGCCACTTTCGGTATTTTGCTTTTTTAGGAAATAACATACGCGCTCAATCTATTTAGTGTCTTCGAAAATATCTCCGCGGTATACCCACACCTTAATTCCAACGATACCGTATGGAAGATAGGCCTTTTCTTTTGCGTAATCGATGTCTGCTCGGAATGTCTGCAGTGGAATTCGTCCGCGCTTAATTTCTTCACGACGTGCCATTTCAGCTCCTCCAAGTCGTCCGGCAAGTGCAATACGTACTCCTTTAACGTCTCGGTTAGCCATAACCTTTTCAACTGTTTGCTTTAAGATACGACGATGCGGCATTCGTTTTTCGAGCCCTTCAGCAACCATGTACGCAACGATAGCAGCGTGAGATTCTGGCGAACGTACTTCTTCAACGTCAATCTTTACCTTTGGCATATCATCACCGAGGCGAAGTTTTCGTAGTTGCTTGGTAATATCAACAAGAAGCTTCTGTGTACCCTCTCCTGAGCGTCCGATAACCATACCAGGACGTGACGTTTTGATGTTTAGACGAAGCTCTTTTTCGCCTCGCTCAATTTCAAGAGCAGTTACATAGAGCCCACGTAGTCGCTTTGTAAGATATGTACGTACCAATGTGTCTACACGAAGATTCTCGCGGTATTGTTTCGCACTTGTTCCAAACCATCGTGACTTCCAGTCGCGAATAATTCCTAAACGGTGGGCATATGGATGTACAGTGTGTGTCATATTATTCTTTTTCCCCTAATTGAAGGGTTATTTTACTTGAACGACGGCGAAATGGTGCAGCGCGGCCGAAAGCACGTGGACGCCAACGACGTAGTGCTCCTCCTGCTGAATCAACAAATATTTCTTTTACTATCAAATCTTCTGTATTCTTTTTTTGGTCTACAGCGTTTGCAAGTGCTGATTCAAGAAGCTTTTTAAGGTCAGGTGCTGATTTTTTGTCCATAAATGACAAAATAGCACGTGCGTGTTGCGCATCTTTTCCACGTATCAAATCAGCTACAAGGCGTACCTTGCGTGGTGATTGTGAGTAATTTTTCAAAAATGCTTTCATACTACGTATTATGCTGCTGCTTTCGCAGCTTTTGCTGCAGTTACTTCAGCTTCTTTCTTCTTTACCTCAAGCTCCTTCTGCATCTTACCTCCATGTCGGTGGAACGTCTTAGTTGGTGAAAATTCACCAAGTTTGTGTCCTACCATATCGTCAGTAACGAGCACATCAATGTGCTTTCGTCCGTTGTGTACACCAAATGTAAACCCTACCATTTCTGGTGCGATATCACTTCCACGTGCCCACGTGTTAATTACCCCACTATCTTCTGGAGTTTTTCCGGTAATTTTTTTCATCAACTTAGCGTCGACGTAAGGTCCTTTTTTTATTGATCGTGTCATATTGTTGGATATATTGCCTGTACAGAGAGGCTTGTGAGCTCCTCTCGCTTTGCAATAAAAAGCCGCCTCAGTGGCGTGCCGCATATACTATGCGAAATTGGCCGATAAGTCAATCTTATTGTGCTCCTGCGCCCCTTGCGGAAATATATATGCAGCATACTATGAGTTTTGGTACCTTGAATGTGCCTTGTACAGAAAGGAGCTTGTACATGGAAACTCGCTACACTGTTTCTAGAGATGGTACCACCATTGAACCCGAAAAAGCAGGCGACCATGAACGTGATCTTTTCGATTGCAAATTTGCGGTTCTACTCGCAATCGGTCGGGTTGAAGAAGCTATCGAAGAGGCTGCAGGGCAACAAGAAATTGAGCTGCAAGAACGTTTGAATGAGTATCGCGCAGAGCTTAAGTCTCTAAATAAATAAACACCTTCAAACTCCAAAAGGCCTCACGGATGTATTCGTGAGGCCTTTTACTTTTTATCTTCTTAAATTCGAAATAGCATTGCTTAAAATAGTCAAAAGCTGTACTCTAATTTTAGGAAATAACCACAGGAGGTTACTATGCCTAATGAGTACATTGATCTTAACTATGTCTATTTCGAACTTGCCCCACGGCGAGCTGAAAGAGAACCGTATCGTTTTCCTGACGAACATTTCAAAAAAATGCAGGCTGCGGGTTTTGTTCTCGAAAAAGCAGGCGGTCATGTTTATTGCCATTCTCTGCCTCATGGCTGGACAATAGGTACGATACCTCATGAGGAAAAAGGGTGGGAAACCAAAGGCCTCTTCGACGACCAGCATCGTTGTCGAGGTGAAGTTAATGTAAATGTCGGTGATCGTTCACCAGAATATCACACGACATTACTGACACGCTTTCGCCCATACAATAACATGCTTGGCGGAGATGAAGGTGTCCCCTGTTCGACAATAATTATAGATCGGACCTTGCCGACCAATGACCTTTTTGCAATTCAAAATACCGAAAGCGCAAAGGTCATACGTTCAATTCCAGGTACTTACGAAGATATAGGTAAGCACAAAGAGAGTGGGTGTTGGAAACAAGCTCTGGCTTGGCTTGATGAGAAATACCCCGAATGGCAAGATCCGTTCGCGTATTGGTAACTATCTCAAAAGTTCCTAAGCGCTAAAAAAGGCCTCGCGAATGTATTCGTGAGGCCTTTTACTTTATCTGAATAAAAAAACCGACAGCAGAGCTGTCGGTTTTTTTATTATCGCTTTTTGCCAACCTTTCGGCGACGAACAATAAGTGTGTTTGAGTATTTCTTTGCTTTTCGAGTCTTCTGCCCCTTTCCTGTAGGCTTACCCCACTTACTTCGTGCGCGACGGTGTCCACGTCCTGCTTTACCTTCACCACCACCATGTGGGTGATCTACGGCGTTCATGGCAGCACCACGAACTGTTGGACGGCGTCCCATGTGTCGTGCACGCCCAGCTTTTCCGATAGTTACAAGCTTGTGTTCATCGTTTGAAACTTCACCAATGCATGCCCATGCCGTACTCAATATTTTTCGAACTTCTGACGAAGGCATCTTGATTTGAGTGTATCCTGCGTCGTGAGCAATAACTTCTGCATAGTTTCCAGCAGAACGTGCCAATTTTGCACCGCCATTTGGCTTTATTTCAATATTATAGATGAATGTTCCAATTGGAATCTTTCCTAATGGTAGACGTCCTGCAGGCTTTACCGGTGCATCTTCTGCGATAAGGAACTCGTGTCCTACCTCTACAGACTTGGGGATAACAACGTAACGTCGTTCTCCATCTGCGTAAAGTGCGAGACCAATGTATGCAGTTCGGTTTGGATCGTATTCAACAGTCTCGATTTTAGCTGGAATTCCAATCTTATCGTACCTGAAGTCAATCTCTCGCCATCGGCGCTTGTGTCCACCACCTTTGTGTCGAGTAGTAATGCGTCCTGCTGAGTTTCGTCCTACTCCACGCTTCATTCCTTTAGTAAGTGCCTTTAGAGGCTTACTTACCGTAACTTTAGCTTTGTATGAAACTCGTGTCATCCCGCGACGACCTGGTGTTATTGGCTTATGCT
Organism: Candidatus Kaiserbacteria bacterium; assembly: GCA_017134395.1. Taxonomy (NCBI): domain Bacteria; phylum Candidatus Kaiseribacteriota; species Candidatus Kaiserbacteria bacterium. The sequence continues at coordinate 575,684 of CP070993.1, read as the reverse complement.
TTTTCATACTTACATTAGTGAAATTGTGTCACCCTTTTTAAGGTACACGTAGGCTTTTTTGCCTCCTGATTTTACTCCCTTCATTCCAGTGCGTGAATTTCGAACACTCTTACGACGGATTGTAGTCACATGAATCTTAACCGGATCAACCTTGTATACAAGTTTGATGGCTTCCTTAATCTGCTTCTTGTTTGTATCAGGTGCAACATTGAATACGTATACGCCCTTATCGATACCAAGCGTAGCTTTCTCTGTCATACGTGGTTGAGCCAATACACGTGCAATGTCTTCTTTTCCATCAACAACAGCCTTGTGCGTTACAGCCTTTGTTTCTTTTTTGGTTGCCTCAACTACCGGTGTAGCTTCCTCTCCGCCAGCTGGCGGATTCTTTTCTTCTTCTTTTTTTCCAAATAATGATGCCATACGCTATTCTGTTTCATTTATACGAGATATTTCTGCTCGCTCCTCAAGTGCTTTAATACTTTCCTCTGGTGAAACGATAATCAAACTCTTGTACTTCAACGCATCTACTGTGTTGAGGTTTTCTGTAAGTCCAACCTTTATGTTACCAAAGTTACTGAAGCTCTTTTGTATGTTTACGTTCTTTTCTGCAAGAACAATCAGTGCTGTATTGTGCTTCTTTGATGCTAAAGTTTCAAACCCTGATACACCTGCAAGGTTAGCAATCACCGTATGTGCTTGTGATGCCTTTGGCGCCTCAAAAGTAAGTGAGTCTACAAAAAGCACTTGTCCTTCCTTAACTTTTCGAGAAAGCACGCTGTAGAGTGCCTGTGTTCGCATCTTTCGGTTGATCTTCTTTGCGAAAATCTTATCGTTTCGTGGACCAAATGTTGCTCCACCACCCCTCCAAATAGGACTTCGGCTTGAACCATGTCGTGCTCGTCCAGTTCCTTTTTGTTTCCAAGGTTTCTTTCCACCACCTTTTACTTCACTACGAATCTTTGTGTGAGCAATTGGAGTACGTGCGTTTGCCTGCATTCCTACTACCACTTGGTGTACAAGTGAACTCTTCCATGCAGCTTCAAATACTGATGCTGGTAATTCAACACTGCCCTTCTTCTTTCCTTCTTGTGTGTAAATATCTGATTTCATAGGCTATGCGTGATGAATCTCAATTAATGTTCCAGGGCGACCAGGAATTGCCCCTGAAATTACCAATGTGTTGGTATCTTTGTCGATTTGTAGAACCTTCAAGTTCTTCACGGTAACACGATCGCTACCCATGCGCCCCATCATTTTTAGACCCTTCAACACGCGCTGAGGACCAGTAGAACCAATAGAACCAGGACGTCGCTCTGAGTGCTTGTTACCATGAGTTCGGTTTCCTCCTGCAAAGTTATGGCGCTTTACCACACCTTGGTTTCCCTTACCTTTACTGATAGCACTGACCGTAACCTTGTCGCCTATTTCAAAAGCAGTAGCGTCAATAACATCTCCTTTTTGTACTTCACCATTTGGTACGCGGAACTCACGAAGTGTTTTGAAAGATCCAAGATCTCCAAAGTGTCCTTTTTGTGCCTTCTTTAAATTCTTTTCTTTTTCTTCACCAAAACCGATCTGTACAGATTCGTAACCATCTACGTCTGCGTTCTTTACTTGAGTAACGGTAACCGGACCAGCACTTACAACAGTTGCAGGAAATACCTTTCCTGTTTCATCGAATATCTGAGTCATCTTCTGTTTTGTTGCAAGAATGAATTTCATGGGTATAAAAAATGCTACTCAATAACACTGAGCAGCTCGCTTAGTGCCATTGGTTCCTCATGAGAACACTCTCAAGGGGACGTAGCCGTCTTTTAAGACTCAAAGAGTATACATGAAGATTTTTATGATGCAAGTTAAACCACCAAAACGCATGCGTTTTGGTGGTTTAATCGCTTTAACTACAGAAATTTACGGGATTAATATGTTGCATACAAAAAACCGCCCCTGGGGGCGGTTTTTTGTATAGTAGCTTTCGCAGAGAATTATTACACCATCTTAACGTCAATTGAGACTCCTGCTGGCAAACTGATGTTTGTAAGCGCCTCAATAACTTTAGGATTTGGATGTAGGATTTCAATCAATCGTTTATGTACGCGCATCTCGAATTGTTCTCGCGCGTCTTTGTGGACAAAAGTTGAACGGTTTACTGTGTACTTCTTAATTTCTGTAGGAAGTGGCACAGGACCTCGAACTTCAGCCTCAAAACGAAATGCGGTATCGATGATTTGTTTCACTGATACATCCAGCAGCTTGTGTTCGTATGCACGAACCCGTATTCGAAGACGCTCTGCGCCTCCCTTTGCTGCTGCTTTTTTTGTTTTTTTCTCTGTTACTGTCATAGAACGTTCGCACACAATACTGTGTAGTTGTGTTTATTGCAAGTTTTTAGCTACGTTAGTTGTTAGGCAACTATCTTTGTTAGTACACCAGCACCAACTGTACGTCCACCTTCACGAACAGTGAACTTCATTTGTTCGTCAAGAGCAATAGGTCCTACAAGCTTCACTTTAAAGGTTGCAGTGTCTCCTGGCATAACCATTTCAGTTCCGTCTGGAAGTGTTACCTCTCCAGTTACGTCTGTGGTTCGCATGTAGAATTGCGGCTTGTACCCTGAGAAGAATGGAGTGTGACGTCCACCTTCTTCCTTTGAAAGTACGTATACTTCCGCTTCAAACTCTGTGTGGGGTGTAATCGAACCGCTTGCTGCAAGAACTTGCCCTCGGTGTACATCTTCTTTCTTTGTACCACGAAGTAGGATTCCTGCGTTGTCTCCTGCAAGACCCTCTTCAAGTTGCTTGTTAAACATTTCAATACCAGTGATTGTTGTCTTTGTAGTCTCTTTAATACCAACGATTTCAACTTCTTCACCAATTTTCACTTTACCTTGTTCGATACGACCGGTAACAACTGTACCGCGTCCTTCGATTGAGAATACGTCCTCAATAGGCATAAGGAATGGCTTGTCAGTCTCTCGCTTTGGTACTTCAAAGTACTCGTCCATAGACTTTGTAAGCTCAAGGATCTTTTGTACCCATTCGTCGTTTACATCAGTCGCTTCAGATCCCTTAAGAGCTGAACCACGGATGAATGGTGTGTTCTCACCATCAAAACCGTACTTTGTAAGGTCTTCGCGGATTTCCTCTTCAACGAGTTCAATCATTTCTTCGTCAACATCAGGCATGTCTGTCTTGTTCAAGAAGACAATGATTCGTGGAACACCTACCTGCTTTGCAAGAAGAATGTGCTCACGTGTCTGTGGCATCAAACCGTCAGTTGCGGCTACCACAAGAATAGCACCGTCCATCTGTGCGGCACCAGTGATCATGTTTTTAATGTAGTCGGCGTGACCAGGCGCGTCAATGTGCGCATAGTGACGATCTGCTGTCTCGTACTCGTTGTGAGATAGAGCGATTGTAATACCTCGCTCCTTTTCTTCTGGAGCGTTATCGATTTCATCGATTTTCTTCATCTTTACAGTCTGACCTGAAAGATGAAGTGAGTTCAAAATAGCCGCGGTAAGCGTTGTCTTTCCGTGGTCGACGTGACCAATTGTTCCAACGTTTAGGTGAGGCTTTGAACGGTCAAATGCTTCTGCCATAAAATTACGTTTATTATTAGTGGGAATATATCCCGACGATTACCCAATGTAGAGGCGCGAGAAGCTTCCCTACATTGTGCAATCGCATTATTAATTACACACTCTGCACGCAATATAAAAAAGCGCGCAACACGCGTGGGCACATGGTAGCAAAACCATGTGTCGAGTCAAGCAGAAAAGCCGCTCTATAAAACACCACCTCACACTACTTCGTATAAGTATCACATATATGTGCGATATTCGATATGGGCAGTTTAATTGCAAATTATTGACATATCTCCGCTTATATAGCATTGTGGTCATAGTTCGTAAAAATTAGAGTTCTACAGATTAATTCCGATCTGTACAGAAAAAGGGATAAGATATGAGAAATGCTCTTTTGATTGCTGTTCTTACGGGATTTCTTGCAGCATGTTCTGCAGGCACCCATGAGGTCTGGCACCCACCAGCACCGGATGGGCAGCAACAAATCGACAGGTACAGTACGTCACCTGGCAGCGGTGCATCGCCCACGGTGACAACGGCAACCGTCTGGGTCTGCAGGACCAGAACATCAGGCCCGTGTAAGCCGGTCTATACGGCATCATTCGGTGGTAAATCTGTTGTTGGTCAGGTCATTGAAGGCGTCGGTACGATTGTAACGCCAGTTGTTGCAGCGAAGATCATCGGTAACGCAATATCGAGTCAGAGCGATAACACTGTCGTCAACTCCAATGCTTCGGCCGAAGGCGGTAACGCTACGGCGACTGGCACTGGCGGCTCAAACACCAACACAAACACTGCAACCGGTGGTGCTGGCGGGGCCGCGACGGCAAACCCAACAGTTACCGGACCAACGACAACCATCAACAATACGGTCAGCGGTGGCACAACAACACCGCCAGGCAGCCCGCTCTAAGGCTGCTAAGCACGTTGCAAAAGGCCCAGAAAGAAACTTTCTTTCTGGGCCTTTTAATTTGATTATATACTATTTGTTCTACGAACGAGCAGTTTTGATTTCTTCTGCTACGTTGTGTGGAACCACAGCGTAGTGTGAGAACTCCATAGTTGCATTCGCTCGTCCTTCGGTCATAGACCGCAGTGTGGTTGTGTACCCAAACATCTCAGAAAGTGGCACTTTTGCTGTAATAACTTTTGCATTACCACGATCATCCATACCCTCTACCTGTCCCCGCATAGAGTTCAGATTTCCGTTTACATCTCCCATAAACTGCTCTGGTGTGGTGACTTCGACCTTCATAATAGGTTCGAGCAATACTGGCTGTGCTCCTTTGGCAACTTCTTGAAATGCTTGTGATGCAGCAATTTTGAAGGCAATTTCTGATGAGTCAACATCATGGAACGAGCCATCGAATAGATCTATCGAGATATCTACCATTGCATATCCTGCAACGATTCCTCGTTCCATAGCCTCTTTAATACCCTTCTTAATAGCAGGTATGTACTCGCTTGGAATAACACCCCCCTTAATGTTGTTAACAAATTCGAAGTGGTCTTCTCGGTCAATGTTCTTAGGTACTTTTGCTTCAGGATCAACCGCCTCAAGTGGCTTGATGCGCAACTTAACGTGTCCGTACTGTCCGCGACCACCAGTTTGCTTGATGTATTTCACTTCTGCTTCGTTTGTTCCCTGGATTGTTTCTCGGTAAGCAACCTGTGGCTTACCAAGATCTGCTTCAACGTTGAATTCTCGCTTCATACGGTCTACAAGAATTTCTAGGTGAAGCTCACCCATTCCAGCAATAATTGTTTCCATTGTTTCTGTGTCAGTCGACACTTTAAAAGTCGGGTCTTCATCTGAGAGTTTGTTAAGGGCAATACCCATCTTCTCTTGGTCTTGTTTCGTCTTTGGTTCAATTCTTGCGGCAACCACAGGTTCTGGGAATGTCATTTCTTCAAGAACAATAGGATTCGCCTCATCACAGAGTGTATGGCTTGTTTTTGTGTCCTTTAGACCAACAGCGGCTGCAATTTCTCCCGTGTATACTTCTTCAACTTCTTCTCGCTTGTCAGCCTGAAGACGCACAATACGTCCCACACGCTCCTTGCTTCCAGTTGATGCGTTATATACGTATGAACCAGATTTAAATACTCCTGAATACACTCGGAAGAATGTAAGTTGCCCGACGAACGGGTCTGTTTGTAGCTTGAAAGCCAGCGCAGCAAGCGGTTCTTCATCACTTGGTGCTCGGCTTACCTCTTCTCCTGTTTTTGGGTCTGTTCCAGTTACTGGAGGAAGATCAAGTGGTGACGGGAGGTAGTCGACAACGGCATCAAGTACCAATTGTACTCCTTTATTCTTCAAAGCTGACCCACAGTACACAAGAAATACTTCGTTTGCGATAACTGCCTTACGGAGCAATGCTTTCAGTTCTTCGTACGATGGTTCGTTACCTTCAAGGTATGCGTTCATCGCTTCCTCGTCTTGCTCAACAATTTTTTCGATTAATTCGCCTCGATACTTTTCAGCATCTGCAACCATATTTTCTGGCACGTCTCCTTCTATGATGTCCATGCCCATGTTCCCTTCGAAACGGAATGATTTCATTGAAAGGAGGTCGACAACCCCTTCGTGGTTTTCTTCTTCTCCAATAGGGAGCTGTGCACGAATTGCCTTATTTGAAAGTCTGTCGAGAACACTCTGGTATGAACGTTCGAATGAAGCGCCTGTTCGGTCTAGTTTGTTAATAAAACAAATACGTGGCACGTTTGCTTCCTCAGCATATCGCCAGTTTGTTTCTGACTGTGGTTCAACTCCGGCAACAGCATCGAACACAACAACTGCTCCGTCGAGCACGCGCATAGAACGCTTTACTTCTGCGGTGAAGTCGATGTGACCTGGAGTGTCGATGATGTTAAATGCGTGCTTCTTGCTTTCGTCTTCTCTGTCGTAGGTAGGCTGCCAGTCACATGAAATAGCGGCTGCAGTAATAGTGATACCACGTTCTCGTTCTTGCTCCATCCAGTCAGTGACCGTCTCTCCATCGTGCACTTCACCAATCTTGTGGCTCATTCCTGTGTAAAAGAGAACACGCTCACTGGTTGTTGTTTTACCAGCGTCAACGTGAGCAACGATTCCGAAGTTTCGGAGTTTATCTAGTGGAAGTTTACGAGCCATACTTTATAAGTTAAATAATTAATAGTTGTATACGTTGTAGAAATCTACAATAAAATAAAAACGCCCAAAAACGGCGTGGCACAAGAGTACCTTAAAATGAACTAAAAGTGAAGAGGCGACACCGAAGTGTCGCCTCTTTTCAGGACAGCTCATCCAATCTTTTCTTCAGACAGAATACAAGTTTCGGTCCCCGAAATCTCATTGCTTCACGAAATAAGGCCTCGTATTCTGAAGACAGATTGGTCTCTACGATCATTGTAGATGGAGTGCTGCATTCTCCCTCCACAACGACACGCGCAAGTACTTCATCTCCGATGTAAAGCTCCACTTTGCCATTCCAGGAGATGTATCGAGTTTGAATACTAAACCCTTGTTTGATTCGTGGGTAAAGCTTTCTGCTCATTTGCGAAGCAACTTCCATGATTTCAGGACGAAACATAGAAATATACCCTCCCCAAACATTGGGTACTTCGGAAACCTTTTGCTGCTTTCTTCCGAACATATTTCCCTTCCTTTCATTGGAATTCTATACAACTGCGAACAATGTATCACAAAAAAATAGACAAGTCCTTAGAAACATCCGATTAATTGGATGTTTTTGTTTTTGGTGGACTCTAATTTTGATCTCCTCTAGTAGATGTAAGTAAAAAGTTTCTCAAATGAAATGCAATACAAGGCGCGCGTGAAAAATAAAATGATACAGTGCATCTTGCTATTCTTGAGTGCAGTGCACGAAGAAAGCCCAAAAGTTTTGTGAGCCGTATCGAGCATACGGTAAATAAAACTTTTGGGCTTTCGACAAAGCAATGTGCCGAGAATAGAGAGATGCTACCAAGCAAAGTGAGCAAAAGCCTTGTTAGCATCTGCCATCTTGTGTGTGTTTTCACGCTTCTTCACTGCTTCTCCTTCTTCAGTAGCAGCTTTGCGGATTTCATCAGCAAGACGTTGGTACATATCGTTTCCTTTTCCTGCGCGAGCTGCTTCCACAATCCATCGAAGTGCAAGTGCAAGACGTCGCTCTGGACGAACTTCGCGTGGAACCTGGTAGTTTGCACCACCAACCCTGCGTGAGCGCACTTCCATAAGTGGTGCAACGTTTTTAATAGCAGTCTCAAAAAGTGCTATCGGATCTTCTTTCCCGTCCTTTCCTTTTAGTTCTTCAAAGGCTGAGTACACAATCTTTCGTGCAGTATCCTTCTTCCCTCGCTCCATAATGTAGTTAATGAGCTTGGTTACTTTAACTGACCCATATACAGAGTCCTCTACAATAACGTGCTTTTTCTTTAGTGGTCGTCGCATATATTATTCGTTGTCTCTCGGTTTCTTATTACCGTACTTTGATCGTCCGCTTCGTCGCTTTCCAACACCTTCGGCATCAAGTCGCCCACGAACAACGGTGTACCGTACACCAATATCCTTCACACGACCACCACGAATCATTACTACGGAGTGTTCTTGTAGGTTGTGTCCTTCACCAGGGATGTATGCAGTAACTTCCATTCCGTTTGTAAGACGTACACGAGCAATTTTACGAATAGCTGAGTTTGGCTTACGTGGAGTTTTTGTTGTTACCTTAGTACACACTCCTCGCTTGAATGGAGACGCGTATCGAGATGGCTTATTTTTCAAACTGTTAAACCCACGTCGAAGAGCCACAGTCTTGCTCTTTCGAGCAACACTTTTTCGTTTCTTTCGAACCAATTGGTTAATTGTTGACATATATTGAAAGCCGCCCGAATAGGCAGTGCGCAAAATATACTACGCTGACCTCTTAAATGCAACAGCTCTTTAGTGTTTAAGCAGCTTTTCGCATTTGATTAAGTGCCTTCGCAAGTCCTTGTTTTTGTGCCGATGCATGGCCAGCTCCTTTTACTATTTCAATCAATGGTCTTTTATCCTCTGTTACCACGCCATCTAAAAGCTCTCTTAGCTTAATATCGCTTGCTATATAGAGTGCTAACGCTTCTTTGATTTCCTCTTTTCTTTTATCATCAATTTCCTCTTGTGCCTCCCCTAATATGCGATCTACCTCTTGCTCTGTAGGTGGTAGCAATCCCGATTCTATCGTTGTTGTCTCCTCAGCTGTTGGTATTTCAATTACAGTGAGGTTATCTTCTTCTCCGCCAGCTGGTGAACTCTCTGCCTTTGCAGTTTCTTCTTGTTTTGTTTCAAGATGGTTCAGCACAACCTCTTCTTCAGCTTCCTCTGCTACTGGTTTTTTTGCATCGTTACTCTCAACAGGGGCAACTTCTTCCACAGATATTGAAGTTACTTGTGTATTTTTCTTTGCTATTGGTGTTTCTATCGTTTCAGTAGAAACTTCTGCAACTGGCAGGTCAGGAATGTTCTCGTTCGCAGGAGTTTTTTCATGGACACCTCCCCCTCTAATAGCAGCTAATGTTGCTTCAATCTCAGAAGTGCCTCGTTGATTAACTGATTCCTCTTCTTTTATTGCTTTTTTAATGGTTAGTTCTTCCTTTATTGGTTCTGCACCATTTGCGCCAATCGTCTCTTTGGTAGGTATTGACAATGGTGCGTCTAATGAACCCAAATCAATACTGAGCCGAGATGCTCCTACACCTACATTTTGTGCAGCCCCCTCACGCATACCAGCCATTGCTGCAAGGTGCTCATGGTCTCCAGCTTCTTTTGGCTTGTCACTTGCCAAAGGCTCTGCTTCAACTGACTGGACGCGTATTGGTTGTCGAGGTGAAGCTGGTGGAGTATGCATCTCAAAATTCTTCGGTAATGTTGTTTCACTTGGTGGAATTTCTGGAACAATCGGTCCGCTTACCTCAGCCTCTCTATTGTCATTTGTAATACTCGCCATAGCTGCAGCAACTGGGTCATCTTCTGGTGTTGTTCGATTCATTGTTTGGGGCAGCTCTGCAGTTTGTGACGCTGCAATACGTTCTCGCACAGCATTCAAACTATCCCCCGTCGGTGAGCTCGCCACAGGAATTTCTCCAGTATTTTCGTCAACAACAATAAGGGGCTCTTCTTCTTGCACCGAAGGTTCATTGAACATCCCTTTTATTTTTTCAAACATACTAAGCGCCAATTAAAAATCGAGTAATGACAGTGATTAGCGATGCCAACCACGAACCGAACAGCAAAATAAACACAATCACCACACCAAACCCAAGAAAGAGGTTCTGCTCAAGAACCATGCGTAGACGGTGGTATTGAAAGGCGAGACTAGGCGGCAATAACTGAGGAAACACCTTAGATCCATCAAGTGGTGGGATAGGGAGCAAATTAAATAGTGCAAGAAGTATATTGAGAAACACTATTGACACAGCAAGACTCGCTGCAGCAGCAGGTAATACGTCTAGTCTAATGAGTACTGAAAACAGTAATGCAATGAGTACGTTCGCTGCTGGACCCGCGCCTGCAACTAACGCCTCAGCCCACCTACCTCCGCGCTGTAAGTTGTAGGGATTATACGGTACTGGCTTTGCCCATCCAAAAAGAAATGGCGAACTAGAAAGTGCCAGAATCGCGGGAAGGACTATTGAACCCATAGGATCGATGTGACTCACCGGGTTAAGCGTAAGTCGCCCTTCTAATCGCGCAGTTGGATCCCCAAGCCAATTAGCAACAAACCCATGAGACACCTCATGAATAACCACCGACACAATTAAAATCGCTATAAGAAAAAGTATATCTGCTCCCATATCATTGCCTATTAAGTACCCCTATGGTAGCATGGCGACCAATATGGCAAAGGAATGTGTGGTGACAGGAAAGAAATCTCAAGTAGGCGGACGCTACAGTAACCGTACGCGTGCGACGCAATTTAACCATGGCGGAAAGAAACGTCGATTTGTTAACCTGCAAAAGAAAACTTTCTTCGTACCCGAACTTGGCAAAAAGGTAACCGCGGTTATCTCAACCAAAGCAATCAAAACTATCAACAAAAATGGTGTGTACAAAACACTCAAAGCCGCTGGATTGATTTAAGCAAATTGAAAAAGAAGAAGGCCGGAACGTAACGTTCCGGCCTTTTTTGTTGGTGCGGTGAATCAGGTGGCTTTTGATTTTCCTTCTTCCAATCCTCCTGGAGCTGCTGCAGGACATCAAATGTTCCGCATTGGCTAAGAAACTCTTGAAAAGATTCTTCATCCCCATACTGGAATCTTCCGGAGTTAATTTCTCGGGTAATCAAGGTTTGCTCATAGCCAAATTCCCAGCGATAACTGATTGGATTGAGCGAAACGCTGCACCCGATTTCATTCACCCAGAAATCATCGGCTGTTTCTACCCACCCAAACTCCTCAGCAAACACTGTTGAGATGCTCAAAAGCATACCGATAACGAAAAAAAGAACTTTCATCTGCTTCTCCTTGTTCAGACAGAAAGATTATTGCACGAAAGTACAATTTGTCAAATCACTTGATCTGTAGGATCTGCCCGTTACTGGTAAACGTAACTCGTCCATCATCACAGGTATCGAATGTGGCAATCTCAAAACTATTCAATACAGCTATAACTTCTTCATGCGGATGTCCGTACCTATTATCACAGCCACGGGACAGCACCGCATACTCTGGTGCTACAAACCCAACAAACAGAGGAGAACTTGATGTCTTGGAACCATGGTGCCCTACTTTAAGTACAGTACTCTGCAATTGATCGCCTCCTAAAGAAAGTAGGTACTCTTCTATCATTTTTGGGGAGTCCCCCGTAAGCAGGAACGAATGCTTGCCAAAGGTGACCTGTGCAATAATAGATGCTGCATTTGATTCAAGAGCACTTACCGGTCTGTCAGGAAACAATATGGTAATAGTAGTTCCGTCTCCGAAATCGTAAACTTGACCTCTCTTTGCAAGAACAGAGCGGACATCTTTTTCGGCAACCAAAGATGCCAGTGCCGTATTCTCTTCTGTATCGTGTGCCACACCTGAGTGAACAAACGTATCAACACGGTAACGTTTAAGTACTTCTATTAGTCCGCCTATGTGGTCGGCATCAGGATGTGTCGCAACAACAACATCAATCGACCTATCCCAAAATGGCATAGCGTCATTGAGTTGATGCAATACTCTATTATCTTTTCCTCCATCAACCAGAATTTGCCGCCCACTTGGAGTTTCAATAAAAATAGCATCACCCTGCCCCACATCAAGAAATGAAACAGTCAGAATTCTTTTGCTTTCGGTGCTAAGAATCGGATACCAAATACTCACTACGCCCACAAAAAGTACACCGATAAGTGCAACGGTAATTTTTTTCCTATATTCCCGAATGTACTGATGCATCAGCATGTTATTACCAACGCTTCTCCTGCTTTACTTCAGCTATAAGTTGAAATGTCCGTGAGTACCGATTTCTTCCTGCAATAGGTGGCATACCACTGCGCAAAATAATTTCTACCGTATCGAGCAAGTGTTCGCGAGCTTTTTTCTGCTTGAGTGTTTTAACAATCGCATCGAGCTCGCCTTCCTCAAGTAATGCATGCCATCGTGCAGACGTGTCGGTACTGACGCCAAGTGCTTCACGTATCTCGTAGTACGAACTTTTGTTTTGTAGCATAAGTATAAGCACAATGCGTTTTGCCAGCATCAAGCGCTCGGTGTCGGTCAAAAGTTGGTCAAGAACAGTAGCTATATCTTTACGCGTTTTCTGTCGTGCAAACAACTCGATAAATTGCCGGCGAATACGTTTTCGCGTTTCTGCAGAAAAAACTTTTTTCGATACAAGCGCCATGAACTAAATGTACTGATGCATCAGCACATTTGCAATATATACGTGTGCACAAAAAAACTTAATAAAAGACGAGGGATGAGGTCACTGCGCTCATCCGTTCTATGATGGTGTATCAAGAAGTGCGTGGTATGATGCGTGCAATTAGCACTTAGTTATACTTATATGCACGCATACGAAACTCAAACATTTAATTTCCCAGAAATGGAAGGGATCTCAGAAAAACAATTAGAAGTGCATGTTGGCTTGTACAATGGGTATGTGAAACACATCAACCTTCTACGAGAACAAATAGCAGATCTTACTAAAGAAGATTCTGAAAAATATGCATTTGCTATTGAGTCAGTCCGTCGTCGTTTAGGATTCGAATTTAATGGTATGCGCATGCACGAACTCTACTTTTCACAGTGGGTAGGTGGAAAAACAGATGAACCCCGTGGCACTGCACTTGAAACAGCAGTTGCCGAAAAATACGGAAGTTGGGAGGACTTCATTACACACTTTAAGAGTGTTGCCATGAGCCGCGGTTCTGGATGGACAACACTCGGGTGGGACAAAAGTAGTAATACTCCTCATGTATGGTGGACGGCAGACCACGAGCTTGGCATGCTCGCGGACGTAGATATACTTCTTACTGCAGACATGTGGGAACACGCATACATGATTGATTATTTACCTGCAGAAAAGGCTCAACATGTTGAGGCGTTCCTCAAAAATCTCAATTGGGATGTTGCAACACAACGTTTTGCAAATACATAATTAAATACAGGAACGCGCGTCAACTTTATCGTGCAAAAAGTATCAGGTAGACGAAGTGGCTCAGTGTAGTTAATTCTATGCTGGGTCGTTTTTTCTTTGTATATACCACACGAGTGCAGTCAGTAGCCCGTATGCAGCAAGCACAAATACAAAAGAAAAAGTCGGCAGACTAACAACCGCAAATGGAACGTCAGCAAAAAACTCTACGAGTAAAATGACATACGATAAGAACGCATGGGCGATAAACCCAAACAAAAGTGCAAATGGTTGGTATACCATTCCTACTACACCAGTTAAAAACACAAAGAGCATCGCCAACGGTATTGTAGGAAGTACGAGAAGATTAACGAGTACTGCTACCAATGAAACATCCCCTATCATGTACACCAGTAACGGAAGTACGGCGATTTGCGTTGCAATGGTAGCTGCAAAAATGTCCTTCAATGCATAGTTTTCGGGTACGAAATGGAGATACGGTAAAAGTATCGGAACTCCAAGTAACAGCCCAGCAGTTGCTACGAAACTGAGCTGAAATGATGGGTCATATATTAATAGATACGGATTCCACAGCAGCATAGCAAATCCGGCAAGCACGAGCGTGTAGAGTGCCGCATAGGTACGACCCGCGACAACCCCCAACGACGCGATGCTTCCCATTATTGCGGCACGCACGACAGTCGCTGAAGCACCGACGAGGATAGTAAATACAAAAATACCACCTATAGCAACGAGATGTCTCGGCTTGGGCGGTAGAAACGAAAGCATCGCTACAATGAACAGCACCACAATGGCAATATTGTAACCAGAGAGCACTACAATATGTATGAGCCCCGTATCGCGAAAATCTTGCGTGAGCTCATCGCCTAATGAACGCCTCTCACCTACAGTAATTCCACCAGCGAGTGCCGCTGAAGGCTCGGGAAGAACACTCTTGAGAGATGCTAAGTACGCCCCTTTGAGCGTGAGAAGTAAACCTGTTGGTGTTGAATTACTCGTAAGTACTTCAAATTCAGGAAACGGAGCGATGCTGTAAATAGCATCCTTTGCTAAATACGCTCTGTAATTAAAAATCCTGCCTCCTTCGCCCTCAAAATTTTCAGGTGCTTCAAGGATTCCTCGTATCGCGACTTCGTCTTTGTAGTGAACCTCTTCAAATGGAGTTATCCGTACAAGTACTTTTTGTTTTGTATCAGTGCGTGCGACAACTATATTGGTGTAGGTATCTCGAATATCTGGTTCTTTTATAACCACTCCTTCAAATACAACAATGTCTTCTGTGTGTACCTCTATGTTCGTAATCGTAACCGGTACCGCAACGTGCATACGTCCAACACCAAGCGCAAAGAACAAAAGGGCTATTGCACATACCACGAAGAGTCTGCGCCGTGAAACAAACAATAGGCTAAGAGCACTCAAAACAAAGAGCCCTACGAAAGTCAATCCAAATTCATAAAATGATCTGACTGCAATTCCTAAGGCAAACGCCCCGAAGAGTACGGGGAGAAATCGATGCATACTTACTGCGCATCTAGCGCTTCGTTTGCCAATCTGTCTGCGTAGGTGTTTTTTTCTCGTCGAACATGAGTGTATGCAACGTCGCCAAATCCGCTCTGTAAAATATCTTGAATTTTGTTGTATTGCTCACGGAGCGTATCTTTCTTAATCTTCCAATTACCTGAGAGTTGTTCGGCAACAAGTTTACTATCCATTCGTATTTCTATACTTCTGTCTGAAAGGTCTAAGTCTTTAATTTTCTGTAATACTTGTACCACCGCCTCGTACTCAGCCCAGTTATTTGTCCGCACACCAAGAGGTGAACGAATCTCTGCTACTACTTTCTCTCCCTGGAAAATAACGGCCCCTGCTGAAGCCAGTCCTGGGTTTCCGCGTGAAGCACCGTCTGTATAGCAAATGATTTTATCCATGCGGATAAGTATACCCAGTGCTCTTTGCACTGTCGAACGTCTCACTACACTCGCAAGTGCGTGCTATTTATTAGCTCCAAATTCTAAACCGAATTCACAATGTATCCCTCCAGATTCATCATTTTCTAAAATAGTGCATGCTTCAAAATCTGCACCTCCTTCACGAAGAACATATTCGTACGGTATACCTGTGATTGGGTCAACAGGAACTTGAGACATAAAGTCGGGCACTAATACTTCTACTGATTCTGGGAACGTATTGTATGTACCAAAGTACATTTCGGATGCTAATTTAATTTGCGACAAATCTGAACGACGTTGTGTATCTCGTAACTCCGAATCGTTCAGAAACCCATCCACAATCCCAAAAATCAAAAGGGCCGTTCCAATAAAGATAACTGTAATAGAAAGAACGGTAACGATCTTAACCAAAAGTGAAACTTCAATTCCTATTTCAGTTGGCGGGTTAAGCAACCATCGATACACATGCACCATTGCAAGTGCTGAAACAGGAATGGTTACGAGCAAACCAACTCCAAAGAAAAGTGCCCCGAGAATATTAAGTCCCAATGCGAGCAATAAGAAAAGTACGATATTCCAACGGTGTCCATTGGTGATGCGAAGGCTTTCTTTCATTGCCTCAACAGGTCCAAGATCGCGATCAATAATAAGGTACGATGCAAACAAAAGTGCAACACCGGCAACAATACCTGGAACAATAAAGAGAATGAGTCCAAACGCCACAACTAACAATACAAGAATTGATGCGACGAGATATTTCCAAAATAAGTGAAGCGGCTCTAGTAAGTCTGTATAGTCAGTTTCAACTCTGTCATATAATCGCAAAAGTATCAGGGTTGAGCCCATTCCAATAATGGTTTGTATTGCAAAGTCAGCGACATTTACTGTGGCACCAATAACACCATCTGAAACTTCGTCAGCAATGAGGCCAGTAATAATAGAAATGATAGTAGTAATAAGAAATAACCCAATGATAAAAAATGGACGCTCCTTAAAACTTTCCCACCCAGCTACAAACGCTTCTTTTTTAGAAAAACTTTTCATATACGAATTATAGTACCTCACTTAGTACTGATAGTACTTACACAATATCCACAATGCGTAGCTCAAGATTTACGCGACCAGCAAAACGTGAGAGCTCTATAGTGCACAGAACGTCAACGACACGATCTTGTTCTGGGGTTCGTGAAAATGATTGTGGGTTTTTAAAGAACGCAATCGCTCGAACAGTATTCTCAAATTCATCAGCTGCCAGATGTAATTCTATATGTGCCTCTTCTTTTCCAAATTGTTTCAACGAACGTACAAGAGCACTTTTATATACAAATACTGGTTTGGAATTCCCCATACCAAACGGAGCAAATTGTGAAAGTACTTTATGCGTTTCGCGTAATGACGCATGCGGCAAAACAGCATCAGCTTCTGGCACTAACAGTTTGACCCCTTTTGAAAGTTCCTTGTACGCACTGTTAAAAGCATCCTCCATAATGTGCACTTTGTCTGCATCAACAGAAAAACCTCCCGCATGTTCGTGTCCGCCAAATTGTACAAGAGTATGACTTGCGTGATTAAACATATCTACGACATTTACGTTTCCGTTCCCACGACATGACCCTTTGATACTTCCGGTGCCTTCCCGTCCCCATAAGCACGCCGTCTTTCCATACGTATCTACAAGAGAGTTAGCAGCAAGCCCAAGTAATGCTGGATTCCAATTTGGATTTCCTGCAACAAGAACTGCTCCATCTGAATTTTCTTCAAAACGTTTCTTTAACTCTTTCGTAATACTCGCAACACTTCCTTTACGTTTATTGTTAAGAGATTCTAACTCGCGCGCGACGTCTGCGGCTTCTGCACCATCAACAGTCGTAAGCAATCGAAATCCTAATTCAGGAGTTCCCATTCTCGAAGCTGCATTAATTCGTGGCGCAATAGAAAATCCGATGTCATCTTCTGTAATGTACGCCTGCCCGATACCCAACTTACGACATAGTGCAGTAATTCCTGGTCGTCGTGATTTGTGCAACACAGTCAGTCCGTAGTGCACCAATGTTCTGTTTTCACCGACAAGCGGAACCATGTCACCAACAGTCGCGATAGCAACTAAATCGAGCAACCATTTTTCCCACCCTTCCGGAACATCTTTAACCCAGTCTTTGTCTTGCTCTCGCGCCCGAATAAAAAGTGCCTGAGTTAATTTGAACGCCACACCTGTCCCGCAAAAAAACCGAAATGGGTATGTTTCATCTTCGCGTTGCGGGTTCACAACAGCAACTGCATCAGGCAGTGTTTTACTAGGAATATGATGGTCAGTAACAATAACATCGACTCCTAATGTATTGGCATGCGTAACCGTTTCACCATTCGTAATGCCGACATCCACCGTTATAATAAGCGATACTTCCTTCTTTAAGAGAGTATCGACTGCCTCCTTATGAAAACCATACCCTTCTGTGTCTCTGTGTGGGATATAGTTTGTGAAACGCTCGTAGCCAATCTTTTTGAATACGTCGTGTAACAGCGCACCACCGGGAATACCGTCTGCGTCAAAATCGCTGTAGATAGCAATATGTTCGTTATTATCGATTGCTTTTATGATCCGTGTAACAGCAACATCCATGTCGTGCAAAAGGAATGGATCATATACTTGTTCATCGTAGTTTGGATTAAAAAAATCTTGTGCAGCTTTATGTGTTTTTATACCCCGAGCTGCCAAAATTTCCTGTACAAAATCTGGAAATTCTTTGAGTGCTTTCCGTACTGTTTCGCTCGGTTTTTTTCGTACTGTGTATGCTTTGGATTTAGTCATGTGTTTGGATTATACTGCACTAATGGAAGAATGTATTTTTTGTAAAATAGTTAGAGATGAACTGCCCTCGTATAAAGTGTACGAAAATGAAACCGTATTGGCATTTATGGATATCCATCCAATCCGCCCAGGTCACTTACTTGTTGTACCAAAAGTACACGAGCCAAATTTTGAAAAACTCCCGATCGAAGTATATATGCATGTCATGCAAGCTACACACATTCTTGCTGGAGCAATCGAAAATGCGCTGAAACCAAAAAAGATGGGTCTGGTCATCGCAGGATGGGACGTACCACATACACACGTACATCTTATACCAACAGAAGATCACGAAGACATCACTTCAAAAATATTACTCGAAGGAAAAGAGGGAAATCCAAGTAGCGAAACATTGACCACTATCGCCGAGAAAATCGCAGCAAAAATAAAAGACTCTCTGTAAAGAGTGTTTCTTATTTCAGTACTTCAAGCCCGGGAAGCGTTCCTTTGAGCAAAAACTCCAACATTGCCCCACCTCCTGTTGAAACAAAGTCAAACTCATTTTCTAACTTTTCTTTTTGAATAAGTGCGATGGTGTCTCCACCTCCAACAACTGTCGTTGCGCTACTTAATGCAAGTGTCTGTGCACATGTTTTTGTCGCACTGATGTACCCCTTTTCGTACCAGCCAAGTGGTCCGTTCCACACAATAGTTTTGTATGTATTAAACGTTGCAACAAAATTCTGCATCGTGCCCTCTCCTATATCAACAATCGTGTCTTCGTTACCTATTTGGTTTATTGAAAGCGTTTCAGAACTTCCATCAACATGCTCAACAATAACATCGTGCACATCAGCTACTTTTTCATTTTCTAAAATATCTTTGGCAACTTCACCATCATCGATAACCGACGCCCCTACCTCTATTCCGCGCGCAGCGAGTAGCTCGTTTTGTAGTGCACCACCGATAAAGACAGAATCATAGACTCCCATAAATTTCCGAATGAGTGGTTCTTTTGTCCCAAACTTCGCACCTCCTAAAATGAAAAGTGCAGGATGTTCTGGTTGGAGAACACTCGCTAATTTCTCAGTTTCTTCCCTCACTAACAAACCACCATAACTTTTGATGTATTTTGGTATCCCAACAATACTCGCATGGTTCCGATGACACACTGAAAATGCATCTTGTACAAAAACATCAGCAAGCGCTGCGAGTTCCTGTGCGAGAGTTTCATCACCAGCTACTTCACGATTATCTTGTCGTAGGTTTTCAAGCAACGTGATGTCACCATTTTGTAATGTAGAAACATCTAGATCTTTTCTTTCTTGAAACCTTACTGGAAAATATTCATTAAGCGCATCTGCAACAGGCTGGAGTGTTTCGTTTTTATCGCGCCCAATGTGTGCAATTACAATTACCCGAGCACCCTGGTCTCTAAGAAAACGTAGTGTCGGGATAGCTTTTCGTATTCGAAAATCAGTCCGAACCACTCCTTTTTCTATAGGAGTATTTAGCCCAGCACGGACTAGCACCACTTTGCCAGCTAAATCATTCTGTTCATCTATCCATTCTACATTCATGCGCTTTGTGCCGCTTGTACTATAACTTTCAACCGTGCTGGATCAAGGCTTGCCCGACCCACTAATACACCGTCGAGATCTGGAACACGTAATATGCCCTCAGCATTATCTTCATTTACCGCCCCTCCGTACACAACACGTACTGCTTTAAGTGCTTTATCTCCAAACGCATCGCGTACCGTCTTTCGAACTAATAACATCATTTGATGCACTTCGTTTGCGTCAGGTGCAGTTGGCGCCCCAATTGCCCATATAGGTTCATATGCTATGGTTACATTTTTAAATCTCGCTGCAGGAATTTCTCGTAGTGCAGTGACGATTTGATTCCGAACTACCTGTACGTACTCCCCATGTATGTCGCGTTCACTTTCGCCGACTGCAATTATGGCATCCATTTTATTTTCAAGTGCCGTGAGTACTTTTTTGCCAACTTGTTCATCAGTCTCGCCCAGTGCACGGCGCTCTGCATGACCTATAATCACATGCGTTGCCCCAGCATCTCGTACTTGTGCAGCAGCGGTTTCACCAGTATGCGACCCTTCACTTTCGGTTGAAATATTCTGTGCTCCAAATTCCACACGAGTGCCTCTGTACCCTTTTGCAAGCTCTCGTAAGAAAACAACAGGTGGGGCGACAACGATATCTACTTTCTTTACAGAAGCTGCAAGTGTTTTCGTTGCATCAAAGAGTTTCTTCGCCTCAGCAAAAGTTGCAGGATTCATTTTCCAATTACAAATCACCGATTTCATAGAAATGATTGTACCACGCTACAGTTCTTGCCAAAGAATATATTCAGGAATGAGCGTCCTCGATGGCGTAAATGGAGGCGGGTTTGTTGTCTGTAGTCGATCATATATGCTATCCCGATTCTGGTAACCTGAAATAATAGTAGATCCTGATGACCAAGAAGTTCCTACTCGTTGACTCGACACAATAGATCCTTTTATTGTTAATTGCGTCTTTAAACTACCGCTATAATATGGTCGACCAAATCTATCTCCTTGTGCGACAAAAATACCGTGTATTGAAAGTGTATCAGCGGAGTCTCTCGGTAGGTAGATACCAAATTCACTGATGACAGTAAGGCCATCTGAACCATCTTGTACAGAGTAATCAATATCACCAGAGATAATTACATCTGGATCATATCCAGAATTCACCAAATCTGCTGCTATGACTGTTACTTTTCCTTTTACTGTTCCTTCAATCCATACTTTATCTTCAACAAAGATAACTGAACAATCTGTAGGTACTGTACGTCGCTCTATAAAAGACTCTCCACTTATAATATGGTAATCGGCTGTGTACCCAATGCCCGAAAGATACCCCCAATATCCTGTCGTGCTGGTAACTTGATATATATCAACTGTTCCATCTGCATTAAAAATCAAGTGGTACCCATCAGCCGCAGTGTCTGTTGGACCTCCGTAAGGATTAAAGATGTAGGTTTCAGTTGAGCCGTATGGCGCAAGATAAATACCATCCGCAATTGCTGCTGTTTTTATACTCGAGAAATTAGCCTCTATATCACTAAAGCTCAACTCAGAAGCAGGGTATCGCCAGAGCGTAGAATTTGGCCCGTCACCACACACGCCCGGGGATGCACTCCCACCGTTGCAGTTGAAACTCTGAGACCACGTTGAGACAGCACTCGTTACCACTGAGTTGTTGGTCCCATCCATCCGTATGCCTCCATTTGAATGATAGGGTCCGGTAATTTCACGATCAGCACCAGCCCATACGTCGTCCCCGATAATGTACGAGTATTCAGCAACAGAAGGAGCAGCATGTCTCCCAAAAACAGTTCGAGTAAATTTGGGGTCGGAATTCACGGTGCCAGTTGATGTGACGTCTATTGACTGCAGTATTCCACAAGACTCATTTCCAACAATATCTAAACTAAACGAACCTATTTCACCGGTTTCTGGATCAGAATAGGTGTGTACATACGGCCCGAGGCCTCCAGTTCCGTCTTGGGTATCTCCAGGGTTGTGAGTAAGGAACCAATGATAGTATTCAAGACCTGCTTCGGCTATATTCAGCGCCTGTTCGCGCACTTCTTTTCCAGCCCCTAATTGCGCCTGGCTAAATATAAAACTTGTGAGAGCAGAAACTGACAATCCAAATACTGCTGCAAACACCAGCACTAAAATAATTACGATTCCCTTTTGTGAAGAATGTTTCATATTATCTAATGTTACGGAGTGCGGCGCTACTTCTGAGCTCAAAATCATCAGGCGCGCGTTCTGGGTGCAGATTAACAACAAGTCGTAGCGTCACAAAAGCCAGTTGGTCGATATCAGTATAGTCATTCATAAATACCCCACTCTTATCATAGTAAGTAAACATAGGTGTACCGATTACATTATTACGAACCTCAGTTGCAATAGTTGTCACCACCTCACTTCCCCCATTGTACACAGGAGGGTCTCCACTAGATTCTATAATTCCTTTTTTGAAATCTGTCCCATCTATAAAATACCGAATCTGTTCAATTTTATTGTCATTGTCGTAGTCACTATAGAAAGAAACGCTGCTTGTTGCCATCGATACAATAGGATACGCGCCATTGTCTGCATCTGATGCTTCGCGTAAATCTTGCACCGCGCGTTCAATACCAGTTCGAGCTGAACGCGTCGCATCAGCTTGTTCAAAAGCAAACCGCTGACCTCGATAGACATACCGTAGTGAAGAAACAATAGCGCCGACAATCAAAACAAACACGCCCAGTAATACAACTGCTTCTAATAAAGTAAATCCGCGCTGTGATGCGTAATATTTCATACTATGATTCTATTAATAGCGATGAAATATCACTCACTAACGTAGTCTCTCGTACATTATTTTTTGGACCCACCCATGACACCTCAACTTTTACCCTCTTGTAGTCATCGGTTATACCATTTGAATCTGAGCCACCGGAACCATCTTTGGGATCATCTACATATACAATATACGTGCGTTGTGTGTACGCAATGTTATTCAGTGTAATTGGTACACTCACCAAGAGGGCACCTGAAGGGTCTCCACCAACCGTCCCGATATCATCGTAATCGAGGCTACGTATGTATTCCATTCTCTCAATCGCAAGTGCGAGTGCTCCGGTACGAGATTTATTATCTGTCGCAAGCCGAGTTCCGAGCTGTAACACGCCAAACATTCCTACAAAAACCGTGGTAAGGAGTGATACTCCTACTACAATCTCTAGCAGTCCTACCCCTCGTATATAAAGAACATTCGACTTCATTACTTAGTATTGTACCGTACTGTTGAATACACGTGTACACTCGTTGCTGAGAACTCAAACATACTGATGCATCAGTATGTTACCAATCAATATTATTTTTTGGGTTAGAAAGCCTCAGAGAGAGAGTAAATAGGTCCTATCATCGCAACTGCGAAGAACCCGACAGTCACACCAATGATTAACATGAGAAATGGTTCAATAATTGTCGACATATTTTTTGTTTTTTGTTCAACCTCGCCTTCGTAAAAAGTAGCTACACGTAAAAGCATGTCAGCAAGTGCACCTGTCTCTTCACCTACTGCTATCATCTCACCCATAAGCGGCGGGTAGAGATCTTCTCGTTTCATAAATGTATCCGAAAGCTGCCCTCCCTTTTGAACTTTTTCTGCTGCTGCTTTAAGCACATCTTTGTGATAGTGGTTTTGTACAACTTCGCCAGTAATTTGAAGTGCAGTAAGAATATCTACCCCAGCCGCTAGGAGCGAAGCAAATGTCCGTGCAGTTCGTGCTGCATTAATTTCTTTCACAAGCTCACCAATTAAAGGAGTCGTTAGGAGAATCTTATCTCTGCCACGCTGACCACCAGCTGTTCGTAAAATTCCATATACCCCTGCAACAGAACCCAAAACGCCAAGTAGTACAAGGAGTGTGTAATTCACCAAAAAATCACTCACATTAATAATCGCCTGCGTTGCCTTGGGGAGATCAGCTCCTAATTCTGTAAATGTCTTCGAAAGTGTTGGTACTACTTCAGTCATCATCAGAAAACCAATACCAACAATAGCCACTACAATAATACTTGGATAAATAAGTGCTCCTTTAATTTTTTTCTTCAGTTCGTATGAGCGTTGAAGTTGGTTTCCAACTGTCGTAAGTGCCTCATCGAGTGTTCCTGACTCTTCACCTGCGCGAACCATTGCGACAAATAATTTAGAAAATATATTAGGAAATCTACCAAGCGCCTCATGAAACGTGCCGCCCTTTTGAATATCCCCACGCACATGCAAGATAACGCTTTTTAGTTTGGGGTTTTTTGCCTGTCTCTCTGCAACTGAAAGCGCACGCGATATCGGAAGTCCGGCTGAAATCATGGCTGCAAGGTTTGATGCGAACACAATTTTGTCGTGCTCTTTTACTGTCGAAAATTTAGAATTCCAATACGTAAGACTCCAGTTGTTTTGTGCTTCCGAGGTAACCGAAATCACCGTTCCCCCCTCTGCTCTCACATGTCTATACACCTCAAACCTATCAGTTGCTTCAATAGTGTCAGTGTACGTCTCCCCATCTCGTTCTGCTTTGTAGGTGAACTTCATATATTATTCACTTACCACACGAAGTACTTCGGCAAGACTCGTCGTTCCTGATGCGCTTTTGTAAATACCATCCTCAAGCATGGTAAGCATCCCCTCTTTTCGTGCCTGATCTTCAATAGCATCAGCTGAAGACCCTGAAAGAATCATTTTTTTAATTCCTTCTGTCACCGGCAGTACTTCTTGAATTCCCTTTCGTCCACTGTAACCCGTCTCACATTCTTTTGTTGGCTTTTCTTTTGAAAGAGAAACATTTTTAAATGTACTTTTTTGGGAAACAATGTCTTCTTCTTTTAATGCCTTCAGTACGGCCCCTAAGTCGGCCATCTCTTCCAGACCCCTAATTTCGGCGGCGGATAGTTTGTATTCTTCTCTATCGTTACACAGTGTACGAACAAGTCGTTGGCCAATAACTACTTGCAATGTTGATGCAAGTAAAAAAGGCTCTACCCCCATATCAATAAGACGTGGCACTGCGCCAGCTGCTGAATTGGTGTGAAGCGTTGAAAGCACAAGGTGGCCAGTAAGTGCTGCATTAATGGCTAACGCCGCAGTTTCGCGGTCTCGAATTTCACCAACCATAATAATATCAGGGTCTTGCCGGACGAGTGACCGAAGCCCTGTAGAGAATGTGAATCCAATGTCTGGTCGAACTTGTGTTTGGTTTATGCGCTTCATCTGATACTCAATCGGATCTTCAACTGTTGAAATATTGACGTCTGCAGTATTTAAAATATCCAACATAGTATAGAGAGTTGTTGACTTACCAGAACCGGTTGGGCCTGTAACAAGAATCAACCCAGTTTTCTTTCTAGTAGCATCATGTGAGCGTTCAAGCCCCTCACCATGAAAGCCAAGAGATTCTAATGTGAATCCAGAAACGTCTTCGCGCAACAATCGCATAACTGTTTTTTCTCCATGATACGTCGGTAGCACTGAAACACGGAATGACACCCTATCGCCATCTGTCTCCATTCTGAACCGCCCATCTTGAGGGAGTCTTTTTTCATCCAACCGTAAGTTGGCCAAAATTTTTACACGTGCAGTAATCGAAGCAGTGGCACTACTTGGCAGTGACATAGCGTCATGCAAAATTCCATCAATACGATAGCGAACTAACAGCGCGTCTTCTTGTGGCTCTATATGTATGTCAGATGCATTTTGTACAATTGCGTGGCGCAGTAATGAATCAAGCACTCGTACAGCAGGAACTCCTTCTGCAAGTTTTCGTAAATCCTTTTCGTTCTCTGGTTGTAATTTTCCAAACTTTTCAAGCGTTTGTGATTCACGCGTAATTACATCTCCCAATTCGTCGCGAAGTGTCTTTTGGTACAAGCGAAGCATCTGTTTAATTGATGCAGCGTCAGTAAGTCGCGGCAGAATCTTAAGCTGCGTCTTCTTCTTTACGAAATCAATCGCTGCCAAATCATCCGTATCAAGCATGGCAACTTCCAAATTGTTCTCTTCTTGCCTAAACGCAACAATATTATTACGTCGCGCAATAGGTTCTGGAATAAGAGCCAGAGTATTAAGATCTGGTTTTGAATCAGACAAATTAACAAAAGGAATACCAAGTACGTACGCGTGCGAGCGTCGCAAATCGTCTTCAGAAATCTCTCCTTCTGAAACCAACACTTCACTCACCGTAATGCTTTTTTCTGTCGCTGTTTTTACAGCGTTATCGAATTTTTTCTGCGAAACAAGTCCTGAGTCGCTTAAAAATTCACGAAGTTGTTCGTCATTAATGTACATGTGATAACACGAGTGCTTACTGCACCCTCTTGTATGTAAGTATACCAAATGCCGCATTTAAAGCCCTTTTTTACTGTGTAGAAGCACCTTTATGCAAGACCTCAGTAGTATTGACTTGATTACAAGCAGTAGGTATACTGCGTAGCACATACTGTTTATGAATAGTCCGGCTTGTGCCGGTCTTTCTTTTTACAAAAATCAGTGTGGTAACCTAAAAAACTATGAGTTTATTTGATTTAAAAGTAATTAATTCAGTCCTTGGTGAGCTAGAAGAAGACCGAGGCATTCCACGCGAGAAGGTCATTAGCGCTATCGAGATGGCTCTTGCGGCGGCATATAAAAAAGAGTACGGAAAACGTGGTCAGATTATTCGTGCTGCATTCAACACTGAAGTTGGAGATGTGGAATTTAAGCAGATAAAGATCGTCGTAGACGAAACGCTTGTTCGCCCAGAAGATGTGGAGGGAGAAGAGCCAGAAGAAGTGGCGGCAGACGACGACCGAACTCGTTTCAATCCAGAACATCACATCATGATTGAAGATGCTCGCCTCATTAAGAAAGGAGTTGAACTTGATGACGAAGTAGATTTCCCTCTTGAAGCACAAGAAGACTTTGGCCGCATTGCAGCACAAACAGCTAAGCAGGTCATTATGCAGAAGATTCGTGAAGCTGAAAAAGTATCTATTATAGAAGAGTTTGGTGAACATGAAGGTCAGGTAGTTTCAGGACACGTACAACGATTTGAACGTGGAAACCTCTATGTAGACCTCGGGCGCGCAACTGGCATCTTACCGTACGAAGAACAAATCCCCGGTGAGCGATACCGTCAAGGTGAGCGGATTCGCGCTCTTTTATACAAAGTAGATGAAAGCCCTCGCGGGACATTCTTAAAGTTGTCACGTTCCCACCCGCAGTTCTTAGTACGTTTATTCGAACTTGAGTCTCCAGAACTTGCAAATGGAACAATAGAAATAAAAGAAGTTGCACGTGAAGCTGGTTCTCGCTCTAAGATTGCCGTAGTAACGCACGATGATCACATTGATCCTGTTGGTTCACTTGTTGGACAAAGAGGAGTGCGTGTTTCTACCGTAACAAGTGAACTCGGCGGAGAAAAAATAGACATCATTGAATGGGCAGAAGACACGCGTGAATTTATCGAGCGCGCACTCTCACCAGCAGAAATTCTTTCAGTAGAGATTTCTGAAGAAGAGAAACGTGCTGCTGTTGAAGTAACCGAGGACCAGCAATCACTTGCAATCGGTCGTGGTGGGCAAAACGTACGTCTTGCCGCTAAACTTACTGGTTGGGGTATTGATATTAAATCAGCCAAAGGAGAAGCACTCGCTGAAACTGATGAGGACGGAGAAGTTGAAATACCAGCCCCAGCCGAAACAAAAGAAGCAGTGGAAGAAGTTGAAAATCACAAGGAAGAGGCAGTTGAGGAACAGGAGGAGAAAAAAGAAGCTCCAGAAGACGAAACAGAAGAAGTAAACGAAGAAGCAGATACTGACACAGAAAAGGAAGCAGGAAAGGAATAAGTACGTTATTCTAGTAAATATCTTTAACAAAACTAACTAAACTACTACTATGAACCTTCAGCACGATGTATCCGCAGGTGAAAACACTCCTAATGAAGCAAACGTTATTATTGAGATCAACCGCGGTTCAAAAAATAAGTACGAAATCGACAAAGAGACAGGCATGATTGCACTCGATCGAGTCATGCACACAGCACAAGACTACCCATTTGATTACGGGTTCGTACCGCAAACATATTGGCACGACGACGATGCACTTGACGTTATCGTCCTTACAACACATCCTCTATACCCGGGAATATTAGCTCGCGTACGGCCAGTAGCACTCCTGAAGATGATTGATGGTGGTGACAACGATGACAAAGTTATCGCAGTGCCAACAGAAGACCCGCGCTGGGACGCCGTGCAAGACAAAGCTGACGTTAATCCACATACCTTGAAAGAAATCGAACACTTTTTTGGAACATACAAGAAACTCCAAGATAAAGAGGTAGAAGTGAACGGTATTGAAGGAGCGAAAGCCGCGAAAAAAGCAATTACTGAAGGAATTGCTCTCTATAAAGAGAAGTTTGAGAAGTAGATAACAATAAAACGCTTATCAAAGCTCAATTAACACCCCCTGCTCGCTACGCGAGCAGGGGGTGTTACCATATACAGTAAGAAAAGCGGCTCCCGTCGCATATTTTCTGTACGTTACAAATTATTAATATATACATCTTATGACAAACACTCATTCATTATCGGTTGCTGTTACGCTTGCAATAATTGTTACATTGGCATTTGTTGCTGGTGTACAAGTTGTTTCGGCGCAAGAGGCTTTCCCTGCTCCTGCAACAGATAGAATAAATAGCCCAGATGGAAAACCCATTCCATTCAGATCACTACAAGCTGACACCAAAGAGGCACGAGAAGCGTTTCGTGCAAACAGGGAGGAAGTAAAAGAAGAGAACGAGGATATACGCAATATAATTGAGGAAAAGAGAGACGCATTTCAAAATCGCGTTATTGAAACGCGTAAAGAACTTACTAATGAAGGCAAAGAAATGCGAGATGGTGCGAAAGAAGAATTCGAGGCACGCAAAAGCGAAATAAAAGAAGCGCTTGATGCAGCTGATACACCAGAGGAACGACAAACAATATTGGAAGCAGCGCGCGCAGAACGAGAGACAATGCGAGAAGAGGCATTACAAAAACGAGACGAATTCCGTGGACGTGCAGCAAATCTCCGTGAAGAAATCCGCGAACAACGTGGCGAATTAAAGGCCGAGATTAAAAGTGAAGCTGGAAACCGAATCAAAGGTCAACTAGAAGGCATCCTCGGACGCCTTGGGGGGGCACTGGATAGTTTTACCGGCATCCTAGACCGTATACACAACAAACTTGCACAACTAGATGCAGATGGAGTTGATACGGCATTTGCAACGACTGCCGCTGTAGAAGCAGAGCAAGCAATTAGCGAAGCATCGAGTGCAGTAGCTAATGCTCGAACTATATTTACCGAGGCACTTGAGTCAGATACTCCACGGGACCACCTCGATTCAATGAAGGAAGCAGTGCGTGGTGCAACAGAATTGGTAAAAGAAGCGCACAGTGCACTTAAAGATGCTACACGAGCAATAAAAGACATTACTAACCCAGCTGATGATTCAGACGAAACTGAATAATCACTCTAATAAACGTAACGTATGGAAGAACAATACAACAACACTCCCCCAGCACAGAAGCCAACCGAACAACCAGTGCAAACAGATGTGCCAGTTACAGAAACACCTGGTAAATCAGGTGGCACTGGCCCTCTTGTAGGTATCATCATAATCGTTATCCTCCTTGTATTTGGCGGTTTGTACTTCTGGGATTCTCTTAGAGGTATAGATACTGCACCCAACGAAGATGCAATTCTTGAAGAGAACCTTAATGAAGATATAGCGGCACCAAGCGACGAACCAGTGCAAATTGAGAATGATTTAGGTACATTTGATACCGCTGCATTCGAAGCGCAACTCGAAGCTGATCTCGAATCACTCGAGTTAGAACTCTAGATATAAGAGTATCTGAGTGAGGTAAAAACCGCCCAGTCGTAGTTTTGAGAAATAGAGATTTCTATCGACCAAAACTACGACTGGGCGGTTTTGCATTGTCGTTTAACAGCTGATACACTCACGCGCATGACAAACACACAATATACAGATGTAAAAACTAAAAAATTAGACGGCTCTGAATATGAAATATCAGCTACCGTACCCGCTGAAGTAATCGCAGAGTATCGAAAGAAGGCCCTCAAGAAATTGGGCGCAAACGTAGAGGTTCCTGGTTTTCGTAAGGGTCATGTACCTGAAGATATGCTTGTAGGGCACATTGGAGACAGTAAAGTTATGGAGAAAGCCGCAAACATGGCGCTTGCTGATGTATACCCTCAAATTGTAGTTGAAGAAAAAATAGATGCTATTGGTTCTCCTCAAATACAGATTACAAAACTAGCAGTTGGTAACCCCCTTGAATTTACTGCCACTACTGCCGTTATGCCTGAGATTAAGCTCGCTGATTATACAAAAATAGCTAAAAGTATATTCAGTAAGGAAGAAAAGTTTGAAGTTACCGATAAAGAGTTAACGGAGACTCTTAATCATATCCGTCGCCAGCGAGCACAGGTAGATGCGTACGAAAAACAAAAAAGTGACGGTACTGATCAACCAAAAGTTCCAGAAGAAATAAAAGATGAAGACCTACCTGAATTAAACGAAGAATTTGTACAGAAACTTGGTGACTTTAAAACTGTCGCAGACTTCGAAGCAAAAGTTAAGGAAAACATCCTCGAAGAAAAGAAACTTCGCGGAATCGAAAAGAAACGTATCGAAACTGTTGAGAAAATTATTGCTGATTCAAAGATAGAATTGCCAAAACTGTTGGTTGACCAAGAAATACAACGTATTCAAATGCAGATGGAGTCAGAAGTTGCACAAACTGGAACAAAACTTGAAGATTACCTAAAGAACGTTGGTAAAACTATTGAAGAACTGCATAAGGACTGGGAACCTGAGGCAGAAAAACGCGGAAAATTGCAGCTCATACTAAATACCATCTCTAAAGAACAAAAAATAACTCCAGATGAAGAAGACGTTCAAAAAGAAGTCGATCACATAAAGCAGGCGTACCCACAAGCAGACGAACAGAACATTAGAATCTACACCGAAACAACAAAACGCAACGAAATGGTATTCAAATACTTTGAATCCTTTGGGAGCAGTAAATAAGCCACAGAAATAGTAAACGCCTCAGTCACTGAGGCGTTTACTTTATTGAGTATTTGTTTGAGTTGTGCCCGACTCGTGGTATATTTCGCGAATATGAACAATGAAAATAACACACCAAGCGCACAACTCGTACCGATGGTTATAGAGAAAGGCCAATACGGTGAACGTGCATACGATATATACTCTCGTCTACTTAAGGAACGTATAATCTTTCTAGGTGGTGGTATCGACGACCATGTTGCCAACTTAATTATTGCGCAACTTCTTTTTCTGCAATCTGAAGACCCGAAGGCAGACATCGCACTCTACATAAACTCTCCCGGAGGTCATGTAAGTGCAGGACTTGCTATTCTCGACACCATGAAACACATCAAGCCAGATGTCTCGACTATCTGTGTTGGAATGGCAGCTTCAATGGGATCAGTATTACTCAGTGCCGGAGCGAAAGGTAAACGTTTTGCGCTACCAAACTCAGAAGTAATGATTCACCAACCAATGGGAGGTGCACAAGGACAAGCAACTGACATTGAAATTAGCGCACGTCACATTTTACGTCTTCGTGAATCTCTAAATAAAATCCTTGCGAAAAACACTGGGCAAAAACTTGCACAAATTGATAAAGACGTCGACCGTGACTTCTTTATGACTGCAGACGAAGCAAAGAAGTACGGGATAATCGATAAAGTACTTGCGTAAGTTTCTTTACCTCTTATAAAAACGGCGACCTTTGGTCGCCGTTTTTATATGTACGATATGCTTTTCTTTTTGCGTATTGTCAAATTTCTGGTATTCTCATACGTACTGGTTGTAATTTAATCATTTTCAGTAAATTTCCCCGCTTTCTGACGCGTTTTGACTCTTTTGTGCAAGTGAACCTCCCGTAATTCCTCTCTACAAGAACCGAAGCACTCCAACAAAAAAGCATACAAGTAAGATAAGTGGGCATAAAAACATATGTCATTAAAAGTAATACTCATGCTGTTGCTCCTCGCAGCAGCATTCGGTACTGGGTTCGGATACTTTCTACGTTGGATAGTATCCCTCGGTAAACGTGGCTCAATGGAGCTACAAATCAAGCAAATGATGCTTGAGGCTAAAGAAGATGCCAAGCGCATCACGGAAGACGCGGAGAAAAAATCCGATAAAATAATCGCTGAACGTACAGGTGAATTAAAAGAAAAGGAAGGTGATCTTAAGAAAACTGAAGATCGCCTTATTCGCAAAGAAGAACTCCTTGATAAACGGCAAGGTGATCTCGATGAAGATCACGAAGAAATGAAAACGAAGGCTGAACGCGTAAAAGAATTACGTGAAGAAGCTGA
This sequence comes from Candidatus Kaiserbacteria bacterium, assembly GCA_017134395.1. NCBI lineage: Bacteria > Candidatus Kaiseribacteriota > Candidatus Kaiserbacteria bacterium. The sequence goes on along the minus strand of CP070993.1, from coordinate 543,763 downwards.
AAAAAAGCTTGCTGAACGGGAAGATGCTCTTCAAAAAACTGCTGGACTCTCAGTAGAAGAAGCAAAAAGCGAATTGTTAAAGCAAGTTGAATCGACTCACGAGGAAGATTTACATGTTCGTCTACAAAAACTGGAACGGGAAGGTATAGAAAAATACGAACGAAAAGCGCAAGATATTATCACCACAGCCATCCATCGTGTAGGTAATAACCTGCAAGCAGACGTGCTTTCAACCACGGTTATGCTTCCTAATGAGGAAATTAAGGGTAAAATCATTGGCAAGGAAGGACGAAACATCCGCGCATTTGAACGAGCAACTGGAGTAGACGTTATTGTTGATGACACACCTGGTGCTATCACGATTTCATCATTCGATCCAATACGTCGGCAAGTTGCTCGCGTTGCTCTTGAAAATCTCATGATTGATGGACGTATTCAGCCTGCAAAAATTGAAGATACTGTTGAAAAAGCACGTGAAGAAATCAACGTCATCATCAAAAAACGTGGTGAAGAAGCAGCCTACGAAGTAGGAGTACATAATCTTGATCCAAAACTACTTATTGTATTAGGACGACTACATTTCCGTACAAGTTACGGGCAAAACGTACTTATTCACTCAACTGAAATGGCACATATTGCTGCTATCATCGCAGAAGAAGTTGGTGCAGATGTACAAGTCGCACGCGCCGGTGCCCTTTTACACGATATTGGCAAGGCAGTTGACCATGAAGTAACCGGTACCCACGTAGAAATTGGACGACGTATTCTTGCCAAGTTTAATGTTGACCCAGAAGTTATAAAAGCAATGGAAGCGCATCACGAAGAGTATCCGTACTCAAACCCTGAAAGCTACATCGTACAAGTTGCCGATGCTATCTCAGCTGGACGCCCTGGAGCACGACGTGATACGGTAGAAAACTACATAAAACGACTGGAAGAACTTGAGGCTGTTGCAAATAGCTTCCCAGGTATTGATAAAAGTTATGCTATATCCGCTGGGCGTGAAGTACGTATCTTTGTGAAACCAGAAGAAGTTACTGACACGGAAGCACGGACACTAGCCCGAGATATCGCGCTAAAAATAGAGAACGAACTCAATTATCCAGGAGAAGTGAAGATCAACGTTATCCGTGAAAGTCGCTCAATCGAGTTTGCGCGTTAATTCCACTGTATGCAGAACCTAAAAATAGCCTATCAAGGTGTCGAAGGTTCCTATTCGAGTATTGCTGCTGCAGAATATGACCCTACAGCAGGGCGTGTTGGCTACCCTACGTTTGATGCAGTTATCGAAGCAGTTAAGAACGCGGAAGCGACTCACGCGCTTCTTCCTATTGAAAATTCAACAGCAGGGCGTGTTGCAGATTTACATCATTTGTTGCCAAAAAGCGGCTTGACAGTCATCGCTGAGCATTTTCTACCTATTCGTCATGCTCTTATAGCTTTAAAGGGAACTTCGCTCAAAGACGTAAAACAAGTGTATAGTCATCGTGAAGCGCTTTCACAATGTACAAAAAATTTACGATCTCTTAATATAGAGCCAGTTCCGTATGGGGACACCGCTAAAGCTGTTTCCTTCATTTCTGATACTGGAAATAAGGCCTATGCAGCACTTGCTTCAGTATACGCAGCAACCCTATATGACACAGTCCATGTTCTGCAAGAGAATATGCAAGATTCCAACGATAACGTCACGCGATTTCTTATACTGACAAAAAACCCTGTAGATAAGCCACTAAATGGTGATTGCATAACCAGTATTGTATACGACGTGCTAGACAATCCAGCAGCACTATACGAATCTCTCGGTTCTTTTGCTAAACATGAAATAAACATCATAAAGCTAGAAAGCTTTGTTCCTATGCAACGCCATAAAGAAGCTCACTTCTACCTTGAATGTCTTGGAAAGGCAGACGAGTCACCTCTTAAAGAGGCTCTTGAGGAATTAGAAGACCACACCAAGCATATTTCTGTGCTCGGAACGTACAAAAAAAGTTTATATCGAAAGAATTTTGATAAATAGTAAGTACCCTCTTCCTATTGCACAAAATAGACCGCTCTATATAATGCTTTGAGACATAAGGTCGCTTTTATCACAATAATAAAAATACTATGAATAAAGCAGCACTTGCAGACAAAGTACACGATGTACTCGGAGGTACAAAAGCAGACGCAGAACGCGCTGTTGAAGCTATCATCGACGGTATCGTAGATGGTCTTAAGAGCGGTGACGAAGTATCAATCGCAGGATTGGGTATCTTCGAAGCTAAGATGCGAGCAGCACGAACAGGACGCAACCCGCGAACTGGTGAATCTATCCAGATCGCAGCAATGCGAGTACCTAAGTTCCGCGCAGCTAAGGCACTTAAGGACGCAGTTAAGGGAGCATAATTTTCTTCCTATTTAAATAAAAACCCCCGCACGAGCGGGGGTTTTTATATAACAAAAGACTGGATTTTTGCCCAGTCTTTTGTTATATATGTGCACAAGGTCGAGCCACTTCTCGAAGACCACAGCAGGTGACAAATTTAGACTTCGAGGAATTAGTGGCTGCGGTTACTTCATCGGAAGCCATTGATGCTGTTTCAAGGCTCATCCACAAACCCCGAACCAAAACATAGGGAACAGAGGCAGTTGGTATGTAAAACATGGTATTTTTTTGGGTTATATGGTAGTCTCTACACGCATTTATTTGGTTGTTGCCAGCCGCTGCTGATTGAACGCTCGGCACTTGCTATCAGCAACCAAAAGGAGAATGTCATGACATGCTCGGTTTCACCGGAGCAAGCGTTGCAAAATCTCAAAAAATTCAAGGATGGTTGGGACGCTGAAGTCAGGACGAGTCCTGCTTACCAAAAGCTCGTCTTGGAAGTTAGTCCGAATGGCTTCATTCACGTCTCAGCAATCAATGACGCTTGCGAGATGTACGATGAGTCATCAGTGTGCGATGCAATCACTCTGCTCGGCATTGAACGCGGCTCGAAAAGCCAATCCTAATTGGCTCCGCCATAAAACCCAGACACTTAACGGTGACTGGGTTTTCTTTATTAGTTGCTGAAAAATATCGAAATAGAATTAATGCGGTATCATGTCTCTATGGAAAATGAGAGCAACTTGCCACCAGAACTTGAACAGTACTTTTTGCTGTGTACGCGTGAATATGAACGCATGGAACGAGAGAATTCGTGGCCGTGGAAAGACAAAGATGAGAACGAGCTACCATTGGAATAGCAGTATACGAACAGCAATGCCCCCAAGAGTTGGCAACTTCTCGAACTTTCAAAAGGCTCTAGCTCTACATATTACGAGCACCACGTACGTACTGTCTTATACACTCGAACATTCCAGTGAAATCCACCGCTAGTTACAAGGGTCTTCTCTGAAATCAATGTAGCTGTCTTCTAATGTGCGGGTGGGGAGAATCGAACTCCCGACCACAGCTTGGAAGGCTGTTGTTATACCACTTAACTACACCCGCAATTATCTCTACCCTTCTACTGTGTCCACTACCCGAATCTACAACAGCAAGGCTGTTGTGGGATAGTTATTTTGCACGTAACTACGCCCACATGTCTTATTAGGACAAGGCACATACTACCAGACTGGCTCTCAAGCTCAAGCACGTGTATGCTATCGGCATGTTAGAGAGCCTTATTACTACAATCTATCTATTCCTAGCCAGTGTAGCCACTGCTACGTTATTAGCCGTTTCTACGTTTATACCTGGATACACGCAACAAGGTGCCGTAATAAGCTCAATAGAGCAAAGTGCGACTCTTGTAGTTGATGAAGAGCTAATTGAAGAACCTGCTGTATTACAAGAGCCACAAATAGAGTCGGAGCATATAAATCTGCCAGCTGGCGTAGAGATCACTCCCGAAATAATTATCGAATCAGAAATTATAGTCACTTCGCCAATCATAGAGGCACCGACTCCGACACCTTCATTTTACGAAACTCCACCGCTTCCTTTAGAAGTTGTAAATACTGTCTCCTCCCCTGCCTTAGTAAACATACTCTGTGCTAGCACACCTGGTTCGTCTGTATCTGGCGCAATAGGTAGCGGGATTATAATCGATCCACGAGGAGTAATTCTTACCAACGCACATGTGGCACAATATTTGCTAGTGAAAGAGCACCCTAACGCCATTATTTCGTGTGTTATACGCTCTGGATCCCCCGCCAAAACAAAATACACTGCTGAGATACTTACTTTCCCGTATATGTGGGCACAAAATCATGGCAAAGATTTACAATTGGAGACACCAACAGGAACTGGAGAACATGATTGGGCGCTTCTCTACATAACTGGTACTACAGACGGGACTGAAAAGCCGCTCACTTTTCCTTTCGTATCGTTCGACACACGAGAAGCAGTTACCACAATGAATGATCCTGTATTACTCGCTAGTTATCCAGCAGGCTTTCTAGGTAGCGCGCTCTTACAACGAGGCCTCTGGCCGGTATCGACAACAGTAGAAATACAGAAAGTGTATACGTTCTCAGAAGCTCTCATCGATATTCTATCACTTGGTGGGACAATCGTTGCTCAAGGTGGGTCCTCAGGCGGAGCAGTAATGAACCAATGGAACAAATTGGTTGGAATTATTGTGACCAGCAGTGTAGGAAATACTACAGCAGAGCGCGACTTGCGTGCGCTCACTCTTTCGCATATTGATAGAAGTCTGCAAATACACACCGGAAATACTCTCTTATCCTTTCTAAATATCGGTGACTTTGAAAATCGTGTACAGGAGTTTGGAGAAACTACTGTACCAAACCTACTCCCCTACTTCCCAATATAAAACGAGCGTGACAGAGATGTCTCCGCCACGCTCGCAGAAGGTTCAGCCGCCTAAACGACAGCGTTTGTCTGAAAGATTCTCACCCGGCTCTTCCGGATCCCATCCCAATTTATGTACTACAGGCGCAGTATTTTCGTTGGGTTTGTCCAATTCATCCCCCTCACTCATACCATCAATCCCATTGGTGGTTAGGACGGGGTCCTCCGAATGTCGTTCTCTTTCGGTCATATTGACCTCCTTTTTCTGAAAAAGCCTCATTGCTTCCCCAGTCAGTACATACCAAAACGTTATATACACTGACTGAAAAACCAAACAAAAAGCCCGCTTTGTGCGGGTGCTTGAGTTTAAAATTTTTTATATTTATACTCGTACCCACACAGATGCCTCGCTGAGACCAATCAGATTCAGAAATATAATCTTATGTATGTTCACGTGCATATATATAAGATACTGCCAGCCATAATACTGTCAAGTTTCTCTACTGCAGATATACAAATTAGAATCTAAAAAGCCCATGCTGCGCATGGACTTTAAGATTTTGGTCGGGGCGCCGAGAATCGAACTCGGACCGCTCGCTCCCAAAGCGAGTACACTACCACTATGCTACGCCCCGATAGCGTATGACCCATTCAGTTACGAACACTAATGAAACAATGAGTGCTTTTGGGTCGGGGGCATTATTGCACACATTTCTTCATTCTTCCAATATATTAGATCATAGGTCTGAGTCTCTTTATTATCTTGTGCAGCACTGAATTCTCTATTTAAAATGTCCGTAAGAATGTCCTTTATAATCTAAAGGACATTTTCTACAAATCGACACTCAGCTTTTTTGTCCTTTATAAAAAGAACTACAGTCACTAAATCTAACTGCCAATCCTCTTTTACATTGAACTCCTCTATATAACTCTGAATAGCCCTATGTAAACGCTCTATCTTTTTCTTATGCATATTCTCTTCCGCTCTATACGCAGAATTATTTTCACGTGAAACTATGTTTTGAGTTTCACGTGAAATTGTTTTTACTTCCACAAAATGCACTACTCCTTCTTTCTTAGCAATAATGTCGAGTTCACCCCATTTCTTGCTGTAATTCTTACCTAAAATAGAAAACCCCTTCGTCTCTAAAAAACGTGCGGCTATGTGCTCTCCAGTATTCCCAATATCTTTGTTTCTACTCATGATTTCACGTGAAACTATGCTAGCATATTGTAATGAAGAAAAGTTCTTTTCCCAAAGTAAAAAAGCAACTCACTACTCTCTTTCACAAGCGCACTCGTAAAAGCATTATCTTTAACCGGGTGCTTATCCTCTTAAACGTAGCAGTTTTTGGCATTTTCCTATTAGAAGCTGCAAATCCAGGACATTCTTTCACGAAGGTGCTGGAAATTGTATTTGGTACTCTTTTCCTCTTAGAGTATCTTGCGCGCTTATGGATTTCACCCCGAAGGCTCTCGTTTGTCTTTAACGTCTTTAGCGTAATAGATATTTTAGTCATTGTCTCACTCTTTGCACCACTTTTGGTAGGAAACTTGGCACTTTTGCGAGTTTTGCGCTCACTCAAGATCCTTCGCACCTACTACTTGGTGAATTTAGCCAAAAAAGAGAGCAAAACTATCTACCAATACAGCGCAACTCTTGAAAGTCTACTCAACTTCTTTGTGTTTCTCGCAATAATGACAGCCATAGTCTTTGTTGCTGAAGCACAATTCAATCCACATATAAATTCCTACCTTGATGCACTATACTTCACTGTTTCCACCCTTACAACAACTGGCTATGGTGACGTCACAGCTGCAGGACCGTGGGGCAAAATGCTCTCTGTGGTGGCTATGCTTATAGGTATTACCCTCTTTTTGCAACTTACGAGAACTATATTTCATGGGGCAAAAGTGCACTATACATGCCCAAATTGTGGCTTAAGCGCTCATGATATCGACGCAATCCGATGTAAACACTGTGGTGAGCCAGTTAAACACAAGCATTCTTCACTCACTTCATAGTTTCACGTGAAATACTAATAAGTACAGTAAGTCACACTAACTAGGGCCAAACGTGCAAAAATAGAGAAAATATGTCATTTTGAACCCGCTTGTTTCACACCCTCAACATCCATTCTTGTCCTAAATCTTCTCTATGTTTTCACGTGAAAACATGTGGAAGAGTTAAATGGCTCTAATACTAGGAAAAGTTCATATTGTTTCTTATGAAACACAAATGTGCACAAATAAGATAAAACTGTTCATAAGTCTGTTGATAAAGGACATTTTTGGGGATAACGGACATTTTTATGTCCGTTAGAAATGTCCTTTATCCACCTATCCCCAGAGTTATCAACAAATTTTGTCCTTTAAAAAACCTTCCGAGTATAAACTGGCCAGAATTGGTCAGTTTTCTAGGGAGAATCGCCTCCAGTCACTAAGTATAATTTGCGCCTTTCAGGCTTAATTCTACTAAGTGCTCCAGGCCGGACTCAGCCCTTACTCGTGCTTAGGCACGCAGGCTTCCGTCTTTCGATTCTCTATGCACAATGCCTAAATACACAGAAAGACTAGGCGAGAACCTAGTCTTTCTGTGTATTTGTGCGGCTAGGGAGAATCGAACTCCCGTCTCATCCTTGGCAAGGACGTGTCATACCACTAAACTATAGCCGCAAATGAAGAGCAGAGCGCTTCTGCATTTTGCAGAAAGATGTGCTCCGATTTCATGTTTCTGGAAGCTCGCTTACAAGAACGTGAAATCGGGGGACATCAATGCGCTTTGCGTAGACATTGTGTCTGAACGCCGCGGCTATATGCTTGTTTCATATAGCCGCAAGTGAGAGTGATTATATATCAAATTAGGCGTGGTGCAATTTTGTGAAGTGGGGGAGGGACTCGGTCACGAATAATTTTCCTGACGCCTTCATGACCTCTTACAAAGTGGGGACTCGGCGCCAGTACTAAGCTCGGCTGCGGCCTTGCTAAGTACTCGCTGCCCCGACGTCGCCGACAAGCCTAATTTCGCTTCGCTTCATTATCTTGTATACCGACGACTCTTTTCGAGTCCCTCCGGGTGTGGAAATGGCAAACGCCCACAAAGCAATGCTTTGTGGGCGGCCATTTGTGCACCCGGAGGGACTCGAACCCCCAACGACGGTTCCGAAGACCGTAATGATATCCATTTCACCACGGGTGCGTGTTGGCAATCATACGGTATATTCGCTTCATAGCAATAGGTGTACTACAATTGAGCAATGAGACACTCTGTACCGCAAGAAGTTCTTACCATTGTTACGACATTAGAGAATGCTGGTTTCGAAGCATACCTCGTAGGGGGTTGTACGCGCGATCTTATACGCAACAAGATTCCTAAAGATTGGGATCTTACTACAAACGCTAACCCTGAGGAAATTCAAAAAATATTTCCTGATTCTTTCTATGAAAATGATTTTGGGACTGTCGGTGTAAAAACGGAGTCTGACGACCCCACGCTCAAAGTGGTCGAGGTGACCCCTTATAGAATCGAATCAACATACAGCAACGCGCGCCATCCTGATGAAGTAACATTTAGCAAGAATCTCACAGACGACCTACAGCGACGTGATTTCACGATGAATGCCATAGCATACAATCCAACGCGCGACGAGCTTGTAGACCCATATAAAGGGGTAGAGGACATACGATTAAAACGTATTGTTACTGTCGGGGAAGCTACAGATCGTTTTACAGAGGACGCACTACGTATGATGCGTGCAATACGCCTTGCAGCTGAGCTCAACTTCACAATCGAATCAAAAACTGCCTCGGCAATAGCAGAGCATGCGCAGCTTATTGAAAAAGTTTCTCAAGAACGCGTACGAGACGAGCTCATGCGAATCGTTGCATCAGACACGCCGATGCAGGCAGTATTTTTTGCACAACGCTTAGGATTAATGGAATACATCATTCCTGAACTCAAAGAGGGTATTGGATGTGAGCAAAACCAAGCGCATTCATACGATGTGTTCGAACACCTTATGCGCAGCCTACAGCATGCCGCAGACAAAAACTATTCTTTTGATGTACGCCTTGCTGCATTACTACACGACATAGGGAAACCAGAAAGCCGACGTCGTGACACAGTAAAAAATGATTACACATTCTATGGGCACGAAGTTATTGGAGCGCGTATGACACGCAAAATATTAAGAGACTTGAAATTTCCAAAAGATACTGCACACAACGTAGAGAAGCTCGTCCGTTGGCATATGTTTTTCTCCGACCCTGACCAAATAACTCTCAGTGCAGTTCGTCGAATGATACAAAATGTTGGAGTTGACCACATTCAGGAACTGCTTGAATTACGCACCTGCGATCGCATTGGTACGGGCCGGCCAAAAGAACAACCATTTCGTTTTCGCAAATACAAATCCATGGTTGACGAAGCGCTTCGTGATCCTATTTCAGTTGCTATGCTCAAAATTAATGGCGACAAAATTATTGAAATATTAGGTGACGGGCCAGGACCAAAAGTAGGATGGATACTCCATGCACTTCTTGAAGAGGTTCTTGATGAGCCAAAACAAAACACCCCTGAATACCTTGAAGACAGGGCTGCTGAATTAGCTCAATTGCCAATAAACGAGTTACAAAAACTTGGAGAAAAAGGAAAAGACAGAAGGGAAGAAGAGGACGAAAAAGAAATAGAAGCGCTTCGAAAAAAGCATCACGTATCCTAGCTCTAAAAATCCTCCACTTAGAAAACTAAGCGGAGGATTTTTAGTACGCAAAAACCGCCTAAAGGCGGTCTCGATAATGTGGGTGATACGCTATATTTGTTGATTCGCGGTTTTTTCTGTGCGAATCCTCAAGGCTTCCCAGAGGTGGTTTTTGCTTATTTTTTGTGCCTACCGTGCTGATTGTTTTAACAAGGAAAGTGTTCCTTGTTTATACGTAAACGATTTCACATCGTGTGTACGCATATTGTACGGAGTTTGTGTGTGTTTTTTGTTTTGTTTACAACACATGAAGACACTATAAAGAACGGAAAAGAACTTAACTTTATCCTAAAGAACGATCTATCGGACATTATACAATGTATAAAGGACATTTTCTATGTCCTTGTGGATAAATGTCCGTTAGAGCTAAAGGACATTTGTCCTTTATAAAATGTCCTTTAGATTTCTACGTCTAGCGACACCGGGCAGTGGTCAGACCCGTGTATATCTGGATGTATATCTGCATGTTGCACTATGTCTTCTAACTGCTCACTCACAAATACGTAATCAATGCGCCATCCAACATTACGATCTCGTGCACCGTTCCATGGACTCCACCACGTATATAAATCCTTGGTATCAGCAAAAAACATGCGCAGTGTGTCTATGAAACCCTCCTCTATCATATTATCTACTCCTTGTCGTTCTTGTACTGTGAAGCCTTTATTCCCCTCATTTTCCTTAGGACGTGCGAGATCAATTGGTTTGTGTGCAACATTCAAATCACCACAGAATATGACCGGTTTCTTGTTTTGTAATGTTACACAGTACTCGAGAAACGCTGGGTCCCAATGTTTGTGGCGTAATTCAAGGCGCGAAAGATCATCTTTGGTGTTAGGTGTATACACTGTTACTACGAAAACCTCAGGAAACTCTGCTGTTATCACGCGCCCTTCTCTGTTTGGCTCTCCATATCCATCAGTAAGTAAACTATGTTTCTCAGTTATATCGTCTGGTAAACCATATGAAACGTTTAGCGGTTTCCTTTTCGAGTACAAAGCTGTACCCGCATAACCTTTCTTTGTTTGTGATGAATTAAAGTACGCATGAAACCCATCGACTTCGGTAACATCATCAGGCAACTGATCTTTTTGTGCTTTTATTTCCTGTAAACAAAGAACATCAGGCTTAAGTGCAAAAACGTCATTCCAGTTTCCTTTTCGATGCACTGCTCGCAGTCCGTTTACATTCCATGAAACAATTCTCATGTCAGAATGCTATCACATTGTGCACCTTTCTGTTTCATGGCACACTCGCACCAGAAGAAAGGAGACCTTATGAAGAAATACGGGCGTCTATCTCGTAAGGAGTTTGAGAAGGTCTTTGGTATAAAACCGCGACCAACCCTAACTAAACGTCAGCGAGAAAAATGCATGCAAATAAACGCACTGTTTGATGAGGTGTCTCACCTTTACGGAGTACACGAGAAAGCACTATTTGAAAGTGCATATCCTGGAGATCCAGAAACAGTTCAAAAGGTTTTGAGTACTTTCTTAAACGATGTACGTACGTGCCCACAAGAGGTGATCGAGCACTTACAAAAATTATTGCATGACGAGAAATGAAAACGTCGAGGATACCATCCTCGACGTTTTACTTTCCTTTATTGTGAAACTTACTGTGAATGTCCTTAAGGTGTTTGTCCGTAACGTGTGTGTATATTTGAGTGGTTGCAATATTAGCGTGCCCAAGTAGTGCCTGCACGCTACGAATGTCGGCTCCATTTTGTAATAAATCGGTTGCGAAACTGTGCCGTAAGCCATGCGGTGTAACTGTTTTTGTAATGCCAGCACGAGTTGCATAGTGTTTGACTGCACGTTCCACACTTCTTGGAGTAAGACGTAAATCATTGTGTTCGCTCGCGTTGCGACCCATATTTACAAACAGGGCTTCATCTAAATCTTTTCGTTCATCTAAATATCTCTGAACTGCTTTTTTTGCTTCGGGCGAAAAGAATACAACACGCACTTTGTCACCCTTACCGCGTACTGACATTTCATCTTTCGAAAGATCAATATCGCTATTTAGTGAGGTTAGTTCTGAAACACGAAGGCCTGTTGAAAACAAGAGTTGTAACATCGCATTGTCACGAATAGCCCGTAATTTAACTGCTTCATCTTCGCTCTCTTCATACGCCCGCATTGGCGCAGCCAGAAGACGCTGAAGTTCTTTACGTGTGATTAAATCAAGATCACGCTGAGAAACTTTTGCTAATTCAATACGCTCAGGAGAAAGACTCGTGATACCGCGTTTTCGTAAAAACTTTAAAAATGCACGAATAGCAATTAAATAATAGTTTTGTGTTCTACGCTTTACTGTTGTTCCATTTTGGGTAACTTGCCTGTTAAGCCAAAGCCTGAATTCTCGTACTTTTGTTTCAGTTATATCTTTCGGGTTCTTTACTTTGGTGTGGTCAAAAAAACGAACAAGGTATCGATCATAGTTTTCAACTGTCTTCACAGCACGCCCTCGCTCAATTTCTAGGTATTCAAGGAACTCTTGCTTACTATTTTCGAGACTAGAACTCATTATGCATAGTTTATCATGAGTAGTGAGTAATAATGCCCGCAAACCGCAAAAGAGAGGGGTGGGGTTGCCAATAGATATAAACTGTGCTATATTTGTCTCACGTCCGGATATGTTGTCTCGTACAGCAATTACCGGGCATATTTTGTGTATATCATGCTTACAAAACGACAAAAAGCTAACGCTCTAAAAAAAGGACAACGACACGATGGTGATACTGGTTCTCCAGAGGCACAAGTGGCAGTTTTGAGTAAACGTATCGACGAACTCGCTTCACACCTTAAAAAGAACCATAAGGATAACCACTCACGTCGAGGTCTTCTACAGATGGTTGCGGATCGCCGCAAGCACCTTAAGTATCTTGAGAGCAAAGACTCAAAAGTATATGGCAAGCTCGTAAAAGCACTTGGATTAAAGAAGTAATTTTTAAATAAAAAAGAACTCTCCTATAAAAGTGCACTTTTGTGCACTTTTTGCATTCTTGGTTAGTCGTACTGTATGATACATACACAACATATCAGCAAAATTGCTTTCGAGAAGAAATATGAAAATTTTGGTGCAAGTACGAAGTTAAAAGTTTCGAAATAATGCAATGTATTATTAAAAAACTTTTAACAAGTAATTGTGCAAAATGGATACATTTCTTCCGGAATGGATTTTGTTGATATGTTTGGTCGAATTTTTTACTCAGTGTAATTTTTTAAGAAACTATTTTTATGTCAGTTATTAAACATAAAGAACAACGTGTCGGTGTTTTCATCGACACTCAAAACCTCTACCACAGCGCAAAGAATATCTACAAGGCGAAAGTCAATTTCGACAATGTCTTGAAAGAAAGTGTTGCGGGACGCCAGCTCATACGAGCGCGTGCCTATGTGGTTACTACGGAATCAGGCGAAGAACAAAGCTTCTTTGAGGCTATGAAAAAGCTTGGTATCGAAATCATTACGAAAGATCTACAAATCTTTTTTGGTGGTGCAAAGAAGGCCGATTGGGACGTAGGCATGGCAATTGATGCCGTTACTATGGCACCTAAGCTCGATGCCGTCATACTTGCAACAGGTGACGGGGACTTTATTCCACTTGTGGAATATCTCCAACGTCATTCAGGAACGCAAGTTGAGGTTATTAGCTTTGGTAAATCTTCATCATCAAAACTCCGTGAAGTCTGTGACGACTTTATAGATATGGATGAAGACCCTAAGAAATACCTCATTGCTCATCGCAACTGGAAAATACCCGGAATAACCGGATAACAGTTTAGTTCAATAGAAAAAGCGGCCTCACGGCCGCTTTTTCTTATGCTTTTTTAACATTTTCAAAAAGCTCTGGGAAATCTGGCGTCAGAAAATGACCTCTTTCGTCAAACTGCAGAAATTCTGCCTCTGGTAACAATTCATATAAATGTACAGAGTCTTCGTAGGGAACAAGTGAATCGTCTTTAGAATGATATAGGTACACCTTTGATACTTGCTTTTGTATGTTACTAACCATCTCTGTTAATCCGAATCCTCCAGCCCCGTCAAAAGCAGGTGCTACTAAGTGAAGGCTCTGTATATTTTTAAGGAGAGTATTCTCTGAAAGATACTGAGCTAAAAATGTAGCACCAAGTGAGTGCCCAACAAGAGTAACTCCGTCTTCTAAATAAGGAATGTACTTTTCAAACCACAATTTCCATTCAAGGTATTTTGCATTCTTGGGACTAGGCATATGCGGGCGAATAATACTCCAATCAGCACCAAGAAATTCTTCATACCGGTCCCGCCACTTTTGAACGGGTGTCACATTTACATCATCTATTTCAGACGCCTCAAGATACTTAAAGTATTCCTCGTACGAATCAAACCATTCACCTCCGTGTATGTGCACCAGTTGTTTCATACAAAAAGTCTAACACACCGTTTGAGTTACAGTGAGAATTTGATAGAGTTCGAAGTAGTTATAAATAATTGTGGTGTTTAGATCACAGTGGTACACATATTTCGAGCAAGCATTGTGTAATACTGAAATTTAGGCATCACGCAATAATGACGTATGCAAAAAAAAGAATACTCAATTGAGGTAGGAGGCAAAACCCTTACTGCTCAATTTACAGACTTAGCAGACCAAGCAAGTGGTTCAGTGATTTTACGGTATGGCAGCACTGCTGTTATGGCAACGGCTGTTATGGGTGGACAACGTGACGGCCAGGATTGGTTTCCATTATCGGTAGAATTTGAAGAAAAATTCTACGCAGCTGGTGCAATCCTAGGAAGTCGTTTCCAGCGCCGCGAAGGGCGACCTTCAGAAGAGGCGGTGCTTTCGGCGCGTGTTGTAGACCGAACCATCCGCCCACTGTTTGATCAAACATTACGTCGTGATATTCAGGTAATTGTAACTGTCTTAGCAATCGACGAAGAAGATCCTGACGTGCTAGGAGTTATTGCTGCATCACTTGCATTAAGTACATCCGACATCCCATGGGACGGCCCAGTGAGTGCAGTTCGTATCGGGCAAGTAGCAAATGACGAGACATTCATTATTAATCCTTCCTACGCACAGCGAACTTCGGATGTTGAGATTCTCGACCTCTTAGCATGTGGTCAAGATGGAAATATCAACATGGTAGAAGTTAGCTCAAAAGAAGTTCCTGAAGAACGTCTCGTTAAGGGACTCGACGCTGCTGTTGCAGTACACAATACACTCCAAGAATGGCAGAAAAGTATCATAAAAGAAATTGGAAAAGAAAAGCAAGAGATTCCTACACAAGAGGCAAGTGGAGCAGTTTCAACATTATTTTCGAATGAAGTTGAACCAAAAATGGGGGAATACGTATTCGGTGAAAAGGGAGCATACGCATTAAAGAGTGAATGGATGACTTTAGTAAAAGAACAACTACCCGAAGAAGCAGCTAACGCTGCTGCATACTTTGAAATACAAGTGGACAAGTTCGTACACGTAGAAGCTCTTGAAAACGATCGTCGACAAGATGGACGGAAGATGGACGAAATTCGTGACCTTTACGCACAAGCTGGAGGAATATCTGATCTTATTCATGGAACAGGTATCTTCTACCGTGGTGGTACTCACGTTCTTTCCGCACTTACTCTTGGCGGCCCCGACGATGCACAGCTTATGAATACCATTGAATTCCCAGACTCGAAGAAACGATACATGCATCATTACAACTTCGCGCCGTTCTCTGTTGGAGAAACAGGGCGTGTTGGTGGATTTAATCGTCGAATGATAGGTCACGGTGCGCTCGCTGAAAAAGCACTTCTTCCCGTATTGCCAAGCAAAGAAGATTTCCCTTATACCATCAGAATAGTCTCTGAAACAATGGCAAGTAATGGTTCTAGTTCGCAAGCAAGTGTGTGTGGTTCTACCTTAGCTCTGATGGACGCAGGTGTTCCCATCAAACGTCCAGTAGCAGGTATTGCAATGGGTATGATGAGTGACACGAAAGGGAACTACAAAATACTTACTGATATACAAGGACCAGAAGACCACTTTGGCGATATGGATTTCAAGGTAGCTGGAACAAGTGAGGGTGTAACTGCAGTACAAATGGATGTAAAGGTAGCAGGAGTAACAGTACCTGTACTTGCTGAGGCATTTGCTCAAGCAAAGGTAGCACGAATGCAAATCATGGATGTTATGCTCAAAGCAATCTCGGAGCCACGTGCTGATATTAATCCACGCGCACCAAAAATAATTTCATTACGAATCAAGGAAGACCAAATTGGTCTTGTTATCGGCCCAGGAGGAAAAACAATCAATGGTATCAAAGACCAAACGGGAACAACAGAAATATCTATTGAAGATGACGGTTCTGTGTTTATAACAGGACAAAACGGTGCTGCAGAAGAAGCTGCCAAAATGATTGAGGAACTAACGCATGAATACGTAGCAGGGGAGAAATTCGACGGAGAAGTAACACGAATAATGGACTTCGGGGCATTCGTGCGTATCGGGGCAAACACAGAAGGCTTGGTGCATATATCAGAATTGGCTCCGTTCCGTATTAACTCAGTCGCTGATGTAATAGCAGAAGGTGAGCGTGTTCCTGTTATAATCAAAGAGATTGATGATAAGAAACGTATCAACCTATCTATAAAAGATGTTGATCCAAAATTTGCATCAAACAAGGGCGTTATGCCACCAACTTCAAACGAACGTCATGCCTCAGAATCAAAACCAAAAACCGACGGAGAAAAACGAAGCTAGTGAACCTACACAAGGAACACCTGAGCCTCTAAAAGCTGCGCCAGATGTGCAGAAATCTGAGAGCATACGTACGCAAGCACCCTCAAAAAACAAAGCGATTGTTCATACATTTAAAGATGACATACAACACCTGGTGCGCGACCAAAAAACATCTCTAACGCGCATTGCAGCAATGGAGAGCAACCGACGCGCAAAAGACGGCCCCAGAGAAGAAATAGAAGAGGAACCAAAAAAAACGATGGTGATTGTTTTCCTAGCTATTTTATTCGTTATCATTGCATCTTTATTTGCCTTAGGTTCATATTATGCGTACCGTCTTAATACAGCCCCTCCTACAACACAGCAAATTACCTCATCCTTTATCTTCATCGAAGCGCAAGAGCGAGTTGATGTAACCGGAGTACGAGCTCGAAATGTAATAGAATTGCTCGCGTCAGTACGAAGAAATACTTTTTTCTCACTTGGTTCAATGGTAGAGCTGTACCTCACCGAAAAGATTTCTGAAGAGGATGAGCAGGAAACGATAGAACGACTAGGTTCTAGAGACTTTTTAGAAACCATTCAAGCACGAGTTCCAATAACCTTCCTACAGACACTCGCGGAAGACTATGTACTCGGTATCCACGTTCTTGACGAAAATACACCATTCCTTTTGCTTACCACTCGCTCATATGGACATGCTTTTGCAGGCATGCTCGCGTGGGAAAAAAGTATTGAGGAAGATTTACTTCCTCTCTTTAGTCCTCGTTCATCATTTGTAAAACCAGCAATCGCAGCAGGAGCAAACATCTTTGAAGACACCGTCATAGACAACATCGATGTGCGTATATTGTATGACGAAGACGGTGTAGCCCGTATAATGTATGCTTTTATCGGGCATGACGCCATCGCTATCACAACTGACTCTCGAACGCTTACAGAACTTGCAGATAGAGTTCGTGTCCGCTAATTAAACCGATTTCGTCAAGATATGTTGCAGATTTAGAAAATAGTGTATAGTAGTCCACTATGGTAGATTCACGAACAATGAAGAAATTAGAAGAACGCCTCAGCCAAGAAAAGGCGGTTCTTGAGATTGAACTTTCTGATATTGGAAAGGTTGATCAATCGAACCCCCGAAATTGGGAAGGTACGAACGGCGATTACGAAACAGGTACAGCCGACGCTGCAATACTTGCAGACCGATTTGAAGAAAAGACAACAAATAACGGTATTGTTACTGAACTTGAAACACGTTTTAATAACATCACAGACGCTCTCGCACGCATCAAAAAAGGCACGTACGGAGAATGTAACGAGTGTGGTGAAAAAATCCCTCTCGCACGCCTCGAAGCAAACCCCGCTGCAGCAACGTGTGTTGCTCACGCTGACTAAATTGGTCACTAAACAGGGCTTACTGAAGCCAAAATGAACACCTCATCCGCCAGCTGGCGGATGAGGTGTTCATTTTTGTTGTATATATTCTAAGTTTTAAACACTCTGCTCTTTCTTAGTTTTGAATACGGTATACTCATACCATGTCCTTTGCTCAAGTTTTTAGTGCGCAAACATCACTCCTTTCTGCACATATCGTTACTATAGAAATTGACCTCTCAAAAGGTCTCCATGCGTTCTCGGTAGTTGGACTACCCGACAAAGCTGTCGAAGAATCTCGCGACAGAGTAAGTGCAGCACTAAAAAATGCTGACTTTGAAAAAAGTTCTAGTTTCAAAGCGCCAAAACACAACAACATGAAGATTGTAGTGTCTCTTGCGCCAGCTGATTTAAAGAAAGAAGGTCCTTTATTTGATGTGCCAATTGCCATCGCCTACCTACTGGCAAGCGGGGAACTGGAGGCATCAATCGAGAAACTTCTTTTCTTTGGTGAGCTTTCATTGGATGGAAAAATCAAAGCAACAACTGGCGTATTGCCTCTGGTACAAAAAGCACGAAGCGAAGGCTTTAATGCAGTCTTTGTACCAGAAGAGAATGCAGCTGAAGCAGCGCTTATCGAGGGTATTACTGTTTTCCCTACAGCCACACTTTCTCAAATTGTTTCTCACTTACGTGGCACAGAAGAAATAACTCCTTTAAGCAACTCACCACACACAGTACCGTATACACCTGAAAATCATCTCGAGTCTATACGAGGCCAAGACCATGCAAAGCGTGGCCTTACTATCGCAGCAGCAGGTGGTCATAACATCGCTCTTTTCGGTCCTCCTGGGACTGGTAAAACAATGCTCGCAAAAGCGCTCTGTTCCTTATTACCTAATTTACCTCACGACATAGCATTAGAAGTAACAAGTATTCACTCAATCGCTGGGACTCTTACAGAAACTATTGTACAACGCCCACCATTACGAAGTCCTCACCACACCGCAAGCTATGTTTCGCTTGTCGGTGGTGGCACTATACCGCGCCCAGGGGAGATAACGCTCGCTCACCGTGGCGTCCTTTTCCTTGATGAGTTCCCAGAATTCGATAAACGGGTCATTAATGCACTGCGCCAACCATTAGAAGACAAAGTGGTTTCTATAACGCGTGCAAAAGGTTCTGCTGTGTTTCCGTCTGATTTTATTCTCATTGCAGCGCTTAACCCTTGTCCGTGTGGCTATTACGGGAGCACTAAATGTACGTGTGCACCTGCTGCACTCCAGCGGTATCAGCAAAAGCTATCAGGACCTATAATGGACCGTATAGATATGTGGATTGAAGTTGGTGCAATAGAGCACAGTAAACTATTAGAGAAACCGAAAAAGAATAATGAATCCGATATTACGCGCAAAAAAGTTGCAGACGCCAGAACAATACAACTAAAACGCTTCAAGAAACCAAAACGTCTTAACAGCGGCATGACTCCAGCAGGACTAAGTCACCATGCGCCACTTTCAAAAGAGTGTGCTGATATTCTTAATAACGCTGCAACTAAAATGAATCTCTCACCGCGTGCGTACCATCGCTGTATAAAACTAGCTCGCACCATTGCCGACATTGAAAAGTCCGCCAATATTAACGAAACTCACATTCTTGAAGCACTTCAATATCGACCCAAACAAGAGAGATAAACCGCCAGAGTGCTGGCACTCTGGCAGTTTATTAGCGACTAATCGCTAAAATTTAGAAAGCCCAAGAATATATCAGTTAACTGATATATTCTTGGGCTTTACACTAGATAGGTGCTGGGTATACAATCAAAACTAGCGTCGTACCTTAAAGACTTGGAGAAAGGAGGTCGTTGTGTCTACATTCACTGTTAACACAAATGACAGTTACTTCAAAGAGGCTGTTGCCGAAGTCGAGAGAGACTACCTGTGTACGATTGACGTTGGGAAAGCAGAGCTCATTATCAACGAAGTCTACAGTCACCGCAAAGGTGAAACGGGTTCCGCATTTAAGGCCCTCGTAGAAAAAGCTGTTAGAAAATATTCGTTTATTTTCTTCCAGTATCGCTGGTATCTCTTGGTTGCTATGCGTTACTTCAACAAGAGGTCTGTTGCCACAAGAAAACGCCGTGCAGAAAGCGTCAGATAGCATTCGTGCTGTCTGGCGTTCTTTTTTTATAATGATTCTATATACTGTATGTATGTTAAAAGATGCCCAAAAAAGTGTAGACAACCTCGTGAAAGGACTTGAGCCTCCGTACTGGCCGCCGCTTTCACAATTTGCACGCCTTAGTGAAGAGGTGGGGGAGGTCGCACGACTTCTTAACCATATGTATGGGTTAAAGCCAAAGAAAAAAGAGGAGGCTGAGCAGCAACTTGGCGAAGAACTGGCTGACGTACTCTTCACTGTCGTATGCCTTGCTAACTCCCATAACATCGACCTTGATATCGAATTTGAAAAAGCACTCGATAAATTACGAGTACGCGACAAAGATAGGTTTGTTAAAAAGTAAGATGCAACCAACACTATTTATATTCACTGGATTACCCGGTACAGGGAAAACTACTTATGCCAAAACTCTCGCAGTAGATACTCACGCGAAACTATTCTCACTTGATTCAGAAATGCACAAGCGCTACGGGGATGACCACCACGTTGATCTTGAAATTCGCGAGCAGGCAACTAAAGATGAACTTCTTCCTGAAATACAATCCTTGCTCTCAGCTGGCACTTCGGTAATACTCGATTACGGATTTTACAAGCAAAAAGAACGGGAGAAATATAAACAAATCGCTGAACACATCGGCGTACCTTCGAGAATAATGTATTTCACAGCGCCCTACCAAACACTTTTGGAGCGAATAGGGAAGAGAAATGAGGAAGAAGATAACATTCACCATATTGATAAAGAGATTTTAGATATTCTCATTGAAAGATACGAGGTTCCTGAAGGAGATATCGAAACAATTGAAACATAAAAATATGGAGTACAACCCTATTAAACAAAGGCCCTATCTTTGCACCGCGGCATGCATAGAAATGATACTCGATAGGCGTAATATTGAACATGATGCTCAAGAAAATATTGCATGTTCTCTTGGCTTAATAGTGCCTGAAGAAAAAAGTTCCTTATATGCTTGTGCGACAGTATCGAATACGCGCCCTAAGTCTGGGTGGGGAACGCAAGTGCAAAAAGAGAAATACTCTATAAATAATTATTTCCGCACAAACAATATACACCTAACTGAAACCTATAGAACTTTAAGCTCGATACAAGACGTAGCAGATTTTATTAAAATAAACCTAGAGAAAGAGAATGATATATTAGTGTGTTTTAACAATCTTCCTCTTGATCCTTCAGGCGGTAATTGTGGTCACGTAAATATCATTGAAAGTATCAATGGTGATCAAGTAGTGTTACTTGATTCTGATATATTTTATCCACGAAGAACTGTTTCTCTTGCAAAACTAATTAAAGCTATTGAATTACATGGCGTAAAAAACAGGGCTGGTTTTTGGATTATATCTAATACAAAAAATTAGACTGAAAAAAGTTGGAAAACAAGATGCAGAACGAGGCGTGTACATAAAATTAAAAGAACTGTATTGAACATACAGTGATTGCAATTTTATGTAACACAACAAAGTGCTGCGCTTGTTTTCCAACTTTTAACTAGAATGGGTTCTTCGCACCACGTATCTCAAAGTGAACATGTGATCCAGTTGAACGTCCTGTCGAACCTACATACCCGATAACTTGTCCTTGTACGACACTCTGTCCTGAGAACACTTGGTTTCGTGAATTGTGTGAGTACAGTGTCTGTGTACCATTAGCATGTTCGATAACAATATATTTTCCATATCCTCCATTCCATCCACTTCCCTTGGAGATAATTACTTTTCCTGCTGCTGAAGCAAGAATTGGAGTTCCTGCAGGTGCTGCAAGGTCAACTGCGTTATATCCATGTATACCCTGTGTTTTAGTTCCTCCATTGATTGGTCGGATATAGAAACCACTGTAGCTAGGTACGTTTGATGTCCCGCGTGGGCGTGAGGTTGTTGTTGTATAGCGGCTTTGTGCCACTTTTGCAGCCGCTTTTGGCGCTGCTAATTCACCATCTGGGATAATCACTTCCGTACCTGCAACAAGATGTTCCGTTGCTGAGAAACCATTATATTCAACAGCTTCCTCTATGTCGCCACCGTACTTATCAATAATATCTTTCAAAGTTCCTCCGTTCTTTACTGTGTATTTAATTCCAGTCACTGGTAAAATTACCAACTCTTGCCCAGGTTGTATCGCTTCACTACGTGCAATATCGTTACCCCATCGAATCGTGTTGATGGATACGTCAAACATCTGTGCAATGTCACCAAGAGTGTCTCCTGGGCGAACAATGTAAATACTAATTTGTCCGTTATTTTTGTAAGAACTGCCTTCGTCAACGTCTGCAAGAGAACCTGCTGGACCAGATGCTGGTAAAAGCGCTGAGTCATTTACGATTGTTATATCTCCTCCACCTTTTGATGGATTCGGGTCAATGTTCTGAGCAGCACGGGGGAGAGGAATAGTTTGTGAATTGTAAGTAGCGTGTGCAGTGTATGCAAGCGTTGGAGAAAACGCTGCGAAGACATTACTGAAGAAGCCCGCGTGTACTCCGGTTGGGAAAACCATCGATATCACGACCACAAGAAACACGGCGTTACGCCACATTGTGGTTGATATTTTTGTCATCTGAACCTTTACGTAACTACGCAAACTAGGATCAGAATCCTGATCTGTAGATAAAATAAGCCTAATTAACGTGCCCGTACCGTTTTGTACGGAATAGGGTTCCGCATCAGTCGCAAACCCCCTATATACACTGTAACCACTACGAATAAGTCCGCAATAGCTCATTTATACTACTGTGGATAGACTCAGAGTCAAGGACTCTTCGTAGCCAGAGTGTGGCATGGTATAGTGCCCATTTATGGCAGAATTTGAGCTAAATCCACAACAAAAAGAGGCGGTTGCACACGACAGCGGCCCTCTCATGATTCTCGCTGGAGCTGGAGCTGGAAAAACGAGAGTCATTACACAAAGAATCTTAGAGTTAATCAAAAAAGGGACGCCTCCGGAGAAAATATTGGCTGTAACGTTTACCAACAAGGCGGCCAAAGAAATGCGCGAACGAGTACTCGCCATGATAGATGCTGACGTTGATATAAACCGTCCTGTTTCGGCACGAGCGACAGGTCTTGCAAGCCCCTACGTTTCAACATTTCACTCTTTAGGAGTTTCTATCTTGAGAGAGAATGCTAAAGAACTCGGTTTAAAGAGGCACTTCACAATATTCGATAGAGCAGACAGCATACGCGCGGTAAAAAATGCACTAAAGCAGCTCGGTCTTGACCCAAAACAATTTGAACCCCGTGTCATGTTAAGTGTTATTTCTCGACACAAATCCGATGGGTTAAGCACCGATACATACCAGCCAGACGTCGGTGACGTAAAGCGCCATACGCTCGGCAGAATCTGGAAAGAATACGAAGCGCGTCTCAAAAAAGAAGGGGCTCTTGATTTCGATGATTTGCTTTTGCGTACCTACATATTACTCAGAGATAACGCAGAAATTCGAGAACGCTACCAAAAACGTTGGTCCCATGTGCATGTTGACGAATATCAAGATACAAACCGTGTTCAATTTGCTATTACACAACTGCTCGTAGACGAAAAAGCAAACATTTGTGTTGTCGGTGATATCGATCAAAATATTTATTCATGGAGAGGCGCGAACTTAGCAAACCTTTTAACGTTCGAGGAAGAATTCCCTGGAACAAAGCTCGTACTTCTTGAGGAGAACTACCGATCAACCCAAAATATTCTTGCTGCCGCAAATATCATCATCGAAAAGAATGTAAAACGGAAAGAAAAAACGCTGTATACAAAAAACGAAGCAGGGGAGCTGCTTAGTTTATATAGTGCATATAGTGAAGATGACGAAGCACGATTCGTCATGCAAAAATCTCAAGAACTTATCGACTCTGGAGTGGAACCGCGAGAAATTGCAGTGCTGTACCGAGCAAACTTTCAATCACGTGCACTTGAACAAGCGTTTATGTTTGCAGGAGTTCCGTACCAAGTGCTCGGGACACGATTTTTTGACCGAAAAGAAGTGAAAGACGTATTAAGTTATATCCGAGCAGCTCTTAACCCAGATTCCCAAGGAGATATTGCACGCATTGTAAGTACACCTCCACGCGGAATCGGTAAAATGACTCTTTCAAAAATGTTTGAAGGCACAGAACACGAACTTTCTCCAGCGCTACAAAAAAAGGTGGCTGAATTTAGAGCTGCTCTTAAAGCTATACGAGACAGTGCTGTATCAGAAAAACCTTCAGAAACCATTCGGTTTACCGTACAAAAAAGCGGGCTAGAGATGAAATTACGTGGTGGAACAGAAGAAGATCGCGAACGCTTAGAGAACATAAAAGAACTTGCGACGTTGGCATCAAAATATGACGAGCTCTCTCCTGAAGAAGGTATCGAAAAACTACTTGAAGATGCGTCACTTGCCACAGACCAAGATTCCCTTGTAAAAAACCACAACGCAGTAAAACTTATGACAGTACATGCATCTAAAGGTCTTGAGTTTGATTATGTATTTTTAGTGGGACTTGAGGAGGGCCTCTTCCCACACGAGAAACTTGATCAAAATACTGACGAAGAAGAGGAGCGGCGACTGTTTTATGTTGCCCTCACTCGCGCACGAAAGAAGATTTTTCTTACTCATGCAATTATTCGTACCATCTTTGGATCTCAGTCTATGCAAACAGCATCACAATTCATTGATGATATAGGCGAAGAATATATCGAAAGTTCCGACGAAGGTCACACGCCACCACACGAAAGAAAAATAGATTTGATAGACTTCTAACATGGAAATCGAGCTAGGAAAGTATCGACATTTTAAAGGAGGGGAGTATGAAGTTATTGGCGTAGGTCGTCACAGCGAAACGCTTGAAGAACTTGTGTTCTATCGCGCGCTGTACGAAAGCAAAGAATTCGGTAAAGACGCACTCTGGGCACGACCACTAACACTCTTTACTGAAACGGTCATGCATAATGGTGAAGAAGTCTTAAGATTCAAAAAAGTATGAAAGCAAAGAAACATCTTGGTCAACATTTCTTAACTTCAAAATCAGTGTTGAAAGACATGTTGTCTGCCGCACAAATAACAAAAGACGATACCGTCCTAGAAATAGGACCCGGGAAAGGAGTTTTGACACAAGCGTTGCTTGAAACTGGTGCTACTGTTATCGCAGTTGAGACAGATGCTGATATGATTGAGATTCTTGAAGAAAAATTCGGAGAACATGTACAAAATAAACAGCTTAAAATTGTTCACGAAGACGTACTTACATTATCACTAGACGACTTAATTACTGGTGATTACAAACTCGTTGCTAATATTCCATACTACATAACCGGCGAGATTATTCGTCGTTTTCTCACTGCAGATAAACCGCCGCTGTGTATGACGTTATTGGTTCAAAAAGAAGTGGCACATCGCATTGCTCGCGATACAAGGGAGAGCATACTAAGCATATCAGTTAAAGTGTTCGGACAACCACGATATGTGACTACTGTTGCGGCGCGCTATTTTAGCCCTGCACCGAAAGTAGATTCTGCTGTCTTACATATAGAAAACATTTCAAAAAAATTCTTCACTGGAATTTCAGAGAACCACTTTTTCAAAATAGTAAAAAGTGGTTTTAGTAGTAAGCGTAAAAAGTTGGTGAACAACCTCGCTCAGTTTGGCACAAAAGATACAATTATCGATACGCTTGAAAGCCTTGGCTTAAGCGAAAATATTCGTGCGGAAGAGGTGCCATTAGAAAAATGGAAAGAACTTGCGTCTATCTTGTAGACTCAGCTCGTACCTACCATTGTCATAATAACCCCGGGAAATACCACGAGGGGAAACGGGAAGACTATACAAAAATACGGTGGACCAGCAAGGCCGAGACCGTATTGCCCAGAACTAGACGGTGGACCATTGTCGTATGTGCGCGTGCTCGGCGTCCAAATAAATGTCCCTCCACGCGGACCACTCGTTAACGTCCAAATAACGGCATTGAAACAGGGGATTACTGTTTGGAATTGCCCACCCCACTCAAACGCCTGCGTGCGTTGTGGCGTTGCAAGAAAAGAAAGTGATGTCGCCACGAATAGTGCGATGCCAACTACCAAAACGACACTTTTTTTAGGAAAATAGTTACGTGTTCTGCTCATGCGCACATAGTAGCATCATTACATTATTCCAATAGGGTATACTGTGCGCATGGATCGCGCGCGCCTCATTATAATCCTTTCTGTTCTTGTTTTTATAGTCGCAGGTGTTTTGGGTACTTCGATATGGTTTTTACCACTCACGAGCGAAAAAAATATTACTCCTACCACTCCTACGTACTTTTCTTTCTCAAGTACTGATACGTTATTTACAAGTTTGCAGCAGAAACCACAGATAGAACCAGTAACCATCGATCCAGAATCTCTGGAGGAACAAAAGGTGGCAATACAAAAAATTATTCAAACATGGGAAGAACGCCCAGGTTCACAGGACTTCCGTACGACCCTCGAAACGCTTGATGCTTCAAGTACAACACCAACTGAAAGCGAAGAAGTCTCATCGCTTTTTAATACGCTTATTGGGTCTTCATTGCTCGATACGCTAGCTCAACAAAGCGACACAGATACATTTTCTGATGAGCCTATTTGGAGCGGTAACTATTCCAAAACAGTCCCTATCGTTTCAGAAGACGCTCCCTCAAAGATACAGGAGGAATTCCGAGTATACGGTAACGAACTTGCGACATTACTTAATGCGTTTAACCTCTCCCAAGGAGATCAGACAAAACTTTTGAATATTTTTATTGAAGATCGGGAAAATACTGAGCAGCTCAAACGACTCACCGATGGATACTTACAGCTTGCAGCTAACATTGCAGATCTAGAGGTTCCAGAACAACTACAGAACGCGCAAACGAACCTAGTTACCTCATATACATTGGTAGGGGAGCTATTATGGGACCTCACTCTCGCAACTGACGATGAGAGCCTTATGGAAAGAATATTAATCTATAATATCGCGTCAGAAAAAGTCGCCAAAGGGCACATAACACTCGTAACTCTATTCAAATCATACGGAGTTGTATTTAAAAATCATGAACCTGGACGTATTTTTACGTTTACCCTATAAATCCTAACGTGTCCCCAATTTGTAGGGTTTTTTGAGCACTCGATACGCCCTACCTTGCTATACTATTAGTGTGTTTACTAATTCGCACATAAGCGGCAAGATTATTGCTGCAACGCTATTCGGCGTTGTGCTAGTAGGTTTCGCAGGATGGAAATTGTTCTCTCAAAAACCACAGTCTGATAATGGGGCTTTGCAAACAGCGACAGAAAATATTCTAGAGTCTACAGAGTACACAGCGGACAGTGATAACGACGGAGTGAAGGATTGGGAAGAAATTCTTTTAGGTACCGATCCTAACAATCCTGACACCAACAACGACGGAATTTCCGATGGTGATGAGCTTGCGGCAGCACGAAAAACGTTTGAGGAAAACGCAAAAAACACACACAGTAATGCAAGTACAACCAGAACAGATCAACTTGCTCGAGAAATTTTTGGAGCGTACATTCAGTCGAAACAGCAGGGGTCGTTCGATAGTGATTCATTTGACTTCATCGTTGCGCAAGCTGCTAACTCACAATTTTCTATACGCCACACAGCCCAATATACGCTCGAAGATATTGGCATCACGTCCGACACTTCACAAAGCAGAACATTGCAATACAAAAGTGATTTTCAAGAAGCCATAACTCCGGTTACTCAAATTGGAGAATACGAACTTATCACATACGGGCGCGCTATTGAGTCAGGTAATGCAGAAGAGTTTAACAAACTTACCGCTGCGGCCACTATTTACGATGAGATTGCCCAAGTATTACTTACTATTACAGCCCCTGAAGACGCTGCGCAAGCACACCTTGATTTAATAAACAGCTTTGCCACCTTTGCGTCCATCTTAAACACAATGACAACAACACCAGAAGATCCACTACTCACCTTTGTAGCAACGCGAGATTTTCTAGAAGGTGAGGATGCCATTAAACTCGCATATAGCCAAATTGATATTTACTTTACGTTGAAAGAAGAAGCCTTATGAAATACAAAGTAGCAAAATACTTCATACTTTCTGTTTTATTTGTGAGCACCCTTGGCGTTTCTGTTTCGCATGCCCAAACATCTTCAAGTATTGATTTACTTAACAATGTTCTCGACCAACTTAACAATGCAACAAGTACAAGTGCTGCCACATCTGTCGCGACTGGGTTCTCGCGCGATGGTATCTATGGCTGTACTGGGGCAGCGTATGGTGCCGTTGGTATGCAAGGACCCGGTGGTTCTCATGTTCCGGTGTTCGATGGTGCAGTACACGACCAAGAACGTCTTCTTACATACAAAGAATGTTTACTTGATGGAATATTAAATTCGATGCGAGAAACGCTTATCTCAGATATCATTCGCCGAGTGGTCAGTTGGGCGAACACGGGCTTCGATGGAAATCCTGCATACATAACAAACCTTCCATTGCATATGCTCGAGAATATTTCTGACCCAGTTGCAGAACGAGTTATCACAGGAGCCCAAACTGAAACACTTGCAGAACCGTTTAGAAGGGATGTGAGGGTTGCTCTTGCGAGAAACTATTCGCGAGAAACACGCTCTCCTCAAAATTCGTTGGCATGCGATTTAACAACGAGTCAGTTAAATTCGTTCTCGTCTGGAGATTTCAATAGCGGCGGTGGCTGGGAATCCTTCTATAAACTCACAACAAACCCTTCCTGCAATCCTCTTTTTGCATACTACAGCGCAGAAAACCAGCTCACTGAGTCAATCGCCGATGAACAAACTCGCGAACAAACGCAGCTCGATTGGGGAAGTGGTTTCCGTACAGTTGAAACAGACAAAACCATAGACTTAGGAGGTGGTGATACTACTAACTTAAAACGTGTAGTGACCCCAGGTTTTATGATTGCCGATCATTTACGCCAGACTATCGGTACGGGACTACGTCAATCTGAAAACGCTGATGAGATAGACGAAATCGTTTCAGCCCTTATGTCACATATCGGAGTTGAACTTCTATCCGATGTTGAAGGTTTTTCTGGACTTTCAAAATCATTTTCGGGTGAAGCTCCCTATGTTGATCGTCTTGCACAAGACTCCGCTGCTCGTACACGCAGTAACATGACTGGTGCTGGTGCATCTATCGTAAATAACACCATTCGTATAGAACAAGAATACGCTCAAGCACGCCAAGCTGCTGCCAATACACTTTCTAACACCCGCCGACAACTTGAGTCGTGGGAAAACACGTGTTGGATTGAAATAACAAAGCAAGCCACAATAGATTTGAAAGAAGAGGTTACAGGTCAAGTATGTGGATTAAATACTACTAATACGTGTACAACCCCTGTTCAAACAACCCAAACTCTAGCAGTAGATGCGGTTGATATATCAACGCCATCTGCCTCAACAATCATCGTGAAAGGACGTGCCTCCACTGGAAGTTCTATTATTCAGGTCACTGCAACAGACGGAACAAACAATGTAGGTCCAGTGCAACCAACGGTCACTACCGATGGTAACTGGGCAACGAATGCCATTGATCTTGCGACATTGCCAGACGGAACTATAACTGTGACCACAATAGAAACTCTCGCAAGTGGCAGTGGTACGTTTGCACCCATACTCTCACTCGTGAAGAAAACAACAACGCCTACAGGGGTTGTTCTCACTGTGCCGATTGAAAAACCAGCAGTAACTATTACCGCAACTGCACGGAGTACAACAAAATCTGCAACTCTTAACGTAAGTGCGCAAGAATCCCGACGAATAATCGATCAAAGTATACAACCAGTTCTTGACCTCATTAACGAAAATGTTGCACGTTCACTCAAAGCGCTCGAAGTACTTGCAAAAATACGTAACGATCTTGAAAAAACATCGTCAGCCAGTGGACAACGTTTCATCCTAGAAAAACTTGATGAGCTCATTGCATCTCGAGTACTACATACTGAAGCCCAACTACGGCAAGCAACTACACAGGCTGACGAAATCGAAACAGCGATGCAGCAACTCCTCGAAGAAACTCGAACTAATTGGGAAGAAGGATGGTGTAAACCAGATAATTGGACTCAACACAAAATCTAAGTATGTTTTCCTTTTTTAAAAAAGTAACCAACTCTTCTCTGCCTATTACATACAGTTTAATAGCAGCTTTTATACTGATTGTACTCCCATTACAATTCAATGTGGAAAAATTAGATATTAATCTACTTATCTCTCATGCTGGTTTCTTTGATTTAGATATAGAACCATTCTTTGAGGGTACTATTTCTTATATATTAGCGGTATTTATAACGCTAACTGGTGGGCTTCTCGCAATGGTTGGGACAGGGTTCGATCTAGTACTCTTTTATACAATCGTCGATTTTTCTGAAACGTTTAAAATATTTGAGCCTGGTGTCAATGCTGCTTGGGCTGGTTTTCGTGACGTCGCAAATATCATTATGATTGCGATGTTTGTATTTGTTGCATTTGCTGTCATTCTTGATATCCCCGCATACGGATTAAAAAAATTCGGTGTGCGAATTCTTGTTGTTGCAGTACTTATAAACTTTAGTCTCTTTTTCACCAAAGCAATCATTGATGTTTCAAACATCACTGCAATACAATTTAGAAAAGCGATATCAGTAAGTGACACAGATGGAAATACTGCTGGTATCACAACGATATTTATGCAAAAGACAGGAGTAGTAGACTGGACATATGGGTCTGCACGAGAGGCATTAAATCAAGTACAAGCTGGTGAGGAGAGTGGGGTTGGTAACGCGATTTTATACACGGTCATTACTATGATTTTCTTTTTAGCACTCACTATCGTCATGCTATATGGGCTTATTTTGATGGTGACTCGTATAGTGATGTTTCTTGTCCTTATGCTCACTTCTTCTGCGGCGTTTGCTGCGTATATGATACCTGGAGGAAATAAATGGTGGGACAAATGGTGGTCACATCTTATTCAAAATGCATTGTTTGCGCCCGTATTTATGATAATGCTCTGGGGAACCGTTCAAATTATAGGAGGTATCAACTCAGGCTCTAGTGGGAATAATTTTTCAGGGCTTGTAGGAGAAAATAGTAATTCATGGATATACATTTTCAATATGATGGTTGTTATTGGACTTCTTTACGCATCAACTCAAGTAGCAAACAATCTTTCTATTGGCGGAGCTAAATTTGCAGGAAATATGAGCAAAGGTGGATTTAGGAAACTTCTTTCAGGTTCTCTTGCTCTCCCTCTCGGTTTAGCTGGTGGGGCATTTGGGCTCGCTGGCCGTGCTGGAAGAGGTACTGTTGGTAGGGCAGGAACTGCATTGTCTGAAAATGAATTCCTACGAAGAAACGCTGGGAGCAGAAACCCACTTAGAAATATCCCTTCGAGACTAGCCTTAAATGCTTCTAAAAAAGCTGCAGACACCTCTTTCGACATTCGTGACTCAAAGAGTCTTGCCAATAGCCTTAAAAGTGCAGGGGTTAATCTTGGTACTGGTGTAGGAAATTACGACAAAATGATTGATGCCGAGGCAAAATATCAAAATGATGCTAAAAAAGCAGGTAAGACGACCGTTGAAGATACGTCTAAGCAGACACCGCCACAAACACAGGGTCCTGACCAAACAACAGTTCAACCACCACAATCAACAAACGACAATGCAGAAGAAGCAAAGGGTACTGCTCCTGTTTCTAACATCCAAAGCACGCCGTCAAACGATAACACTGTAACAAATGATAATTCGCCTTCCAAAGCTACAGACACTGCAGATAGTCGTGGAAAACAAAACGAGATAGAAGGTGCAGGACAAGATATTGGAAAAACAGCCCAAAGAATTAATGAGGAACAAGCGAGAAGAAATCCATTGAACAATATTTCTGTAAATAATGTCGGAAACACAAGTCCTGATCAAACAACAGTAAATCAGCCAAGGATTCCAAGTCTTGCAAGTGAAGACGGAACAAAGCCTGCTGAAGAAAAGAAAAAAGGATTACTTAAAAGAATGAGAGAAAAGACACAAGAAAGAATTGATGCAAGAGCAAATAAATTAGCAGGTAAGACAGATGAAGAGAAGATGCTAGAAAAAATATTAAAGAAAACAGAGTCTACAGAAGATTCCATTTCAGGATTAAAAGACAATAAAAGCGAAACAAAAGATAAATAACTACTATGGACTTACAAGAAGAAAATATCGAAGCACTTATTGAAAAAAGGTTTTCGGAACTGCCCGAAGCAGTACAACAAGCCGTTTCTGATACACGTGTAGAAAAAAAACTTCGTGAATTAGCGTCGAACTATAAACTCCACCTCGACCAATGGACTCTTTTAGAGAATGAAATTATGCTGACTCTTTTAGGCTTAGAGGATCCTGAAAATATGGCAAAAAATATCGCAGAAGAAGTTGGCATCGAGGAAGACCTCGCTCAAAAACTTGTCGACGACATAGCGATACAGGTGTTTAAGCCAATCCGTGAAAAAATGCAAACACATTTGGACAGCGAATCACTACAAAGAGAAACGGTATATTCTTCAAAAAAGACAGAAAAAGCGGTGCCTTCAGATACTACTGCGTATATGGTTGGACAAAAAAGCACCGAACGATCGGATGTACAAGAGGACCCATATCGAGAATCGATTGCGTAACAGTATTTCGTCCCCATTTTTTCATGGGCATACTAAATGTAATGTGCGATACTTACGAGTAAGAGCATGTCATGAGTGACACGGTAAGCTGATTGTCTACGCCAAGAACAACACTTAGCACATTCGAGCAAGCCTACGTATTACTCTACACCCTGCTCGTTAATGGAATCAGTTATGCAATTTCAAGTACCGCAATTTACTGATGTAGAAGATAAAATCTTCGGTCCGCTTACGCTTAAGCAATTTATATATGTTGCTGGTGGAGTCGGAGTAGGGTTCTTATTGTGGCGTTATCTACCTTCGCTTATTGCAATACCACTTGCTCTCGCTATTGTAGGTTTTGCAGCGGCACTTGCATTTGTAAAAGTAAATAAAAAACCGCTCATTATCACGCTTGAGGCTGCTTTTATGTACTTCATACATAAGAAACTCTATCTCTGGAATTCTAACTACAAAAACACCAAAAAGCGTACCCAGACCGAGACGTCGTTACCGCAGTCTCAACAAGATATTCCATCAGTTTCGGAAAACAAACTTAAGAGTCTTGCGTGGAGTCTTGATATAAACGAGCGTATTCGTCTGGATCGAGAAAAAGAAGAGCAAGAAGAAATATCATAGTTATGCCACAAGCAAATAAATCAGCCCAATCATCTCAAGATTTCGTACCAGTAAAAGAAGTGCGAGATGGTGTAATTATTTTGAATAACGGTGGCCTAAGAGGTGTACTTATGGCTTCCTCATTAAACTTCGCCCTTAAAAGTGAGGATGAACAAAGTGCCTTTATAATGCAGTTCCAGAACTTCTTTAACTCGCTAGATTTCTCGATCCAAATTTATATTCAATCAAGAGAACTCGATATACGCCCATACATAGAAACACTTGAGGTGGAGTATAAACGTACTATGGACGATCTTATGCGTATTCAAATACGTGAGTATATGGAGTTCATCAAGAGTTTTGTAGAAGGAGCTGACATTATGACTAAGCAATTTTTTGTTGTTGTTCCATACTCCCCATCCACGATTTCAATAAACAAAGGTATGCTGGGTTCACTCCCGTGGTCAAAATCTCAAAAAACTGAAAGTAAAACCACCGTGAAAAAGAATGAATTTCAAGAAAATGTTTCTCAGTTAGACCAACGGATGGCAATAGTACAACAGGGTCTAGTGCGCACCGGAGTACGTTCTGTGCAGCTTGATACTGAGGAGATAATAGAACTCCTCTATAAAATATTTAACCCAGGAGAGCGAGACCAACCAAAACAAATGATAAAAGCACTCAACTAAGTGCCCCCAGTGTTGTGTGTCTGGTTTGGTTTGAACAGGTATAATACAGATAGGTTTTTATGGCTTTTTTTGATTTTTTAGGTAAACAGAATAAAAAAGGACAGGATATAGTTCCTATCCTTCCAGAGGAAATCTATAAACATGGTGTTCTTGAGCTCCAAGATGTTATAGCACCCTCAGCACTACAAATAACCCCTCGTGAACTTAACCTAGGGGAAAAAGTAGCGCGTACTTTTTTTGTTATTTCGTATCCACGATTCCTCTCTACTGGTTGGTTTTCTCCAATTATCAACCTCGATAAGGTATTTGATGTATCTATTTTCGTGCATCCTATGGAGACAACCGCTGTACTTCGTAAGTTTCAAAAGAAGGTAGCAGAAGTTGAAAGTCAAATCTCTATTAGGCAACAAAAAGGACTCGTAAGAGACCCTGTGCTCGACACCGCGTACTCTGACCTCGAATATCTCAGAGACCAACTACAGCAAGCACAAGAGAAGATGTTTAAAATTGGTTTGTATATAACTATCTATGGAGACACGCGAGACGAGATAGATAAAACTGAATCAGAAATACGATCGATTCTTGAATCCCGCCTTGTCTATCTAAAACCCGCACTGTTCCAGCAAGAACCAGGATTTAAAAGTGTGTTACCAATAGCAGAAGATGCTCTTTCGGTTCATTCGAACCTTAACTCATCTCCACTTTCAAGCATCTTTCCATTTGTTTCTTTCGACCTCACGAGCGATAGGGGAATTCTTTACGGTATCAACCGCCACAACTCCAGCCTTGTGCTCTTTGACCGTTTCTCATTAGAAAACTACAACTCTGTTGTATTTGCAAAATCAGGTGCCGGTAAATCGTATATGACAAAATTAGAGATTGTTCGCTCACTCATGTTTGATGCTGACGTTATCGTCATTGACCCTGAGCGAGAATACGAATACTTAGCAGAAACTACCGGTGGCCGCCATTTCAACATATCACTTTCTTCACAACACCATATAAATCCATTTGATCTTCCCACACCTCGCGAAGATGAGAGTCCGGCTGATATTCTTCGAAACAACATCATTACATTGGTGGGCCTCTTTCGTATTATGTTTGGTGGCCTTACACCCGAAGAAGATGCAATCATAGATAGGGCAATTACTGAAACGTATGCACTGAAAGACATTACACCGAACTCTGATTTTGCTAATTTAGAACCACCACTACTTTCAGACTTCGAATTAGTACTCTCTGGATTAGAGGGTTCTGAGTCTCTTGTGCAACGCCTTTCAAAGTATACTCGTGGTACTTGGGCTGGATTCATAAACCGCCCCACGAACATCGACATGAACAAACGCTTTGTTGTGTTTAGCGTTCGAGACATGGAAGACGAACTCAAGCCAGTTGCAATGTATCTAGTGACGCATTATATCTGGAATATGGTACGAAAGGAGCTTCGAAAGCGGCTTCTTATTATCGATGAAGCGTGGTGGATGATGAAATCAGAAGATACAGCGTCTTTCTTGTTTGGAATCGCAAAACGTGGGCGTAAATATTACCTTGGACTTGCAACAATTACACAAGATGTCGCTGACTTTTTAAGCAGCACGTATGGAAAAGCTATGATCACTAACTCGTCTATTCAGATTTTGCTTCGTCAGTCACCAACATCAATCGATCTTATTCAAGAAACATTCAAACTTTCAGATGAAGAGAAATACTTATTACTTGAATCAGATGTAGGGGAGGGTATCTTTTTTGCTGGACTAAAACACGTTGCTATAAAAGTTATCGCGAGCTACACGGAAGATCAAATTATCACATCCGATCCATCGCAAATACTTGCTATTAAAAAAGCAAAGCAAGAACTATCCGAAACACCCGCAACTCCTACATCGCCACAACCAGCTGACATACAAGAATTGAAATAAAACACTCTATGGATGAGAATATAAGAAGAATTAACGGTTTCCACACGTGGGCACTCATGGGGGCAGCCATTTTTACAGATTTCTTGCAAGGATTGTTAACTTTTATTCCAATCGTAGGACCTTTTTTAGCGAGCTTTCTTACAATTCTTGCCAGAATCATCTTCTGGATTTGGTTTAGACTTTTAGGTGTTGGTTTCGCCGATAAACCAAATCGCTTCATAGTAAACATGTCTATTACAATAGCTGAAATGCTTCCACTAATTAATTTCATACCGTCTTGGGCGGTAGGTACTTGGGTTATTATTCAGCAAGTTAAGAAGGAAGATCTTAAAAAAAATTAAAGAAAAGGAAGAGGAAGATTATACAAAAACATCATCGCCAACAATATAGCATTCACAGAAAACCCACACTTATCACGATATATTTCTGCTGATTTACGTAAACCACTATATAATGTACGTATGCGTTTTTTCCTTTACACAGGATTGCTTTTCAGTTTGCTCCTTTCTTTTCAGAATTTTACCTACGCCCAAACCATAGACTCTTTAGCTGGAATAGAAATTTCAATTAGCTTATCGCCAGAATTACCTCAATCGAACCAAGAAGTGACTGCAACCGTCTCATCGTCAAACGAGAATGTTCGTACAGCTACTATTGTGTGGCTATTAGACAACGAAGTGCAGCAACAAAAACCAGGTGGGATAGATTTTACGTTTACAACAGGTAATGTGGGTTCTTCCCAACAAGTAAGCGTACTCGTAAAAACAGCTACTGGGGCTGTTTTTACTAAATCTGTATTAATAACACCAGCAGAAGTCACTCTTTTCTGGGAAGGAGATACGTATGTTCCACCATTTTACAACGGTAGAGCATTGTATTCGTCAGGAAGTTCTATACGAGCAGAAGCATTGGCAACATTTAGAAATGAAAAAGGGGAAACATATAATGCCTCAGAACTTATTTATACATGGAGTAAAAATGGGACAGTATTAGGTAGTCTCTCTGGCATTGGTGCCAACACCTTACTAACAGAAGGTCCTAAGTTTTTTGGAGACTATATTCTAGCCATTGAAGTAGCAACCCCTGATGGAATACAGCGTG
The DNA here is from genome assembly GCA_017134395.1 of Candidatus Kaiserbacteria bacterium. NCBI lineage: Bacteria > Candidatus Kaiseribacteriota > Candidatus Kaiserbacteria bacterium. The sequence goes on along the minus strand of CP070993.1, from coordinate 507,000 downwards.
CACAATCTGCGACACGTATAAAAACACAGGATCCTCAAGTTATTCTGTATGAAAAAAACCCCCTAACGGGCGTTCAATATCATGCAGCTATAGATGGCAATCATATTTTTGCAGAATCTTCACAGATTGAAGTGCAGGCAATTCCTTACTTTATGGACGCACGTAATGAGAACGACGAAAATCTTTTGTACTCCTGGAACATCAACGGTACTAAAGTTTTTGGTGTTCAAGACGCACCTTCTGTTTTGACCATTCAACTATCTGGAGATGAGGATGCGGCTACCTCTGTAGACGTAACAATTGATCACCTCACACATCTTCTGCAAGTCGCAAAAAGTACCTTTAATATAGTATTCGAAGGAAGTGCACGTAATTCGCTATTTGGATTTTAATATATGAAAAAGAAACAACTCTACATCGGTATATCAGTCCTTATTATAATTCTTATAGTTGTGCTTTTAGCGTGGGCTGTTTTTATAGGACAACAACAGCAACGATTGCAGCAAGAGACTGAGGATTTAGGTTATTTTGATTCAGCACTTAATACCTCAAGTAGGGGTGGTGGGGGAGGCGGTTTGTTTGGCGGAACGTTCGGGGACGTAATAAACAATAATACGAATGTGGATGGCACCTCTGATGAATCAATTGTCGCGAAACCACGATTACGTCAGCTTTACAATCTTCCAACAGCAGGTTTTATAAAAAAGCGTTCTAATGCAATACGATTCGTAGACAAAGCTACTGGTCATGTGTTTGAAAAAGATCTCCCTGATGGCACGACGACACGTCTTGACCAAACAACCGTTCCACAGGTACAAGAAGCCTTGTTTACCAATGACGGGGATGGTGTTTTACGTAGGTATATTGGCGAGGACGGTTCGTTAGTTACAATCTATAGTGATTTAAAAGGTACTGAAACGCAGAGCTCATCTCTTCCGACACAGATCTCTGAGATAACCACCAATTCTAGCGGAAACCAAATCAGCTTCTTACAACAAACCTTACAGGGAAGTATACTCTACCTTGCAAACCCGAACGGTTCTGGAGAAGAAGAGGTTTCAGCATCAATTCTACAAGGATGGAATATGGATTGGCAAAATGATGTATTACTGGTATCACAAAAAGCCTCATCAGACTTACCGGGTTCAGCTTACGTAATAAATACATCTACAGGCGTAAAAACGTTAGTTCTCCAGCAGCTAAAAGGACTTGCTGCTACACTCAGTCCTGACGGTGAAAACGTTTTGTATAGTCACAATGGAGACAGAGGTATCCCTGTACTTACAATTAAGAATACAAAGTCGGGCAAAATAACAACTTTAGATATTGCGAGTCTTGCTGAGAAATGCGTGTGGCATCCGAATGGCATTTCTGTATTCTGTGCGCTTCCCAACGCATTCCCTAAAGGGGAGTATCCGGATGTATGGTACCAGGGGCGGGTACATTTTTCTGATTCATTGTTTGAAGTACGTACCGATACAAAAAGAATTACTCATATCGTTTCGCCACAAGCTGAACACGGAGTGTCTCTCGATATTATCAATCTCTCAGTGAGCACTAACGGAAATGTAGTATTCTTTATTAATAAAACTGACCAAACATTATGGTCAGTTACACTACCTAAAACAACAGAAGAGATAGTCGAAGAAGAAGGTGGAGACGAAGAAGGTATTTAGTATACTAAGCAGATACATATGGTTAAAAATAAACTATTTCTTTTAAGTGTTGGTGTTCTCTTTTCACTTTTGGTTATACCCTCCTTTGTTGATGCTGCCTATACACCACTTGCAAACGGTCTTGGAAATTTGGATACTGAAAATTTAGGTAACTTTTTCAACAACCTCTTCCAAATTGCTCTTACGATAGGTGCGGTTCTTGCCGTTCTTATAATTGCCGTGTCAGGCCTACAATACATGACAACAGAAGCTGCTTCAGGCAAGGGCTCAAGTAGAGAACGAATGCAGCAGGCTGTTCTGGGTTTACTTATGTTACTCAGCGTGTGGTTATTCTTTAATGAAATAAATCCTGATATTTTAAATCTCGATTTTGTGTTAAGTCCTGTAAATATAACTGTAGCAAAACCTTCTGAGTCAGGTGCTCCTTCAGAACAAAACACTACAGGAGCAACATTGGTTGCACCGGACGTGCTTCCAGAATATACAGATGAGACTTGGACACGAATGTCTATCGGAGAGACATGTAGCAGTGTAAAGGGTGAGGGGTGGGAAGCGGTGCGAGAATCTCGTTGTCCAGGAGTATCTCCTTTTGGTACAGATACGAGAGATTGCTGCGCACTGAATCCTAATTATATTTCTAATGCACATGCAAATGGGACAATTTATCCTCCTACTGACAGAAGGAATCTTCCTTCTGGTTCTTGGTGCTATACATTACCTAACAGCAGTAATAATTGTTTTAGTAGTCAAAATGATTGTTCTGCCGCTGTGAAAAGTGACCCGAGCAATCCACTAGGAGGTTGTGGGGAGATTAGATAAAAAGGATCAACTTAAATTAGTTAATCTTGCACATAACTTATAACAACCCTTCGGTCGCGACCTTCACCATGTGACTCAGTTTTTATATTAGGCTCATCCGCAAGAGCGGTGTGTACTATCATACGCTCGTATCCGCTCATTGGTGTCATTTCAACATTATATTTTAACGAACGCGCTCTTTCAGCAAGAAGTTTAGCTGTCTCCTTTAAATCCTCAATTTTCTTTGTTCGGTAGCCATTTACATCAATTAAAAAACGTAAGTGTTCTTCTTTATTCTCGAAAGCTTTTTTAACGATGTGATTTAGTGCGCGAACAGTATCCCCGCGACTCCCTATAAGCTTCGCGCTATCTTGTGTCTGAATTTGAAATACTGTTTGTTCTTCGCTCTCTTCGATAGCAACAGAATCAAACTCAATATGAGCCTTACGTAAAAGTTCTTCTATAAAATCCTTAATTGCTTCCTGATTCATGGTTCTCTGTTACACTCGCTTCTTTATTGTGCTTCAATCTACGTCGTACAATAAGCTCTTGTCCGATTGCAAAAAGATTGCTCGTTAGCCAATACAAGGCAATGGCTGCAGAAATAGTGTAAGAAATGACCACCACAATGATAGGCATCACGTACTTCATCTGTAAATGGAAGCTGTGTGCAAGATCTTCTTTAATACTCGGATTTTCACCTCGCGGTTTAGGTTTTGCAAGTGCGTAGTAACTATGCACATACTGCGTTGCGCCTGCAAGTAATGCAAGAATGACACTTCTGCCACCCATATCAATAAGCCCTAAGAAATTCATGTTTACTGTTGTAGGGATGGGAACAAATGAATACAGAAGGTCTAGTTGTATATCTGGTAACCCTCCACGAAAGAAAACCCAGTATAGCCCGAGAATAATAGGAAGTTGGATAAACACCACTAAAATACTGAGAAATGGACGTACATTATGCTCTTTGTACAGCGCCATTATTTTGAGTGTCTGTTCTTGTTTGTCCTCTTTGTATTTTTCTTTCAACTCCTCTAATTTTGGAGCCAATTCTTTCATTTGCACCTGCATGTGTGCCACTTTGTGCGCAAGAGGGAATAGGATTATCTTAACGAGAACTGTGAGTATAATGACAGCGAATCCAACATCTGCATAAGGAACAAAATCTATAAGTAAAATGAGACCGTTATATAAGGGGGTGAAGATAAAGGTGTTAAAGGTGTTTACAATCATTGCAGCATAGTAGCGCACCCTGTAGTGCAAGTAAATGAATTAGATAAGAAGCTCTTGTAGTTCTTTCTGTATTTCAGAAATAGTAAGGTCTTCCACGCCTTTTTTTACATATATAACAAAAGTTGTATCTTTTGAAAACTTAAGTGGTTGTATCGCTGCCCGTATGCGCCGCTTTAGTGTATTGCGAATAACTGCTTTTGGAGAAACTTTCTTTGATACCACTACCGCAGTAACTGGGGAGCTGTTTGAAAGTGCACGCACTGAAAAGTGAGGCGCACTTCGAGTCTTGCCATGAGTAATGGTTTTAACCACCGTAGCGGTAGTTGCACGGTGTTTTTTAGAAAGCATAGAGTAATAGTAACCTACTTTCTCTTTACAGTAAGTTGTGCTCGTCCGCGACGTCGTCGCATAAGAAGAACTCGGCGTCCTGCTGCTGTAGCTGCGCGAGCAAGGAATCCATGCTTTCGCTGTCGCTTCTTTTTCTTTGGTTGGTATGTACGCTTTGTGGACATAAGAAACATATAGTACGTATAAAACCAAGAAAAGCAATAGGGTGTGGACTATTTTTGTTTTATCCACATTTTAAGTTTCTTTTATTTATATGATTTTAGTGTCTTTCAGTCATCATTCGTATTAAACCTTATATTTTTCAATACATGTATGTCCTTAAGAGAGTAGGGTGGCAAAAGCCTTCTTGAGTACTCTTTTTAGTTATCCCCAGGTTACTAACATATATTTTGATTTAACCTCAATTTCCAGACTGTGGAAAACTTGTATATAATAGTCTAACTTTCAAGATATATGTTAAACGATCAAGAACTTTGGCAGAATACACTTGTGTATATAGAGATGAATATCTCTGAAGCTAGTTTCCGTACATGGTTTAAAGATACGGCAATCATTAAACATGATAACAACATAGTCTACATTGGAGTTCCTAATAAAATTGTAAAGGATTGGTTGTATGAAAAACACAACAACTTTATTCTAAAAACCATCCGTGGGTTTGATGATTCTATCCGAGGTGTTGAATATATGGTGACAAAAAATGCAGCTAAGCGTGCCTCGGGTGAGCAGCGTCCTGCGCAAAATACAAACCAGAATCAAAACCAACTGTTATTACAGGATATGTTTATTGATAAACGAGATAATCTTAATCCTCGATACACATTTGATACATTTGTAGTTGGTCCTTTTAACCAATTGGCTCACGCAGCCGCTCAAGCTGTTGTGCAGAATCCTGGCCTTACTTACAACCCTTTGTTTATTTATGGTGGTACCGGTCACGGAAAAACCCACCTTATTCAATCAATAGGGAACTACCTAAAAAAAACAAATTCTAACCGAAAGGTTTTTTATGTTACCTCAGAGCGATTCACTATGGATTTTATAAATGCGGTGAAAATCGGTAAAGGTAATAATTTTAAAGATAAATATAGACAATATGATGTGTTAATTATGGATGATATTCAGTTCATCGCAGATAAAGAACGTACACAAGAAGAGTTGTTCCATTTATTTAATGCATTGTACGACAACAATAAACAAATAATCTTTTCATCAGACAAACATCCTAATAGCCTTCCTGGTCTAGAAGAACGATTAAAAGGGCGTTTTAGCGCTGGTATGATTGCTGAAATCCCAAATCCTGATATTGAATCGAGAATGGAAATATTACGTGAAAAAGCACTACAACATAGTTTTAATATTCCAGAAGAAGTTCTTCAATATATATCAAAAGAAGTACCAGGAAACATTCGAGAATTAGAGGGTCTTCTTAACACCCTTATTTGTAAAACGCAGTTGAAAGGAAAGGAATTAAGTTCTTTAGAAGTCCAGAATGTTGTAAAACACACTAGTAAACCGAATAAAAATATTTCGGTTGCTGAGGTCGTTAAAAAAATATCTGAATATTATGAAGTTGAAGAGCAGAATATTTACAAAAAAACAAGAAAAAAAGAAGTTGTTCGCCCACGACAGGTAATTATGTATATACTACGAGAAGATTTTGCTATTTCATACCCAAGTATTGGAGAAAAAATAGGGGGGAGAGATCACACCACTGTTATTCACTCATGTGAGAAGATAAAAAATGAAATCAAAACTGACACTGTTCTTGACCAAGAAATTAATCATGTCCGTACACTTATACACAATTAGGTGTTAATTAGTTGTGTGTAGATGTTGGGATTTGGTGTTGATAACTATGTTAATTATTAAAAGGTTGTCCACAAAAAATCTTAAAATATTTTTTAGGTATTAGTTGTTAACACTCTTATTGTTTGTTTCTCACCTAGTAACCCACAGAGTATTTATTTAAAAAGTGTTTAATACTTTAGGTACTTATACCTTTGTCCACATACACACAGTCCTAATATATAAACGTTGAGGAAAATAAAAAATACGTATGAAATTAGAATGTTTAAAAAAAGACCTTGAAGAGGCTGTGGATACCACATCAAGAGTGGTGTCTAATTCAGCAACACTCCCAGTGCTCAGATGTTTGGTGTTTGAAGCAGAAGGTAAGAATGTAACTATACGCTCAACAAATCTAGAATTAAGTATTGAAATAAAATTCTCAGCAGATGTAAAAATAGAAGGATCTGTAGCAATTCCTGCTCAAATACTACACTCAACCTTAAAGACATCACCACAACAATCTAAAGTATCACTAGAACTTATTGAAGGATCTATAGTGTTGGTAATAGGTGGTGCAAAAACAACAATTAAGACAATCCCACTAGATGACTTCCCAACAATTCCTAAACCAGAAACTAAAAATAAACACATAATACCTAAAGAAAGCCTCATTAAAGGTGTAAAGAGTGTTTTATACAGTGCATCAACTTCACTAATTAAACCAGAGCTCGCTAGTGTATACATGTACCATGAAGATGAAAATTTAGTATTCGTTGCCACTGACTCGTTTCGCCTGGCTGAAAAAAAAGTACACTATAAAACAGAAGAAGAACTACCTACTACAATAATGCCTGTAAAAAACACTACAGAACTTGTTCGTATCTTAGAATCACAACAAAACCAAGACCTCGAGGTATTTATTGACGAAAACCAATATTCGATTAAAAGTGGTGATTTATATATAACCTCTCGCATTATAGATGGCTCTTTTCCTGACTACAGAAGCATTCTTCCTAAAGAAACAACAACAGAAGTTGTAGTGTTGAAAGAAGATCTTTTAAATACACTAAAAAAAGCTCAAATATTCTCTGATAAATTTGGCCAAATTACACTTCATGTGTACCCTCAAAAAAAGACATTCACTATTAGTGCTAGAAACAACGATGTTGGTGAAATATTTGATTCCCTCGACGCTGCTATAACAGGAGAAGACTTAGATATAAGCTTTAATCATAAATATCTTATAGATGTATTTCAATCAATCACTACTGACAGTGTATCTTTGTCTTTTGCAGGATTTGGAAAACCACTCATTGTGAAAGGCGTAAGTGATAACTCATTTATTTATCTTGTTATGCCAATGAACAAGTAGGTATGAAAATAATCAACAATCTACTCGACAGATACGCACATATTCAAGCTCCTGATGCTACGATCAAAAAAGCGTTCATAAAAGCAGTGGAGGAAACGATAGATTTTGTCATAGACAAAAAAGACGTAAAAATAAATAAACACACAGCACATGTGAATGCACCTTCGGTTATTAAAAGTGAGATACGCTTTAATCAACAAGATATTCTAAAAAAAGTAAATAAAGAGATGGGTGATAAGAATGCCCTCACTGCTATTTTCTAAAAAACAGTATTAGTCCACCTGGAAAGTAACTTCAGTTGTGTAGTTTAAAGCATCACCACCTCGGCCGGTAACTGTAATGGTTTGTTCACCTTTACCACTTGGGATAATGCTTAATGTATACGGTTTTTGATTCGAGTTTCCTAGAAAGACATCATTAAAATAGTAGTCTACTGACGTAATAGGAAGTGAATTGTTTGTACCAACCAACACTGAAAGAATTTCTCCTTCCTTATACACACCACCTGTTACTGGTGAGAGTATTTTTATACTTTCTTGCATGTTTATATTTTGGTTACTAATACCTGAATTAAAACCTCCCGCTAGTTGTGGTGTGTTCTCCTGAGCCCACACATTAACCGCATACTCCCATGATTCATATTGGGGGTCTTGGGTCGGATTTGAAGGAACGGGTCCTCTCGGGTCATTTTTAGAGGCCCAGTGGAGTATGGAATGAACACTCGAGGTGGTAGATGCAGTCGATCCTTGCCAGAACCCACGAAGTACTGGCTTCAAAGTCTCCACATCTTCTTCAGGTATTGGCGGTTCAAAGTTTTCAGCTTCTACTAATGGCAGAGCTCTGTCCATGTACGCGCGCCACATTGGAGCAAGAACAAACCCTGCAACCTTCTTAACAATAGGAGAGTTGTCATTATTTCCTCCCCATGTTCCTACTGCAATCGAAGGTGTGTAACCCATTATCCATACATCCCTAAAATCATTAGTCGTACCAGTCTTAATTGCGACTTGCTGAGAGCCAAACGAAAATGAATTTTCACCGTATGCTGGCGTGCGGGCTTGGATATCAGTAAGGACACTCGAAACTGAACGAGCTGTTTGTTCTAAAATCACTTGTTTACCCTCATTTTCCTCATACTCTTCTAGGACTGTCCCAGCGGAATCTTCAACGCGTAAAATAGCAGTGTGAGGATGTCGTACTCCATCGTTTGCGAACACTCCGTAAGCACTCGTTATTTCTAATGGAGACACTTCACCACCCCCAAGTACTAAAGGAAGCCCGTAATAATTGACATTTTCAGCAAGACTTTCTATACCAAGTTTTTGAGCTGTTTCAAGCGCTGTGTTTACACCAACTAAGTACAAAGCTTTGACGGCAGGGATGTTTATTGACTGAGCCAGCGCGTTACGGAATGTCATTGGTCCTCGGAACACACCATCATAGTTTACTGGTGAATAGCATCCATCTGCACTACTAAAGTTATTTGGTTCGCAGTTTGTTGAGAATTGCGTAGGGACATCAAACACAACAGTTTCTGGAGTATATCCCTGTTCGAATGCGGAGGCATACACAATTGGTTTAAATGTAGACCCTGGTTGACGATACGCAGTTGTAATATTAAATTTACCGTCTATATCTTCATCAAAATAGTTACGTGATCCTACCATTGTGAGAATGTGGCCTGTCTTTGGGTCAATGGCAACAAGTGCTGCATTCTCGGCATTAAAATCTTCCTCATTTTTATACGCAAATTCTGCAACAACTTCTTCTCCAATTTTTTGCAGGTCGTAATTCAGTGTGGTTATAACCTTTAATCCACTTTCATACACAGCTTCCCGGCCATATTTTTCTTCGAGATACTCTCGTACATAAAAGACAAAGTGGGGAGCTTTAATATTTGTATCACCATATTGTTCGAACTCTACAATCTCCGTTGATGCTTCGTCATACTCTTCTTGTGTAATAAAACCACCCTGAAGCATTTGTGTAAGGACTAAATTTTTTCTATCCTCCAACAGGTCAGTACGGTTTCCATAGGGAGAGTACCGACTTGGTGCTTGCGGGAGAGCTGCTAGATATGCCGCTTCAACGAGAGTGAGTTCGCTAGCAGATTTTGCATAAAAATGCTGTGAAGCTTCTTCAGCGCCATATATATTTCCACCATATGGTGCTTCGTTTAAATAGAGTTCGAGAATTTCATCTTTTTCTAAAATCTGTTCAATCTTTAGTGCCAAAATCCACTCCTTTACCTTTCGAGATATTTTTTTATCGCGTGTGAGAAGGGTATTTTTAATTACCTGTTGAGTAATTGTGGAGCCACCTTGTCCGCCGAGTAGGTCTCCAGTTGTTATGTTGTCGTACACTGCTTTCAACGTACGACCAGGACGAATACCGTAGTGACTATAAAATTCTGCATCCTCAATAGCGATAGTTGCATTTTTTAGATTACGAGACATGTCCTCAAGTGGGACTACTGTTCGACGAATATCCTCGTGTAAATCAAAGAGGAGAACTTCTCCGGTTCGGTCATAGATTTTTGTTGATTGAGTTATCTGTCGCGCAGCAAAGCCATCGAGAGTGGGAATTTCAAGAGTTGCTACCCACAGAAAAACACCACTTACGACAAAAAGCCCTAGTGCTACAGAGGTTATAAAGAAGTTACGAAATATTCGCTTCATTAAAACAAAAGGTACCATGAAACAGTGATTTGGTGTAGTATTTAACCCATGTTTTCAAACTTTTTTAAAAGCACGGCTGTTAGTACAGACGAAGCAAAGATAGAAGAATTACTCACTCGTGGCGTTGCTGAAGTTATTCAGTACGATTCTCTTAAAAAGAAGCTGCTCTCAGGACGACAGCTACGTATTAAGTTAGGAATAGATCCAACAAGCCCCAATCTTCATTTAGGGCGAGCAGTACCACTACTTAAACTCCGAGATTTTCAAAAACTTGGACATCAAGTTGTGTTGGTAATTGGTGACGGAACTGGTGTAGTTGGAGATACTTCTGATAAAGAAAGTGAGCGCCCAATGCTCACAAGGGAATTGGTATTAGAAAATATGAGTACCTACTTCGAGCAGGCTAGCGCAATACTCGACATGAGGAAGGTAGAGAAACGCCGCAACTCTGAATGGTTACACAAACTTACCTATGAAGAAATTGGTATGCACGCCGACCAATTTTCCGTTGCAGATTTCATAGCACGCGACAATATCAAGAAGCGTCTTGACGCAGGGAAGCGTGTATCGCTTCGCGAAATGTTGTATCCACTTATGCAGGGCTACGACAGTGTTGCACTTAAAGCCGATGTTGAATTAGGTGGTACCGACCAGCGATTCAACTTACTTGCAGGAAGAACACTACAAGAACACTTTGGACAAGAACGACAAGACATTATTATGAATCCTTTAATTGAAGGAACTGACGGACGCAAGATGAGTTCAAGTTGGGGCAATACAATCAACCTTACTGAATCTCCGGCGGAAATGTATGCAAAAGTGATGCGTGTGAATGACGAAGTCATGCCAGTGTATTTCACGAACCTAACGCGACTACCTATGGCTGAGGTTACCGAAATCACAGAAGGTCTAACTGCGAAAACAGTGAACTTGCGAGATACTAAGATGCGTCTTGCGCATGCAATTGTGAGTCTCTTTCATAGCGATAAAGAAGCAGTTACCGCTCAAGAGGTATTCATCTCGACTTTTCAAAAAGGAGGTATACCAGAAAATGTACAAAGCACTTCAATAAAAAAAGGAGACGTTCTTGTAGACGTGTTCCTTGAAGCAGGTGTTGTGGAATCTAAAACTGACTTTAAACGTTTAGTGGAAGCTGGGGCTATCACCAACAAGACAACTAATACAAAAATCGACAACACAGCTGCCATTGCCACTTCAGGAATATATAAAATAGGAAAACACAGGTTCTTGGAAATTAAGGTATAAAACAAACGCCTCAGTGACTGAGGCGTTTGTTCATTTTGGCGCTAATTAGAGCCGCGGCTCGTCGTCTGAGAAAGGAATCTCGGGAGCTTCGTTATCATCTTCATCATCCTCCCACAAACTCTCGTCGTCGTCTTCACTACCAGTTTCTCCGTTTTCTAAAGGAATTTCCTCTTCCTCGACATCTTCCTCGTCTTCTTCATCAAACGCATCGTCAAATGCCTCTGACAAATCGTTGTTTTCTTCATCCAACATCATAGTGTGTATAACAAAATATTTTACTAATACTCCGTCACTTTTGTACCAAATATAAAACCTTTTTCAATAGGGAATAAGTTGTGGATAACTACCATTAGAATGTGGAAAGCGAGTGAATAACTAAGCTCTAAGCGGGAATAACTTTAAAATAAGAGAGGACAACTAGTTATTTTCTGTGGATAGCACTGTGTGTAAGTGCTACTGCAATAGCATCGTACTCATCATCTAAGCGAATTTCCTTGTTGATATCTATTAGGTTATGAATCATTGAAGCTACCGCTTTTTTATCTGCACGCCCACTTCCACCCACTGCGGACTTTATTTGAGGAGGTGTGTACTCAAATGTTTCTAAGTTCAGTGACTTTCCTACATATAATAAAACCCCACGAACAGCCGCAACATCCATTGCAGTTTTTTGGTTGGTGTTAAAGAAAACGTTCTCTAGTGCGAGTTGTTTTGGTGAATATTCTGAAACAAGTGCCTCTATACGTTCGCCGACTTTGTGCAGGCGCTGGTGAAAGGGAAGTGCTGCATCTGTCTGAAAGCACTCGCTATGAACTAGAATTTCTTTTCCAGTGTCTTTTTCAATAATTGCTATCCCGAGGCGTTCATAACCTGGGTCTATACCGATTATTCTCATACACACATTGTACACGAACAAAAAACGCTGCGATTATGCAGCGTTTGTGTAAACGTCTTGGACGTCTTCTTGTTCATCAAGAGCCTCCATGAGAGCTTCAAGTTTTTCACCATCTTCGTCTGAAATTTCAACAGTGCTGTTTGCTTCGTATCCTCCTTCGGCTTGCTTTGTGAAGGCCCATGCGGCGCTTCCTGGAGTTGCGAGTTCGTACCCACCCAGTTTTGAAAGTAAGTGGCGAATTTCTGCTGCCGTGCGGTTTCGGTTGTCAGTAAGAATATCAATAAGTACTGCAGTTCCACCTGGTCCGTACATCTCGTACAAGATAGATTCCAATGCCGCAGTTTCTTCAGAAGATCCCTTTGCAACTGCACGATCTATATTGTCCTTTGGCATACTTACTCCCTTTGCTGATTCTATTGCAGCGCGCAATCCAGGTGACGTTATGTCGCCATTTGCTTTTTTCGACTCTATGGCTATGAGTTTTGCCATTTTGCCGAATACCTTACTCTTTGCAGCATCAGTAGCCGCTTTTTTGTGCTTTATTTTTGACCATTTATTGTGTCCTGACATAGTATGGTGATTTTACAATATTACGAGATAGTTTGAAAGAAATTCACACCTTGTACAATCAGCAGGACACAAACAACGCAGCACTATACCGTAAATAAAAAAGCAGCAACAGGAAGCACCACCCCTATTTCCTCTTTTTCAACCCCCTTCTCTCCTCTTTTGATTTACAATGCTGAATTTTAGCGATTAATCGCTAAAAACTACAAATACAAATCAGGTAGCAAATTATAGGTTTAGAGAAGTGTGTAGTCACTGTGCAGTGCTAGTTGTGCGGGGTTAGTGTTATTATCCACCCGCTTTCCACGCATGCATGTCTCGCTGTACCTTAGCGCGCACACGCTTATTTGCTACACCAGGAAAACCAAGTGTCACCATTGTTTCCAAAATATGTAGGAAACTTGCACGCGCTTTCTTCTTTTTAAATATGCTCGTTATGTAGTCAAATTTCCCTTGCTGCATTTGCGTTTCAATACGAATAACCGTAGATGTACTGACTTTAAATAGCTGACTAATTTCGTATGCCGAGTATTCATTGAGCAGTGCACCTATGATGCCAACTCGCTTCGCGAGCATAATCCGCTCTGTTTTGGAGAGAAGCTCAAAAAGCAATTTCGAAAAGCCAGTTGCGCTTGTATTTGCAACGAACAGATCAGCGAGCTCTTTAAACAATTTTTCTTGGACGGGACTAGCGACTTTGTTTTTGGAAATATGAACCATGTATAAAATATTAGCGATTAATCGCTAATATGTAAAGAAAAGAAGGATCTGAAAGACTATTCTTGGCCAAGTGTATTCTTTGTTTAAGATTTAAATATGAAAGAAAGGCGCATCTGGTGCGTCTTTGATACTATACACACCAATGGACGTGGAAAAAGCATTCACACAAGCATATGAAGAGCATTCAGATGGGCTATTTAGGCACTGCTCTTTCCGTGTGTCGAATCGCGAGAGAGCTCTCGAGCTCACACAAGAAACGTTTATGAAAACGTGGGATGCAGCTTCAAACGGTAAAGAAATACAAAACTATAAAGCGTTTTTGTTTCGCGTGCTCAACAATCTCATAATTGACGAGTACCGAAAGAAAAAAAGTTCTTCACTTGATGCACTTCTCGAACAAGAGGGAGTAACAGAGGGAAATTTTGAGGGATTGCAAACGGGAAGTTTAGAAGAAGAAATTGAGAAATTAGAGATAGGACTCCAATCGCAAGAGCTTGCTCGTGCCCTTACGCAGTTACCAGACAGTTATCGGAGTGTTGTCGTTATGCGTTTTATGGATGGATTGCAACCAAAAGAGATTGCTGAAGTTTTGAACGAGAATGAGAATACAGTATCGGTGCGAATAAACCGCGGCATCAAAAAGTTACAGGAATATATGGTTACACAATAAGTATGAAAAAATTTCAAGACACAATGAAAGATATCGGAGCACATGTGCACATGAGTGCGCAGGAGAAAGATGCTATGCGCGAGAAGATATTTGAATATATGGAATATACACCTGTTGTGCAAAAAGAAGTTCCCGCTGCTCCTATTACTAAAGGCTACTTCTTTTTTAGTCAGTTCAATACAGCATTTGCGGTACTGCTATTATTAGTTGTTTCTGGTGTTGGCGTTTCGTTTACTGCACCCAATGCTGTCCCGGGAGACGTACTGTTTGGTGTCAAGACAGCTGGCGAAGAAATAAAACTAGCGACAATTAGCGATGAGAAAGAGCGCGCTCTTTATGCGGTAGATAGAACATATAAACGTTTTGCTGAGCAGACAAGACTTGTAGAGAGTGGTAGTGGTGCCAACATGGCGTATGTAGATGAGAGTATCGTAAAAGCAGAAGAAGAACTCGATACATTAAGCAAAACAGACCCCGTGCAGGCTCAAGCTATCCGCGTTGCTTTTGCTATTGGTAAAGAGATACGTGAGGAAAGTACATTAGCATTCAGTGGCGCAGACTTTAGTATGGATTCAGAACCTCAAGCTGCTTCTCTCGCGATGGAGGCACCAGAGATGATGTTTGTAGATAACACGCAAACAGCTGTTTCGGCGGGAAGTGAAATGATGGCACGTACGGTTGTTCAAGAGAGTGCAATTAGTACAGTTGAAGTATTGCTTAAGGCACCTAAATCAACACTCACACTAGAGGTGCTAGAAGCGCTTATAGGCATTATGGAAAGTAGAGTAGCAGAACTTGTAAACATCGATACATTCACTCAAGAACGTGTCGTAGAATTACAGCAGCAATTAGAAAATGCTATGCAGGAAGGTGACCTTGTATACGCTGAACGTCTTGTGTACGACATTCTGTATATTATTGAACGCGCAGCAGCCGGTCTTGATATCGTGTTTCCAATAGAAGAGGAGCCAGTAGAGGAATTTGACCCGAGTACTATAGAAGTACGCGAACTACCAAACAACTAAAATAAATAAAAAGAGAGGGAAGAGCACGAAGCACTTCCCTCCCAGTGTGTTATTTGCTACCAATTTATTCGGAGTTTGAAGTCCGGTTTTGTACTTGCGAAAATTGTCCGTGAGCTTCGAGCTGTTGAATGAAATCCACATTGGTGATTTTTTGCCCCAAAACGAGAACCGCCGTAGTGGTATCGTCAGGACAATAGAGGCGACCTTTATGGAGTTCAGAAACAATGCACTTAGACTCATCACCATCAATTACTATCTGGTAATAAGTCCACTTACGATTTTCCGCATTGGCAGGGGCAGCGAGGGCTGCCAACACAAAGATAGCAAGAACTGAAATTTTGAACATAACAGCCTCCCTTTCTCCCCTAGTGACAGGGGTCTATATACGCAAATTTTGTGTACATTAACCTCTGTGCTATTGACATATTGCAATAGCTGTTCTGTATTACAACTCTATACATTTTTTCAAACAAAGTCAATGATAAAGACCGTATCCACATTTTAGTCGTTTTTGTCCATTTACTTAGATAATCACGCTATATTGTATATATAATGAAAGCAAATTTTGTGACAGCAGGACTACTTGTAATGCTGGTGGCAAGCATTTTACTTTTTTCAGATATTGGACAGACAATTAGTGCTGACCGAAATATTCATGTTGCTACCGCCATAGAATCTACAGAAGATGGCGAGTGTTCCGATCCTAAATCAAATACAGAAAAATGTAATAATAAATACGTAACGAACTATATAATCAATGGCGTACCTCCTGAGGTTGTTTCGTGCAAGTTAAGTCCTGAATTTGTAGCACAGATATGTGAAGGACGCGCAGACTGTCAATCATACATTGATGCAACAATAGTTGAACCGCTTACTAATAGCAATTCGGGTGCCACAGCACCAGCTATTTGTGATAATGGGGCAGACTACCAATATCGTGGCGCTGTAGCATGTTTTGAAGGAACATACGCAAGTAATAACACTCAAGTTGCGGCACCTATAGCGGCTATAGAAAATTGGCAGTGTTGCCGTAAGGACGATCCGGTATGCAGTGCACGTATTGCGTTTTCTGGGACCATCGAGGCCGCTGCAGTACGTCGTGAAGTTACTACACCAGTTAGAACTGAGCAATCAGTCACTAGTGTTGGAGGAGGGGATGTTGTTGGAGGAGGGGATGCTTTTGAACTTACTCCAGCTAATGGAAATAGTATTCAACCCAGAACCAATTTCGATGATGCACTAATAAGTAGTTCAGAGTCCCCAAGGAATAGCATAAGTCGCCTTGATTCTTTTGAATTATCTCCAGAGTTTTCAAACAATATTGGTGGAAGTAAAACAATCGTATCCGGGGCGGTTCCAGGTCTTCAGGGAGGTCTTTCAGATATTAGTATCGCAGCTATGAACACTGACTACTCAATGCGTTTTGCATCACTCGGTACTCCTCAAATATCTGGTGCAGGAGCAGAACCTATCGCAACTAGTGAAGGGGTTACTGGAGACGATGCTTCCCCATACAAAAGTTTACAACCTAGCCCAAGTGATACCGTGCAACCCAGTAGTCCAGTACAGCAATTTGCGTGGGGAACTGGCCTTATCGATAGCTTGGCGAATTTCGTAAGAGGACGAACAATTGTTAATACTGTGAGGACTGAAATACCCGACACAGAGGTAGTAAGTACGATTCCGACACCAGAAATACCCGAGACAGGAGAAGAATTTAGGAATATAAAAGAAATCGCGAGCGATATTGCTTCGCAAAAACAAGCGGAAAACACACTGTCACGAGTGGATCATTTTGCACAAACGTTAACGTTAGTCGGAGGTCCAAACGAGGTAAGTACAGAAAATAAATCATTCGGCCGCATTCAAGATTTGATTATTGAAGATGAGGCGATCCGTTCCTTACGGCTCGCAGAAGAAGAAGGGAAACGGGCTAAGAATTCAACATACTGCAGGGCATTTGAAACGAGTGAGGATTGTTTAGAGAGAAGGGAGGAGCGCGCGAAAATAGTTGAGCGTCAAGTGTTTGTTGCTGAGCTAGAAAAGAGAGTGTTGCCAGAAAACGCAGTTCTCCATTTTCTTGCAGTGTACGATGGATGGGTGCGACCAACTCCAGCGCCAGCAACTCACGCAACGTCTACACTCGGTGTATTGCACGGTCAAGATGGAACAGTCTTGGAAGATTATGAAGTAACAACAGACGGAAAGAGCCTTGTTTCAAGAATTATTGATAGCATCGCAGATGCTGCTTCTAGTGCAGTTGAGACACTAACAAACCTCATAACAGGAACTGATACGACATTTGAAGACGAAGTCTCTAATTAAGCTTTTTCTTGCAGTCGCTTCGGTACTTCAAGGCCAATATGTTCGTAGGCTAACGCAGTTGCGATGCGCCCACGTGGAGTTCTGTCGAGTAAGCCAAGTTGAATAAGGTATGGTTCGTATACTTCTTCGATAGTACTCTCTTCTTCCGAAGTTGCAGCGGCAAGCGTTTTTAATCCAACTGGGCCTCCATTGAATTTGTTTATAATTATATTCAAAATTTCTTTATCATTTCGGTTGAGTCCGAGATCATCAACATCCAATAACTCCAGTGCTTCTTGAGCTGACTTTTTGTCGAGTTTATTCTTGTGCACTTGTGCAAAGTCGCGGCAACGTTTGAGTAGAAAGTTTGCCGTACGTGGTGTGAAACGGCTTCTTTTTGCTATTTCGTCTAATGCGTCTTCTTCGATAGTGACACCGAGTATCTTTGCCGAACGTTTCAGAATATCTTTTATCTCCTCAGTGTCGTAATACTCAAGACGGAACGTTCCACCTGAAAAACGGCTACGCAAGGGGCTTGAAATGCCCGACACTTGTGTCGTTGCAGCTATTAATGTAAACGCAGGAAGTTCAAGTTGTATTGTGCGTGCTGAGGGCCCCTTTCCAATGATGATATCGAGCACACCTGATTCCATTGCAGGGTAGAGGACCTCTTCAATATTCTTGTTGAGGCGGTGTATTTCATCGATGAACAAGATATCTTTCTCGCCTAAGTTGGTAAGTATGGATGCTAAGTCACCAACTCGCTCAATGGCAGGACCAGACGTAATTCGAATTTGTGAACCGGATTCGTGGGCGATAAGGTGAGCAAGCGTTGTTTTCCCCAAACCGGGAGGACCATAAAAAAGAATGTGTTCAGGAGGTTGTTCTCTCTCTGACGCTGCTCGAAGGAGGATTGCGAGGTTGTCTTTTATACGTTTTTGGCCAACATATTCGTCCCATTTGTTGGGACGCAGTGTTTTATCAAGGAAGACATCAGCAGTATCTTCTGCCGTTTCATCTTGTGTGTCGTCGATTGGGGTTGACATACAATTTTAATGTGTTAATATAGTTTCAACGTTCATTACTGCACATTTTCGGAGACAAAATTCTCTAAGCGATGAGACTCCTGGTCAATAAGAGACCTTTCAAGGACGAAATGGTCTTGAGCCTTATGGGTGCGTCCCTATTCGAAAATAGGAGAGGTTTTCATATGGCTCAAGGTGCTGATTCTATCCTTAGTTAGGCACTCACCTTTGCTTTATTGCAAAGAATCGTTTAGAGAATTTTTTCCCCGACGAGATTAGAACACCCTTTGGGGTGTTTTTTTCGTCTGCATCTACCATAGCAGCGGGGAAGAGATTTGGAAAGTTGACTACTTAGAAGCAGCGTGTCGTTGCATGACGCATTCTTATACATACAGCGAAAGCGCAGCTTGGGCGGCTGCGCTTTTCACTTGCTTGCTTACGCAAGCTCACACACTAACTCCTATATAAAATATAAAGGAGTGCGCTGTGCATCGAAGTATCCTTCGGTGCACAACACTATAATGTAGTATACGATTTTTACGGAAAAATAGATTAGCTATCCACAGTGGTCACACTTAACCCTGTCCAAAATCCTTCATTGCCATAAGGTCAGCGTCTTCTATATCTATAATACGAGCTAGTTCATCAAGTGACGTTACCCCTTGGAGTACTTTTACTGCACCATCTTCTGCCATTCGCCTAATTTGCTGTGGGCGCGCCGCACGCCATATTTCAATTTCACTCGGGTTAGCGCGAACAGCTGCCTCCACCGCTTCGTCCATTCTGATTGCTTCAAGAATAGCGAGCCGTCCAGTGTAGCCAGTTCCATTACACGTATCACAACCTACCGCTTCCCACATAACATCTTTATTCTCTGGAAGTTCATCTGGACGGGGGATATTGTGTAGGAGTTTATTCATACTTTCTCGAGCGGCTCCAGTAATAGGAACACTCTTCTTACAATCCTCACATAAACGTCGAGCAAGACGCTGTGCCATTGTGAGGTTCACTGCACTTCCAAGAATTTCAGGTCGTACCTTTATATCAATTAAACGAGGAAATGTTCCTGCAGCATTGTTTGTGTGCAGAGTTGAGAATACCAAGTGTCCCGTTAACGCGGCATGCACTGCAGTTGCGGCAACTTCAGGATCGCGAATCTCTCCAACCATAATGATGTCGGGGTCTTGCCGCAAGATACTACGGAGCCCATCAGCAAATGTGTAGTCTTTGCTAATTTGTGTCTGAACAATTCCCGGTAAGTGATATTCGACAGGGTTTTCAAGTGTAATCACTTTAATTCCAGGTTTACTCACTGCTTTAAGAAATGCGTATAGCGTGGTTGTTTTACCAGAACCAGTTGGTCCAGTGTTTAGAATCATTCCATTTGGTTTCTTTATTTCATCTAAAAACAGCTGCATAAGAAAATCGTCCATACCCAGACTCTCAAGTGGGAGACCAATAGTTGATGGGTCAAGCAACCGCATAACCACAGTTTCTCCGTAGTTCCCTGGAATCATAGATGTTCGTATTTCCATTTCTCCATCACCAACTTTTACACTAAAACGACCATCTTGAGCAGAGCTTTTGGCATTGAGCTTGAGGCCAGAAAGAAGTTTTATACGAGACAAGAGTAGCTTGTACGTTTCGTGGTCGAATTCTAAAATTTCAGTAAGCAGTCCATCTAATCGAAAACGAACACGAATGAACTCTTCTTCTGGTTCAATGTGCACGTCGGACGCATGTAATGCTAATCCACCACCAAGAAGTACTTCAAGCACACGAGATACACGGTGGGATTTTGAACTTGCAAAACTAGCGTCTACATTTTTACGGACATCTTCGATACTTTTTAACTCATTTTTAATCCGCTCGATTTCTTCAGAAGAAATGTTTAGAACGCCGCCCTCGCTTGCCGATGCATGAGAAATATCTTTGTAATGGTCCCATGCGTGCGTAAGTGAGGCAGACGAAACCATAAATAATCGTGTCTGGTAGCCTAGTCGCTCTATTGTTTGGATTGCCTCAAGAGAGTCTGCCCTCCCTGGTGCACGCATTGCAATAAAAACCTTCTTACCGATTTTCCGAAAAGGCGCTATTTCTACCTTTCGAGCAGTTGGCTCATCGATTAGCTTTAGAGCGTCGGTGTCGATAGACACACGGGTCAGGTCAACGTATTCAACGCCATATTTTTGAGAGAGAGTCTGAGCTAATGACTCTTCTTCTTGTTCGTAGAGCTCGGCTACCTTCTCTTTTTGATCTTTTTCATCAAATTGAACCATAAATATACTTCTATTTTATCACGTACACTAAAAAGAGCCTGTGTGCTTATGCGTATATGAAATAAGACCGTGATACAGACAAGGCGACCACCTTTTTTCTTTAGTGTACAATGCGCCTATGGCAGACTATGTATTGAGTGATTTCGAGAAAAGTGCTCGCGAATATGCGTTGAAATTGAAAGCACATAAGAGTGGAGCCTATGTTGTAGCGCTTCATGGGGATCTTGGCGCTGGGAAAACTACCTTCGCACAAACACTTGCTCGTACTCTTGGGGTTACTGGTGAAATAGTCAGCCCTACATTTGTGATACAAAAAAATTATCCGTTAGAGGACCAAGCTTTTTCTCAGTTGATACATGTAGATGCGTACCGCCTTGAAGAAGAGAGGGAAATGGAAGTCCTTGGATGGAATGACATAATTATAGACCCATCTAATCTTATTCTTGTTGAGTGGCCAGAAAAGATAGAAGGACTACTTCCACAAAACACTGAGCATATATACTTAGAATACATTAATGATACAACACGTAGCATTTCTTATGACAAAGAAGCCTAATAAACGACTCATACTACTTGATGCGCATGCGATTATTCATCGTGCATATCACGCATTGCCTGATTTCTCATCGAGTAAAGGGGAGCCAACTGGTGCTCTGTACGGTCTGGCGACGATGCTAATGAAAATAATTCAAGAATTGAATCCAGACTACATCACTGCGTGTTTCGACTTACCAAAACCAACTATTCGTCATGAAGTGTTTGCGGAATATAAAGCAGGAAGAAAAAAAACTGATGACGAACTGGCAAGGCAGTTGCAAAGAAGTCGAGATGTATTCGAAGCATTTGGTATTCCAATTTATGATGCGGAAGGATTCGAGGCCGATGATGTGTTAGGAACTATTGTTGAGCAATTGAAAAAGAAGCCTATTGATATAGTCATCGCGTCAGGCGATATGGACACGCTTCAGTTAATAGATAAAGGAAAGGTAACTGTATACACCTTGCGCAAAGGAATACAGGACACAATTTTATACGATGAAGATGCGGTACAGAGCCGCTTTGGATTTCACTCGGATTTGTTACCTGACTACAAAGGTCTACGCGGCGACCCGTCAGATAATATCCCAGGGATACGTGGCGTTGGGGAGAAGACAGCTACAACGTTAATTATTGAGTTTGGAACACTAGAGAATCTCTATACAGTACTCGAGAAAAGTGAAGATAAATTTATAGCGCTTGGCATAAAAGCGCGAATGATTGGTTTATTAAAAGAGGGAAAAGACGAAGCGTTCTTTTCTAAGATGCTTGCAACTATTAGGCGGGACGCTCCTATAAAATTTGAGATTCCGGAAGACGTATGGCTCAACACAGTACAAAAAGAAAAAGTACTCGAACTATTCTCAGAACTTGAATTCCGCGCATTGAGCGACAGGGTAAAAAAGGTGCTTAATGGAGGTAATGGGGTTGAGTACGATGAAGAAGAGGAAGAAAAGAAAGAGACCGAAGAAATTAACCCAGAAGAACTTGCGCGAGCAGCACTCGCACTGTGGATTGTCCGCTCAGACATTACCAATCCCACACTGGAAGATGTTATGCAGTTTGTACCAAACGGAACGTTCAAAGAAGCATATGATGCAATTTTTAAAACGTTAAAAGAAAGAAAGTTATATACAGTCTATACAGATATTGAAGAGCCACTCATCCAAGTTCTTACGCACATGAACGAAAATGGGATTGCATTAGACGTGGCGTATTTAAAAAAGCTTTCTAAGGAATACCATACAGAGCTTTCGAAGCTAGAAAAAAAGATATACAAACACGCAGGGGTCACTTTCAATATCAATTCTCCCAAGCAAATGGGCGAAATTCTGTTTGATACCTTAGAATTGAAGCCGAAAAACCAAAAAAGAACGTCAACAGGACAACGTAGTACGAAAGAGTCTGAACTCGAAAAACTACGAGGAGAGCATCCAATAATTGAAGACGTATTTGCATATCGCGAACTTCAAAAATTGCTTTCAACATACATTGATACGCTCCCAACGCTTGTTGGTGAAGATGGTCGTCTACACGCCGAATTCTTACAAGCCGGCACAACGACAGGGCGAATGGCGAGCCAGAATCCAAACCTACAAAACATACCGATAAAAACGGAATACGGAAGACGTATCCGCAATGGATTTATTGCTGAGAAAGGGTACGAGTTAGTAGCACTTGATTATTCTCAAATTGAACTGCGCATTGCCGCAATTTTATCTCAAGATGAGAAACTTCTCGAAGTATTTAAAAGCGGAGGAGATATTCATGCAGCAGTTGCAGCCGAAGTGTTTGATGTTCAGCCACAAGATGTTGATAAAGAAATGAGACGACGTGCTAAAGTCATCAACTTCGGTATTCTCTATGGAATGGGAGTAAACGCACTACGCGCAAATCTTGGTGGCGACACTACGCAAAAAGAAGCACGTGCGTTTTACGATACATACTTTGAAAAATACGCAGGTCTTGCAAAATGGATTGACCATACAAAAGCAGACGCATCACGACTTGGATACACAGAAACACTATTTGGACGGAGACGATATTTTGAGGGTATTACTTCAAGCTTACCGCACGTGCGGGCTGCTGCTGAGCGGATGGCGATAAATGCACCGATTCAAGGCACGCAAGCTGACGTGGTAAAGATTGCAATGATACGCATTCATGAATATCTAACCAAAAATAATTTCTTAGATTCTGCACGACTTGTTCTACAGGTGCACGATGAACTCATATACGAAATGAAGAAAAAAGACAGTATTAAAATAACGAAACACATAGAAGAACTAATGGAAAATATACTAACTCCAGATCAAACTCACGGAGTACCGTTACTCGTTGACGTTTCTCACGGTGATAATTGGGGTGAAATGAAGGGAATGTAATATGTTGTACGTTTACTACGGTAAAGATGTAGATGCGGCGAGGGCAAAAGTTCAGGCGACTGTTGCGAGCATGCTCGCTAAAAGTCCAGACGCACTTTACTTTCGTATAACAGTGGACGATGTACATGGCTATAATTTTGATGAATTAACTGGTAGTCAGGCTCTGTTCAAGAATGAATACGTCGTTGTTCTCGACACGCTCTTTAGTACCAAAGAAGGAGAAGAGATTGTATTGCAAAATCTTGAGAAAATCGCAGAAGCTCCACACCCATTTTTTGTATTAGATGCAGCTTTGACTGCCCCCATTAAAAAGAAGCTCGAGAAACATGCGGTAAAAACCCATGAGTTTAAAGAAACAGTTCCTACAAAAAAGCCAACTTTTAACACATTCTCACTTACTGACGCACTTGGTGAGAGAAATGTTAAGAAACTATGGAGTTTATTTCGAGAGGCAAAAAATAGCGGTGTAAGTGATGAGGAAATTCATGGAATTTTATTTTGGATGTTGAAAAGCCTCGTGCTTGCGTCAAGTGCAAAAACTCCAGATGAAGTTGGTATGAAGCCATACCCGTTTACTAAAGCAAAGAGCTCCCTGAAAAATTTTTCTTCGGTTGAAGTAGTGGAAGGGCATCTGAAAGCGTTAGCTTTATTACCACAGCACGCACGTAGAAACGGAGTTGCCTTAGAAATTGAGCTCGAGCGGTTTATTCTCACGTTGTAGCAAAAGAGTCATATATTCTATAATTTCCTTTTTTCTAAAATATATCAGTTAACTGATATATTTTAGAAGGAAAGTAACGGTGTCTTGGTGTGCACAAGGCGAATTGCGACAATGGTGTACGTCCCGTATCATTGAAAATACTAAGGCCGATTTTGCACCTATGAATATTCCTCATACTCAAATAAAAGCGCTTGCATTACTCTTTGTTTTTGTGGTCGCTTTCTCTTTCTCTGAATACAAGAATTTAGAAACTGTTTCTTCTGGAGGGCAACAGCAAACAGCAGGCGCGTTTGATTCCATCGCATCATTTCTTGGCATCCAAACAGGAAGTAACACAAATTCGAATACAAACGTAACTGGTGATTATGTAAATGATGCTGATGCATACTTTTCTAATATAAGTGACGACCCATTTAATTCAGCGTCAACTCAGACTAATATCAATACGCCATCTGCAAATGTCGGAATCCAATCAGGTCAGACAACACAAACAAATCAAGTTGGCACAGGGCCACTCGCTACGCGTGGAGTAACCCTCATTTGTATACCGCCTATCATTGGGGTCTCGGAAGAAACAATCATCATGTGGGCATGTCGTGATGGAGCGTACACTACGGTAAGTGAGAATTTTGATAGTGTTGGTGAGACAATCGGTACAGTACGGGTTCAACCTACTGAGGATACAACCTACACGATAGAATGTGTAAATGATTTGGTTGACGTAGCTGATACAACCGCAAGTTGTGTAGTGAATGTTGCAGAACCAGTACTGACGTTCTCTGCTGATTCATTGTCTATTGATCGTGGCGACTCAATCGTGCTCAGTTGGACAACGACAGATGTTAACTCATGCTTGTTAACATCAGATACACACCTAGGGTTCACGCGCCGGGGAATAGAGGGGCAAGTAAAAACACCAGCAATTCTACGGGATACTATTTTTAGACTCACATGCGAATCTGAAAGCGGACTTTTGCAAGAGGAGGAATTAGAGATAGATCCAAGGTAATATACAGGTATATGGAATCTTTACTACGTACACACAAAATGAACTTAACATTGTCATTTATTGCGTTGCTCGTTTTTGGTTACTTCTTTGTAGGAGTTTCATTTACTAATGCACAATCGGCATGTCCACAATCATCTTTTGGTGTATATATAAATCATGAAGTCTGCCAACCTGCAGGACCGCCACCTAAGGGTAGAGATGGTCTATTTATTTGCTGGGCAACAGGGATAACGGGAGGTGCTGTCAACGGAGTGTGTACTGCTGGTTGTTGCCAAGTGTCTACATATACACCAGCTCCTACCGGTATCTTCGGCGGAAGCTTAGGAGGAGGTTTCATCGAAGGCGTAGCACAGGGAATTGTCGTACAAACAGCGGTGGGGTTTATTAACAATCTCATCAGTGGGGGGATAGGAACTGACTCATACTCGGGTTCAGGTGGCACACAATACGATTACATTGACGATGTAAGCACATTTTTAGACGTCACTGATGACTACGGAGCTAACAATAATGACAACGGATTTAATTTAGATTTTGGTGACGATAATTCGGATGACTCTAGCAACACAGATTCAATCTTTACAATCCTTGACAGAGAAAATCCAACAACAAATACAACAGGTGGCGCCTCGCCAGCAACGAACAACACAAGAAATACACAAACAGGTGATTCTGTAACCACCTCATACCAATCTTTAGATGGTGGTTCAAGTAACTCCAGCGGGGGAAATACAGAATTTGGACAAGAGCTTCTTGATAATTTAGATGACCCAGCGTACACATCTGGCCTTTCATTAGCTGAGCTGGAACGAGCAGCAGAAGAAGCACGTCGACGCGAAGCACTACTTAACGAGCAAAATGCAGGTACTGGTGATATTGGAGACTACCGAAGCTCAAATGTCTCTCAGTCTGGAACAGATGCCGATTTGCTCGCTGAAGGCTATTACGATAGCTTAGGAACAGAAGAAGAACGGCTCGCATGGTGGAGGCGCATACTTATGCTCATTGCAGATACCCTCGGTTTGTAAAACTGCTTTAGTCACACAGGAAAATAGATTTTTAACCTCACACACGGTACTATCAAGCTATGATTTGGTCCTTTCGTGCTTTCTCTACATTCTTAATTTTGGTTGTTGTAGTGTTTTTTAGTTTTGTACAGAGTGCACAAGCAATTGTTGCAGTCCCTGATTTGCGGTTTGGACAGCAAGGGTGTGAAATTATTGACGCTAACTGGAAAGAATACGGGGAGAATATACGTGGAGCTAACACTAAAGTGTCAGATGTTGTTCTAAACGCATGTGAGGCAATTGGCGGAAGAAATCAGTGTACTTTTACGAGTGGTTGTCGCTACAATGAAGGGGATATAAATCAAAACAATCCTGAATGTACTTACAACACCGGAGTAAGTAATAGTCAGCATCGTCACAATAATGCAATTGACCTGAAGGTCACTGAAGGAAAAGAAAAAGAATTCATCACTTTTGCAATATGTGGTTTACGAAAAGTAAATAATTGCGAAGGGGGAATTGGTTATTACAAGAGTAAATCTATACATGTAGATGTTCGCACAGGACGGACATCTATATGGTCTACAGGATATAAGAGAACCAACATTTCAGGAAACGTGCGCGACCCAGAAGCCCGGGAGATACTGTATAGCTTTGGTGATGGAGAGTGCGTAACTGGCAGTATTAGTGGAGATTACACAGAAGAAAAAGAGTATGGACCGGTAGAAGAATACACACCACCAGCAGAGTATTCGGACGAATTCAAAGAAATAATACTGACACCGCGAACAAGTGAATACACACCAAAAAACTATTTTGAAGAGCTGTATCAACCTATCTCAAATATACCGAGTATATCATTTCCAAATCTTTTCCAGCCAATTGGCGGTGGATCCACGTTCAATACTCCTGATGCGACCAGTCAAGTATTCTCTGATGGGTTGGTATACATTGACTCCGAACAGGCAGACGATACTAAGCCTACTGGCGGTGGGTCACTTTTAGATTTTCTTACTAACCCTAAAAAACAAACCGAAGATGATTCTCAAAGTGTTTTAACTTTCGATACACCTGCAAATCAACCGTCAGAAAACAATGAAGTTGTCTGTGAAGGTTCTGGTTTTTTGGGCACCAATTTTTTCAAAACATGTGAGCCTCAACAAGAGGAAACGCAAGCAAACACTACAGCAGGAGGAAATAATTCAGTTGTTTCAAATCTCGTGCACAATATAACAAAATTGACCAACGGAAGTGATTCAAATACTGCTGATAACACAACACAATCTGGAGCGGAGAGCGAAATTCAAAAAACTATCGCCAGCGACAACTCATTTGATGGATTTTATGCAACACATATACCAAACGATGGCACAACGAGTGTGCAACAAGCACCGAGCGTGCAGGCTGATAATAGTGATTACGGACAGTTTGTTGTAGGAGGACGAGAAACGATTGCTCCAGAAAGAGTTTCTTCTACACCTGGAAAGACTGTCCGTTTTGCTGAACAGAGTGTTTTGTACGGTTCATATTACGGAGTCGTGCATACTATATCTCCATTACTTATTGGAAGCACTCCACGTTCATTGTTGCGGATGACTGATGGAAATGACTTTACTCGTGTGCATAACCTATTTTCAATCTAGTGTCTTTGCGGATACCATGTAACAAGCTATTTATGGGTACTGAAACAAAAAAAGATATTACACGACTCGCGTTTGCCGCACTTTTAATAGTTGGTTTAGGTGTTTCAGGCACCTTTTTACAGACTCCCGTTAGTGGGGGAAATACCGCTGCGGCAAATGATGCATCGGAATGGATAAATCCTGACACCGGAACCGTGGGTGCGCCACAGCAAGCCCAAACGCAAACAGAAACAACACAATGGACGAATCCAGATGCTCGTCGTGGTGGTCAAAATATTCCGTTCGGAACAGGTACAAACACACGAGAGGTTGAGGTAGAAAATGAGAATACGCCCACAACATCACGAGTTTCTGTTGCAACTGATTTGTTAACACAGGCGCTACAAACTTGTGATGCTGATGGGACGGGGAATTGTAAGAACAGATGTTCTACCTCATTTGTTACACCATCAATAGATGGTTTTCGTGTTACTGATTGTTACGCATCAAATGTTCCCAATGCCCCAGTTAGGGCTGTTTTGAAACTACAGCAATGTATTGAACGTGAGACAGGGGAAACTATTCCCGGGAATGCTGATATTGCGGAAGTAAAACAAGGGACTACAGAAAATACCGTTCGATTTGTTGAGAGCCCGATGAAGCAAGCACTCTGTATTGCAGATTTACCAAAATTGTTTTTAAGGACTTGTGAAAGCGGTAGTTGTCCTATCGAGAATACTGTGCTGGACCCAGATTCAGAGACGCAAGATGGAAAAACAGTGTTTGCTGTACCAGAGGTGTGTGAACCAGAGCTTGATGCAATAGTCAAATTACGCAATCTTAGCACCGCACATTCAAACGCTACTGCGGCCGAAGCTCTTGTATGTGCGCACAAAGGTCCAGTGGTATGTTATCCAAACGATTTCAGTGACACTACAAAAGGATATACCTGTGTTCCTAAAGATCCAAAATTACGCACCGGCGTCTCAGGAATTTCAGGAGCCCCGGGCACTAGTGGATCTCGCTGTAGTGGAACATTTACTCAGCGTATGGAGTGTGAGATACGAGGTGTGACCTCACGAACTTCACAGGCGTGGACATCAGTCGGAATTGCGATAGGGCAAGGTATTGGAGGCGCGTTTACTCGTTGGAACAGTTCGAACAGGAGTAGTAGCAATAGATCTGGTAGTAGTGCGCAAGGATGTTCAGCCGGATACGTTAAAGCTGTTGTGGATGGGCGGACAGTATGTAAAAAAGAGGGGACTGCCGTGCCACAGTGTTTGTTAGATGCAAGTAAGAAGGAGATTCTGTCTGGCGAAACGGTCGTTATTCGATGGCGTACTGCAAGTTCAGAAACAGTCAGTATTAGTGGCATAGGAGCTGATTTGCCTAAGAGTAGCGAGACGACAATACGACCTGCTGAAACCACAACGTATGAATTGACCGCAACAGGAAGTGGAGATGACAACATAAAGATGTGCGAAGTGACGGTTGTTGTTGAAGGCAGTGACGCACTTGGTCCAACAGGTTCTTCGCCACCACAGCTCTCATGTGTACCGAATACAATTCGCAAGGATCGCCCGAGTACTCTTAAATGGGCATGTACGACAGCAGCCACAAGCAGCCAAGGTATTGGTATCGATACAGAAGGAAAGGTTTCTGGCGAAGTGACGGTTACCCCGGACCATAATGAAGAATACGCAGTACAGTGTCTCGATGAAGACGGTATAGAGATAGGAAGGAATACGTGTGCGGTAACTGTGGGAGAACCACAATACGATATTGTGGTAGAACCTGAGGAAGCTGAGCGTGGCGATAGGGTGCGAGTTGCGTGGTCTAGTTTGTTTATGAAGAGTTGTAAGGTTACTGGTCCGCGAGGGTTTGGATACACAAACCCACAAGGCGTGGTGATAACCGAACCGTTTAGTTTTGATAAAGAAAGTGTTCCAGACAGACAAATACGTGCTGCCATTTACACACTCGAATGTGAGTCAGAGTTCGGTACGCAAGCTACCAAAGATGTGACGGTAGAGTTTAAGCCCGAAGACTAAAGAGGCAAAGAAAAGGATCACTGGCCAAGCGATCCTTTCCGAGCCGCTTCTTAGCCAACCTTCCTCCCATAGTACGATTGGCCAAGAGGTCTCTGTTTTTAGAGTAACAAATTAGATTGTTTGTCACCACACATTTATTAGGTGGGTTTTATATTTGTCGCCACCCATCACTATGTAAATTTCATTCAATTCATTATGTCGTCACAAGTCACTAAGTAAAATTATTCGTACTCTCCAATTTTACTAAGTGCTTTATATGTCGCGTCAGGTTTCTAAATTCACTACGTTCATTAAGAACCTCCTGCCCGGACTCACCCGTTTCGCTCAGGGAAAATCGCAAAACATGGTTCCGTCTCGGACAAACGCCGCAAGCAAAGCAGTTTGCTTGCTAAAAATATAAGCACTTCCTATTCACGGGAAGTGCTTATATTTTTACGTTTGTCCGCCCGGTAGGACTCGAACCTACGACATTCGGCTTAAAAGGCCGCTGCTCTACCAACTGAGCTACGGGCGGGAATGGTGCAAAATATAGCATACATACACTATTTTTACAGTCTTATTGTATAGTATGCAGCATGAATGAGGTTATTGTAATATTGCACAACATACGGAGTACTCACAATGTGGGTTCTATCTTTCGAACAGCTGATGCAGCAGGCGTCACTAAAATGTATCTTACCGGATACACACCTAAGCCAATTGATCGTTTTGGTCGTCCCCAAAAAGATATCGCCAAGACCGCTCTTGGTGGACAAGAGTATGTACGATGGGAATCGGGAGACATTAACAACGTATTAAAAGATTTGAAGAAAGAAGGCTTTAGTATTATATCGATAGAGCAAGATGAGCGATCTATTGTTTTAAACGACTTCAAGACATTGCCCAAGATGGCACTGATACTTGGTAACGAAGTACGAGGGGTGTCGAAGCAGTTGCGCGATAAGAGCGATTACATAGTTGAGATACCAATGCATGGAAAGAAGGAGTCACTGAACGTAAGTGTGACTGCAGGTATTGTTTTGTTTTCACTTAGTACTAATACGTAATAACATCAACAGTTCGATGTTTTTCATCGAGCAAACGCACTATTTCGTAATTCTCTCGCCACAGTGCTTTGTCCTCATTTAAAAATATTCGCCATTCGTTTTTTTCGTAAAAATCAGCATCACCAGCGTGCGTGTTGATGCAGTAGTTATAGGTAAGAAGCGGTTTGATAAAGTCTTTACATGCCTGTGAGACATCCAAAATTTCTTTGAGATCACTGGTGACATACGTACAGCTTCCTATTCGTTCAACAAATGAGACACATGAAGCACCGTAGTCTTTTATGTTCTGTGCAGTAGGTAACAGAATTTCTTGTGGGTTAATACACGCGGTACGAATAGGGGGGTCAAAATCTTGAGTGTCATTTAGAAATCCAGAGCAGCGATTAACGCGAAACGAAACACCGACAGGC
Source organism: Candidatus Kaiserbacteria bacterium (assembly GCA_017134395.1). NCBI lineage: Bacteria > Candidatus Kaiseribacteriota > Candidatus Kaiserbacteria bacterium. Next base: position 475,563 of record CP070993.1, on the reverse strand, counting down.
GATTGACTTGTTGATATAATTGCTCGTTCGCCTGGTGCTAGATAGATATCCTGTACCTCATTTACTTCTCCAAGAATGTACAGAGGGGCTCCCTGTGGTAGCCCTATCCATTCGTCGCTTACCATGCTTTGAAGCGACCAATTACTGATGTTTACTGGCTGCACGTTTGTTTCAAGCGCACGAATAATGATGTATTCATCATTCACGTCCGAAACACTTATATGCGCAGTATTTTCTTCTATTTCTACAAGTCCTTGTGCCGGAGAGAATTCACCAAGTTCTTCAAGACTTACTTGTGCTACTCGATTAGTATCTTGGAAGGAGATACTTTGCATAATGTCACTTGGAAAAGGAAAGAAAAAGTCAGCTCCAAAGAAGCTGCTTTCACTTTTGGTATTTGTTGTGAGTGCATTCTTGACTGATTGAAACGTGAACCAGACAAAAAGTAAAATCAAAATAGCTCCGCCAATAACAAAAATTTTCTTTAACATACTTATATAGTAGCAGCACTTTTAGTATCACCAAGTGCTGCCTGTAACTCTTCACGTGCCACAGTAGCGTCGCTCCAAGGCTCTTTGTCACCGTTAGCGCGCATAATATATGGATCAGTTCCTTTTCCGGTTATAAGCACTGCACTCTCGGCATTACCTTTTGCTAATTCTATTGCTGCTCGAATTGCGCGCCGACGATCCATTATAATTTCAGGCCTCGTGTTCATTCCAGCTGCCATTTCTTGCACGATAGACTCAGGGTCTTCATCATACGGATCTTCATCAGTAAGGATAACTCGTTCGCAGTATTTTTCTGCAAGTGCTGCCATTTTGGGACGTTTCCATGTATCCCGGCCACCACCGGTGTTTCCAAGGACGCATATTTTCTTTTTGTTTGGGAATGCCTGGTAGAGTTTCTCAAGAGATTCGATGGTGTGCGCGTAATCTACAATAACTTTAAAATCTTGACCAATTGCAATAGGCTCTACTCGTCCTGGAATAAGCTGTGTTGCTTCAAGTCCCGCCTTAATGTGCTTGATGCCCACTCCTATGGCGCGTGCGAATGTGGCAGCAGCAAGCATGTTGTATGCAGTGAATTCACCCGGAATAGGAGAGTGTATGGTGGTACCTTCAAATGTTATTTGTGTGCCGCTTTCGGTTGTAGACCATGGTTTTGCATACTCAAGTGTAAAAGGTAGCGCTCTGTCCACATGAAGTGCTAAGAAATCAGCCCCATGTTCATCATCGGCATTTGCCACAATAATCCGGGAGGGTTTTTTCGATTTCTCTAGGGCTTTTCCAATAGAAAGTTTTGCAGCAAGATAGTTTTCAAACGAACCGTGGGATTCGATGTGTTCAGGAGTGATATTTGTGAAAATGAGCGCATCAGTCTCAATGTTGATATGACGAAACTGGCTAGCACCTTCAGATGTCATTTCAATGACAGCCCAATCACAGTTGGCGTCAACTGCTTTTTTAAGAAACTTTTGCAGAAAGAAGCGGCCAGGCATTGTCATCTTGAGTTTATTGGGCTCACTATGTGATCCCATTTTAAAATGGATAGTACTTACAAGTGCCGTCTTGTAGCCAGCGTGCTCTAATATACTATGTACCAATTCACTGACACTCGATTTTCCTTTTGTGCCAGTAATAGCAACAACGTTTATTTTCTTTGAAGGATGTCCGTATAATTGTGCACCAACCCACGCAAGAGCGTGGTGGTAGAGAGGCGCTATCATTTGGTACAGCGGTTTTGGTATGAGTCTTTTGAGTGTATGCATATAGTAAATATTACTGAGCGAGCGCTTTTAATGCCTGCTTTAAGCGTGCGTTAGCACCTTCGACATCTTTTGGAACAGCTTTAAGCGCGGTTCGCGCTTCTGACACCGAGTACCCCATTGCGGTGAGAGCGTCAATTGCGTCTGCATCTTCTTTCAGTGACGGGTTTTCGCTTAGTGCTCCTACCTTATCACTTAACTCAAGTACTATTTTTTGAGCACTCTTGGCACCAATGCCAGAAACCTTTGTGAGGTATGAAGTATCTCCTTGGGAAATCGCACTGGTGAGAGTCGTGACATCAGCAAGACTAAGTATGGATAGGGCAGACTTTGGACCAACACCTGAAATTCCGATGAGGAGTTCAAAGAAAAGCATGTCTTCTCGTTTAAGGAATCCATAAATATCAAGTGATGTCTCTCGAACAGCTAGATGTGTCCATACTGCTGCTTCTTTATCCTCTGGAGTATGAGCTAATGTTTCTGGAGTAACAAATACTTTATAGCCAACGCCACTTACGTCGAGAATTATGTATTCAGGGTCTTTTCCCACTACTGTGCCGCGTAACTGTATAATCATTGAACAAATCATACCACGAGCATTGCGTTTCGTAGATAAATACAGTATATTGCCCATTCATGGCAACATCGAAATCAGGAAAGAAGTCAGTTATACAAGCGGAAGCCCGTCGTGTTTTCAACGTACGTCGTCTTCGCGCTATGAAAGAGGCAATGAAAGAAATTGCTACTCTTGTTGGTAAAAAAGAAAAAAAGACCGCCGAGGAGCTTCTTCCAAAGGCATACAAAGCAATTGATAAGGCAGCAAAACGCGGAATTATAAAGAAAAACAACGCATCACGAAAGAAAGCTAAGATTGCTCGTGATGTTGCAAACGTAGCATAAAAACCGCCCAATTGGGCGGTTTTTTAATTACCTTTGTGGTCACGAATCACTAAGTATAATTTTCACACTTTTACGTAGGAGTCGGCGCAGCTCACTAACTCGCTCCGCTCCTAAGTGGCTCCTGCCTTGACTCGGCGACAAGCACTCGTTTCACTCGTCTTGTATACCGCCTCCGTCTTTCGACTCCTAGCTGAATCAAGAAACCCAAAAACCGTAACGCTTAATCGCGTTACGGTCTTGGTTTTCTAGTGCTCCCGCTAGGAGTCGAACCTAGATCTCAGGTTCCGCAAACCTGTATTCTATCCATTGAACTACGGGAGCGACTTTGTTTTGTTTACAAAACAAGAAGTGCCTTGGTGGTGCGACCAATTTTTCTTAGAGCTATGCTCTTAGAAATAATGGAAGTACTCTTGTGGTGCGACCCTTATACACAATAGGTATAAGTAGGCACTACTATACAAAATTACTGGTGTATTACCAGTTATTAGAAACCAAATCTCTCTAAGATGCGTTGCACAAAGGGTTCTTCAAGCTCTTCTTCTGGAAGAAACTGTTCAAGGTACGCTTGTACTGATTCAACATCTGTATCTTCCAAAGAGGCAATAAGGTGAGGCGTCATAAATTTACGTGCGTCAATGATGAGTTCTGCGTGGTCAGTTTCTCTGTCTTTAATCCAAAACGATATAAGCATTTGGTATGGATAGAGCGCATTGTCTATACGTACTCCTTGGGGGGTGAGTGCAAATTCAAGTTCTCGAGGAGGGCGAGCCGAAAGAAGGGCAAGCGTAAATGCACCCACAAGAATTAAAAGGGCAAAGAGGAAGTTTTGAAAAAGAGCCGCAACTAAGGCACTCGAAAAGGCAACGATTCCAAGCGCCCAAAACCAGTCAGATCCTTTATCTGTGTGGGAGTGTTCGTATGCTTTCCAAACGATGTTTTGTGGCATGATACGTATGTGACACTACTGCTAATTAGAAACTGTGTTGGTACATCCTTGAACATATTTTTGTATTGAATCAGTTTCGAGACAGAAGGTAATAGTGTAGTTACCTGGACCAGATGTTTGGTAAGTATAATCGTACGTTGGGCTTACGGGATCGCCACTAATTCCTGAAATCACCCCATTATTTATAAGTGTCGTTGACACAGGATCAGAACCTGTAATGTTTACTGCCGAGGCAGAAATAGGGAATTGGTTGCCTTCAATATAATACATCCCAAGCGCTTTTTGTAATTCTCGAACGTCTTCTACTCTACGAGTGTCACGTGATTTTGCCTGGAGTGTTGAGAATGTAACAAACATTATTGATGCAAGCATGCCAATAATTGCCATGACTACAAGCAGCTCAATAATCGTAAAACCACGTTTCATACAATGCATTGTATCGACATACTGCTTTCTATTCAATAAGATTAGATGCATAGCTATGGAAACAACAAAAAATAGCCGACAGCCACGCATAGTAACTATCGGAGGAGGAACGGGCAGCTTCGTACTTTTGTCTGGTCTTAAGGAATTTCCTATACACATATCAGCGATTGTTAGCATGGCTGATGACGGGGGTTCGACCGGAGTGCTGCGCGATGATTTAGGAGTGTTGCCGCCAGGTGATGTGCGGCAATGCCTTGCCGCGCTTGCTCGAGCAACTCCTGAAGTGCGAGAGCTATTTAGCTATCGATTTTTGCATGGTGATATAAAAGGACACAACGCCGGTAATTTATTTCTTTCTGCACTTGAAAAGATAACAGGTAGTTTTCCAAAAGCAGTTGCAGTTGCAGGAAAGATTCTCAATGTATATGGACGGGTACTGCCAGTTACGGAGGGAGACATGCGCTTACTGGTAGAATTGAATAATGGTGTCGTTCTTGAAGGGGAGAGTTATCTTGATGATGATGAGCGCGTGCGCGAACATGGCGTAAGAGAGATTTCGCTCGCGTACCCAGTTACTGCTTCAGCTGAAGCACTTGAAGCAATTACAAAAGCAGACCTCGTAGTGATTGGTCCGGGTGATGTGCACGGGAGCATTATTCCCAACCTACTTGTAGAAGGTATCTCACAATCATTACGCGACACATCAGCACATATCGCAGTTGTAGCAAACGTTACCAACAAAAAAGGGCTCACCGGTGGATTTAGTGCACATACCTACGCAACAACAGTTGAAAAACACTTACGTGGGAGAAGTATCGATGTGCTTGTATGTAATACTGCAGAACCGAGCGAAGAGTTGGCACGGCGATATGAAGAACAAGAAGGAAAGGGGATGTTTGTATCATGTGATACTCACAAAAACACCACACGTATTATTGGAGAGGATTTCCTCAATGAAAAAACAACAGAAGGTGGCACGGGCGATGCTCTTGCACACACACGCTCATTCATTCGTCATGATAGTCGTAAGCTTGCAGATGTTATCATGAGGTATATTAAAGAATATGTATAAGTTTTGTTACATTAGTCTCATCGTACTGTTTCTTGCCACTGCAACAACTGCTTCTGCCGCAACAACTGCCGGGTTGGTAAATGGGTTGTGGTTTTCAACTGACCCAATAACGAATTTTGGAGAAACAACCGTATATTCAGTGTTGCATAATCAAACTGACGAACAAATACAAGGTATTGCAACGCTTGTTGTTGACGGAGAGGCGGTAAAGGCCACTGAAGTAACTATTGGAAAAGGAGATATAAAAAGGGTGGGCATCCCGTACGCCTTTGGTGTCGGCAGCCACACGATACATATGAGTTTTACTGCAGGTAATAGTAGTGAAATTACAAACACTGAGCTCGCAGAGCGCACTATTTTTGTGGTAGCGGACACTGATGGAGATGGTATACAAAATACTACCGATCCAGATGACGATAATGATGGCATTAACGATAGCGAAGATAGTGAACCGCTGATTAAAAATATACTTCCTAAAACCTCCTTTGATGTTACTGAATCAGGAAAGGTGTTATTAGACAAGATAGTGAGCCGAGCACCACGTACAAAATTAGAAGAACAAAGTGCTCCTGAGGATACTGAGCAAGAGAAAGAAAAAGGAGTAGTGGCAACAACATTTGAGTCAATCGAAAACACTCGAAAGAAAACTGCTGAAGTATTGCGAGAGTATGAAGAAACGCAACGTGCTGCGCTTGCAGAAATAGAGCGGTCTGAGTCACTTCCTGCCGTTGAAGGGTTTGAAAATGAAATTAAAACAGCAGAAGAAAGTAAAAAACGGGAACATCAAATAGCAGCTGCGAGTGCCTCTGTTGCTGGAGTTATGATAAGCAAAGCGTGGATGTTTTACGCAGAGCTTGTGGTGCTTACGCTCGGTGCTCTGCACTTGCTCTGGGTTGGTTTGAAAAGACGATTTTTCCGGTTAGGAGAAGAAGAGTAGTAAAAGCCCTCACACGCTCTATATAATACAGACACAATTGATCGTTTGTCATTATACCCCTATGGGGTATAATGGAATTTGTGAAAGCTGATAAGAAATTAGTGAACAATCGCCTAAAGAGAATTGAAGGCCAAATCAGGGGTCTCCAAAGAATGGTGGAAGAAGATACATACTGCATTGACGTTATTACTCAGACGTCTGCCATTCGTAATGCCTTGAGGGGAGTTGAGGATGTGTTACTAGAGAAGCACCTGTCTTCTTGTGTTATTACCCAGATTAAAACAGGTGAACAGAAGAAAGCAGTGACTGAAATTTTGAAAGTATATAAATTAAAGAAATAATTATGAACAATTCCAATGTATTTACGACGGTACTTATTTCTATCCTCGTTATTATTCTAGGATTCTTCTTCTTAAATAATGTCACACACATAGGATTTCATACTGGCCATAATCACGATCATGACCACGATGAACATGAATATGGTGGAATGATGGATATGATGTTTGGTCATGATGAGTACCATACAGATTACGTAGATAGCTATGAAATGAGCCCACGAGATGTCGTAGAAAAAATTAGAAGGAATAAAGATATCGTGCTTCTTGATGTAAGAACTCCAGAAGAATATGCAGAAGTTCATTTAGAGAACGCACTACTCCTTCCGGTCGGAGAACTTTCAGCGAATACACTTGCCGGCATTAATCTTGGGGATAACGCAAAGGACAAAGAAATAATCATATATTGCCGTAGTGGCGCTCGCAGCAAACAAGCATATGACATTATGAACTCTCTTGGCTATACAAATATCACCAGTGTCGCAGGTGGTATGGTGCACTGGCAAGAAGATAAGTATCCATTCACTGAAACTGGGGAGTATGACGGCACTGACTCAAATATTACTTCGGTAAACGATTCTGATGCACGCATATCCTTTGATCGCGCAGTGCACGATTTTGGCGATGTTCCCCAATCTCAAGGAATTCTTCAAACTACCTTTACGGTGAGAAATACTGGGAAAAGTCTCCTTAATATTGGCGAACTAAGTACTAGTTGTGGCTGCACCACAGCAGAGATATCGAATGAAAATATTGCACCTGGTGATGCGGCTATTCTGACCGTTTACTTTGACCCCGACTTTCATAAGGAGCCTTCAGATAAGTTAACTAGAACTATTTTTATTCCAACAAATGACCCAAACAATCTTGAGGCAGAAGTGAAAATCACGGTTGATATCTTAGAAGGCGAATAGGTAACATATATATAAATTATGAAAACAAATACTGCATTACTTATACTCATAGGAGCTCTTCTAGTCGGAGGAGGCATTATGCTCTTGTCGGATGGTACAAACCAAACAGTAGAGAGTAAACAAACTACAAGCTCTTCACTGTTGACTGTCGATAGGCAGATGCACGACTTTGGTGAAGTAGATATATTCAGTGGAGTAGTTACCACAACTTTTGCCCTAACAAATGGGGGCCCGGATGACGTTGTAGTTACAGAAGGCACAACCAGTTGCGGTTGTACTAACGCTGCACTTGGAGGGATTAGCTTCGGTATGCACGAAGAAATGAATAAGGAGTTTGTTATACTTGCCGGAGAGACGAAAGAGTTGACTGTTATCTATGATCCACTAGCCCACGGTCCTTCAGGAACAGGGCTTGCGCAACGATCTGTATTTTTAAAGACAAACGCGAGCGCTACGCCAGAGCTAGAGGTACGAATTAAGGCGTTAGTAGTGAAGACAGAATAGGAATCTAATGCGTATGGATCACTCTTCACACATTAACCACAAAGAGAAAAGTTCTTCACATGCGAGTCATGGCGGACATGGAATGGATCATGGGTCAGCGAGTTCTTACCTAAAAAGGTTCTGGATTGTTACTTTCTTATTACTTCCATTAGCTCTTACCAATGAGTTTATTGCTGGTTTGCTCGGTATCGGAGAGCTGGGATTAGGGAAGTGGATTCAATTTATTATCGCTACTATTATTTTTGGATTTGCGCTGGTGTTTTTCAAACACGCGTGGCATGAGATAAAAGCGAGACAGTACGGCATGATGACTCTCGTATCACTTGCTGTTGGCGCAGGGTACTTATTTTCTGTCGCCTCTACGTTTATCGTAGTTCTTGAGGTTGAATTTTATCTTGAAATTTCAACGCTGGTTTGGGTGCTTTTGTTTGGTCATTATCTAGAAGCAAAATCGAGCGGAGCTGCGGGAAATGCCCTGCAAGAAGTTGCTAAATTGTTACCGAAACAAGCTCACAAACTTGTAGATGGGAAAGAAATTGATGTTGATATAGCTGAGTTACAAGAGAAAGATGTAGTTATTGTAAAACCAGGAGAAAAAATTCCTGCTGACGGAATACTAATCACTGGGTCGGCTAACGTAGATGAGTCACTTATTAGTGGAGAATCAAAACCAATAGAAAAACACGAAGGCGATGAAGTAGTGGCAGGTTCGATTTGTTTAGATGGAGCACTGACAATAGAGCTTGTTCGTGTCGGAGAGCATTCGACCGTCGGACAAATTCAAAAGTTAATAGAAGAAGCCGGAAGAACAAAGCCACGATCACAAAAAATTGCTGATAAAGCTTCAGCTATATTGACGTTTGTTGCAGGAATAACCGCACTTCTTACACTACTGGTCTGGACTCTTATCATGGGAGAAACGTTTGTATTCGCCATCACTCTCGCAATTACAGTGTTAGTGATTGCATGTCCGCACGCACTTGGTCTCGCTATTCCAACTGTTACAACAATCACGACATCACTTGCAGTTAAGAATGGATTTTTTATCAAAGACCTCTCTAAAATAGAGGTTATTCGAAAAACAGATTATGTTGTGTTCGATAAGACAGGAACGCTGACAAGAGGAGAGTTTGGTGTGACAGAAATAGTTTCAAAGGAGGAATCAGATAAAAACAGGATTATTGAAATTGCTGCTTCTCTAGAGCAACATTCTTCTCACATCATTGGACATGCAATAGTAGCTCATGCAAAGGAGAAAAATATTGCATTATCGGAAATCTCTGATTTCCGGAACATCGCAGGACAGGGAATTACAGCAAAGGTACACGGTGAAGAGTATTTTGCTGGAAATGAGAGACTAATTAAGAGTTTGCAGTTTGACCATGAATCACCGAACGCTATTAATGGGACGATAGTATTTGTCGCTAATAAAAAAGAACTACTCGGTTACATTGTTCTCGCAGATGCAATAAAAAAAGAATCGTACACAGCAATAAAAGCGCTGCACGATATGGAGGTAAAAGTTGCAATGCTTACAGGAGATAATGAGCAGGTGGCGAAAGCTGTATCGGATGAGTTGGGAATTGATACCTACTTTGCGAATGTGTTACCAGAGGACAAATATACGCACATAAAGGATCTCCAAGAACAGGGAAATATTGTTCTCATGGTTGGTGATGGGGTAAACGATGCTCCTGCACTTACACAAGCAAATGCCGGAGTAGCAATTGGTGCAGGAACAGATGTCGCGGTTGAATCTGGCGATGTTGTTTTAATGGACAATGACCCAAGTGACATTGCTCGTCTCATTACACTGTCTAAAAAGGTGTACTCAAAAATGATACAAAATCTTGTATGGGCGCTTGGGTACAACATAATCGCTATTCCGGCCGCCGCTGGAGTATTTGCTGTTTGGGGATTCTTTTTAAGACCTGAGATAGGAGCTTTGGTCATGAGTCTTTCAACTGTTATTGTTGTAGTCAACGCAATGACGCTTAAAAAAATTAACTTACAATAAATTACTATGTCATACGGATATACGAAAAAATCAACACTAAACTTCGAGAAAACGGTCGAAAAAACAACGGAGGAACTATCAGCAGAAGGCTTCGGTGTATTAACTACAATTGATGTAAAAGGTACTCTGAAAAAGAAGCTGGGTGTTGATTTTGGTAATTACATAATTTTAGGTGCGTGTAATCCACCATTTGCTCACACAGCCTTGCAAGCAGAACAAGAAATAGGACTGCTTTTACCATGTAATGTTATTGTGTACGAGAAGGACGACGAGGTTTTCGTTTCTTCTATTTTACCAACAGTTGCTATGTCTATGGTAGAAAGCGAAGACTTACAAAGCATCGCTCAAGAAATTGAAGATAAATTAAAAAAAGTAATAAATAATGTAAAGTAAAAAATATATGAAAGGACAACAACTAGCAGTACCAGTAGCAATAGTTATCGCAGGAGTGCTTGTAGCAGCAGCAGTGGTTATCAGCAGTAGCAATCCAGCTGGTCAAGCTTCAGCCGATACCCAAGAACAACAAGCAAATGGGTCTACGGATGCAGTGAATCCCGTGACAGCACAAGACCACATTAAAGGAGATCCGAACGCCCCAGTAAAGATTGTTGAATATTCAGATTTTGAATGCCCATTCTGCAAGCGTTTTCACGAAACAATGAATCAAGTTATGGATGAGTACGGGGACAGTGGCGAGGTTGCATGGGTGTATCGTCAATTCCCACTCGACCAACTACATCCAGTAAAAGCACGTCGTGAAGCTGTAGCATCTGAGTGTGCCGCAGAGTTAGGTGGTAATGATGGATTTTGGCAGTTTACCGACCGCTTTTTTGAATTGACGCCATCGAATAATCAAACCGACTTGGACACAGTTATCCCACAGATTGTAAGAGAGATTGGGCTAAATGAAGCTGCTTTCAATGAGTGTTTGGATAGCGGTACGTACGATAGTCATATAGAGGAAGATATACAAAACGCTATAGAAACTGGTGGACGCGGAACGCCGTGGAGTGTAGTGATTGGGGCAGACGGTACCACCTACCCACTTTCTGGTGCACAACCTTATGAAGCGGTAAAACAACTCATAGAGATTGGTTTAGATAGCAAATAACGCATGATGGATGGTATATACAAAGTATTTCGCAGTCCTTTCTATATCGCCCTTTCGGTAGGAATCGCGTTACTCATCTTTACTTTTGCAGTACTGCTACCTAACTTCGCATTATTGTGGCAGATACTCCCGAGTCCGAGTATTGAGTTACGTGACAAAGTCACACTTGTTCTCAGTTTATCTGAATCCATCAAGACAAACTTTACAGTAGTGTCAGCAACATACACCATTCTTATCGCCATCTTGTTTGGAGTTAATGTTTCATTGTTCGCGTACTTTGTTCGTAAACAAAAAACAATCATACGAGGGACGAATTCAATGGCAGGTGTTGGTGGTTTGATTAGTGGAATATTTGGTATTGGATGTGCTGCCTGTGGGACTTTCATTCTTACATGGATACTTGGATTTATTGGTGCTGCTGGCATAATTTCGTTCTTACCATTAGGGGGTGAGGAATTTGGAATTCTCGGTGTGGCGCTACTCATATATGCTGTTGTAACAACTGCAAAAAAAATTAGCGAACCGCAAGTATGTGTAACAGATTAGTCATTAAGTGAAAATCAATATGCAAAATGAAGAAAATATAAACCAAGAACCACAACTTAGTAGAAAGGAAAAAATAGATAACAAACGAGCCGCAAAAGAGCATCAGCGTGCAAGAAGTATTCGTTCAAAAAAAATTAAGAAAATAGCAGTATGGTTGGTGGTATTTGTTGCCTTGGGTGCCTTGATATATTGGGGTATTAGTGCCGCTGAAAAATCAGAGGAAGCACGGCCAGGCAAACAAGTCGCCGTGATGGGAGCGGGGCATATAACCATAGGTGCAACACACGATCCATACAATACGAATCCTCCTACATCAGGCGCGCACGGTGCCCCGGTTAATTTTGGTGTGTACCAAGATGAATTAATCGACGAAAATGTAGTCCATAACCTTGAGCATGGAGGTATTTGGATCTCATATAAAGACTTAAGCCAAGAGGATATTCAGAAACTCGAAGATATTGGAAGAAACTATTCTGGTAGAACTGTAGTCTCACCGCGGTCAGCAAATGATAGCAACATTGCTGTTGCTTCGTGGGGTAGACTACTTGAGCTTGATACTGTGGACGTTGAACAGATTACAGAGTATGTGAAAAGAAACTTTAACCGGTCTCCTGAGCAACTCGCTAGGTAATTATCAAGTTACAAAAAAGCGCGCGTCCCAAAGGTCGCACGCTTTTGTTTATGTCAACAACACCGCTTATGTTAGAACATAAAGCCTTGTGATTGCAGTAGCACAACCAGCGTTAAAAGCTTTCTTTCCCAGCTCAGAATTGAAAGGTTCAAGCGCAACAATTTCGAACGCTACTACTTTTTCGAGGAATTCTTCTGGTATCTGAGCCAATACTTCAGCTACAGACGGTTTAAAAAGCGGACGTGTCCAGTAATGAAAAGTATTGATGTCACACAAGACCGTAAGACCTTTCTGTCTTCTCCACTTTAGTTTTGCTCCCCATAAATATGCGGTATCACGCAAGTTTTCCCGCTTTATTTTGACTCGGTGAAGATTGTCACCTATTCTAATCACCGGCTTGATTCTTCTGAAAAGTTCATCAAGCGCTTCTTCTGAGATTTCTGGAACCCAAATAATTTCTTTTTCCTGTGTTTCCATAGCAGGATACCCTTTCTTTCATTTGAGATGGAGTCAATACGAACAAGCTGTGCGCAGTAGAGCATAAAAGTTTATTTATGTCGATACGGAGAGGGAGGGATTCGGTCACCTCTGCTAAGTATTTTGTTCATAAATATTCAAAGAAGGATTCGACCACCAGTCACTAAGTACAATTGTTCACTTCGCTTCAATTCTACGTAAGTGTTTTTGGTCTGGGCTCAGCCCTTCCTCGTGCCCCGCACGCGGGCTTCCGCCTTTCGAATCCCGTCGACAAGATACACTAAAACTCCCCTACGAAAGTAGGGGAGTTTTAGTGTATTGCGGAGAGGGAGGGATTCGAACCCTCGGTACCTTGCGGCACTCTGGTTTTCAAGACCAGTGCGATCGACCTCTCTGCCACCTCTCCGTGGGGGTATCCTAACAGATTACGTTCCTAAAATATAGATACACAACGTACGTATGGACGTACGTACGTCCATACGTACGTTGTACGATACTATGTTAGATTTAAAGCTGGTTACCATACAAAATTATATAAAAAACAGCCATGCCAGAAAAATTACCAAAAACAATGCAGAGTGCAGTGGAGGAGTTACAGAATTCATCGTCACAAAAAGAATGTCTCGCAAGAGCGTATGAGTTAATGACTACTAAGTATCATGGCAACCGAATAAAGACGTACGCATTACTAGCACGAGTCTTTACAAGAAATATTTTCAAACTGTGGGAGAGGGGTGGTTTCGTACACTGTACGAATGCAAACTACGTATTACGCATTTTGTTAGTTAAAAGTGGGTTCTTTAAGAATGAAGACATACAAAGTAAGTGGACATTGGTGTGGTACATATCACCGCATCAATACCTAGAGGTAACAATGCAAAACGGAGAGTGCATAAACGTTGATGTGTGGAGTGCTGCATATGGCCTAAAACTTGGGGAATATGTGGGAGGGTTTAATTAGTCTTTATGATAGTATTGTAGGTATATGATAGATATTTTTGGAGGGGATACATTTTTAATTCTTATATTGTCGTTACTATGGACACTTCCATGGACTGCATGGGCGCTATGGCTTGCAGCACGTCGTGGTGAGAAGGTATGGTTTGTCGCGCTTCTTGTGCTGAACACACTGGCGATTCTCGAAATCATTTATATTTTCGCGATTGCTAAAAGGAACGATAAAAAAGAACCTGAGGACGAAGACGACGCATCCACACAGTAGTGGTATTGTAGACGTATGAAATACTTAGGCGTAGATTATGGATCAAAGAAAGTTGGGTTGGCATTTTCAGATGACGGGGGGTCTTTAGCATTCCCACACTCTGTACTACCGAACGACGAAGCGCTGTTTGATACAGTAAAAGAGCTCATTGAAGTTAATGGCGTAGAAGCTCTAGTAATTGGGCACTCATTAGCGATGGACGGAAGCGAAAACCCCATCATGGGACAGGCACATGCGTTTAAAGACATCTTTGAGCAAAGTGGATTACACGTCTATCTTGAACCAGAATTTTTAACCACGTTTCAAGCAAAGCGAAATACAGAAGATGCAATGGCTGATGCTGCCGCTGCCGCTCTTATTTTGCAAAGTTTTCTTGATAAGAAACAAAACGAAGCTTAATATACATACCTATGAAAGAAACTATTACTATCGATGACTTTACAAAACTTGATATTCGCCTCGGAACGATATTAGAAGCTCAACGAGTTCCTGAAACCGACAAGTTAATCGAATGCACAGTCGATGTTGGTGAAGAAGAACCCCGAACTATAGTCTCTGGTATCGCGCACGTACGAGAGGCAGAAGATTTGGTTGGAAAACAATTACCGTACATTTTAAATCTTGCACCAAGAACAATTAAGGGAGTAGAGAGTAACGGAATGCTTCTCGCGTTAGGAGAAGGAGAAGAGTTTGCACTATTACATCCCGATAAAGAGGTCCCCGCAGGTACTTCAGGAAAGTAATATGGAAGAATACCTACGCAGCAGTCGCGATTGGTTTTCAAAAAAGGCAGACAATGTGTATGCACGTGCGTGGCTCGGGGTGCTTTCTTTTACCGAAAGCTGCGTGTTTGTTATTCCGCCAGACCCGCTTTTAGCAGCGATGGTTTTTGTGCACAAAGAGCGGTGGATTCGTTATGCGACCATTGCCTCAGTCGCTTCCATTCTTGGTGCGGTCGCTGGGTACGTATTAGGATGGCTTCTTTTTGATACAGTTGGGATACGAGTTGTAGATTTTTATGGGTTACACGAGTACATGGCTCAAGCTACAACTGTGATTCACGAAGGAGTGTTTGTGTTTACATTAACTGCAGCGTTTACTCCGATACCGTTTAAGGTTGCAGTACTCGCTGCCGGGTTCACCAAAGCAAACATATTCGCATTTCTAATCGCAACAATCATTGGTCGTAGTGCTCGCTATCTTCTTATCGCTTACGTTGCCCGAGTATTTGGACAACACGCAGAGCACATCATGAGAAAGTTTTGGTTCTACACAACCGTAGCAGGGATTGTTGTTCTTGCACTATTCGCAGGCTTCATGTTTTTCCAATAGCAATTCGTGTATAACATCTGACGAGCTCTTGGTGGATGGTATACTTATGCAATATGCAAGGTCTGCACACAAACAGGATTGCAGCGCTCTTTCCGCCACCAGAGTTTTTAGCCATGCCTGCTGCTGGTATAGATATTTCTGACACGTCAATAAAGTATCTCGACGCTACGTATTCATCTGCTGGTCTTGTGCCACGTGTTTTTGATGTTGTTCGTTTACCAAACGGTGTTGTTGTTGAGGGTGTAGTACAAGATCGTGCACAATTAAGCGACGCTTTACGAGAATTAAAAGAACGACACGGACGAAATTTTGCAAATGTATCTCTACCTGAAGAACACGCGTATCTGTATACCATTGAAGTACCAACAGCGCATAAGCAAAAAGATATTTTGCAGGTCGTTGAGTTTTCTCTCAGCGAACACGCACCAATTCCATCTGATAACGCAGTGTTTAATTATGACGTTATTAGACAGCAGGGAAATGTAACGGAAGTAAGCGTGACTGTTTTCCCCAAAGATGTGATTGAAACGTACAAACAAGCATTTGAAGACAGCGGCTTTCAGGTAAAAAGCTTTGAATTAGAAGATCAGTCGATTGCACGCTCCATTATTCCAGTAGGCTCAAAGAGCGTTTCCATGGTTATTGATTTTGGCCGCACACGCACAGGTATTACCATTGCACTCGGGCAGATACCTATTTTTAGTACGACAGTGAAAATTGGTGGAAACGTGCTGACCGAAGCAATTATTGCTCAATTTAATGTTTCAGAAGAAGAAGCGGATGAAATAAAAAGAACGCAAGGTCTTGAAGATTGTGAAGACGAAGCCCTCAAAAAAACACTTACGGATACAACGAACGCACTCATCGATGAAATCAGAAGGCACTATAGGTATTGGGATACACGGCGAGATGAAGAAGGAAATCGTATTGCAGGAATTGAGCGCATTTTTCTTTGCGGTGGAGCGGTGGGGTTAAAAGGGCTTCCTGAACAAGTATCGGCAGTGTTGCAGGTGCCTGTGCAAGTGGGAAATGTATGGGGAAACATGTTCGATTTAAATACACATATACCAAAAATCTCGAGAACTATCTCATGGCAAGCTGCGGCTTCAGCGGGGCTCTTATTGCGTGATGTAATGTAGCTATGGCAAACGTATTACCACAAAAAGAAAGAGAAACACTCCGCCGAAATTACTGGCTGCGTGTAATCGTCACACTTACTTTTATGCTCACTGCCGCTATAACTATTGGAACAGTTTCACTTATTCCGGCATATCTTTCAGCACGAACAGATTTGAATGAGGTTATACGGTACCAAGAACTTCAAAGTGAGACACGTGAAGTCGCAAAAAAAGACACCGCGCTTGCTACGACTCGAATGGTTAATGTGCAGATAGACGAATTGCTTACGAACAAAGGCGTTAGTCCAACACGAGCCATTGAATATGTTATGCGAGATTGGGAAGTACACGCGCAAGATATAATCATCACTAATTTCACGTACAGCATGTTTCGTGCCAAAGATGCCCCAGTTGAACTGCGGGTTTCAGGAGAAGCAAAAGACAGGGCGTCGCTTAACGAGTTTGTTCAAACACTTCGTGCCGACTCAGCGTTTTATAACGTTTCATTTCCTGTATCAGACTTAGCAGGCGGTGACACCATTGTGTTTTCTGTAACGCTTGAAATCGAAAAATAATATGAAAAACGAACGACCAAATACACTTCTCATCATTCTTGTCAGCGTTGGCGTCTTCGCGGTATTTGCATCTAGTTTCATGTATATATGGCTTTTCCTTGAAGTGCGCGCAACACTGACACAGGTTTCGGCATCGGCCGAGGAAGCACAGATACTTGCTACACAAAATGCACATACACAAACTGTGCGGAGAATTGTTCGTGATACGCAGGAGCAAATAGGTGAACTTAATACCTATTTTCTTGCTGAAAAAGAAATCGTAGCGTTTCTTGAGGACATCGAAAATCTTGGTGAACACGCGGGAGCAGTTATTGATGTTCGCACAGTGAGTGTTGAAGAAGCCATCGATAAAGATGAAAGTATAATTCCGCTTGAGCTAACGCTCAGTAGTACAGGTACACTCCAGCAAGTCTTTTACACACTTTCGTTACTCGAAGTGTACCCTAAGGCACTTACATTTGAACGGGTATCACTCACGCAACATCCAACAGACTTTTCATGGAACGGCGTATTCAATGTAACTGTATTACAAGCTGCTACTATTGAAACTATATAAGTATGGCTACCTCAACTTTTACAAACGTATATAAGAGACTAAAGCGATATAAAGCTATTGAAAATCTGGCTACTGTGTTACGCAAAACGCCAGAGCCTGCAGTGCATTGGTACATCATTATGCTCATTGGCCTTATCGTGACAATACTTAATGTCAGTGCTGCGTGGATTGTATTTCGAAGCGTGTCTGCGCAAGGGGATGACATCTTTAACCAGATGACAAAAGCGTCTACAATAAACAGAACAGACTTACAAGAATCATTAGATACATACCGAATGAAGGTTGTAGAACTGGATAATTTAAAGCAAAAGCCAACGCAGATTATCGATCCTGGAAGGTAAGGGGTTTTCAGCGCTTGGTTAAAAAGGTTAGAACTGCGTGCTATAATCTTTCGTATGGTCTATAAAAGAAGAGAGGACTTATATGCTGCACAAAAGAGGCACAGGATTCGTATCAGAGAAAAGGTGCTAGATTTCTTATCTAGTAGACAGTGTATAGATTGTGAAGAGAAGGACCCGATAGTTCTAGAGTTTGATCACATCAATCCATCCGAAAAATTTAAATCTGTTGCAAAAATGTTGTCTGGACATTATTCTTGGGATTCAGTTTTAACCGAAATAAAAAAATGTGAAATCAGATGTGCTAATTGTCATAGAAGGAAGACATATGTGCAATTTGGATGTTTTGGTAAAACGTTTGTAAAAAAGTCCCCATAGTTTAATGGATAAAACAAGAGGCTTCTATCCTCTCGATCTGGGTTCGACTCCTAGTGGGGACACCGATGTAAACGAAAACACTTTGCGCTACTAGCGCAAAGTGTTTTCGTTTAGCAAGCAAACTGCTTTGCTTGCGTATATCGGTGTCAGGCGGAAACATGTATGAGCGAAGCGAAGACAGTTGAGCCCAGACCAAAGACACTTAGTAAATACAAGTCCGAAGGACGAAGTATGAGTTTAGTGATCAGTGGTCACAAACAAAAACTGCTTTCTTTTTTTGATGTTGTGTCGGGCGGAGTCATGTTCGACTAACCAGGAGAATGGGCGAGCCGGGGTTACCACAAGAGTACTTCCATTATTTCTAAACACTACGTATTAAGAAAAATTAATCGCTCAATTGGCTGAGGCGTTTAAGTCAAACGACGCACAGTATAAGCGTTCTAGTTTGTTATACTAACCACACTATGTTCGAAAAATTTTCCTTTAAAAAAGAGCTCAAAAAAAGAGGAGGTAGGCATGATAATTCAGCATGGCCAGAAAAGACAAGAGCAAAAGTTATCGAAAGGATATATACGAAACAGAATAAGCAAGAAATAAAAGAGAATCCTGATGCTAAAGAAAGCCTTGAGAAATTTAAAGAAGAATTGGACTATGCATTACTGTGGGGAATTCTTGAAGAAGTTGCAAGAAAATCAGGTGTAGATACATCTGTTTTAAATAAGATATCTTTAGACAAGCAGGTGATTATTACCCCAGAGGGGTCTGCAATAGGAGCTTATCACCCTGATATGAACAAAATTTCTTTTTCAAGTACGCATTTGCGTGAGAGTAGTAAGGCAGCACTTATACATACATTCGTGCATGAGTTAATACATGCTACTTCATACATAGAAACGGAGGGATTAAAAGCACGCGTTGGGTACGATCAAGGTGAAGGAATCGGAGCTGCTTTTAATGAAGGTGTGACAGAACGCCTTGCACAACAGGTTTCTATGGAATATGCAAAGCGTTCTGGTATTTCAAAAGAAATGGCAGAAAGTGTAACAAATGCTTTGCGAAGGACTTATGTAAGGTGGGTTGCTTTTGTCGCTGATATTGCATCTCGAATTGATACCTATGCAGGTGTTCAAGAAGGGACTGCATGGCGCGGCATGGTACGCGGTATGTTTGAAGGCGAATTTTTAAACAACCCAGAATTCGAGGAATTTTTTAGAAATTCTTACGGAGAAGATTTTGTAGAAGCATTTAAGAAGATTCCTACGAAACATGTTCCGATTGAAGATCAAATTGATTTTGATGCTCAGTTTCGCATGCGTTCATACTATACTGACGAAGGAAAAGAAATTTTACGGAAATGGGTGGAGCACTTAGGATTCGAAAGAATGTAGAAGCACTCGAACGCCACCACGAGAGTACTTCCATTATTTCTAAACACTACGTATTAAGAAAAATTAATCGCTCAATTGGCTGAGGTGTTTAAGTAAAGCAGCTTCAAGCATAGCCGTATAATCATGCTATAGTGATGCGTATGGAATTAATACTATGGAGCGCTGTTTTTGTTGCATCACTGTTTTTGGTAGTAAAAGGCGCGGACTGGTTTCTCGATAGTGCAGAAAAAATAGGACTTCGAATAGGGCTCTCTTCTTTTGTTGTGGGTGTTGTTATTGTGGGACTGGGAACATCCCTCCCTGAACTTGTATCTGCGTTTGCCGCAATCATACAAGGAGCAAATGAAATTGTTGCAGCAAACGTCGTTGGTTCTAACATTGCCAATGTTCTTCTTATCGTTGGACTTTCAGCTATGGTCGGAGGCAAGTTAGCCGTGAGCAAGAACCTTGTTGATCTTGATATCCCACTTCTCACACTCGCAACTGCTTTTAGTGTACTCACTATGATTGATGGAGCGGTCACTCCCATTGAGTCAGGTTTCTTGCTCCTATCATTTATTGTATTTCTTGCATACTCAATTCGAAACGGTGGTATTTCAGAGAATGGTGATGTGAAACAGCTTTTTTCATTTAGAAGACGGCACGGCGGCGTTGAGATTATGAACTTTGGGGATGACCCAAAAACAGAGGCTACTGACAAACTTACCGTACGAGATTTTGTATGGCTCGCAGTCGGTCTTCTAGCCTTAGTGTTAGGAGGGCGATATTTGGTGCAGTCGGTATTAAGTATCTCCTCAATTTTAGCTATTGGAGTCGGTGCCATTTCTCTGGTTGCTGTTGCTGTTGGTACATCGCTTCCTGAACTTGCCGTTTCTATAAAAGCAGCAAGACAAGGCAAGCACGAGGTAGCACTCGGTAACATTTTTGGGTCAAACATTTTTAATATTCTTTTAGTGCTCGGATTACCAGGGCTCTTTGCAACACTGCCGGTAGATCCCGCAACACTCGCATTAGGTATACCCATGATGGTTGTTGCAACAGTGTTCTTCGTTATCTCTGGTATGTCTAAACGCATTCACTCATACGAAGGAGCGTTTTATGTATTGGTGTACATATTCTTCATCGGGAAGTTGTTCGGATTGTTTTGAGAATGAATATGTATAAATAAGAAAAAGAGCCGAATTACTTCGGCTCTTTTTTGCGAGACCACTTTGGGTTTTTGTTTGAATCAGTGATCCACACATACTTTCAGCGAGTCTTTGTGCATCGACGCAGAACGATCTCTGTATTCCAAAAGTTGATTGAGTACAATCTTTGAAAAATCTTCTTTCCCTTTGAGTTGCTTCTCAACAAACTCAAAAGCATTCTTCTCATGATCAAATGCAATGCGAGAGACTTCTTTTTCAGTGAATTCGTCCTCTCGCATTGCATAAGCGAGTGCTTCTGGCGAATACGTATGATCAGGTGCTGTGCCGCGATCTCTGTGCTCGTTGAACGATTCTCGACCGATTTCCAAAAGGCGCTCGTGAAGAACCTCCAAGACGTCTTTTTCTTTGACCACATCCATATCAATCATTTTCTGCAGGATATTTGACGCAGACTCGTTCCATTCCATTGAAGAAATGCGACTTCCGATGACGTCGATTTGACGCAGCATTTCCAAGGTCGCAGTCGTGACCAGATCTTGGGGCTTTGACATACTTGTGTCCTCCTGTTTTCATGCTTACAGAAAGCATGTCCTACGGGAAACCATAGACGAAAAAAGTAGAAAGCACAAGAAAAACCCGTTGAGCGTAAGCTCAACGGGTTTTAAAAGAACAGGATTTTCTTTAAGCGACGGGATAGTCGGGATGTTTTGCAAGCCATGCAGGACCGTGTCCGTGATCCATATCAATAGGCACGGCTTCTTTGCACAACTGACAATCATTCTCTGAGAAAGGAATCCCAGCAACCGAAACAAGCGAGAAAAATACGGGAGGATTGCCGAGGTCTTTCGACCCAACATTTCCACGATTAACGATTGCTGCGACCGCAGTAACTTCGCCACCATGTTTACGAATGAGTTCGACAACTTTCTTGGTACTGCCGCCAGTTGACCAAAGGTCTTCCACCACAACGACTTTCTTACCATCAACTTCTTGATCTCCGCCACGCTTGAAAACGAAACTTTTGTCTTCACCTTTGCTCGCGATGACCGTTCGAGGCTCTCTTTCATAACGGTAGAGCTTCGTCAAACGGTTTGCAACATAAGATCCAAGCGGTATCGCGTTTTCAGCTGGAGTCACGATAACATCGATTTCAACGCCGCGATCTTCCAATTGGTGGGCGATTGTTGAACCGAAGAATTCGCAAAGACGTGAACTTCGAAGTGCTTGTGCACAATCGATATAAAAATCGGAATGTTTTCCTCCCGTTAGAACAAAGTGGCCAGTGAAGAATGCTCCTGCTTCTTTCAGACGTTGAATCCCTACTTGGCTTTTCCAAATAGTCATGATTTTCTCCATATATACCGCAGCCGATATATTCGGTGCGTTCTGAACAGAACAATAGGTTAAAAGAAGAAAGAAGGCAATGTGTTGAGGTTTTGTTTCCGACAAGCATTGACCAGCATTATTTGCCGATGTATAAAAGACAATAGAAACAGTTCACAAGAAAGGGAATAGGTTAATGTTACAAACAATTACTTCTATTATTCACAAGGTTTTTCATCCTCCGCAGCATCTACGACTCGAGGTTCAAGGAGATACTCTTGAGGATTGTCTTCGAAATCTAGAGCGGCAGGCCAAAGTTCCTGTAGGAGATTTCTTTGTTGAAGGTGAACCCGAATCTGTCGTGATGTTGCCAGCACGTCAAACAGGCAAGAAATACATCGTTGTTTCTAAAGTGTCAGAAGAATGGCGTGAAGCTGGCAAGGGGTATATCGCCGGAAGCATTTTTGAACCGACAGAACCTATGGAAGTGGGTTCCGAGTCATCTCCTTTGCTTGCTGGTATAGCTCAGATCGTGAATGACGTTGTTTTTTATGGGTCAGTGCACGTCAGTAAAAATTGTCCTGGTGTGTATCGGGACAATGTATGTACTACGTGCGGTGATGTGAGTCATTGAGTCAATCTTGAGACCCAAAGAGACGTTAAAAAGCTGTTGGTTTTCCAACAGCTTTTTTTGTGGGCGTTGAGGGACTCGAACCCCCGGCCTACTCGGTGTAAACGAGTTGCTCTAGCCAACTGAGCTAAACGCCCTTGTCGTTTGCATCAACTTCTTATTAGAAGCGATTCTGGCATTATATAGACACTTTAGTATATTTCAATGATTATGGAGCAAAAAACACCACAGTGCGTAGGAGTAATAATGGACGGCAATCGTCGATGGGCGAAAGAACAGGGGCTTCCAAGTCTTGAGGGTCATAAGAAGGGTCTGGGAAATTTTGATACTATTGCACATGCGGCGCATGAACTAGGCATAAAACATTTTGCCGTGTACATGCTTTCGACTGAAAACTGGAACAGAGCTGAGGCAGAAGTTTCATATTTAATGGAATTATTTCAAACTGCAATTAATGACGCGTTTGCCAGACTGAAAGACGAGGGGGCACGACTTCATTTTATTGGTGACATGACGCGTTTCCCTAACGATATTCAGAAGAATCTTGAGAAGTTAGAAGATGAAACAAAAGAGAATGATGATTTTCATGTATGGATCTGTGCTTCATATGGTGGTAGGTTAGAAATAATAGAGGCAGTTAAAAAGCTTATAGAAAATGAAGACGAGGTTACTGAGGACACATTAAAAAGCCACATGTGGAGCGTTGGTATGCCAGATCCTGACATTATTATTCGTACAGGTGGCGAGAAGCGCCTTTCAAACTTTTTGCTTTGGCAAGGTGCCTATGCTGAACTCTTTTTTACCGATACCTATTGGCCTGCATTTACAAAACAGGAATTACAGGACATTCTAGAGCAGTACGCACAACGCGACCGCCGTTATGGAAAATAATCCCACTGTTATACATGAAGACGAAAGGATGTTGGTTATCAATAAGCCAGCAGGTTTAGTAGTACATGGTGACGGACGCACAAAAGAATCTACGCTTGCCGATTGGCTTATTGCAAAATATCCAGATATACAAAACGTAGGAGAGCCGTGGGAAAATGAAAAAGGAGAAACTATTTTACGTCCTGGTATCGTACACCGGCTCGATAGAGAAACGAGTGGCGTGATGGTTATTGCAAAAACTCAGGACGCTTTCGAGTTTCTCAAGGAACAATTTCAAGAGAGAACAATTAAAAAGACTTATCGTGCATTTGCATACGACACATTCAAAGAAAGTGAAGGTGAAATAAATCGCCCGATTGGCAAAAGCAAAACAGATTTTCGTAAATGGTCGGCACAACCCGGAAGTCGAGGAGTACAACGTGAAGCGCATACTCTATGGGAAGTGCTTAAGTCATTTGAAGAGAAGGGAGAAATGTTTACCTATCTGAACCTAACACCCACTACAGGGCGCACACATCAATTGAGAGTGCATTTAAAGGCAATTCACCACCCAATAGTGTGTGACAAACTTTACGCGCCAAAACGAGCGTGTGCGCTTGGTTTTAACCGCCTGGCTTTACATGCTTATTCTCTCGACATTCCAACCGGACAGGGCAATACTACAACCTTTACAGCACCGCTACCGGCTGATTTTATAACGGCACTAGGCGAATAGACGTTGCCTGAACCGTTTAGCTATGGTAAAGTTCCGCGCATTATGAAGAACAAAGTAGTTACCAGTCCAGTGGACATGAAAGAACGCGCAGAGCTCGGTATTAAAGCCGGGGACACTGTTCGCGTATGGTTAAAAATTGAAGAAAAAGGCAAGACACGTTTACAGGCATTTGAAGGCTTAGTACTTGCACGAAAGCACGGAAACGAAGCTGGAGGTACATTTACCGTACGAAAAGTGACAAACGGTGTAGGTGTTGAAAAGATTTTTCCACTGTACATGCCATCAATCGACAAGATTGAAATCGTGAAGCGATCAAAGGTTCGCCGAGCAAAGCTTTACTTTATTCGAGACAAGGTTGCTCGAGAACTGAAGCGTGTATTCCGACGAACTACTATGTCAGGTGTTTCTACAAAAGGCTCGCTCGAATTAGAAGCTGAACGTAAGGTAGCAGAAGCCGAAGAAACTAAGCGACAAGAAGAGGAAGCTGCACGACAAGAAGAGGAAGAAGCAAAGGCAGCAGCAGAAGCCCCAGCTGAAGAGGTAGAATCTACAGAAGACGCAACAGAGGAAACTAAAACAGAAGAAGAAGCTCTAGAAACAGAAGAAGAGGTAACAGAAGAAGCTCCAAAAGCTGAAGAAGAAACAAAAGAGGAAGAACAACCAGAAGAAAAGAAAGAAGGATAAACAAAAGAGCGCCATTGGCGCTCTTTTGTTTATTTTGTGCTCAGGACTGGAGTTGAACCAGCACGCCCATACAGGCACTACCCCCTCAAGGTAGCGCGTCTACCAATTCCGCCACCTGAGCAACTAACTGCGTATTTTAACGACTTTTAGTACTTTAGCAATGCGAAAGCTATCTTTTGTCCTTTGAGCTATAGTATACTCACTCTATGGCACTCTACACAGGAAAGGGAGACGAAGGTACTACAAAGCTTTTTGACACAAAAGCAGGAGAGCGCATACCCAAAAGTGCAGCAGTTTTTGAGGCGCTGGGTACGTTTGACGAGCTCAATACGGTTGTGGGGTGGTGTCGTGTTGTGTGTGCTATTGATTGGCTGGTGGGAGAAAAAACAACGAGTGCAATTTTGTTAGATGTTCAGGAGCATCTTTTTACTATTCAGGCGGAGCTTGCAGGTGCTAAGAAAAAAATTCCTGCAAAGAACGTGAAAGATATAGAAGCACTTATTGCGGTTATTGACGAACAGCTTCCCGAGATAACCACATTCTTTGTCCCAGGCGGTAACGAACTCTCGGCTCGGTTAGACATTGCACGCACTGTTTCTAGGAGGGCAGAAAGGAGCTTGGTGCGCGCTGTAGAAGAGGGAACAAACATATCGGCACATACGCTTACGTATGCCAATAGACTCTCTTCTTTATTGTATGCTCTGGTACGCTTTGTGAACCATAAGTGTGATATACAAGATACTCCGCCAAGTTATGTGAAGTAACTACTCGCTAAAAGGGTCAAAATTTGGTATATATAGCAGGTTCAAGATATGGCGGACGTAGCTCAGTTGGTAGAGCCCCTGATTGTGGTTCAGGTTGTCGTGGGTTCGAGTCCCATCGTTCGCCCCAAAATATAAACCCAAGGCATCGCCTTGGGTTTTGTGCATTTTGGAAGCGAGCGATGGGACTCGAAAAAAGCTTTCGGTATACAAGATGACGTAGCCAAGCGAAGTCAGGCTTGTCGAAAGCGGCGGGGCAGCGAGTACTTAGCGAGGAACGAGCTTAGTACTGGCGCCGAGTCCCATCGTTCGCCCTAGCAAAAAAAGTTGCATATTTTGCAACGTTTTTTGTTATCATTACAATCATGAAAAAAATCATCAGTCTCATTATCGTAACAATCTTCGCTATAGCGTCTTATTATTTCATTTCACCTCTCTTTAATGTCGTCGAGGTAAATGACTCATTGCCTGAATCCTTTATGCAAGAACCAGAAGACGGTGGGGTGGTATATGCTATGGATGGACCTTTTGAAATACACGAAACGTTTGGCCATCCTGCCCAAGGCACGGTCTCTGTTTTTGAAGGCGACGGAAAACGTTTTTTACGGTTTGAGAATTTTAAAACAATCAACGGGCCCAATCTACATCTCTACTTAGCAAAAGATAAAGATGGAAAAGAATTTATTGATCTCGGGCCAATTAAAGGGACAGAAGGGAGCATAAACTATGAATTACCTGATGGGGTGAATCTAGAAGACTATCCATTCATATTACACTGGTGCGTACCGTTTAGCGTATTATTTAACTACGCAAAGGTAGAATTCAACTAAAACTATTACCAAAAGTTCCCCACAGCTGAAGGTTGCGTAAAAACAGCCCGTGCTACACTTAAAGTACATTATTAGGTAAGTATTAATACTATGGACATTTCACTACTACTTGCTCAGTTAATCGGTCTCTACCTTCTATTGGAGGGTGTGGTCATTCTGACAAGAAAGAAGTTTATCGTGAACATCGTTGACGACTTGAGCAACAACAAAGCGCTCATGTTCGTAACAGGAGCGATGGTATTCATCCTCGGTCTACTCATTGTGCTTAACCACAATGTCTGGGAAGCATCATGGCGTGTTATTCCTACACTAGTTGGTTGGGCTATGGTAATAAAGGGAATCGCTATTTTCTTTGTACCAAACATGATGATAAGCCAAGCAAAAGCATTTGGACGGAATCGCAACCTTGCAGTTCTTGCTGGTGTTGTAGCAGTTGCCGCAGGACTATACCTCGTATACGTTGGATTCGGACTCGGTGTCTAAGCCCTGGAATTCACATGTACAATAAACGCCTCACATTTGTGAGGCGTTTATTGTTGTGCTCCAAGTATGTATATGTATACTCAACTGTAGCAAGTTCCCAAAAGCGGAGAAAGAAGATGCGTTCAATTGCAGACTATAGATATCCCTCGAAGCTGAGAAATATGCATCTTTGCACTGTCTTGAGCTTCGCTATTGATTCTGGGTATTCGGTATCACAACGTGGCTTGGCGATGCATACTCTTATGTTTTTAACCTCCGAAGAAAAAGGAGAAGAGGCAAGAAAAGCGTGGGTTGAGATCGGACGGGTTGTGGAAAAAAATGCTCGGAGACATGAGTGTAATGATAAGGTTTTTCGAGCTTTCATTTTACGTTGTCCCTTTGAAGATCTGAATAGAGACCTCTGTGAAAAGGTGCTTTCTTCAGATGCAATTTCAGACTTGGAGAAGGTGTGCGGAGAGATGTCTTCGAGGGCGCGTTTGTACGCGTTGTCGATTATTGCTGCCGCAGCATGGTTTCTTGATGAAGATCGAGTTTCAGAACTGTGTGGACTTTCTTACGATGATCCTGCTGAGGAGACATTCCTTTCGCTGTATCTGGATAGAAAAGCCGTCACACTCGACGTGTAAGACATTAGGGCCCAGAAATCTTTTCTGGGCCCTTGTTTTTGTATGCGATTAGCATTGCATGATTCGGAGGGTAGGGTATGATATGAATATATGAGCATACATTCATATACGAAATCTGAGAAGAAAATGAATTGGGCACAAGAAACTGCTTCTGTCTTTAAGATTCTGGCTGACCCGACGCGGTGCAAAATTCTAAAACTTCTTGTTGTTAACAAAGATGGAATGTGTGTAGGAGAAATAGCTGAAGGTATGAGCGTATCGCATTCTGCAGTGAGCCATCAATTAAACGATCTGGAAGACAAAGGAGTGCTTATCAGTGAACGAGAAGGGCAAACTGTGTGTTACAAAATTGCAGATACACGAGTGGCACACAACATAGTGCACATTTTAGAAATATTTTTTTAAACAATATGAATAATCTTAAAATAGTGAGTATAGGCATCGTTATCATCGTGTTAATCGCTAGCATTTTTTTCTATATGGCAAATAACCAAGAATCCGAAGTCGTTTCAGATGTTGAAAAAACAGACTCCGCAATAACAGATACCACTCCTTCAGAAGTTTCTGAAACCACAAACACACAAACACAGACAACTCCGAAAATTACAGCCGATGATGGTTTCAAAGGGATACCCGAGGATGAAATCCTTTCAGGTGGCCCTGGGAAAGACGGAATCCCTTCAATCGATGAGCCGAAATTCATTTCAGTAGAGAAGGCAACATTTTTAGACGACGATGATTTTGGTATGGGCATTGTGCATGGAGATGTTGCCCGTTTTTACCCGTTCCAAATACTCGTGTGGCATGAGATTGTAAACGATGTATTGCCGGTGAATGGGTCTGTAGAAGAATTGTCTGTTGCAGTCACGTACTGTCCACTGTGTCGTACTGGCGTTACTTATGAACGTCGCGTTGACGACGAGGTAGTAGAGTTTGGTGTTTCAGGAAAACTATGGAAGTCGAATTTACTGATGTACAACCGAACCAATAATGAAGACAACGAGTCACTGTGGTCACAAGTACTTGGACGTGCGGTGACGGGAGTTCATACTGGAAAACGGCTCACTATTGTACCTTCAGACACAGTGAAATTTGGCGATTGGAAGAAGCAATACCCAGAAACTCAAGTACTCTCAAAAGACACTGGAGCAATTCGTATCTACGGACGAGATCCGTATGGTGATTACTACACAAATCGAGATGTATCATTTGGTGCAACGTTTAGCGATGCACGGCTGCATCCTAAGGAATATGTACTTGGTGTAGAGCATGAGGGCAACTTTAAAGCATATGTTGCCGACAGTCTCCCAGTGGGTGTTACTACCGACACGTTTGCAGGTGAGACGATAACTATTACTAAAAGCGAAATTGGTGAGGTGCGAATGAACATTGGTGACACACCGTTCTCGTATATTGGAGGTTTTTGGTTCTCTTGGCTTGCTGTTCATCCAGAAACAGAATTAATGCTCTAGATATGAAAAGATTTGTTACAAAACAAACAGTGTCTTTGCTCCTCGTTACAATTGTAATTATTGGAAGTATTTCCTTTCTTTTGCAGCCTCAAGAAGGGGTAGCGTGTACATACGATGAGGGCTCACTATATTCACTGACGTATGCAGATGAAAATGGAAATTGCCAAACACTCGAGCAGTACAAAGCTCCTGTTGTTGTTATCAACGCATGGGCGAGCTGGTGCCCGTTTTGTGTAGAAGAATTGCCAGATCTTGCTCTGCTTGCCGATGAGTTTCCTGAGGTGCCCGTGATTGCTATTAATCGTGGAGAATCTTCAGCGGATGCGCAAGACTTCTTGAAGACACTAACGCTAAGCGATAAGCTACATATCTTATTTGACCCACAAGATTCGTTTTATCGCTTCATCGAAGGATTTGGCATGCCAGAAACGGTGTTTGTAGATGAAGAAGGGACTGTGTTATTCCATAAGCGAGGAGTGATGTCGCTACAGGAGATGAGAGATACTATTTTGTTGTTAACCAAGCGCTCACAACCCAATGGTTCAACTAAAAGTCGTTCACTGTGTCTTGGGGGAGAAGGTACGTGTTCGATTTAAGATACAAAACAGAAAGAAGAGTTGTATAGCGCGATATCTTATTAACCGCAGTACTACTTGCCCACTTAATTTGAATAAGATATATGGACATCGGATGTCCATATTGAAGAGCAGTACCAGACGATACATCTTGACTCAGCGCAAAATATCCGTATTATAGTCATATAACCGCCCGAAAGGGCGTTTTAATTTTGGTAAAAATATTCTATGAGACTTATTCAATATATTAAGGACACACATGCTGAAATGAAGCATGTTTCGTGGCCAACACAAAAACAAACAATGATTTTCACTATCTTGGTGATACTATTGTCTATCGTTGTCGCACTCTATCTTGGAGCGTTCGACTATGTATTTAGCGGCCTTCTAAACCAGATAATTTAATCTATGGCGAAACAACAAGCAACACTAGAACGTCGGTGGTACGTTATTCATACGTATTCAGGGTACGAAGAGGCAGTTGCTCGCAACTTGCGTCAGCGTATTGAGTCAATGAACATGCAAGATCAAATTTTTGCAGTCGTTGTTCCTACCGAAAAGAAAATAAAGGTAAAGGCTGGTAAGCGGGTAGAGGAGGCAGAAAAGATCTACCCAGGGTACGTGCTCGTAGATATGCTCGTAAACGACGAGTCGTGGTACGTAGTTCGTAACACTCCTCGTGTAACTGGTTTCGTTGGCTCAGGTACACAACCAGTACCTATGGAGCAGGCAGAAGTAGATGCGCTCTTTAAACGAATGGAATCTGATACGGCAAAGCATAAGATTGAGCTTGCGATTGATGACGCTGTAGTTATCGCTGATGGGCCTTTCAAAGAACTTGAAGGTAAGGTTGGAGAAGTAGACGAAGAGCGAGGTAAGGTTAAAGTTATGGTGCCTATGTTTGGTCGCGAGACACCAGTAGAGCTCGACTTCTTGCAAGTACGGCGAATTTAGGTAGTATTCTCACACAATTAATATGGCAAAGAAAATAGAAAAACAATTGAAGCTACAAGTACCGGCAGGTAAGGCAACTCCTGCGCCACCCTTGGGTCCTGCATTGGGGCAAGCTGGTATTAACATTGGTGAATTCGTAAATCAATTTAATGAGGCAACTCGTGAACTTGGTAACGATATAATCCCAGTTGTTATTAGCGTGTATGACGATCGAAGTTTTGACTTCATTCTCAAAACACCTCCTGCTTCAAGCCTATTGCTTAAGGCAATTGGAGAAAAGAAAGGGTCTGGGAAGAACACCAGCAAGAAAGTAGGTAAAGTTACACAACAGCAACTTGAAGATATCGCCGCTGTGAAAATGGAAGACCTTAGTGCCAACGACGTAAAGGCGGGTGCTAAGATTATTGCAGGAACTGCACGATCAATGGGAATCGAAACAGAATAATCTTTTCTCTACGATAACAAAAACGCCTCATCCGCCAGCTGGCGGATGAGGCGTTTTTGTTTAGTGAGACTTTTTTGCTTCAGATTTTGCCCGTTCTATCTCAGCTTCATAGGTTTCTTTGTCGCCATGTTCAATAAAATCTTTATGGTGGTCAGGAATGATGAAAGAATCATTTTCATTCTTTTTGTGCATTATTGCACACCAGTATTTTTCACTTTCTGCTGCAATTTTTGCTGCATAGGGTAGAAGTCCGTTTGCGTAACCACAATAAGCGCAAAACACTTTTTGTGCTGGCGTCAGATAGCTAAGTTTGTGTCTATCAATACGAATATAGTCCCAGCGTGGTACACGCGGGATTTTTAGCAACCGAAAACTTATTTGATGATATATCTCAAGAAAGACATCGAGAATAATAAGCGGAAGGAACATTATCAGAACGAAAGGAGCTGACAAAAATTTTCGTAACCAATCTGTAAAAGTACGTTCAAAGTGATATTTCATTATGGAAACAGCGTAGCATAGCTACATGGTTTGTGAATATTGTCGCATAAAGTGGGAGTGGTATACTCAAGGTAATTAACTCAATGCGTATGGTCTAGCTACTAGTAAAAAGAATATTATTTACTTAATTTATTGCTATGGCTACACCACAACACATACCTTTTTTAGAAGGGCAAGATGACGATATTTACACCGCAATTAGAGGCGAAGAGAAACGACAAGAAGAAGGCTTAGAACTCATTCCTTCAGAGAACTACGTTTCACTTGCCGTACGTGAAGCAAGCGGCTCCATTTTTACAAATAAGTACTCTGAAGGGTACCCAGGAAAGCGGTACTATGGCGGGCAGGAATTTACCGACTCAATAGAAGATATCGCACGGAATCGTGCAAAAAAAATATTTAACTGCGAGTATGCAAACGTACAGCCCCACGCTGGTGCCAATGCAAATATAGCCGCGTATTTCGCACTCCTTGAACCAGGCGACACGGTACTTGGTATGGACCTTTCTCACGGCGGACACTTAACGCATGGCCATCCGGTGACGTACATAACCAAGATTTTTAACTTTGTTCGATACAAAATGAAAGACACCGAAACTGGTGAGATAGATTACGAAGAAATGCGAGACGTGGCACTTCGCGAGAAGCCTAAAATTCTACTCGCTGGGTACTCGGCGTACAGTCGTGAACTCGATTACAAAAAAATGGCAGATATTGCAAAAGAAGTGGGCGCTATTTCTCTAATGGATGCAGCACACATTGCCGGATTAATAGCCGGTGGCGTCCACGAGAACCCGTTTGATCATGGTTTTGATGTAATGACTACAACGACACATAAAACACTGCGTGGACCACGTGGGGGGATGATTTTGGTGAAGTCTGATGAAGAGATTGCAAAGAAAATCGATAAGAGTCTTTTCC
Source organism: Candidatus Kaiserbacteria bacterium (assembly GCA_017134395.1). NCBI lineage: Bacteria > Candidatus Kaiseribacteriota > Candidatus Kaiserbacteria bacterium. The sequence continues at coordinate 443,109 of CP070993.1, read as the reverse complement.
CAGGATTACAAGGTGGTCCGCTTATGCATCAAATAGCAGCAAAGGCTGTAGCGTTTGATGAAGTACTTCACCCTAGTTTTAAAGAATACGCTGCACAAATGGTAAAAAACGCAGCTGCAATGGCAGAGGTTTTTGAGCGTGAAGAAGTACGAATGCTTGGCGGTGGAACCAGCAACCATCTTATTCTTGCAGACATTACCAACTTTGGTATCGACGGACACACTGCAGAGGTGGCACTTGATGAGGTTGGAATAACACTAAACAAAAACATGATAGCCGATGATCCAAATCCACCGATGCGACCATCAGGTATTCGGTTTGGTACTCCTGCTATTACTACACGAGGTTTTACTGAGAAAGAGTGTGCTCGTGTTGCGGAATTAATGATTGAAGTGCTGCGCAGTCACGAAGATGATAGCGTAAAGAAACAGGTTCACGAGGAGATAAAAGCATTAGCTGCAAAGTTTCCAGTTCCTGATAAGCACTACTAATATTATTATGGACGACGAAGTGTTACGCGTGTAAAGTGTGGTTCGCTTTCTGCATGAATTTCTTCGCTTAGAACTTCAGTAAACTCTGAGTACTCTGGGAAAAAGACATCTGCTTCAGGCTCATCATCAACGAGTGTGAGATCAAGTTCGTCCGTAAAGGGAAGCATAGCTTTGTAAATCATTCCACCACCTATAACGTATATCTCTTCATTTCCTTCTGAATTCTTAGCTGCCGCCAGTGCTTCTTCGGCTGAGTTAACTACAACAGCACCTTTGATTTCGATATTAGGCTCGAGAGTCATTACTATGTTCGTACGGTTTGGAAGCAAGTTTGGTAAAGAAAGATATGTGTTGTAGCCCATAATTATTGGGTGACCTGTAGTGAGGGCTTTAAAACGAGGTAAATCACCAGGAATTTTCCAAAGTAATTCGTTCTTATTTCCAAGAGCTCGGCGTTCCTTAGATATAGCAGCTATAGCAATAACTCGATTGTTCATATCACAATACTATAGCATGTAGTGCAAGGGGTACGGATAATTTCTTAAGTGATATAATCACCTGCATGTATGAAATTGAGGTAAAGAGTTTGCTTGGTACACAAGAGAGGGCAGACGAGCTGCGTAAAAAACTAATCGCTCAAGGAGGTGTTCTCGCAGGGTCAAACTCGCAGTTGAACCACTATTTTAAAGGAACTACCGAAAGTATCTTCGACAAAATGAAGGATATCATTATGGATGGAGTAGAAGATTTGCAGAATATTCTTACCAAAGGAGAGAACCACTCGGTTCGTACTCGTAAAAAAGATGATGACGTGATTCTTGTGGTAAAGGCATCAATTGACGACGGAACAAGCGAGAATGCAGTGTCACGCATGGAGTATGAGACAAAAGTGCCACTTTCGATTGAGGAGTTGGACAACTGTCTTTTAAACGCAGGAATGGAATGTCAAGCACGGTGGTCGCGAGACAGAGAGGAGTATACATACAAAGATCTAGTCATAACTCTCGATAAAAATGCTGGATACGGATGGCTTAGTGAATTTGAGAAAGTTGTTACTGATGAAGCTGAGGCTGAACAGGCCCGAGCTCAAATAATTAGCGCAATGAAAGAGTTTGATATCGAGGAGCTCCCACAAGATAGACTCGAGCGCATGTTTTCATATTACAATGAACACTGGCCTGAGTATTATGGGACTGACAAAATATTTATCGTCGAATAAAGTATATGTTTCTTACCGACACAGACATAAAGAGGGCAATAGAAAATAAGGATATCGTCATTAGCGATTTTGATGAAGAGCGACTGCAGCCTGCAAGTTACGATGTAATTTTAGGTAATAAATTTGCCGTCATGGAATCGCATACCGCACACCCGATTGATCCTATGACGAAGATTTTGCCTGAAATGCGGGAGGTTGAAGTTCCAGATGGTGGTAGGTTCGTATTAAACCCAGGGCAAATGGCGCTTGGTACACTTCGTGATTACGTCGGTTCAGAGCAGTATCTCATTCAGCTCTCAGGAAAGAGTTCTCTTGCTCGCATCGGGCTTGTTATACATAACACAGCAGGAATTATAAATCCTGGGCACTATCTTCATGTAACTTTAGAATTATTTAATGTTAATAGTGTACCTATAATTTTGCGCCCAGGAATGGAGATAGCACAATTGCTATTTTCACCACTTTCGTCAAGCACCGAACACAGTTATTCAGAGACAGGGCGCTTTAATGGTGACAACTGGGAGAAAAACTTAACTCCTGAAAAGAAGACACGAAAAACTAAAAAATAAATATGGAAAATAACCAACACCCTGAGTACCAGTATTTAAATCTCATGAAAGATATTCTTGAGAATGGCTCAGATAAAGAGGTTTTTTTCACACCAGAAGTAAAGCAGCAGTACGTAGACGCTGGCGAACAACCCCCATTCATTCGTTCTGTTTTTGGACGGGCTACCCGGTACGACCTTTCGAAAGGATTTCCATTACTTACTACCAAGAAGGTATTCTTTCGTGGGATTGTTCATGAACTCCTTTGGTTTTTGAGCGGCGATTCAAACATAAAGTATCTTGTAGATAACGACGTACATATTTGGGATGAGTGGGCATACAAGCGGTATCACAAGCACATGGAACAGAAGGGCGAAAAAGATGATGGGCAAAAAGCGTTCATCGCTCAGTTAAAAGAAGAGGCAGAAGACAGTGAGTTTGTTAAAGAATGGGGAGATTTAGTTACTATCTACGGCCGGATGTGGCGCAGATGGCCAGCAAGCGACGGAAGGGAGATTGATCAATTGGGCTGGGTGATTAAGGGTTTGCGAGAGAAGCCATTTCGAAAATCGTATGTTGTATCTGCCTGGAACCCTGATTTCATCTATGCGATGGCGTCAGAAGATAATAAAAACGAAGTGCCTCCTTTTTGCCACACTACTTACCAATTTTCGGTCGTTAACGGAAAACTAAACCTAGGTCTTTATCAGAGAAGTGCTGATTTATTCTTGGGAGTACCATTTAACATTGCGAGTTACGCACTTCTTTTGAAGATGGTGGCACAAGTTACTGGTCTTGAGGCTGGGGAATTCGTACACTTCTTTGGTGATGTGCATCTTTACTCAAATCATTTCGATCAAGTAAACGAACAGCTAGAACGCGAACCACGTGCATTTCCAGAAATTAAAATTAATCCTGATCGAAAAGAAATTGATGATTTTATTTTTGATGATTTTGAACTGGAAGGATATGATCCGCATTCGACACTAAAAGCGCCAATCGCGAACGTGGGCGGATATTAGTCTGCAAAAGTCTTCGTTTTTTAGTGACAACTGCTACAATGCGGCGATGGATACAACGATTGAAGGAATAATCAATGAACTCGTTAGCACGGCGCTGAAAACACTTACTTTAGAGGGTGAGGTAGTTCTTGAACATCCAAACGATCTCTCGCATGGAGATTTTTCATGTAATGTTGCAATGCTTCTTGCAAAGCAGATGGGAAAGAATTCGCAAGAATTGGCTGAAGAAATAGTAGGGAATATAAAGCCGCACAAATATATTAAAAAAGTAGAGATTGCTGGTCCAGGATTTATCAATTTCTATCTTACTGACGAATTCTTTATTGATACAACCAATGCTATTCTTGATCAAGGCGAAGAGTGGGGGAGAAATGAAACGCTGGCAGGAAAGAAAATAATGGTTGAGTACACTGATCCTAATCCGTTTAAAGAGCTACACATTGGGCACTTAGTGCCAAACGCGCTTGGTGAATCTCTATCGCGTCTGTGTGAATGGTCAGGAGCAGAAGTACGACGAGTTACTTTTCAAGGAGATGTCGGTATGCATGTTGCGAAGGCTATTTGGGGTTTGCAGAAGAATGGTTTTAAAGCAGGCGATACCATTTTGGCTTCTGATTTGGGAAAGGCGTATGCAACAGGAGCTACTGCGTACGAAGAAGAAGGCGTAGCTGAAGAAATAAAAAGGTTAAATAAGACTATCTACCAAAGAGACGATGATGCAATAAATGCTCTGTACGATTCTGGAAAGGTTGCGTCAATTGTTTATTTTGAGGAAGTGTACGACATTTTAGGTAGTGATTTTGATCATTACTTTTTTGAGAGTGTTACCGGACCTATTGGGCAAGAAATAGTGGAAGCACATATTGGCTCAGTTTTTGAAGAGAGTGAAGGAGCCGTGGTGTTTAAGGGAGAGAAATATGATTTGCATACCCGAGTATTTATAAACAAAGAAGGGTTACCAACGTATGAGGCAAAAGACATAGGGCTCATCGTTGCTAAAAAAGAATGGTGGCCTTTTGATACGGCAATTACCGTTACAGGCACAGAACAAACTTCGTATTTTAAAGTGGTTACAAAAGCTGCTGAGTTATTGATGCCTGAAGTGGCTGGCAAAATTAAGCTGGTATCAAATGGAATGTTGAAACTTACTGAAGGAAAGATGTCATCACGTACGGGTGATGTTATTTCTGCTATGAGTTTTATCCAAGATTTAAGAAATGACGTAATACAAAAATATTTAACAACAGATGCAGGTGATATAAGCAAGGAAGCTATAGAAGAAATGCGAAAAAAGCGATGGGGTGATGACGAGAAAAAGATTCCGGAACGGATAGCTGTGGCTGCTATAAAATATGCAATTCTGAAAAACACAGCAGGGAAAGACATTATGTTTGATCCCAAAAAATCACTCTCCCTTGAAGGAGATACTGGTCCGTATCTCCAATATACATACGCACGAACTCAATCTATTTTAAGTAAGGCAAAAGAACGGGATATTGAAAATAATGCTCTTGCAGCAAGAAGTTCTTTTGAAACCACTGAGCTAGAACGTTTATTGTATCGTTTTCCTCAAGCCGCAAAGCGTGCTGCGCACGAATACGAACCACACTATGTTGCAAATTACCTGTCTGAATTGGCAAGTGTGTACAATAGTTGGTATGCAGCTGAGCAGGTGCTCGATGGCAGTGATTCACAAGGGTACAAGCTAGCTCTCACAAAGGCTGTAGGAACGGCATTAAAAAAAGGTCTTTGGTTGCTTGGTATACAAGCGTTAGAAAGAATGTAATCAATTGTGCACAAGGATCGCCCTTGTGCAGACCGGAGAGAATATAAAAAATAATATGAAGAATCTTGAAACAAATTTCAAAAACGAAGCACTAGAAAGTAGTAAGAACTTTACTGCAACAAGCTCACAAGAAGCTAGGCGTTTAGTTGAAAAACGAGGTACGGAGTATCCCGTGACCATTATTCCGTGGCTTGGTGAGTCATCAGGTGCGCCGCAATACGTGGCAGAAAACTCGGATGAACTTGAGGAGTTTGTGAATCAAGCACTTACAATCGCTAGTGGAGAAAAGCGAGTACATATTATTACAGCTAATGCGCTGACTAAGAAGATGCCATCTGGAAAGATAGAGAACCCTGTTGATTAGACTGTAGATAACCTGTGGGCATCTACATATAATCTGGGGATAAAGTTGGTGGTAACCTGTAGACAGCAGGAGTACGCTTATTAGATAGTTTCCATTAATTTGGAAAGAAGGAAGGAAAGGTCATGTTACAGAAAGAGTGTTTTTGTTCATACGATACACTCAGAAGTGCAATTGATGAGCACGGCTTACCTATTGAACTTGAGGCAGCAGGCTCGGGAATGAGTGTTCAAATTAGGGATACTTCAGAAATCTCTAATGAGACACAAAAAATTCTTAAGCATGCAGCAGTCATGGGCAATGGTGTCGTAATCAAAGATGATTGACTGAGTGACATCCATTCGAACCTAAAGCCGCTTGATTTCGATTAGGCGGCTTCTCTTTCTCTTTGTTATATGTATACTTCGCATTAGAGGCACATTAGGCCGTGAACCATGAAAGGAGGCTTCAATGCCAAAATCAGAAAATTCTTCAGATTTTTTTACCGAGAAAGCTGAAGAAATTGGCGCAGCCACGAACAAAACTCCGATTAATAGGGATCCGATTAGGTTGAGAAGATTGCTGAGGAAGCGTTTGAAAGAGAATCCTGATGACTTTGTGTTTCTCTGCTCTCAGAAAAACCCTGAAGACGAAGATGTTCTGTGGGAGTGGGAAGTGAAAAGCGAATCGGATATCCCTGATGCCATAGCTGATGCGCTTCGGGCAGTCCGTCCTGATGATGGCGGATTTATGGTAAAGAGGAAACCTATGCTCCTTGCTCTTTAGCAGCGAAATTCCGCCTGTGTCTATTCACGGGCGGTTTTTTATTGGTTATCTAAAATGCTCCAAATGGCGCAGGCGGCGTAGGTGCGATACGGGCTCCAGTTTTGTGCAAGCTCCTCCATTTCTTCTACCGATGGAAGAGTGGTGTGGCCGTATATTTTTTGTATTCCTTTACGCAGTCCTAAGTCACCTACAGAAAAGATATCTTCATGTCCAAGTGCAAACATTAGAAACATTTCACTACTCCACGGTCCAATACCTTTAACTTCTTGAAGTGCTATCTTGGCATCGTCAACAGATAACGTGCGAAGTGTATTAAGGCGAAGTGAGCGACTCGATACGCGCTCACTCAAATCTTGAATGGAACGTATTTTTGCGAAAGAAATACCGCTTTCACGTAGCTGCACTTCGTTTAATGTAAGCATATATGCTGCTGTTGGCTTCTTGTGTGGAAAAAGCACCCGAAATTTATTCCAAATGGCGTACGCTGCCTTGCCTGAGAGTTGTTGTCCGACGATGGTGCGACACAAACTGCTGAATAAATCTTTCTTAATTTCCGGCCCACCGCGAAGCTCACCTTCAAACTGCTGTATTGCCTGGTAGAGGACAGAGTCGTGTTTCTTGAAATGAGTCAGGACTTTTTTAGGCATACGAACACTGTACCACGTTGTATTATAGAGCTATATTCTGCTAGGATAGTTCGTATGTCCGATAACTCAGATAGAAAAAAAAGTGATGTCGCCCTGCGCGAAGAAGAAACGTTGGAGTTCTGGAATGCGAACGACATTTTCAATAAATCAGTAGAGAAAGAAGCTCCAAACGGCGACTACGTTTTTTATGACGGACCCCCATTTGCAACAGGAGCACCTCATCACGGACACCTCATTGGAAGCTCTTTGAAGGATGCGGTGCCGCGCTATTGGACTATGAAGGGGTTTAGGGTAAAAAGACAATGGGGATGGGACTGTCATGGATTGCCGATTGAGAACATTGTTGAAAAAGAACTTGGTACTACTACTAAAAAAGAGATTGAAGAACTCGGTATAGTGAAATTCAACAATCTTTGTCGTGAGAAGATTTTTACATACGCTGAAGCTTGGAACGAATTCATCCCGCGTTTTGGGCGGTGGGCAGATATGGAGAATCCGTATCGCACCATGGACAAAAGCTATATGGAAAGCGAGTGGTGGGCTTTTAAAACACTGTACGAAAAAGGGTTGGTCTATGAAGACTATCGCTCAATGCATATTTGCCCAAGGTGTGAGACAACACTTGCACAATCGGAAGTTACTGAAGGGTATGCTGATATTAAAGATTTGGCAGTGACGGCTAAATTTAAGCTAAAAAATCCAGAAAAAATAGGGCTCTCGGGTGATGTATACCTGTTGGCATGGACTACTACGCCATGGACATTACCAGGTAATGTCGCACTTGCTGTAGGCAATGATATAGCGTATATCAACGCGAAATCAGAAGAGCATGAAGGTGAATACATCATGACGAAAAGTATTGTTGGCGAGGACAATCCTAGTCATTACAAAGAATGGAAGGGGAGCGAACTTGTTGGATTGGAATATGAGCCACCTTTTAGTTCATACGTGAGCGATGGGACTCTTAAAAATAGAGAAAATGCATGGAAGGTATATGCAACAGATTTTGTAAATACAGAAGACGGTACCGGAATTGTACATGTTGCGCCAGCATTCGGTGCCGATGACCTCGAACTTGCTCAAAAAGAAAATCTTCCTGTGCTTAAACATGTAGGCATGGACGGTATCATTGCGCCTGAAGTTACTGAATTGGCAGGACTCAGCGTAAAGCCAATTGATGACCATCAGTCGACCGATGTAGAGGTAATCAAATATCTTGCTGGTAAAGAGTTACTGTTTGCGAAAGAAAAATACGAACACTCGTATCCACACTGTTGGCGTTGTGACACCCCACTTATTAACTACGCAACCAGCTCATGGTTCGTAGCTGTTGAGAAAATAAAGCCCCAACTACTCGAGGAAGCAAAAAACATAAATTGGTCACCAGAACATATTAAAGACGGACGTTGGGGGCAATGGTTAGAAGGTGCGCGAGACTGGTCTATCTCTAGGCAGCGTTTTTGGGCTAATACAATTCCCGTATGGCGCTGTGAAAAATGTAATAAGGATAAAGTATTCGGTTCAGCAGCGGAACTTGAAAAAGAAAGCGGGAAAACAGTCGAAGATTTACATAAAGATGTAGTGGATGAAATAACTGTTCCATGTGAGTGCGCAGGTGTAATGAAGCGGGTGCCAGATGTGCTTGATACTTGGTTCAACTCTGGTTCAGTACCTTATGCTTCGTATCATTACCCATTCGAAAACAAAGATGTAGTTAATGCACGCATTCCTGCCGATTTCATTGCCGAAGGTCAAGATCAAATTTCTAAGTGGTTTTATTACCAACATGTATTAGGTACTGCGCTGTTTGGGAAAAACGTATTTAGTAATGTGGTAGTTAACGGCATTGTTCTCGCAGAAGATGGTAAAAAAATGAGCAAACGACTGCAAAATTATCCAGACCCAAAAAAAGTAATAGATGCATACGGTGCAGATGCTATGCGATTGTTCCTACTCTCTAGCACAGGGGTGAGGGCAGAAAACATGAGGTTTACTGAAGACGGAGTTGCTCAAGTTGCTTCAAAAGTTATAGGGCGCCTTGCAAATGTCTATTCATTCTACGAATTATATAAAGACAGCATTGAGCATGACCCGAAAAGCGATAGTACACATATTTTGGATCAGTGGATTGTTGCTCGCGCTCATGAGCTACATGCTCAAGTGACCAAATCAATGGATGCGTACGAACTTGATAGGGCAACACGTCCACTTGGTGATTTTGTAGACGATCTATCTACGTGGTACATACGACGTTCCAGAGATAGACTCAAGAGCGATGATACACAAGATATGCAGGCGGCTCTTTCAACAATTCGTTGGGTGTTGCGTAAATACGCAAAAATAAGTGCACCGTTTACACCATTTATTGCAGACTGGCTTTGGCAACACACAAAACGAGAAGACCTGCCTGCGCAGGCAGGTGACCCAGAAAGTGTGCATCTTGCACACTGGTGTCAGGTAAAAGAACCGCAAGAAGCTGTACTTGAGTCAATGAGTCGCGCGCGAGAAACCGTTTCTATTGCACTAGAGAAACGCGCAGAGGCTAAAATTAAGATTCGACAACCACTTACAGCATTGACTATAAAAGATGAACTCGCACCAGATTATCTCGAGCTCATTAAAGATGAAGTAAACGTGAAAGTGGCAACAGTGGATACATCAATAAAGGAAGCTGTTGAGCTTGATACGGTTATAACTAAGCAGCTACAGAAAGAGGGAGATATCCGCGAATTGATTCGGGAAATTCAAGGAGCACGTAAACAACAAAGTTTTGAATTAAATGATAAGGGTATCGTTACAATATCCGGACCAGCCGAGCTCATTGCAGCAGTTACTGAATATAAGGAAGAGATTGAATCTCAAACGAACACGGTAGTTTCTGCTAGCGTAACACAAGAAGAAACTTTGGTAGAAGTAGAGAAGAGCTAATTTCATGGCACACGACGTTCACACAACCAGTGCTTTTGTTTTAAGTAGCGCGAATGTACAAGACGCTGATAAGTTATTTTGGTTACTAACCGAAGATTTAGGGTTGGTTTTTGCCAGTGCCAGAAGCGTGAGAGAAGAAACATCTAAACTGCGGTACTCATTAGGTGATCTTTCATATACGCGCACATCACTTGTTCGTGGTCGCGGACTCTGGCGTCTTACTGGTGCTGAAAATAACCACAAAGAGAAACTACCACCTTCTGCAATTGAGATTTTTGGGCGTATTGCAACATTGGTTCGGCGCGTTATGCCGACAGATGAAGAAAATAAAGAGGTGTTCACCATAGTTAAAAAAGCATACGACACATTACTTATTGATGAGACAAATGGGAAGATGGTCGAAATACTTGCTGTTGCTCGGGTACTGTATCAGCTTGGATACTTATCACGTACTTCAGAGTACAAAGGAATCATCGACACCGACGATTTTAGTGACGAGACTATCACGAAGGCTTCTATTATCGAAAATAAAATGGTGGATGACATCAATTCAGGTCTTTCTGAAAGTCAGTTGTAGGAAGCTATCAACTGGCAGCTATGAACCATCATGTAGGTAGTTTGCTATACTTTAGCAATGAATACTGACGGAATAGAAAAGCCAGGCGATTCTTCGCCTGAGTTTAGTGATCCTGGAAGACTGGGACGTTTGAAAGATCAAATGTACTCAAGAAAAACGCAACCGGGAAAGCGCCCACGTCGTCGTCTTAGTGATGTTGAACGTAAGATAGCTGACGATTGGATTGAGCCAGCAAAAGCGAACGTACCGCCACAGGCGCCTCTTGTCACAAAAAGAAAAACATCAGTGCTTAGTATGTATTCACCGTCAGTCCTTTTGTTGGTTGCAGCGATTATTTTTACCGTTATAGCTGGGGGTATTGCTGTGTTCTTTTTAGCATCTGGCTCGAACACAATAACTGCTCAGAAGATACAAATAGACATAAATGGCCCACGAACAATTGAAGGTGGGGAAGTTGTTGAGCTACAAATAGCGGTGCAAAATAACAACAGTGCAACTCTTGAACTTGCTGATCTTATAGTGGAATACCCATCAGGAACTCGATTGCCATCTGACCCGAGTGTTCTAATGGAAACACAAAGAATTCCTCTCGGAACCATTGAGTCAGGAGGTACTCGAAACGGGACAGTTCGCGGTATTTTATTCGGACGTACCGGGGAACATCAGGATATTACTGTATCAGTTGAATACCGACTCAGCGGTTCAAGTGCACTCTTTGTTGCAGACTCAAAGCATTCGGTCCTGGTATCTTCTGGTACATTGGAAATCTCTCTTGATGCAAATTCGCAAGCAGTAGCAGGGCAGGCGGTAGACATGACCGCTACGGTAACGTCTCGCGCCAAAACAGTTGTGGACGATGTGGTTATGAGTGCATCATATCCGTTTGGATTTTCAGAGACTGCAACATCTCCTGAAAGAGGTTCTGGTGACTTGTGGCAGTTGGGGAGTATGGAGCCTGGTGAGACAAAGACGGTGCGTATTCTCGGCGTATTAGATGGGCAAACAGGTGACGCGCGAGTATTTAAATTTGTAGCGGGAACCCGCAGCGATAGGGCTTCAAAAAAAGTTGATGTTGTGCTTGCAGATTTTGAACAAGAAGTTAATGTGACTCGACCATTTCTTGGGATGACACTTGATTATAACGACCTACCCGCCGAAGAATATGTGGCGACAGCAGGGGAGATATTTCCAATACGACTTACGTGGACGAACAATTTAGCTATTTCGCTTTCTGATGTTGTGATTGCAGCAACACTGAGCGGCGATGGTTTGGATCCATTTAACATTTCTGCTGAACGTGGCTTTTTCCGATCAATCGATTCAGTCGTGCTGTGGGACAAGACAACAACAGGTGGCGTGCTTGAGCAAGTACCAGCTGGTGCAAGTGGAAGCTTTGTAATACGACTATCTCCTAAAACAATACAGAATTTAATAGGAACAGAGAATCCGACTATAAAAATCGAACTTCACGCTGCAGGACAGAGGCTTTCCGAAGGTTCAGTGCCAGAAACAATTCAATCAACAGTCAGTGAAAGTGTTAAAGTCAAAACAGACACGAGCATCACAGGCCGTGCACTCTATTTTGAAAACCCATTAGGAAGTGTAGGCCCACTGCCGCCAAAGGTAGAAAACGAAACGACATACGGAATTTTGTGGGAGATAGAGAACACATCAAATCTTGTAAAAGATGCAAAGATGACTGCAACGCTACCGCCATATGTACGGTGGCTTGGAACGGTGAGCCCTTCAGCAGAGTACGTTACCTTTAATGAAAATAACGGAGTTGTCACTTGGAATGTCGGAAAATTGTTTGCCAACACTGGCTTCAGGGGGCAGCCGCCACGGAGAATTGTATTCTCAATCGGATTAGTACCAAGTACAAGCCAAGTCGGTGAGGTGCCACCCATTGTTGAGAACCAAAAATTCACTGGCGTAGACGACTTCACTGATGCTCTTATCAATATTGAAATACCAGAATTAACAACGAATTTGGACGAAGTCGATTTCACCGACACGTATGGTGTGATTGTACGGTAGCGTGTATAGTTTCCTCATGGAAAAAGCAGAAAATACAACAATGGAAAAAATAGTGAGTCTGGCAAAGCGGCGAGGGTTTATTTTTCAAGGGTCTGATATTTATGGAGGGTTAGCCGGTACATACGACTATGGTCCATTAGGAGTTACCCTGAAGAATAATATAAAGAAATTGTGGTGGGATACATTTGTCGAAAAGCGAGACGATATGCATGGTCTTGATGCGTCTATTTTAATGAATGAGAAAGTGTGGGAAGTAAGTGGACATACTGGAGCGGGGTTCACTGATCCACTAGTAGAATGCGAGAAATGCAAAAGACGTTTTCGTGTAGATCATCTTGAGAACACGAGTGTATGCCCAGAGTGTAAGGGGGCACTTGGCGAAAAAAGAGATTTTAACCTCATGTTCGAAACTAAAGTTGGTGCCCAAGGGGATATGAAAAGCTATCTTCGGCCGGAAACTGCTCAAGGTATTTTTGTAAACTTCAAGAACGTTATAGATACTATGCGTCCTAAACTGCCGTTTGGTATTGCTCAAATAGGTAAGGCGTTTCGTAACGAGATAGCACCACGAGATTTTGTTTTTCGTACACGCGAATTCGAACAGATGGAAATCGAATATTTCGTTGAAGAGAATTCATGGCAAGCCGAATTTGAGAAGTGGCAAGAAACTATCCGTGACTTCTTGGGTAATTTAGGACTTTCGAGTGATAACCTAAGAGAAGTTGAAGTAGAAGGTAGCGATCTTGCGCATTACTCAAAGCGTACAATCGATTTCGAATACAATTATCCAGGCAAAGGCTTTGATGAATTGCTTGGGTTAGCATATCGAACAGACCATGATCTCAAGAGTCATATGGAAGGAAGTGGTGAAAAGATGGTCTACACACCAGTTGAGGGTACTCCGTTTATACCACATGTTATTGAGCCATCATTTGGTGTCGAGAGATTGTTAATGGCAGTTCTTTCAGACGCATACACAGAAGACGAAATGAACGGCGAAACTCGTGTGTTTTTGAAATTGAAACCGGAATTAGCACCAGTGAAGGTTGCAGTATTCCCACTTATGAAGAATCGTCCTGAACTTGTAGAAAAGGCACGTGAAATTTATTCAGAACTGAAAGAGACAATACCTCAGGTAATGTTTGATGATAATGGGAATGTAGGGAAGCGCTATCGCCGTCAAGATGAAATTGGTACGCCGTATTGTGTAACTGTAGACTTCGATACTCTTGGAGACAATACGGTCACTGTGCGAGATCGTGATACTGGAGAACAAAAGCGTATCGCCCTTACTGAGCTTACTTCGTTTGTCACCACGTAAAGCGTTTCGCCAAATTTGGTAACGCGTGCTATTCTTGTAGCATGAATGGAGCTACTTTCTCTATAACTACAGGGACCATTATTCGGGTTGTGCTTGTTTTGGCAGCAGCAACTTTGTTGTGGCAACTTCGTGAGCTAGCGCTCATTGTACTTACGTCAATTGTTATCGCGTCAGCTATTGAGCCAGCGGCCCGGGGATTAATGAAGTACAAAGTACCCCGTGTGTTAGCGGTATTAGTAGTATACGCCATGTTTTTTGGTACTTTTTTCGGTATCGTATTCTTTTTACTACCTCCGGTTCTCGACGAAACATCACTTTTGCTAGCCTCACTTCCTACCTACCTTGAGACTATTGGCGCCGCAGAAGCCATAAAAGGTGATGCAATACTAGAAACACGTTCCCTTATAAACAATTTCTCACTTGCCGATACAACACGAGATCTCAATACACTCCTTTCCGGACTTTCTTCGGGGAACTTTCTTGCCGCTATCAGTGTGATATTCGGTGGGGCAATAAGCTTCCTCCTCATCGTTGTCTTTTCATTTTATTTTGCAATTAACGAGAAAGGAATTGAAGAGTTCCTTCGGGTGATGACACCTATCAAGCACGAAAACTATGTGTTGGGATTATGGCGTCGTACACAGCGTAAAATAGGATTATGGATGCAAGGGCAGTTTTTGCTTGCGGTGCTCATTGGGGTCTTGACCTATTTAGGTCTTTCAATTTTAGGCATTCAGTACGCTCTTGTATTGGCAGTAATTGCAGGAATTATGGAACTTATCCCAGTATTTGGTCCAATTCTAGCGGCTATTCCTGCTGTTGCTATTGCGTTTGTAAACGGCGGGCCAGCTATAGCGTTGGTAGTAGTGGCACTCTTTTTGATTATTCAGCAGTTTGAAAATCATCTCATCTATCCTCTGGTGGTTACAAAAGTTGTTGGTGTACCGCCAATTCTCGTTATTCTCGCGTTGTTGATTGGAGCGAAGCTGGCAGGTATACTCGGCATCTTGCTTGCTGTACCTATTGTTGCAGGAGTACAGGAGGTATTTAACGATCTGGAAAAGGCTCGGCATATTCCTGAACATGAAAATGGCTAGTAAACCCCGCTACATAACAACAACACTCCCGTATGTAAATGCAGACCCACATATAGGGTTTGCGCTTGAGGTTGTACAAGCTGACACGTTGGCGCGATTTTGGCGACTTATGGAGGAAGAAGTTTTTTTTAGTACTGGTACCGATGAACACGGGCAAAAAATAGCCCAAAAGGCACAAGAAGCAGGGCGTGATACTCAAGAGTATGTCGACCATTTTGCTGCCGAATTCAATAAATTAAAAGACGCTTTGGCTCTCTCAAACGATTCTTTTATACGAACAACGAGTGATGCGCATAAAGCTGCAGCAGTTGAACTATGGAAGCGTTGTGAAGCAGCGGGAGACATATATAAAAAATCATACAAAGGGTTGTACTGCGTTGGTGACGAAATGTTCTTACGGGATGCGGATCTTGTTGATGGTAAGTGTCCTGCGCACCCAAGTATGGAGCCACAAGAAATCGAAGAAGAAAATTATTTCTTTGCATTACATAAGTATGAAGACGCTCTTATTGAGTATCTTAATGCTCCAGAATCAATACTGCCGCAATGGCGACGTGAAGAAGCGATTGCCTTTGTTAAAAACGGTCTTGAGGATTTGAGTATTTCTCGTGATGTGTCGCGTATGAATTGGGGAATACCGACTCCCGGAGATGAGTCACAGGTAATGTATGTATGGTTTGACGCTCTGTCTAATTATATTTCGACACTGGGTTGGCCACATGATGAGAAAGGAAATTACAAGAAGTTTTGGGAAGATGGTCAAACAACGCAAGTTGCTGGAAAGGACCAGATTCGATTTCAAAGTATTATATGGCAGGCGATGCTACTCTCAGCTGGGCTTCCGACAACCGATACTATCTTTTATCATGGATTTATTACCAGCGGGGGCCAAAAGATGAGTAAATCACTAGGAAATGTAATCAATCCTTTTGAGCTTGTAGAGAAATATGGAACTGACGCAACGCGTTTTATGCTGCTCCGGCATGTGCACCCTGTTGATGATTCAGATGTTACGTGGGAGCGTCTTGATGAATGGTACACAGCTGATTTGGTTAATGGTATAGGAAACCTCACTGCACGTATTATGAAGTTAGCAGAAACTCATTTAGACGTTGCAGTTGAGCGCCCTGAGGTAGTTGGATTTTCTAAAGAATATACTGAGACAATCGAGAACTTTAGAATGGATCAAGCGCTTGATTATGTGTGGAAGCAGATAGGTGAACTGGACGAAAAAATAACGACAACAGAACCATTTAAACTCGTAAAAGTTGATGTTGAAGCAGGGAAGGAGTTAATTCAAGAATTAACTCTAGAGTTATATGCAATTGGAAGATTACTGAACCCCTTTATGCCTGAGACGAATAGAATAATTAAGGAGGCAGTATTGGAGAATAAAAAGCCAGAAAATCTCTTTGGGAGATTACAACAAGTAGAATGATAGATACGACGTACCTTTCTGAGTTAGATCTACAAACGCTGGGGGAAGATCGAAAGTATTATGAGGAAGTTCTTGATAAGAAACCTCAGGTTTTCTTTAGGATTGGTGATCGTACGTCGATATCTAACCCAAGATTTTGGCCACCGAATAATCAAAAAGGATTCATTGGTTTTATAAAAGAATATGGAAGTCATGATATTCAAAAGCCACCCGTTTTTATAGAATCACGTATTCCGGTTCGTATTATTTCGCGAGAAGCTAGGAAACTAAAAGAAGTAACATTAGAAGAGTTGCATGCAGCGTATAAGGAAATTGGGAGTCATGAGGCGTTAGTTGAATGGTTGAGTTCAAAGTACCCGAATGAAGAGGTACATGAGGATTCGATACTAACTGTGTACGTGATAGAGTACATACTATGATTAAGTATATTGACACACATTCGCATCTGTTCGAGAAGAAATTTAATGAAGATAGGGAGGAAGTTCTAAAGCGAATGGCTGAAAACGAAGTTGGGACATTTGCAGTAGGGGTATCACTCGAAACTAGCAAACAAGCCGTTGCACTGGAGGAAAGTCATGAAAACATTCTTGGTGCGGTTATTGGTGTGCACCCTACAGACACAAACGAATCGTTTAATGCAAAAGAATATGAATCTATTCTTAACGATAAAGTTGTCGGTATAGGGGAGTGTGGACTCGATTATTACAGAACCCCTCAGGATGATGTGTACATTAGACAACGTGAGGTATTTGAAGCACAAGTTGTGTTCGCTGCAGAGAACGATTTACCGCTCATGCTGCATGTTCGACCAACAGAAGGTACCACTGATGCACATAAAGATGTGCTTGAAATACTTTCTTTGCATCAAGGTGCGTCTGGCGACAGTGTCCGTGGATGTAGTCACTTTTTTACCTCTACAAAGGAGATTGCGCGAGAATATCTTGAACTTGGTTTCTATATATCGTTTCCAGGAGTCGTTACGTTTGCATCTGAGCTCGAAGAAGTAGTTAGAGATGTGCCGCTTGATATGATGCTTGTGGAGACCGATTCACCCTACGCTGCACCGGTTCCCCACAGGGGCAAACGTAACGAGCCAGTGTTTGTTATTGACACTATACGGGCTATAGCAGATATACGAGGAGAAGATTTCGAGAAGGTAAGTGAGCAGCTATACAAGAATACCCAAACCCTCTTTTTGGCTGGTAAATAGCCTTGCTCAGTGCTACTGCCTGTGTTATTCTCACCGCACTATGACAGAAGAAAACAACAACGAAGCCACAGACGTACAAGTGTATGAACTTGGATATCACATCCTACCTACGGTAGTAGCTGACGACCTCGAAGGGGAAGTTGCGAAGATCCGAAGTGCAATTGAAGCACGTGGTGGTTCGTTTATCACTGAAGGAACGCCTGAAATGACAACTCTTTCATTTCCAATGTTCATCAACAACGGTGGTAAGAAAACACGGTATGAAACTGCATACTTTGGATGGATTAAGTTCGAAATGGATCCAGCAAAAGCAGTTGAGCTAGAAGAGGAAGACATGAAGATAAATGCTCAAGTGCTTCGCTACATTTTGATAAAAACAACACGCGAAGAGACACGCGCTCAACTTCAGACGGAGCAAAACACTATTTTGCGAGAAGTGAAGACAACTGGAACTATCGAACATAAGGTAGCTGAAGAAGAGGGTGGAGAAGTTTCAGAAGAGCAAGTTGAAGAAGCGATTGAAGAACTTGTTGGAGACGAAAAAGAAGAGAAAAAAGAAGAAGCTACAGTATAAATTACAAATGCGCCAGATGGCGCATTTTTTGATACAATACAGAGCAACTAACTAGCAATAACGTATGTATATAAACAAAGCAATGGTATACGGGAATTTAACCCGAGATCCTGAATTAAAGGCACTTCCAAGTGGAATACAAGTAGGGACATTCAGTATTGCCACAAATCGCGTGTACAAAGACAAAGAGGGAAACAAGAAGGAGCAAGCTGATTATCACAACATCGTGGTATTTGGACGCCAAGCAGAGCTTGTCGCGCAATATCTAAAAAAAGGAAACTCTGCGTTTGTCGAAGGGCGCATGCAAACTCGCAGTTGGGAACAGGACGGTGTAAAGAAGTATCGTACAGAGGTTGTAGCCGACCGTGTACAGTTTGGTCCACGAGGAGGCGCTCCAGGAACTGCAGGAGCACCTACGAATGCAAATACAGCCAAGGGTGACGAAAAGGCAGAACCAACAGCGCCAGCTGCAGGTGGGGGTATTGAGTATCCGGAGGAAGACATCGACCCAGACGACATCCCCTTTTAAGGTGAAGGACAGAGCTTTGTAAGGCAAAGCGCCAATCCTGAACTTATGTCGGCGTACTTAGGAGCGAAGCGATTTAGTACGAGCGACCAAGAACTTATGCAGCGCACTTCAGCGTTGTGTTGCACAAAAACGTCCTCACCGTATTTCCATACGGCTCGGACGTTTTTGTTTACACGCCTTGAATTGCATCTAAAACTGCAAAATTAGATGTATTGAGCTATCATTTAAAAAAGTCAAAACCCCTTGAAAACGCCCAGTAAAAGTGTATTATGCACGAGCTTATGACAGCAGATTATTTTTCACAAAACGGAATAAAGTATATCGACTATAAAGACGCCGACGTACTAAAGCAATTCCTAAACCCACACGGGCGCATTAAGTCACGTGCACAGACAAACCTTACTGCAAAGCATCAGCGTGACGTCACAACTGCTATAAAGCGGGCACGTGAAATGGGGCTTCTACCCTACATCATTAAGTAAATCTAAGAAGAAAAAACCTATACGAACGAATAAACCGCCAAAGTGCACAGCACTTTGGCGGTTTATTCGTTCTTTACCTATACACATCTCTGAACTTAGGACATCGGATGTCCTAAGTTAAGGAAGGTCCTAGACTCGTTCAACGTATTCTCCAGTCTCCGTATTTACGCGAATAGTGTCACCAGCTTCTATAAAGAGTGGGGTAGTAACGTTAAGGCCAGTTTCTAGTGTCACCACTTTGTTTCCGCCAGCCGAGGTATTTCCTCGTATGTTAGGTGGTGCCTCGATTACTTCCAGTTCAACTTTAATAGGAACACGAAGACCAATAATGTCATCTTCAAATACTTTAGCCTCTACGATGTCTTTTTCACGTATGTAGTTTAGTTTTTCTCCAATGAGCTCCTCAGGAAGAGAAAAGCGATCTTTTGGATTGTTTGGATCAGCGAACATAATCTCTCCGCGGTTCTCGTAGATAAACTGTATCTCCCGAATCGAAATATCTGCTTCAATTATTTTATCTGCCTGAGTATAGGTTTTTTCAACTGTAGAACCACTGCGTAAGTTCTTCATTTTTGCAGTGTTGTGAGGCTTTTGTCGCTGTTTCTTAACGACACCGCTGGTTGCCATAACTTCAAACGGATCACCATCTAAAATAATAAGCACTCCTGGTTTTACTTCTGTATATGAAAGCATATTGTGAGGGATTATACGGTTTTGGGAGTAATAAGTAAAATTTTAAACGCCTCAATTAATTGAGGCGTTTAAAAAGGCTTACGTGTGCATTTATTTAGACAGCGTCTTTGAGTTTGCCCTTAATTTCTTTAAGAACAGCACTCGCCACTTTCTTATTTTCATGCAAATAGGTACGTGCGGCATCATACCCACGACCCAGTGCAATGTCATCAAACTTGTATGATGCTCCCGATTTTTCGATAACCCCCATTTTCTCTCCAAGCGCTAAAAGCTCACCTTCACGCGAGATACCTTCATTGTAGAGGAGGTCAAATTCAGCAGTGCGGAATGGTGCAGCAACCTTGTTCTTCACAATCTTCACACGGTGGCGTCCTCCCATGATTTCAGTACCTTTTTTAATCTGTGCAATACGTCGGATATCAATTCGTACAGAACTATAGAATTTTAGAGCCTTACCACCAGTTGTTGTTTCTGGATTACCAAAGACCATTCCTATTTTCATGCGAACTTGGTTGATGAAAATAATCACCGTCTTACTTTTTGCAGAAATAGCAGTCAGTTTACGCATTGCTTGCGACATAAGGCGAGCTTGTTTTCCCATTTGGTGTGCACCCATATCTCCCTCGATCTCATCTTTTGGCGTAAGGGCTGCAACAGAGTCAACAACGATAATATCGATATTTCCTGAGCGAACCAAGCTTTCTACAATCTCAAGTGCCTGTTCTCCTGTGTCTGGTTGTGCAATAAGGAGGTCTTGGGTTTTTACACCGAGCTTTTTTGCGTACACTGGGTCAAGAGCATGCTCAGCATCTACGAAGGCACATACACCACCTAGCTTCTGAGCCTCAGCTATAGCGTGTAGAGAGAGGGTAGTCTTACCGGAAGACTCTGGTCCGTATACCTCAATAATACGTCCGCGTGGAAGCCCTCCAATGCCAAGTGCCCAGTCGATACCAATAGAACCAGTTGGAATAACGTCCACATCAACTTTTGCGTGTTCTCCCAGCATCATGATGGCTTCGTCACCGAACTTACTCTTTATATCTGCGATAGCTGCATCTACCTTTGTATTGCTCTTCTTCTCTGCAGGAGCTGCTGCTTTTTCTACAGTCTTGTCCTTCTTTTTCGTTTCGCTTGCTGTCGAAACTTTTTTCACTTTCTTCGCTACTTTCTTCTTTGCTGCACTCATATATACACAATTATTCTAATGATTCTTTTATAGTATCAGTTTCTTCCTGCTCGTGCTCGTTGGTATCTGCGGTAGGGATTTGATATACAACTTCAAGTACTTCTTGGGTTTTGTGGTCAAATTTATCTCGTGCTTCAAAAACAAAACGGTTTAATCCTTCCGCGAGAAGAAGTTTTTCAGTAAAGAGTCCTGTGTCGTCTATAAATACTGGGCGCCCACTTAAGGTAATCTCTACTACGTTTTTTACGGTCCCACTTATTTCTATGAGCTCATCGTGCACAGTGATTGCTTCTCCGTCTTGCAATACAATCTGTGGACCGTAGAGGATATTACGCGCCTCAAAGTACGCATAAAAAAGTAATACAACCACAAATGCTGCAAAGAGGTACTTAGTAAGTTTTGAGTGGTGGGGAAGCATAGATGTTAGCGAGTTTTTTCTTCATCTTCTAATTCTTCTTCATCGTACTCAGTTTCGGTGTCTTCCTCATCGCTCTCTCCGTATACTTCTTCAACTTCTCCCGTTTCATCTTCTAATTCTTCTGTCTCAGGCATAGTTTCTGCACTTTGGTCGATTACTTCACGAGCTTTCGATCCTTCAGCTGGGCCCACAACACCTCGTTCTTCTAGCATGTCCATAAGGCGTGCTGCACGAGCGTATCCGACACGTAGCTTTCTTTGTAAGAATGATGTTGAGCCTTTTCCTGCTTCAATAATAACGCGCTTCGCTTCTTCGTAGAGGTCGTCGTCATCGTCATCGTCACTTCCCACACTTGCAGAGAAGACACTGTTATCGTGCATTACCTCAGTGAGGTCGATTTTATCAGGAAGCTCGTCTTCATGAGAGTCTTTAAGGTATTTCACTATGCTCTTTACTTCTTCTTCAGATACATACGGCGCTTGAATACGGTGGGGTTTACTCATTTCCCCTGAAAGATAGAGCATATCACCAGCACCAAGAAGTTTTTCAGCACCTCCCATGTCGAGAATCGTTCGCGAATCAATTTGTGAAGATACCTGCAGAGCAATTCGTGAAGGGATGTTTGCCTTAATGAGTCCGGTAATAACCTGCACACTTGGACGTTGTGTTGAAAGGATAAGGTGAATACCTACCGCACGACTCATTTGGGCAAGGCGTACAATAGATGCTTCGAGTTCACGTGGGTACGAAGTCATAAGGTCTGCCATTTCATCAACAATAGCAACAATATATGGCATTGGTTCTGGCATTTCAGAATCATCGTCTTTCTTTTTCTTCTGCGCAGGCTCAAAGATGTTTTTGTGGTACGAAGCAATGTCTCGTACTTTCTCAGTTTCAAGAATATCGTACCGTCTATCCATCTCTTTCGCGAGCCACTTAAGCGCAAGAATGGCCTTTTTTGGATCGGTAATAACCGGGGTAAGAAGGTGAGGAATCTCGTTGTACATCGTAAGCTCTACTCGCTTAGGGTCTACCATAACAAAACGTAATTCCTGTGGACCTCTTCGGTAGAGAAGAGACACAATAATATCGTGCACCGTTACAGACTTACCAGCACCTGTTGCTCCAGCAATAAGAAGGTGGGGCATCTTTGCAATGTTCGTGTAGTGCGGCTTTCCTGCAATATCACGACCAAGTGCAATCAGAAGTGGTTTGTCTGAATTTTGGAATTCGTGGTCACTAAATATAGAGGCAAGACCAAGTGTAGACTTTGTGGTGTTTGGTACTTCAATACCTACCAGTGCTTTTCCAGGAATTGGTGCCTCGATACGAATAGGTGTTGCAGCTAAC
Organism: Candidatus Kaiserbacteria bacterium; assembly: GCA_017134395.1. Lineage (NCBI taxonomy): Bacteria > Candidatus Kaiseribacteriota > Candidatus Kaiserbacteria bacterium. Next base: position 420,427 of record CP070993.1, on the reverse strand, counting down.
GCTAGTTCTAAGTTGCTCTGCAAGCTCATGATTTTTGCGAGGCGCACTCCTTCTGCTGGCTTCATTGCGTATTGTGTTACTGTCGGACCGATGGACACTTCATCCATTTCTACACTAATACCAAAGTTCTGGAGTGTTCGTTTAATAGTATTTGCACTTGCTTTTACATCGCCCACTGAAGGCTTTCCTCTATCTTTCTGTAGAAGTGAAAGGGGAGGAGGAGAATACGTTCCGTTGCTTCCAGCTGCGAAGTTAAATATAGCTGGGTTCGGTTCATCAGTTCCTCCGAAGTTAAATATGCCGCCACTTTTTTTAGGCTCCTCAACGTGTTCCTCTTCGACCTCGTCTGCATCTTCTGCTTCAGCTTCTGCACGAGCGGTACCAGATTCGATAACCGCTTCTTCTTCATCTTCAAGCACTTGCTCTTCCTCTTCTTCGTCCCGTTCGCGTTTCCACAAACGAGAGATAGTAGGGAAGGCATGTTGCGGATGAGCATCGAAGGCAATGAGTAGTGAGATAACAATTAAAGAAAGAAGTACAACTATTGTTGCAATAGTATCCACCGCGTACGTAAGTGGTGCAGAAATAAGTTGTCCAATAAGGCCACCACGGCTCGGGAACAAAGTTTCCACAAGCCCAAGACCACTAAGAAAGAAGATGCCGGTCCCTACAATTTTTAGTGTGCCGATACGTTCATGTTCAAGTGAACGAAACAAAACTACCGCTATCATCGCAAAAGAAATCGGCACAAGAACATAGCCGACCCCAAAGAAGGCAGAAAGCCAAATGTACAATGTGGTTCCGACTTTACCGGCAACATCAAACCATGCAAGAGTAAAAAATACAGCTGCTGCAATAGCAAAAACTGCCCACACTCCTCTGAGTGTTTCAGATTGAATTGGAAGACCCAGTGAGTCTTCTTCTTCAAACTCTTCTTCCTTTCGACGCCGCGCGCGTTTCGTTTCCCTTTTTGGCTTTGACTTTTTAGCCATAGGTTTCTTTCGTGTTCGTACTGCCATCATGATGTCTATCTAATATATTGAATTATCAATCAATAATACCATATAGCGTACAGAGTAGTTCGTGCACATAAGGATACTTTCATGCCGACAAACAGAGTGTTTGATGAGTTTCGATTGTGGGGATGTGTCTATAAGACACAATCTCATTACAATGTACGAACCCTTGACTTTAACGGACATAAACCTATTATGGACATAACGTAAAGGACATCTTTACGGACATGCATATAAAGGACATTGTCTATAACAATTTGTCCTTTATATAATGGACATTACTATGACTATAAAGGACAATAAAGCAGTATATAAGCCCATCAATTATGAAGGTATTTCTCTGGATGCAAATATGTCCGTGAGTCCTTTCGGACAAAACCGTGCTGCAGAAATAGCCTACAAGAAAGTTGAACGTCTTGTGCTCGCCACTCATTTGGTAACAAATTTTGTTCCACAAAGCGAAAGTGTCCGTGAGAATATCCGTGAATCTGCCCAGTATCTACTGCCGATGGTAATGAGCTTGCGCGAAGGCTTTCAAAGCACTGGCCCTGATTCCGTAGATGCAATTTCAGCACACGTGCGACAATTACTTTCACTTCTTGATATCGCTCATGCATCTGGCTATATTTCAGAGATGAACTTAGGTGTACTTAAGTATGCGTACGCTGATCTTGTACGATTCCTTTCAAAATCAGAACAGGGAAGTGCGTCTGAAAGTATTGAGTTAAACGAAGATGATTTCCTTGCACCTTCATCTTCTGAATCTAGAGAGCAAACTTCTAAAGGACAAACAACAAAAACTCTAAAGGACAAAAGTATAAAGGACACTATTACGGACATAGAATCTTTAAAGGACATTAAACAGCAAAAGGATAAACGCCCACAATCTTTGAAGTCAAAGCGACGTGTTACTAGTCGGCGGATGGCTATTTTGGATGTGATTACTAAGAAGAGCCCTATTCACATAAAGGACATTGCAGCAGAGGTTTCTGATTGTAGTGAAAAGACAATTCAGCGAGAACTGCAATCATTAGTACACGATAATGTGGTAAAGAAGGAGGGTTCAAAGCGCTGGACGACCTATTCTTTGGTTGTATAAGCGAAACGTGGTGAAAATAGTGTCCAATTTGGTATAGAAAAGTGATTGAATAAAGGCACCCCAAAAGGGTGTTTTTTATTGACTTTACTGCATAAAATAGTAGTATTGCCCCACGTTAAAGCCAAGAACAAAAGCCGCCCAAAACATGCGGTCGCTTTGACGTACGAGTATGTTGCAAAAGATGCTCAATAAGGTTTTGTTCGCTATCCACATTACCAGCTATGGTTTATTGCTCACTTGGCTAAGCAATATATAATGTGGGGGTGGAGTCTATGCACTTGTGTGTTGACTCTGTGTGTTCTTTGACAATAAAATACTAGAATAAACTAGTTTCCTGCATTCGCAGGATGTCTCTTAAACGTAAGTATTAGCGCGGTAACTCGTCTACTATTTATAGATAAGATTTTCAGAATTTTGAAGCAATGTTCCGTACCCCATGTGTTCGCACAAGGGCTTTCTGTATGTCAGACATTCAGACTTAAATATAGTTCGCTAACTTGCATACATCACCGTGTCGAAATCAATGGTGGTGGCAAGATGGCAATTAAAAGTAAAGTTAACTCGAAGTTTCAAGAATAACGCCATTACATATTTTATTAGTAGTAATTTGTTGTTCTTATAGAATGGAAAAGTTAACGCCTGTGCATCTTGTAAAAAAGATGTGCGGATGAAAAGTGCGAAATTGATTTGGTCGACAAATCAGTATTGCAGCTATGAACGTCTCCGGGCCTTTTACAGACCGGGGGGTTCCCCGGGTAGCCGGGACGTTCGTAGTCACAAAAGGTCTATAAGCTGTAACGTCACATTTAATACATGACGTTACATTAATTAAATAATTATGAGTATTGCATTAACAACAAACAAAGTTGCAGCAGCAGCAGTTGGAGTTGCTATGGTTTTCTCTTTCGCTTTTGTCACACCGGCACAGGCGCAATCAGTTGAAGATCTAACAGCACAAATTGCATCATTGCTTGCAACAATCTCATCTCTACAAGCACAGCTTGCAGGAATGACAGGTGGTTCAACAACCACAACAGGTTCATACAATTTCACCCTTACACACGAACTAGGTGACCAAGGTGGAGAAGTTATGGACATTCAGAAGTTCCTAAACGCAAACGGATTTGCCGTTTCAGCAACAGGAGCAGGTTCACCTGGTAACGAAACTGACTACTTTGGTTCACGAACTCAAGCAGCAGTTAAGGCTTTCCAGTCAGCTAAGGGCATTACGCCAGTAGCAGGTTACTGGGGTCCTATCACACGTTCTGCAGCTAACGCAATGAGCACTAGCACAGGTACTGGAACAGGAACTGGCACAGGTACAACTGTTCCTACAGGAACAGGAATTACTGTTGCAGCAGCAGCACAGCCAGCTAATGGTCTTGCAGTTGAAGGAGCAGCACGTGTTCCTTTCACTAAGTTCACTGTTACAAACAACAGTGGAACAGCACAGACAATCAACAACGTGACTGTGCAACGTGGAGGACTTTTGAACAACTCGGTATTTGCCGGAGTAGTTCTTCTTGACCAAAACGGGATCCAGCTTGGAACAGCTCGAGTACTTAACTCAAACGACCAAGCAAACGTTGGTGAGGCAGTTACCTTGAATGCAGGTGAAACTCGCACATTTACTGTTGCAGGTAACATGGCAGCAAGCCTTGACGCCTACGCAGGTGAAGTGGGAACACTTTCAGTTGTAGCAGTTAACACTTCAGCAACTGTTGCAGGTTCACTTCCAATCACAGGTGCATCACACACTACTAACGCAACTCTTGCAATCGGTAGCGTAACTGCAGCTCGTGGCGTAGAAGACCCAGCTTCAACAGCAACAAAGGAAATTGGTACAACCAACTACACCTTTACTGCTATCAAGTTGACAGCAGGTTCACAGGAAGATGTACGTCTTCACTCAGTACGATTTGACCAGAGCGGTTCAGCATCAACTTCAGACATCAACAATGTGATGGCGTATGTAGATGGTGTTGCATACACTCCAACTGTAATGGGTGACTATTACGTAGTGAACTTTGGTTCAGGAATTGTTATTAAAGAAGGTCTCTCAAAGGAGATCGTTGTTAAGGGTGACATCATCGGAGGTACAAACCGAAACATTGCGTTTGACGTCTACAAGATGACTGATATCAACCTAACTGGCGAGACTTACGGATACGGACTTACACCAGCAGTTGGTTCAAACTTCAGCGCAACGAGCCCTGTGTATGATGCTAACGTAGTTACTATCTCAGCAGGTACATTTAACTCAGTATCAAAGAGTAGTGCAGCTCCAGCAGCTAACGTTGCTATCCAGACTTCTGATGAACTTCTAGGGGCATTTACTGTTGATATCAAGGGAGAACCAATTACGGTTCAAACTCTAGTTATGACAGCTACAATCGGTCAAGTAGGAGGAAGCCCAGTCGGAACTGATCTTGACAACGTTACTCTTGTTGACCAAAACGGTTCTGTTCTTGCAGGTCCAGTTGACGCAACAGGAGCAAGTACTACAGGTACAATGACATTCAGCAGCATTAGCTTCCCAACAGGAGTTACTACTCTGTACGTTAGAGGTTATCTAGATTCGTCATGGGCGAATGGGGACACAATTGTGATCAATGCCAACCCTTCAGGATGGAGTGACGCAACTGGTGATGTAACTGGTGACACTGTTACAATCCCTGGCACAACAGCTACTGGAAACACAATGACAGTTCAATCTGCTGCATTGTCAGCAACAACACTTACACAACCTGCAGCTCGTTCAGTCGTTCCAGGTGCAACAGACTTCGTCTTTGCAACTGCTAACCTTGACGCAGCCAACTCAGGAGAAGATGTACGTGTTACAGCGGTTACTGTTGCTTCAACAGCAGCAACATCAACTGGTACACACCTAGACAACGTTGAAATTTGGGCAAACCTTACAGGTGGTTCAACTAACGACTCAGTTCGTGGTGACAAGTACGAAACTCGTGTAGCAGACGCAGAACAAATGACAGGTTCAACTGGTGCAGTTACATTGGCAATGCCTCTTGACACGCACATTACTGTTGCAAAGAACACATCAGTGGAAATTGCAGTAATACTAGACCTTTCATCATCTGCATCTAGTGGTACACACCAAGTATCAATTAGTGCGGTTACAGCCGTAGGTCTGAACTCAGGTTCAACTGTTTCAGTTAGCCCAACAGGTTCAGGACAGGTTATGACTGTTGCAGCTTCAGGAGATGTAACTCTTACAGTAGACTCTACATCACCAGACGCATCATTGATTCTTGACGACACCACAAGCGAGCAGACTGTAGCAGTCTTCCGTCTTGCAGCAAACAATGTTGAAGATGTAGACATCGACAGCATTAAGCTTACAAGCACTGGTACTGACAACGCAGTTGCAAAGTACATCTTCTACAATGGTTCAACCAAGTTAGGAGAAGTAACTGGTGGTCAGAACACAGCAGAAGTATTCTTCACAGACGGAACACTTGTTGTTCCAGCTGACGATAAGGTACTTGTTACAGTTAAGGTTGTATTGAACAACATTGACGGTACACAGGTAGTTAACGGTTCAACTGTTATTGCAACAATTGCAGCTTCAGGTGACGTTGACGGTACAGGACTTGATTCAGGATCAGCAATTGACCCTGATGACACAACTGTTACTCCAGCTACACAAACTGTGTATGAAGCATACCCAGTATTCGCATTCGAGGATGTTGCAAGCACAGTTCTTACAACAAGTGCTAACTACCTCGTAGCGAAGATTAAGGTTACGAACCCAGGAGATGAAGACCTGAGCTTCGATGACACTTCAACTGCCAACAACCTTGAGATTCAGTTCTCAGGTAACGATGGCGGTGCAGCTCTTGATGAAACGATTACAATCAAAGACAAGGATGGAAACACTCTTGACTCTGGTGCAATCGCAACATCAGCTGTAGCATTCGACTTTAGTACAGCTGAACTTACTGTTCCTGCTGGAGGATTCGAGTACATTTACGTGTACGCAGATGCTTCAGGCTTGGCAACAGACGGGGACACGATTCAAGCATGGCTTGATGACTCAACCGCAGCTGATCTAGGATTTAGTGTTGGAACGGGTACTACAAACTACTCGGAAGCCGACAACGTGTTCAAGGGAGACCTATTCGGTCAAACTCACGTAAATCCTTCGTAATCGAGTTAGCTTGATTACACTAATTAACTTCTATGGTTAATTAGGATTAGGGAATAAGCCCCAAGCGCGCAAGCGCTTGGGGCTTTTCCCTTACCACACTATTTTAGAAAACCCTTAAAACGTTATTGTTTTAAGGGTTTTCTTGCATTCAACATTCTGTGCATATAGAGTAGTTGTGTTACTGTCATATATACAGTATTCTCTAGTCCTAACGAGTGCCCGTGTGGTGCCTTTTTTATTTTGTATGTCAGAAAGAGGAGAAGTAATAGTGAGATTTGATACCGTGTCGTTTGAACACAGCTCTACAAAACCCATACTCGATGAGGTTGGTTTTACTGTGCGTCGTGGTTCTAAGATTACGCTTATGGGTCAAAATGGGGCTGGTAAAAGTACACTCTTCTCGCTTATTACAAGAGCATCTGAACCAGAAGATGGCGTCATACAAATAGCACCGAACCTCTCTGTAGCGATAGCACGACAAGTAATACCACGTGAGCAATTAGAGCTTTCAGTACGAGAGTTCTTTGAGAGAAGTTTTAAAAAGAAGGTGTACGATATTGACCCACGAATTGACGACATCCTTGAAGTAGTTAATTTACATGCTGATAAAGAAAAGAAAGTAAAAGAGTTTTCAGGTGGGCAGCAAGCACGACTTCTATTGGCTTCAGCACTTATTCAAAAACCTGACCTACTTCTCCTTGATGAGCCGACGAACAATTTAGATAAAGAGGGCATTGCTCACCTAGAAAAGTTCCTAATCGACTACAAGAAGACAGTTATTGTCATTTCCCACGACGCAGATTTTTTGAATGCATTTACACAGGGTGTTTTGTACCTTGATATATTTACCCGTAAGGTAGAACAGTACGTTGGTAACTATAAAGACGTAGTGCGTGATATTACTGTACGAGTAGAAAAAGAACGCCGTAAGAATGCGCAGGCTGAGAAGATTATCAAAGAAAAAAAAGACAAGGCTAACTTCTTCGCAAATAAGGGTGGAAACATGCGTATGGTTGCGAAACGAATGCGTGAAAGTGCGGCAGAAGCTGAAGAGTCAAAGGTAGACGTACGGCGCGAAGATAAGACAATCCGACCATTTGCTATTGAAATGAGAGAGCGCCCAATAGGGGAGATTCTACATATCAACTCTGTGCTCGTAATGAAAGACAATAAGCCGCAAGAGCGCGCTGCTGAAATCTCTCTTGTAAGAAATAAACACCTTCTTCTTACTGGACCAAACGGTATTGGCAAAAGTACACTGCTTGAACGTTTGGCTAATAATACTGAAGAGGGAGCAATTATCGCTTCTGGAGTGAATGTCGGGTACTATCGACAGGATTTCTCGACGCTCAATTTTGATGAGACTGTGTACAAGACGCTTGAATCAGCAATGCCAAAACCTGACGAACACCACATGCGCAGTGTTGCGGCAGGGTTCTTAATTACAGCGGACATAATGTATTCAAAGGTGGGGAGTCTCTCTGAAGGACAAAAGGGGTTGGTAGCATTTGCCCAACTGGTACTTTTAAAACCGAATCTTCTTATTTTAGATGAACCTACAAACCACATTAACTTTCGCCATTTACCTATTATCGCGAAGGCATTAGATGAATATGAAGGCGCTATGATATTAGTTTCTCACGTCCCAGAATTTGTCAGCCAAATCCGTATAGATGAAACGCTTGATTTAGAAACACTCAAACCACTTAAGAAGGGTAAGAAATAGGGGTACTTACTGCATAGAATTCTATATATTGTCGTATTGCAATATGATAGTATTCAAATATGAAATATGACTTTCTAGAAGGGTTTTCTGGCAAGTGGTGGGTATGGCTCATCGCTGTAGTTATTGGCGCATGGGCAGCATTGTTCGTAGCCAATTACTACCAGTCGTGGAAAGTTGAGGCACCGTATCGTGCGCAAGATAGGGAACTTAGGGATTCACTAAAAGCTTTGGAAAAAGAAGGTGAGCGAATCACAAATCTTTACAAAAATGATACATACGGAGGAACTACCCCAGAGGAAACATTACAACTTTTCATTACTGCTATGGAAGAAGAGGACTACGAACTTGCAAGTAAGTACTTTTTGCCAGAACAGCAAGAAGAACAGTTTAGTGTGTTTCTAAAGATGAAGAGGCCGGAGTTTTATATAAATATATTAAAAACATACGAACAGCAAGGAGCTTTATTTCCTGATGGCACAACGTATGAAATAGATTTTTTCAAAGATGGACAACAATTTCATTTTGAGAGATTCATTTTCAATGAATATACTAAAGTATGGAAACTAAAAGATTTCTAGCAACGTTATATGTAGCTCTATGTATTGCGAGCATGCCTACTTATGTAGGTGCATACAGCCTAGAAACTCATGCAGATATAACAGCAGCCACTTTAAATGCGCATGCTTCCATTAATGGTGAAGAGTTGTTTAGCAATTCTGAGGTAGCAGAAATCGTTGATGGAAGCCTTAAGGAAGATTCATCAACAAGATATTTAAATCATTTTTATGATCCAGTAAAGAACCGAGGGCTTAGAGGGAGATTTTCAGATTTTGCTCCAGTGAATGGAGATGCTTCCATGATATGGGCGCAGGATACAATCATGCAAGGAAACTTTGGGCGCGGGAAAATAAAGTCGGATGAGATACTCTTTAGTTCCGAAACTGATTTTTCTTGGGCCAGGGGTGTATATGAATACGTACATGGTGATAAAAACTATGCCCTGCAGGTTCTGGGGCATCAATTGCATTTGGTGCAGGATGCTACTGTACCTGCACATACGCGAAATGATGCACACCCTCCTTGGGATTTTGGAGGAGATCTATATGAACAATATTCAGAAAGTAGAAAAGTAATTGTTGAAATTACAGATGAAGACGTTCCCGTTGTTGCAAGTATTAAAGACGCTATATTGTATGCTGCAACATTTTCAAATTATAATTTCGTGAGTCGTGATGCAAGCTTTGGTAAGTATACACATCCCTCTGAGAGTGATGTGTACTTTGATTCAGGGTTTGCCATACACAAAATCTACGGGCATAGAGTAGTTAATGCGAAACAAGATTATGAGGAAAGCACAGAAGAGATTGAAACTGAGTACTTTTTTAATGATAAAGATGGAAAGATATCGAAAGACTATTGGGATGTTTTATCTAAACAGGCAGTACTTCACGGGGTCGCAGTAATTGATTTGTTTTTTAAAGAGGTAGAAGAAGAACGTAAAACAGGAGCGCTGCTTGCGATGAACAAAAGCTATAAAGAAACTGAAGATGTAATGAAAAGATTAGCGTTTGGCAGAGATTCAAAACTAGCGCTTACATCACTTGCTGCTGCGGATGTGTATGAACTAAACAAAGATGATTTAGATGGGTATTATGCTGCGGCTAAGGTATATGGAATTCATACGCCAGCAGCAGCACGTGATTCAGCTCTTAAGGAAGATGCACAACCAGCGAGTGCATTGCTCGGATTACAGCAGGCCTTAAAGAAAACTATCGTTGGCGAACCTCTGCCAGACGGAGTGACACCACAAAAACAAACAGGACCAACACTAGAGGAGCTACAAGCGCGGGTCAACGAGGCGAGCGCACTCATTGCATTTCTTGAGGCTCTTTTGGCTCAACGTGAAAAAGAGTGTATTGAAAACTCACTACAAGGACCGTGGAACAAGGTAGGATGGGTTGGTGATCAACCAGGATGCAATGACCCTACACCGTGGATACAAAAAATGTTTTTTGCACCAATTCAAGGAACAGGCGGTAGTGGAACAGCAGCAATAAGTGGAAGTATATCTGCTGACCCTTCATCTGGGTTCTTTGGACCAACGACAGTATCCTGGAATACTTCGGGTGCTACCAGCTGTACTGTAACCGGAGGACTTATTTCATGGACTGGCACATCAGGGAGTGAGTTCGCACTTATCGCTGAAGATATGACTTTAACGTTGTCGTGTGACAGTGGGGCATTCGTAAAGACAGTTTCTTTAGATGTCGATGTCCCGTTCGAGTTCTAACAAGTAAAAAAGAGCTTATTTCAGTTTAAACTTTAGATGGTAATATATAGATATGGAAAAAGGAATCCTCAATAGTACATTCTTCAACTTTCTGTTTGGATTTGTATTTATACTTTCAATCAGTCTGAGTGTTGTGCTTGCTGTTAACTATTACGACATAACCACAGAAGACTTGATGCAGGCTGGCGTGTCGTTTGTATTATTTCAATAGGTAAAAGTTAAAGCGACCACTAACTAGTGTGGTCGCTTTTGTAGATGGGCAGTAATCACTAGATTTGAACAGCGATTTCGTGCTTGGCGAGAACGAAGTTCACGGCAGAGATGTTATCTTTGCCAAGAACCTCCTTCAATGCTTTGCGCGGAGTATCGCAGTTTTTTTCAGGGATAAGCTCTCCGAGCATTTGAGTAGTGAAGTCGAAGAGGATCCCGCCGACTGGCATTACTTCGCCGAGATCAGACAACAAATCAGCCGGTAGCGTAGATTTACCCATATCTCTATCTCCTTAATTTACCAAACTGTATTGTAACACATATACACGCACTGTCAATTGATAGTAAATCGTTGCACTTTTAGCTGTATTTGGGTATAGTCTTCGGTAACGAGCTGAAGAAAGCGCGCTCCCACATTAGGGGTCAGACGTGCCGAGGTTGATTCTCTTCGTATATAACACTCGTTACCATTTATCAGCATTTTCGTATTGCTCTATGGCAAAAACAAAAGAACAAAAGAAAGCAATTCTTGATCGTCTTGAGGGTGCAGTAAAAACATCGGCATCGACAGTTTTTGTGCACTTCAATGGTCTTCCAGTGAGTGAAGAAACTGCACTTCGTAGTGGTCTTCGTGAGGAAGGCGTATCATATTTCGTTGCTCGAAAAACTCTTATGAGCCGTGCGTTTGAAAACGCCGGAGTAGAGGGGGAGCAACCAATTCTTGAAGGAGAAGTTGCAGTAGCATACGGGTCTGACGATCCAACAGCTCCAGCACGAAACGTGTACTCGTTTGTAAAGAAGTACGGCGACAAGCTTTCAATTGTGGGAGGTGTCTTTGAAGGTCGCTTCATGGATGCTGCAGAGATGAACGAAGTTGCAACTATTCCACCGGTGGACACACTTCGTGGTATGTTCGCAAACGTCATCAACTCACCAATTCAAGGTTTGGTTGTAGCACTTAACGGAATTGCAGAAAAGAAAGAAGCATAGCAATTGCACTTGTATAGTGTGTTGCTACCAACTAAAAACTATCAACTATCAACTAATAACTAACGTATGACTGAAGAAGAAAAGAAAGACGAAGCTGCTACTGAGGAAGCAGCGGAAGAAGTAAAAGAAGAGGCTGTTGTTGAAGAAGCACCAGCTGCTGAAGAAAAGGCAGAGGAAGCAGCTCCAGCTGCTGACGAAGCGGAAGAGGTAGAAGTGCCAGATGAGTACAAGGACCTTATCGAAAAGATCGAAAAGATGACCGTGCTTGAACTTCACGGGCTTGTAAAAGTTCTTGAGAAGAAATTTGGTGTTTCAGCAGCAGCTGTTGCAGTTGCAGGTGGAGCAGCAGATGGTGGTGCCGCTGAAGAAAAGAGCGATTACATCGTTCACCTTTCAGCTGTAGGTGACTCAAAGATCGGAGTTATCAAAGCAATTAAGGAAGTACTAGGACTTGGGCTTAAAGAAGCAAAAGACCTTGTAGAATCAGCACCGGCTGACCTTAAGAGTGGCGTAAAGCCAGAAGAGGCAGAAGAAATGAAGACCAAGCTTACTGAGGCAGGAGCTACAGTTGAGTTAAAATAACTTCATTACTATATATTGCAAAAAACCGGCGCTTTTGGCGCCGGTTTTTTGTTTGCACGAAGCTTATGCTACAATCACCCCAATGAATGATGTACTCAGCGCACTATTTGGAAGCCCAGCACGGGTAAAAATCCTCCGATTATTTTTATCGAATCTTGACTCATGCTACACCTCAGATGAAGTTGCGACACGTGCGAAGGTTCATCCTCAAACAGTTCGAAAAGAACTCAATCTATTTACAAAAATAGGATTACTTAAAAAACAAAACGATACTCGTATCGTTACTAAAGGCAGAGGCAAGAATAAAAAAGAGGCGAAAAAGAAAGTGGTTGGATTTACTATAGACACCACCTTTGCAGACTTACTTGCATTGCGAAACTTTATACTTAACATTAAACCGACAGACGATAATGGGATTCTAAAAAAGATTAATGGGACAGGGAAAATAAAACTCGTAATCGTTTCTGGTGTCTTTATTCGTGATACTGATAGTCGTATAGACATAATGGTAGTAGGAGATTCTTTGAAAGACTCGCGCCTTAAAGCGGCTATACGAGATTTAGAATCACACATGGGTCATGAGCTTCGATACGCTGCTTTTTCAACGCCAGATTTTACGTATCGTTTAGGTGTATACGACAGACTCATTCGGGATGTACTCGACTATCCTCACCAAATTATTGTAGATAAAATGGCGCCAGCGTGGAAGGATGTACACATGCGTAAAATAGGGAAGGTGCAATAAAACATACCCACAGCTACAAAAAAATCGCTTCCTACAAGGTGTATTATTAAGGTAGGTCGGTACTGTATTATTATTCGTTTTCTAATATAACGCCTAGGCAAAAAATAACGTTATGTTGATTCAATCATGGACTGCTGCTATTCAGCAGTCATTTCAAGAAGTTTGGCTTAACTTTGTAGTTTTCGTACCAAACATAGTTGTAGCAATCGTTATCTTTATAATCGGTTGGATTGTAGGAGCTATCTTAGGACGTGTTGTCGCACAAGTTGTTGACGCACTCAAGATAGACAACGCACTCCGAAGTGCCGGTTTTGAAGAGGCTGTTAACCGAGGAGGTTTTCGCATGAGCGCTGGAGGTTTACTAGGTGGACTCGTAAAATGGTTCATCATTATTGTATTCCTACTCGCTGCAGTGGAAGTTCTTGGTCTTACACAAGTTGGTGTCTTCCTTCAGGAAGTTGTTCTCTTGTACTTGCCACAAGTTATCGTTGCAGTATTAATTCTTTTGATCGCTGCAGTACTTGGTGAGTTCGTAAGAAGCCTTGTTGCAGGAGCAGCTCGCGCCGCAGAAATGAAGAGTGCACATTTTCTTGGCAGTGTTGCTAAGTGGTCAATCTGGATTTTCGCAGTTATCGCAGCTCTCATTCAATTGAATGTTGCAACAGCATTCCTACAAACATTGTTTGCAGGAGTTGTTGTAGCTCTTTCACTCGCGTTCGGACTCGCGTTCGGACTCGGTGGACAAGAAGCAGCAGCACGATACATCGAACAATTACGCTCAGAAATGAGCCACAAATAGTCTTTTCTATTTGAATAACAAAACACCCGCCAATACGGCGGGTGTTTTGTTTTGCGTATTTTGATGGTATACAGGTGTCAGCTCATTTATATTAGGAGGGATACTTATGAAAAGCAATTCTCAGCAGTTGGTTTTCTTCTTTATGTTTCCGCCCAGAGATTTTGCTCGTCATGCTGACAAGAACATGGTTGCAAAAGAATTGAAATACGGACCAGTAATGGTTCATCGTCAGATACGTTTTGGCGTATGGGTGGTGTCATGCGTACGTCCAATTCACGGGCCATCTGGATATGTTGCTGCGTCAACATCGTATGTATTTCCGCAATTATTCTTCAAGGGACGGGAAGCATGGACTTTTGCAAACATGGTCTCGAATAGCAGTATTCCACGTTTGCATGATGGGATGGAGTAACGTTTCTTAAAAAACAAGGAGTCGACATGTATTTTGATATGTCGACTCTGTTTTTTTATCTTCATTTTGTTGACTTTTATGCTCGCATCTATATAATAGCGACCACGTATTTATGAGTAATTTAAAGAAGCAAAAGGCGAGCCGGTAAGGTGACTTTTTATTTTTAAAAGCACTTGATTCGGTCGCATGAGCGACCTTTTTTCTTGCCCAAAGTACGTTGCACTTTGACAATTACATAGCATTGAAATCGACATGCAGATAGTATGTCCCGTTTGATTTTTGGTCTAGCCGACCAGGGTCTTTCCGTACGGGGCATACATTGCATTTACTACTTTTAATTAAGTAGAAAATAAATCGAAACTACACTAACAGCAGCCTCACCGGGCTTGCTGGTAGTTTCAAAACACGTCAGCAAACGTAAAGTGGTTTACGTTGTGTTGGCACAGACACAAGACACAAACAAAGCAGTTAGTGGAACTCCTTACAGGAAGTTCCATTAAGGGCGCATGGTGGATGCCTTGACTGAATGGAGCGATGAAAGACGTGGTCTGGCTGCGATAAGTTTCGGGGAGGTGCCAAACAACCTTCGATCCGAAAATTTCTGAATGGGGGAACCCCATCGAGTAACACTCGATGACCTTGTACTTGATACAAGGAGCACACCCGGGGAATTGAAACATCTTAGTACCCGGAGGAATAGAAACCAATAGGTATTTCCTGAGTAGCGGCGAGCGAAACGGAAGAAGCCCAAACCTTACTGCTTGCAGTAGGGGGTTGTAAGGCGTTAGTGCTGCATTTATGTAGGAAGAGTTACAAAATATGTTGTTAAAAGAACAACCTGGGAAGGTTGACCCTAGAGGGTAATAGTCCCGTATTTGAAAATGACATATCTCTTTAGCTAACGTTCTTGAGTAGCTCGGGACACGAATAGCCCGAGTGAATCTGCCAGAACTAACTGGTAAGGCTAAATATACATTCAGATCGATAGTGAACAAGTACCGTGAGGGAAAGGTGAAAAGAACCCCGATGAGGGGAGTGAAATAGAACTGAAACCATGTGTCTACAAGGAGTCGAAGAGGTCTTGCGCCTCGACGGCGTGCCTATTGAAGAATGAGCCAACGAGTTAATGCATATGGCTGGCTAAGCCCTTCTCGGGTGGAGCCACAGCGAAAGCGAGTGTGAATAGCGCGAATTATAGTCGTATGGATTAGACCCGAAATCAGGTGAGCTTACCATGAGCAGGGTGAAGGAGTTCGAAAGATCTCTGGAGGCCCGAACCGTTGCGTCGCGTAACGCGCTCGGATGACTTGTGGTAAGGAGTGAAAAGCTAATCGAACTTGGTAATAGCTGGTTCTCTCCGAAACAGCTTTAGGGTTGGCGTCACGTGTTCCTACTGGGGGTAGAGCACTGGAAGGTGTGAACAGGGCGAAAGCTCGTCACTCCTATCAAACTCCGAATACCAGTAGTTAAAAGCGTGGCAGTTAGAGTCAGGGGGCGAAGCTCCTGTGCTCAAAAGGGAAACAGCCCAGATCGCAAGTTAAGGTCCCTAAATTGATACTAAGTACAAGCGAGGAGGTGAGGTTTCTTTGACAGTGAGGAGGTTGGCTTAGAAGCAGCCACCCTTTAAAGATAGCGTAACAGCTCACTCACTCAGAGACCTTGCGCCGAAGATGATCGGGGTTAAGTATCGTACCGAAACTGCGGGCTTGTGAATTTCATTCAGGACATGTTTACATGTCCTGAATGAAATTCATGAGCGGTAGGAGAGCGTTCCATTCGCGATGAAGCCAAAGGGGTGACCCATGGTGGAGCATATGGAAGTGAGAATGTTGGCACGAGTAACCGCATTGTGGGTGAGATTCCCACACGCCGAAATACCGAGGTTTCCTGGGCTATGAAGATCAGCTCAGGGTTAGTCGGGCCTAAGCCGATCCCGAACGGGGGAGGCGATGGACATACGGTTAATATTCCGTAACCTGCGCACTGTGCGATGGAGTGACGGGGGAAACAAGTACGAGCACCTTACTGGATTGGTGTTTTTTGTTCTAAGAGAGGATACATAGGAAAATCCGTGTATCACATACTTTCGAGAACCGAAGAAATTCTCTAGTTCGCTAGAGGAGATTCGTGCGAAGAGCCCTCCAAGAAAAGCTTCTAAGCTTCAACAGTGTGTGGACCGTACCGCAAACCAACACAGGTGGTAGAGTCGAGAAGACTAAGGCGAACGGGTGAAAGTTCCTCAAGGAACTCGGCAAAAAAGCGACCGTAACTTAGGGATAAGGTCTGCCTGCTGCTTTCGAGTAGTAGGCCGCAGCGAAAGAGTCCTGGCGACTGTTTATCAAAAACACAGCTCCGTGCGAACTCGTAAGAGGATGTATACGGGGTGACGCCTGACCAATGCCGGAAGGTTAAACATGGATGGTGTATGAAGTTTACTTTGTATGCTGGGCTATGTAAGCCCCGGTGAATGTCGGCCGTAACTATAACGGTCCTAAGGTAGCGTAATTCCTTGTCTAGTAATTTTAGACGTGCACGAATGGCGTAACGACTGGGACACTGTCTCGAGGAACTGCCCGGTGAAAATGCAATAGCGGTAAAGATGCCGCTTACCTGCAGCAGGACGGAAAGACCCCAGGAGCTTTACTACAGCTTGATATTGGGGGCGTGTGAACAATGCGTAGCATAGATGGGAGGCTTTGAAGCGATTCTTTTGGGAGTCGTGGAGCCGTCAGTGAAATACCATCCTTTGTTTATGCGTCTTCTAACCAGTATGGAAAAACCATATCGAGACAGTATCTGGCAGGTAGTTTTAGTGGGGCGCTATCCTCCTAAAAAGTAACGGAGGAGTTTAAAGGTTCTCTAGGCGCGGATGGAAACCGTGCCGATAGTGTAATGGCATAAGAGAGCTTGACTGTGAGACGTACATGTCAAACAGGCGCGAAAGCGGAACATAGTGAACCGATAGTTTGCTTTAGACGCAGCTAGAGATTAACGGATAAAAGTTACCCTGGGGATAACAGGCTGGTACCGCCTAAGAGTCCATATCGCCGGCGGTGTTCGGCACCTTAACTTTAAGTAGATACATACATACTTATAACATCGGGGTGCCTAGAGGAGTAATCCTCTACAAAAATAAATTGGCTATATGCTGGAACCCCTAAATAACCTGAAACTCAGTACAACCCAAACAGTGACTCGAAAGAGTGAGCTGCGTGGTTTGAAAATGTACTTGAGAGGGCAATCAGCAGGAAAGATCTCTACGTTCATGGACGATGAATACGAGAAATCCTCAGAGACTACACGCCAATCCCCTGTGGAACACACAGGGTGAAGATATAGTCCGAACCTGTCAGTAATGGCAGTATAAAAATTATTACAATTGACCAAGTAATGTGAACCATGGTGGGAAGTTGAACACCCATCAAACGACAGCGATGTCGGCTCACCTTATCCTGGGGCTGGAGCAGGTCCCAAGGGTTTGGCTGTTCGCCAATTAAAAAGGTACGCGAGCTGGGTTCAGACCGTCGTGAGACAGGTTGGTCGTAATCCGCTGCAGGCGTCGATTTTTGAGAAGATTTGTTCCTAGTACGAGAGGACCGGAATGAACTGACCTCTGGTCTATCGGCTGTTTCACCAGAAGCACTGCCGAGTAGCTATGTCGGGAAAGGATAACCGCTGAAAGCATCTAAGCGGGAAGCCAACTTCAAGATAAGAAATCATTTGAGATCCGTAGGAGACTACTACGTTGATAGGCACTAGGTGTACGTACAGCGATGTACTTAGCCGAGGTGTACTAATTCATCGAGGAGTTTCCTGTATGGAGTTCTCTAACAGCTTTGTTTAACAAATCTGCATGTCGATTTCAGTGCTATGTAATACTACCTATGTTTGAAAATGAGGGAACTGGAGGGCCCTACGTCTCTCCTTTTCCTCATGAGGATGCGTAAGGACGAAGGTCCTTCGAGCCAATGTGCCGCATATGTGTCCGTCCTTGCTGTCGCAGTAAAGGATCGACGGCCGTAACTATAACGGTCCTAAGCGCAGGCTGTGGGTGCAATTCCCACCATCCTCCTCAATCCCTTTTCTAGAGAGATTGAGCTCATTTTCAAACATAGGTACAACAACATTCGAATATTTTATGTTGGTGCTTCATCGAAGAGGGTACACCTGTTCTCATTCCGAACACAGAAGTTAAGCTCTTCTGAGGCGATGGTAGTCGTAAGGCGAGAGTAGCTCGGCGCCAACATAAAATATTTGAATATATCGTTAGTGATACTATTCACACTCCTATAAAACGCACCTCACAAAGTGAGGTGCGTTTTTGCATAGTGTATTCGACACCACAGGAAGCACTAAGGTATACTTGTAGGTAATGGCAACATCAGCATGGGCACGAAAAAGGCAAATGATCTACGGAGGAGGGCTACTTCTTTTTGTATTTAGCATCATTGCACCAATAGTATTTTTCACGACATACAAACCGGCCACTTGTTTTGATGGCAAGCTAAACCAAGATGAAACAGCAATTGACCGAGGTGGCTCTTGTCAGCTCCTAGATGAGCGCTTTATACAGCCATATGCTGTCCTTTGGGCACGCACCTTCCCAGTGCGCGACGGATTTTACAATACTGTCGCGTATATCGAAAACCCAAACCAAGGTGCAGGAGTGTACGATGGTATATACCAATTCAAACTCTATGACGAAAAAAACATCCTTATTGCAGAGCGTTTCGGGCGGGCACCGGTTCTGCCAGAAGGCGTATTCCCAGTGTTTGAAAGCCGTATAGACACTGGTAATCGTATCCCAGCACGAACGCTCTTCAGTTTTGTAAATGACTTAACGTGGGAACGTATGCAAGACCCAGCAATAGGTATTTCAATACGCAATGAAAAGATAAGCGACACCACTTCAATGCCGCGGCTTGACGCAATTGTTCATAACAGTGAAGTGGTAACCATTAACGACATAGTTTTAGTTGCGACAGTTTTTGACACTGCTGGAAACGCATTCACTTCGTCGAGAACATTAGTAGAAGCCGTTGGGCCAAACGAAGAATTTCCAATCGCATTTACCTGGCCAGAACCATTTGGTTTTGCTGTCGGTCGCGTTGATATAGTTCCTTTAATACTTCCCCAACGCCCACGATAGGCGCAGTGAATATGGGAAATCTATCTGGAAATATCCTGCAGCGATATTTTGGACACATCGATGTGCTGCTATTTGTTTCTGCAGTACTCATCACGCTTGCAGGGCTTGTAACCATGCATGCCTACGGTGATGCCAACTCATTCTTTCAACGACAGATTATATGGCTCTCTATTTCGGTAGCCGTGTTCTTTATATTCAGCTTTATCGATTTTAGGTTTCTACGGAGAACAAATATAGTGACCATTCTGTTCGGTATAACAGTTCTGCTGCTGTTACTAGTTTTTGTGTTTGGCGATGTGGTAAAGGGGGCCCAAAGCCGCTTCAATTTTGGAGGTTTTGCGGTACAACCTGCTGAGTATGCAAAGCTAGTAATCATTGCGCTGCTCGCCAAGTACTTCACTCGTCGACATATCGAAATAGCACACATTAGGCACATTCTTTTGTCTGGAGTGTACGCACTCATTCTTTTCTTGCTCATTTTGCTCCAGCCAGACTTCGGCTCAGCTATTATGATTGCGTTTGTATGGTTTGGGATGGTACTCGTGTCCGGCATCTCAAAAAAGCACTTGTTGGCAGTATTTATTGCTGGTGCGCTTGCCATAGCGGGTATGTGGATGTTTGTGTTCGCCGATTATCAGAAAGATAGAATTTTGACATTCTTACACCCATTGGCTGACGTTCGTGGCGCTGGTTACAATGCGTATCAATCTACTATCGCTGTAGGTTCTGGGCAAATATCAGGTAAAGGAATTGGGTACGGTACACAAAGCAAGTTGCAATTCTTGCCAGAATACGAGACCGACTTCATTTTTGCCTCGTTTGCAGAAGAGTGGGGGTTTGTCGGAGTTGTGTTCCTGTTCATGCTATTCGGAATCCTTTTGTGGCGTATTTTAATGCATGCGAAACTTGGAGCAACTAATTTTGAAACACTCTTTGCGCTTGGTGTCGCCATACTCTTCATCAGTCACTTTACGGTACATGTTGGTATGAACATAGGGCTGCTCCCCGTAACTGGCGTAACTCTGCCGTTTATGAGCTACGGCGGTTCTCACTTGCTTACCGAATTTGCGGCGCTCGGTATTATTATGGGTATGAGCCGATATTCACGCACCGTTCACCGCGACGACTCCCAAAGAGAGTTTATAGGAGTATAGCCAAACCATTGCGTCAATAGCTTAAAAGTGATACTAGTACTGTATGAGCATTTTGAGTCGCAAGGCCTATATCGTGCTTTTATTGGGTGATATAAGCATTTTGTATGTATCCGTATGGCTGGCACTGTCATTACGTAGTTTTAGTGTGCCCTCCCTTGAAAATGCAGTCGTGCATTTGGTCTCGTTCTCTCTTTTATTTGGCGTGTGGTTCATCGTATATTTTATTTCCGGATTATACGGACGGTACACCGTGTTATTTAGAAAGCAGCTACCAAACATTATCTTTGCAGCCCAAGCAGTTAACATAGGAATAGCCGCCCTCTTTTTCTTCCTTATTCCAATTTTTCTTATTACGCCAAAAACAGTACTGGTGCTGTATTTGTTTATCTCAACTGCACTCCTGTATTTTTGGCGAGTACACATGTACCCGCACCTTTTAGTACGCCGAGAAATTGGTGCGGTACTCATCGGAACAGGGCTTGAACTTACCGAGCTTGCAGAAGAGGTTAATAAAGACCCGCTGTATCCGTTGGAGTTCCGCGCAATTATTCACCCAGAGCTTTCTTCCAGTGAAGAGGTCAAACAAACCCTGCAGTTACTCATAGAAAGTGGGGAAGTCAGCACTATAGTTGCTGATATGAGCAACCATTCATTAGATGACCTATTGTCTTTTATTTACGATATAACCTTTGTAAAACACCAAGCCGAATTTATTGACGTACGAAGGTTGTACCAAGAAATCTTTGAACGAGTACCACTTTCTTTGATAGATCATCGCTGGCTCCTACAGTACATGTCGCTAGACCAACAATTGGTCTATTCAGTTGGTAAGCGTGCAACAGATATTGCAGCTGCAGTTATACTCGGGCTTGTATCGCTCGTATTATATCCATTCATTATTCTGGCAATAAAGCTTGAGAGCAAAGGGCCAATCTTTTACATAGCACAACGTGTTGGCCTTGGCGGGGAACTATTCTCTTTTCCAAAGTTTAGAAGCATGACAGGAGTCGATACAGATGAGGAAGCGCTAGAAACCAAGCATACTGTTACTCGTGTTGGAGCACTACTACGACGCACTAGGCTCGATGAGCTACCTCAGTTGTGGAGCGTGTTTAAGGGAGACATGTCATTCATCGGACCTCGCCCAGAGTTCCCAGCACTTACTGACGTGTATAAGACAGAAATACCGTATTACAACTTACGTAATGTAGTAAAACCAGGGCTTTCTGGTTGGGCTCAAATAATGCACGATAACCACGCACACCATAAAGCAGACGTAGATTCCACTGCAGAAAAGCTTTCATACGACCTCTTCTATATAAAAGAGCGTAGTTTATGGCTCGATTTCTATATTGCCGCGCTTACACTCAAGACCATTCTCACAAAACGTGGTTCGTAGTATAAAAAAATACCCCTTGATATTCGCTAAATGGGTAAGGTATACTTCCAGCACTTAATTATGTGGAAAAATAGACTAATAACAGTAGCGATTTTACTAGTAGGATTCGGAGTCGGATGGTTCGTATACTCTTCTGAGATACAAAAGAACAATTTCCAATTTCAGCTTGGACTCGACCTCTCAGGAGGTACGCACTTAGTATACAAGGCGGATACTTCACGTCTTGCATCGGAAGATATTTCGGAGTCTATGGCATCACTGCGCGACACCATTGAGCGTCGTGTAAACCTCTTTGGTGTTGCAGAGCCAATCGTACAAACAGAACGTGGCGGTGCACTCTCAGGCGAAACGCAAGATAGGCTCATTATCGAACTGCCAGGAGTTACCGATACACAAGAAGCCATTCGGCTTATCGGGGAAACGCCAGTACTAGAATTCCGCCTTCAGGGAGCAATTGATACGTCTGACCTAGTACCTAATGAAGATGGTGCGATAGAGCTTGAGTTGGGGGATACCTACGGGCCTGCTATTTTAACCGGAGCACACCTTGATCGGGCAACACTAGAGTTTGGGCAAGGGCATAGCGGTGGGTTATCTAACGAACCTGTCGTTGTATTAAACTTCACAAGCGAAGGCGGTAAAATCTTCGAAGATTTTACCGCCGCCCACGTAGGGGAAGTATTCGGCATCTTCCTCGACGGCCAGCTTATTTCAAACCCCGTCATCAACGAACGTATCGGTGGCGGTAGCGCGGTTATCTCAGGCGGCTTCCAGCCAGAAGAAGCACGAGAGTTGGTGCGCAACCTAAACTTCGGTGCACTACCATTACCAATTGAGCTTCTTTCAAGTCAAACAATCGGCGCTTCATTAGGAGCGGAGACAGTTGAAAAGGGAATTGAAGCAGCAGTGTGGGGTCTTGCGGTAGTCGCACTGTTCTTACTCTTGTGGTATCGCTTACCAGGTTTATTCGCCGTTGTTTCTCTTTCAATTTACATCATCATCATGCTCGCGCTGTTTAAGGTAATACCAATTACACTCACCGCAGCAGGGCTTGCCGGATTCATCTTGTCCATCGGGTTGGCGGTAGATGCAAATGTGCTCATCTTCGAGCGAATGAAAGAAGAACTCCTCGAAGGCAAATGGACAAACAACGCGGTGAAGGATGGTTTTGCACGAGCGTGGCTTTCTATTCGAGACGGTAACCTTTCAAGTATCATTACCGCAGTTATCCTGTTCTGGTTTGGTACGTCACTGGTAGAAGGGTTCGCACTCGTATTTGGACTCGGAGTCATCATCTCAATGCTTACTGCCATCACCATTAGCCGTACTCTTCTGCTCGCGCTTGGCGATTACGAATACCGTGGAATCGCAAAGTTCCTGTTTGGAACAGGATTAAAATAGCAGTTTGGTAATATGGAAGAAACACCAAAAAACCGTCCTGATATAGAAGAATTGTTATCTATTAAAGCAGATAATCTACAAGGAATTCAAGAGATTAAAGATTCTATTAAAGATACTTTGGATTCTCTAATAAATATGCGAAGCGAACTGCAATCTGAAGAAAAGTATCTTGCGAGTTTGCTTGATGACGACGAAGATGATATTGAACACAGAAAAGAGGTTTTACATTATATTGAAATTACCAAGTTCTTTATAGAAGAATTTCAAGAAAACTTACAGAGATTCGTTACCGCTCGGAAAGACTATAAAGAGATGAATTCCGCTATTGATACAGAAACGAGAAAAAGCATTAACTAGCCACTAGCGTTAAATCATTATTTCAATATGAAAACCCAACTCACACAACTGAAAGAATTCCATACCAAGATTAATTCAGCGTGGCACAACGAGCCAACTGTTCTTGACGATAAGACGGCTGACTTCCGCGTCAAGATAATGCATGAAGAGTTACAAGAGGTAGAAGAAGCGATGAAAGAGGGCGACGTTGCGCATATTGCAAAAGAGCTCGCCGACCTACTCTACACAGTATTTGGCACCATTGGAGCCTACGGGCTTGCAGAAAAGATGCCAGCAGTGTTTGATGAAGTGCATCGTAGTAATGTCTCAAAAGACGTAAAGGGTGATGCAGACACCAAAGCGATGAAGGGAAGTCAGTTCAAAGAAGCAGATATTAGTAGTATTTTAAATAATTAATCATGTTAATAGTTACATACAGAAAAATATTTTTTGCACTGAGTGCAGTTATCGTTGCTGCAGCCATTGGGTCTATTGCAGTATTCGGCTTGAACTTCGGTATTGAATTTACAGGCGGAGAGCTTATTGAAACAAAGTACGCCGAGCGACCTGCAAAAACAGTTGTTGAGGCACAGCTAAACGAACTTGAGTTAGGTGCATATTCATTGCGTGCTGCGGGCGATGACGAATTCATTCTACGCGTTCGTCCACTTGAGGAAGCTGAACGAGATGCAGTGTTCGCCGCTGTGACACAGGTAGGCCTGCCTGCGCAGGCAGGGGAAAGCGTAGGCCTGCCTGCGCAGACAGGAACAATCGAACGCTTTAACTCTATTGGCCCTACCATTGGTACTGAACTTCGAAACAAAGCATGGATTGCCATGCTTGCTGTGGTCCTCGCAATTATCGTGTTCATAGCAGTTGCGTTCCGAAAAGTAAGTGAGCCAGTCAGTTCATGGAAGTACGGCTTCATCGCCATTATCGCATTGTTACACGACGTTATCGTACCTGCGGGGCTCTTTGCTGCTCTCGGGTACTTCTTTGGGGCAGAGGTAGATGTACTCTTTGTGATGGCACTTCTGGCTATTCTGGGGTACTCAGTAAACGATACCATTGTAGTATTCGATCGTGTACGCGAAAACCTACGTGAAAACGAAGAGAAAAATCGCCGTGAAGATTTCGAACTCACTGTTGGTAAATCTTTGAACCAGACCTACATGCGAAGTATTAACACCTCAATCACTACTCTTGTTGTGTTGCTGGCACTATTCTTCATTGGTTCAGAAGTAACACAAGACTTTGCCCTCATGCTTATCGCAGGAGTCCTTGCAGGTACCTACTCATCACTTTTCCTTGCAACACCACTTCTCGTCACCGTACAAAACTGGCAAGACAAATAACCACCCTCACTTAAGTAGTCCGGTTACTTAAATGAAAGAAGTAACACCCACTTAGTATTCCGGTTACCGAGTTAGTGGAGTAAACCACTAAACCACCAGAGTGCGCCGCACTCTGGTGGTTTAGATAATATATCCAGAAACACCCCGCGGCTTCGCCGCGGGGTGTTTCGTTGACACAGTATCGTGTGTAGCCTATAGTCAAACACAGAAAAACGGCATTGGTGCCGTTTGTTTTTTGGAGAAATGCAATGGAAACGACAGAAGATGTCAGAGAGAAAGCGGGTGTAGCTTTTTTTTGGACTATGTGGCTCGGGACAATCTTGGCTTCGCTTGGTACGTTCCTCTACCTCCTTTTTATCGAGGGGTGGGCGAGTGAGGAAGGTTGGACAACAGTCTTGCTTATCGGTTGCGCTGCCGCCCCTACGTACTTCACATGCATGCCGCTGGGGCGAATGATTGCAAAAAAGACGCAACTCATTGGGAGTGAGGATGCGGCTGTATTGGTCTGTGCAGTGATGTTTACAAGTCTGTTTATCGCACTTCAGTTCATAAGGCCTTCATTTGAAGTCGCGCCAGGACATATCCGCATCAGTGATACTGGCGAAGTATTCACAGCAGGTGACATTGTTGTGCGAA
Source organism: Candidatus Kaiserbacteria bacterium (assembly GCA_017134395.1). NCBI lineage: Bacteria > Candidatus Kaiseribacteriota > Candidatus Kaiserbacteria bacterium. The sequence continues at coordinate 394,960 of CP070993.1, read as the reverse complement.
CACCTTTCCGATTCAGTAGCGCTGAGGTTGATTTAAACCCGGCCGAAAAGGTTCGGAAAGGGTACGCTCTTACGTACACGGTAAGCAGTCCAGTTGAGTCGCATATTTCTGTTTCGACACTTGTGGTTTGGGAACCGAATTCGGCGCAGTTGCAACAAATTGCAGCTCGATATGCGACCGATCTTTATAGTGTCGGTGAACTCCCAGAAGCTCTTCGGGTAGAGATTCTTTCACCTCTGATTTTTCGTTCGGTGGGGACTCTCTTTGACGCAGGGCGAATAGACGGCGCGTCTCTCAAGCAGCGTCTTGGGATCGCTATGAACAAGGTTCACGACAGCGAGCCTGCGATCAGGTCAATCGACATAAAGACCATCTACCTTTCTCACGTGACAGTGAGAAACCCATAAAAAAGACCCGTGGCGCGTTTACGTGCCACGGGCTTTCTTTCTGCAGCCTCATGACCAAGGTTCGACCTTGGTCAAGTCTTAGTCCGAACACAGAATTCACGATGCGCGAACCAAACGCGTCGTGCTACACTTATTGAAAGTTAACAGAGCACTATAATCTTTATTATGAAAGAAAAGAAAGAAGCAAAAATCTGGTACTTGGCAGCGCTACATGTTGTAGCTGCTGGAATAGTTATACCTATGCTCGCCAGTATCGTGTTTGCAATAGTAGCTGTAGTCTCATCGCCATTTTTAATAACGCTTACGGGTATCGACGTATTAGCCCCAGCTGTAGTAGGGTACGAGATAGTTCTTGGCGTTGTGATTCTTGCTGCTGTTTTCTTTGGTGCACGATATTCAATATATAATATGAGAAAGTATTATCTTGTTACCAATCTGGAAGCCGTAATACGGTTTTCCGTTATTATGCTAGTCGTTTTAGCTTCCGTTAGCTTTCTGTTTGATATATTTTTCCCCGACCCAGAATACGTACTAACTAGCACTCAAGCCGCAATAGAGATAGGACAAACAATTATCTTAATCGTAGTATTCTACTTGGCTAGCAAGATGGAGCTGGACAAAAAATAGTGACCAAGGTTCGACCTTGGTCAAGTCTTATAATCAAAACAAAACTCACTTTATCCACCTAGTTAAAATATATGGACATCGGATGTCCATATATTTATATCGTGCTGTCGGCTTTTTTAAATCAGAAGTGTTCCACCACTTCTTGAGGAAGTTTAAATTTAGGCAAAAGCTCTTGAAGCTCTTCAGATACTATAATCATTGCAAGCGCCACTAAGCTCACCCATACCGATGTCGCAGCCGACGCAAGAATCCCGATAACCAAAAGGGTTGCCAATGCCACAACAAACTTTCTTCGGAGCGCTATTTCACCAATGCCGTAGTGCTCCATATCTAAATCAACAGCTGCAATTTTTAAGAGGGGAAGTACGGTGTAGTGGTGTACGAGGTCAGAGATAATAAGCGCCCATCCAATTTCCCATAGCAAAAGGTCTGGCATTGCAAAAGAGGCGAGGAGTACCGCCATTCCGATGTATCCATGGTGGATACGAATAAATTTTTTCTGTACCACTTTGCTTTGCAATTTGAGGACAAGACGAAATAAGACAGTCAAAATCTCAAAGAAAATCGCCAAAGCAACGATTAATCCAAATTCCATAGTGGTAGCATACCATAGAGTCTCAATTTGGCTTGACCTGAAGGTGTATATCCGTATAATGGTCGCTACCGTCTTAAAGGCGGTGTTTGTTTTTTGACAAATTTACGTGGAGCCACGAGGGCACCACGTAACAGAGATTAATGATTGATCTATTTATAGATTATTCAGCAATCATCACACTTCCCAGTGCTCTCTATAGGAGCGAGTGCTGGGAAGAGAAATACAAAAAACGGGTATTTATACCCGTCCTTGTATATTTCTTTAAGTGCTGCCGAGTCCTCCCTGAACGTGAGGCGGAGGCAGCACAGAACACAATTCTTTTTACGCAAAAGAAACCAAGAAACTTAAGAAATCCGATCGTCTTATCCACGATCAGAATGTATTTTCTTTTGTTTCGTTCACTTACGAAAGACATACCTAGTATGTCTTTAAATTAGAGTTTGATCCTAGCTCAGGGTGAACGCTGGCGGCATGGATAAGGCATGCAAGTCGAATGTATTTATTTACATGGCAAACGGGGTAGTAACACGTAGGAACGTACCCAGAAGTCAGGAATAACCCGGAGAAATCCGGAATAATACCTGATAGTCCCGCAAGGGTAAAGATTTATCGCTTCTGGAGCGGCCTGCGTAGTATCAGCTTGTTGGTAAGGTAATGGCTTACCAAGGCTAAGACGCTTAGGGGAGGTGAGAGCCTGACCCCCACCATTGGAACTTAGACACGGTCCAAACTCCTACGGGAGGCTGCAGTCGAGAATCTTCCGCAATGTACGAAAGTATGACGGAGCGATGCCGCGTGATGGATGAAGCACTTCGGTGCGTAAACATCTTTTATAGAGGAGGAAGTTTATTGACGTTACTCTATGAATAAGAGGCTCCTAATCATGTGCCAGCAGGAGCGGTAATACATGAGCCTCGAGCGTTACCCGGATTCACTGGGCGTAAAGGGTGTGTAGGCGGCATAGTTAGTCGCGCGTTAAAGCCCAGGGCTCAACCCTGGAATCGCGTGCGAAACGGCTAAGCTAGAGGGTGGCAGAGGTGTGTAGAACTCATGGTGTAGGGGTGAAATCCGTTGATATCATGGGGAATACCAAATGCGAAGGCAGCACACTGGGCCATTTCTGACGCTGAGACACGAAAGCGTGGGTAGCGAATGGGATTAGATACCCCAGTAGTCCACGCCCTAAACGTTCCCCGCTGGTTTTTGGAAGTATCGACCCTTTCAGAGACGAAGCTAACGCGTTAAGCGGGGCGCCTGGGTAGTACGAACGCAAGTTTAAAACTCAAAGGAATAGACGGGGGCTCGCACAAGCGGTGGAGCGTGTGGCTTAATTCGTCGATAAGCGAAGAACCTTACCGGGGTTTGAAACCAAACTGCAAAGCCTAGGAAACTAGGCCGTCCTTCGAGGGTGTTTGGCAGGTGATGCATGGCTGTCGTCAGTTCGTGGTTTGAATTGTTCCCTTAAGTGGGGTAACGAACGCAACCCTCGTTGCCTGTTATATGTGTCAGGCGAGACTGCTCCCTTACGGGAGAGGAAGGTGAGGATGACGCCAAGTCAGCATGTCCCTTTGACATCCCGGGCTGCACACGCGCTACAATGGTTACTACAGCGGGGCGCGATCTCGTAAGAGTCAGCAAATCCTATAAAAGTAACCTCAGTTCGGATTGTGGTCTGCAACTCGACCACATGAAGTTGGAATCGCTAGTAATCGTGGATCAGCTACGCCACGGTGAATACGTTCTCGAGCCTTGTACTCACAAATAACTGTGCCTGGCAGCTCTACAATATGCCAGACTGTTAAAATCAGTCCCTCTGCTATATACAACCGTGTATAGACAGAGCGTAGTGAAAAGACAAGACGCGCTCCGCGAGGAAGCGTCTGAAGGGTCTGAGTAACAAAGAACAGCCTTCCATGTAGAAATACATGATAGCCAAAACGATGTATACGACTCACTCTGGTGGGTTTTGAGGAAGTATACGCAAAAGTCGTAGTTGGATGTTCGGAACGGTAGGTAGAGTGACCCAGGGAGATCTCGTGGTAGGAAGCGGTTATGTAAGTAACCACGAGAAGTCAGCTGAGTCGTAGTACCATGCGTCAATCTAATTAATGATATAATTAGTCGCATGGGAAGGACAAAACCGATAGTTTCAGCAGAATATGTTGTTGGTATCACTGATGGTGAAGGTTGTTTTTATGTAAATCTTAGTAAATCTCCAGCGTATAAAAGCGGATGGCGAGTGCAGATGCACTTTCATCTCAAATTACAGGAGACAGACGAAGAGATACTATGGAAAATACGCAATACACTTAACTGTGGCAACGTATATTTTCAAAAAGAACAACGAAAAAACCATACTCAGTGTTATCGATATACCGTTAGTGCTTGGAAAGACATAGAATCAACATTGATTCCTTTCTTTAAAAAGCACCAACTACAAACTGCATCGAAACGCAAAAACTTTACTCTTTTCTGTCAAATAGCAGATCTTGTTTCGCAAGGTAAGCATTTGACTCCAAAAGGTATAGAAAAGATTCGTACTCTTAAGCAAAGTATGAATAAGCGAACTATTGGACTCGCGTAGTACGGGAAATCCGTTTGCTACGTGGGAACGCAAAATAATAACCCTTATTATTGCAATCCGCCCGTCAAGTCAGGGAAGCTGGGAGTACCCGACGTTCGTCTTTATGGCGACCTAAGGTAAATTCAGTGACAAGGACTAAGTCGTAACAAGGTACGGCTACCGGAAGGTGGTCGTGGATTCATTCCGATTGGAAACATTTTGTCTTCGGACAAAATTGAATGGTGATTTCTGCATCTCAGCTGAGTGCAGAATAGTAATAGTGTTGGAAACGTAAACTACACTTGGCAGTCGGGGAAGACCGATATGTGAACGAAACAAAAGAGGATATATTTTCATAATATATCGTTAGGGGCTGGTGTCCTTAGCGCTCCATACGATGAGTTTACTCATTGTCACAAATGTATCTGCCGTATTCTCGCAGATAACTACAACAAAACCGCCAAAGTGCTCTGCACTTTGGCGGTTTTGTTGTATCTCACCTTTATCGCTCGCACTAATTCACTGCGCTCATAAGTGCGCCGACATAAGCTCTCGACCGCCTGCACTAACGTACCCTCCTGTCGTCGTATACGAAGTGCGCGGCATCACCACAAGAGTATTTTCATTTTTATAGGAATTGCGATTCCTTAAAAAATAGGTCAAGTTCAGGATTGTCGCCTTGCGTAGCAAGGCTCGGTCCTTCACCTTAATTTGTCGTTCTACTTCGTAGAACTCTGTTCTTCGCCTTAAAAATACAGACACCCTGCTTCAGGTGCCTGTAAGTTACTTGTATCAGAGAATGATGGTAGTTATTTCTTCTTCTTTCCGAAAACTCGTTGGAATCTCTTCCTTTCTTCGAGCTTTCGGTTTTTTTCGGCTCTTTCAAAAGCCTTACTTCGCTTCTTTCGAAGCCTTTCTTCTTGGAAATTTCTCCACCATTCTCTTACTCGTAACGCAACTCGGAACAAATTATCCATCCTTTCGTTGATAAGCGTCCCTTGCGGACGCGAGAATTGGATTATGCCACAGTTTTACTATATATCAAGTTTATGACTCTTATAGTACATATAATAAAAAAAGCGGATGCCTTACAGCACCCATCTAGTAGCAAAAGCGGTCGCACAATGAAGCACGACCGCTCTGAAGATTTCCTTGGTAGTTAAAAGAGAGGGTAGATCGCGATCAAATCAGCCTGTCGCACGCTGCCGTTGCCGGACGGCATGTGGAGTCAGGCGTGGAGTCACTGGGTGTCTCCAATGCTGATTCTCCGTCGCCGGCTTCGACTTGGCGCGTCTTCTGGCTTCTTTGATTTCGGCTCTACGTCCTTTGTTACTCTTCTTCTTCAAGGTTATTCCCCTTTGTTTGTACCCCCGAACCATTTCGAGCGTTACAGTCAAAAATACTACCAGAACACGCTTAGTTACGCAAGTCAAATTACACCATAAATAAGCAATAGTATCAAAAGAAAGAGCGTTCGTGCACAAGTGCACGAACGCCTTTTTGAAGATCAAAGATCTTTTTGATGTTGTCTGCGACCCCTGTGGCGCCCCTTTTTGTCGGGCAGCTTCTTTTTCCCACAATTCTTTCCACTTCTTGGACGGAACTTAGGTTTTTTCCTTTGCTTAGTCGTTCCTTGGTGTGCCCCGTGTCCCATAGAAGGGTTCTCCTGTGTTTCTTTGATTCTTTTTTAGGTCAGACTTTTTACCGCTTGGATAAGGTCTCTTCTTTCGACCTTTCCTTCTCGGTCTCTTTTTTGTGTGCGGCAAATCTATCCCTCCTTCATTAAAGATCAAATTGCTCACCACGAGCAATTCTTTTTCGATAGTACCAAATCTATACCATATTTTCCAATCTGTATTATTGTTCACGCCACAACACACTACAGTTAATTTTTCTGTAACCATTCTCACGGAACCTTTGCTATACTTTTCACATGAAGAAAATCACGCTCCAAACAGGAATTACACTCATTGCATTGTTGATAGTATTAGCACTATTTTCTTTGCTCCCCACACAAAAACTAGAAAATAAGCAGCCACACATCGAGCAATACAAGAAGGCAAACCCATACCCACAAACGCACGGACGCAAAACGGTTGGGTTAGCCTTAGGGAGCGGGGGAGCACGTGGTCTTGCACATATCGGTGTTATCAAAGCACTAGAAAAACACCACATCCCTATCGACTACATTGCAGGCGCAAGTTCAGGTGCTCTTGTCGGTGGCTTGTATGCTGCAACACGCAATAGCGACTATCTCGAATCTGTTGCAACAGCAACAAATTGGCGAGAACTACTATCACTTATCGACTTGCGATTTCGTACGGGGCTCATAGAGGGAGAGAAACTCACTCTCTTTATCGAAAGTCACATCGGCGATACCGCATTTAGTGAATTAGCCATACCTCTTACCGTTATTGCAACCAACCTGCACACTGGTGAGTCCGTACGCCTTCATGAAGGAAAAGTATCCGACGCCATACGTGCAAGTGTTTCGCTTCCATTCATTTTTAAACCCATTGAGCGAAACAGCGTACTCTTACTCGATGGCGGTCTTACCGAACCAGTACCCGTTGCAGCAGTGCGTGCAATGGGGGCAGACGTAGTCATTGCCGTAAATCTCGATGCACAAAATGTACTCAATGGGTTAGATGAAGCAAATCCAAGTGCGTTTACCACTACCGTGCGTGCGCTTGATATACTGCGCTATCAACTTGCACAAGAAAATGTTACCGAGGCTGACATCGTTTTAATTCCCGAAACAGGAGATGTACTGTGGCATGAGTTTGTTGACGACGGAAGCATCATCGAAGCAGGCAAAAAAGAAGTCGAAAAACACATCCACGAAATCCGCCGGCAGTTGCAGTAAACTACTCCAGATTCTTTGCCAATATTGAGCTGTTCTCGATACCATGAAAACTCTTGCTCTGTCTTCCCAAAAAGAGTAAGGTTTGTGTTGGATTTGAACATTAAAGGAGAAGTTCCATGTTGGATACCCCAAAATGGCGTGAAGAGGATGGAGTAATTCGCTTCTCAGTTACCACCGACGGTACCACTGGGAAGGGGTGGTGTCCGCGTCTGAAAAGCAAAGGTTTCTATCTGGGCCACCATACCAGAAGCGTATTGTGTTCTTCGGACTTCAAGCCGACCGATGGTGTGACGACTGAGATCGCCGTTCTCAAGGGTACGCTCTTCGAGCACGAGCATCGGATCACAGAAGATATCCGTGCTGAAGCGAGCAAGCGTAAGTTGTCGAAACCCAATGCCGAAGTGGCGTGTCTCATTCTTGAAATGTTCACGGACAGGGAAATCCAAGCTATGGATTTGCAGTCGATCGCCACAATGCACGAACTCATTAGAGATGCTTACGGTACGTCACGTCTGCTAAGTGTGGTTCGTTATGACGATGGCAATGGGTTTCTTGCATACCCCGACTCTCCTGGGAGCTGGTGGTCCGTTGGTTCTGGCTTCGCTTTTGCTGTGCCGCAGGCATAACATCGCCCAAACCAAACAAGAACCCCCAGCACGCTACGCGTGCTGGGGGTTACTGCATGTACCTAATCCATATTAGTTGCTTAACATATCCTGCTATACTAACCTCATGTCCAAAACTCTTATCGCGTCCGTGCTCGCATTCATCGTTGCTTCAGGTGGTACTTTCGGTGGCTACAAAGTAATACAAGAATTCAAAAAGTTTGGCGCCGATTTTGAAACACGCCCGCACATGGTTCAAAGCGTTATCGACGGCGACACCATCCGTATTGAAAAACGAATCAAAGTTCGTTTACTCGGTATCGACACACCCGAAAAAGGTGAGTGCTACTACACAGAGTCAAAAGAATACCTCACAGAACTCGTTGACGACAAAAACGTACTTCTCGAGAAAGAACTCTCAGGAATGGATCGCTACGGCAGGCTTCTGCGCTATATCATAGTAGAAAACCCAAACCCCGAAGAAGACAACATACTAGTTAACAATAAGATGGTTCTCGAAGGTTACGCCTTTACCAACCCCATCTCACCCGACAAAAAATACCGCGACCTCCTCGCAACATCACAGAGAAAAGCAAAGGCAGAAGAAAAAGGACTGTGGGGAAGTGCCTGCGACTACAGTCAGCGCGACAAAGACGCAAAAACTCTCCGCGAAAAGGCGAGCAAGCCGCCAAGCAAAGAGTGCACCATAAAAGGCAACATATCCGAAAAAGGCTATGGGAAGTTGTACTTCCTAGAAGGCTGCCCCAATTATGGTCGGGTGAAGGTAGATACCCGCAAAGGCGAATCATGGTTCTGCACCGAAACCGAAGCCAAAAAAGCAGGGTTTAGCAAATCCGAATCCTGCGATAATACTTTCTAAAATAATCTTATGCCTAATTCAGAAACCTACATGAAGATTGCAATAGAAGAGGCGGCAAAAGCATCATGGCCTTTTGGTGCAGTTATTGTTCGTGATGGCAAAGTAATTGCCCAAGCAGGCGCAGGAGACGGAACAGACACAGAGCACGATCCTACTGCTCATGCAGAGACGAATGCAATTCGTAGGGCATGCGAAAAACTGGGAACCGGCGATTTGTCTGGTGCAATACTGTATGCTTCTTGTGAGCCCTGCGCATTATGTTTTGGAGCTGCTTGGTACGCTAATATTAAGAATATTGTGTATGGCTCAAGTCTTGATGACATAAAGGATATAAATAAAGCATGGGGAGGAGACCTCGCCTTTCCGCATGATCATATTCCCAAGGCCGGTATCAAGGTTCACGGAGGGGAGTTAAAGAATGAGGTTATGGACATGTACGCTTCACATCCTCGGTTACATACAGATAAACAGTAGACCCAGTTGGGTCAATTGGAAAAGAAAAGCTGATCGAACCACATTAGCACTTCCATTTACTCAAGCGCCTAGCACCTAAGCTCATTTTTCGACTTTGATATACGAGTCGAAATCATAGACTCTTCCTGTAGTAGAGCCAGCATAAGGTACTTTGTAGGCAATTTGCTATGATAAGTCCTAGTGTTTGCGATAGAATAGGATTATGGATTACTTGTTTCAAGATATGTTCAATGGCATAGCGACCTTGGTGGCTGGTTTATTCGTTTGGCTGATCTATATATATGGGAAAAGGGACAAGAAAAAGGAAGCAGCCACTATTCTATTGAATGAAATCTATACAGCAGAAAGAGAAATGAATAATATAAAGAAAAATAAGATAGTAAGCGATTATACGTTTATTCTTCCGTCTAACCATTGGAATGATTTTCAGCATCTTTTTACAAAAAATTTCGACGCAGATGAGATGAACAAAATGTCCGAGTTTTTCAAAGCATGTAGTCTTGCCGAGGAATCAATAAAATTAATTAAATCATACTTAGTAATAGCTATGGATCAAAAATCTCGGGTAATTCAAGATGAATTAATTACTTTAATTGGGAAATCTGAAGATTTTAATGTATACAAAGAGGAAAAGGAGAAGATATTGAACATTTTTCATAAAGAAGATTACTGGTTCGCACCAAGCGCACCAAAAGAAAAATTGTTTGATTATTTAGAAAATATTGATCAACTGTCATTATCATCTGTTGGAGGCAAACTTAAGAGTATAAGAGACTCTAGGTGGTACAAGTTAACGATTTAGTGCGGATAGTAGGCATTAATGGGGTCAGCCGCCATTCTTTTCAACCTCCAAAAAACCAAGCACCACTATGCTAATATAAAAATATGGCACCATTCTCACTTTTTGCTCTCATTGCCGCACTAGCTGCTTTTGCAGTAGGTTTCTTTGTGGGAAAAGGACGAAATCAGCAAAACGCAGGGCGTTTTGCTGATTCAGAAGAAGCGAGTATCGCAGGCGAAAAGGGTAGAGCCACCGTACAAAAACATATCCAAAAACGAAAAGAGCGTATTTTAGATAGTGCATTGCGCCGCGGGCGCATTACCAACGACGATGTTGAAGACCTTTTCTGCGTTTCCGATTCCACGGCACGTAACTACCTCAACGAACTCGAAGAAGAAGGCCACCTCGCACAACACGGCGAAAGTGGGCGAGGTGTGTTTTATACACCCATCAAATAGTATATAAAAGTAAAGCGGGCACCTTTGGTGCCCGCTCTGTATTCTGAAAGATCAAAGTTTGCCTATTTCCCTGAACACGTAACGTGTTTCGCGCTCCGCTTCTTCGCGCTTTTCCTTGCGAAAGTTACGAGTCTTTTTGCTACGAATGCCGTGTTTGCGAGTTCTCCTACTTCCATTCGATTTTTTTCTTCCCATCATTCCTCCTTCAAAGTTAGGTGCATTCCAGACATCGAATCAATAGTCGAAACCAGCATTTTGAAGAGCAGTGATAATGACCTCGACGCTGTTTGGGCCGATATCATGGATACCCAGAAGCGCATCGCGATTTGGGAATTCATCCACAAAATCGCGCATCAGGTACGGCTGCGAGCTAGGCCTTAAGTATCCGAAGTCATTCGAGTTGTGTCTCCGCCGCTGTATGATTACCGAGAGTGTACTTGACACAAAACCACTTTTTCTTTCCTTCGGTATGGCATCTTGTAGGCGGTCGGTCGTCCAAAAGTCATTGGCCAACATATCAAATGGTGGTTGTTCACTCATGTGAGATTCCTTTCCAATCCAAGTTTCTATAGCAAAAGTACCTTGGGTAATAGGGCATGTCAACTGTATTTACACACTTTTGTCTGTTCAATTTTCATTTACACCAAGCCATATTTTCGGTATAGTAGCTCCCATTGCAACCATGTAAGGCAGGTTGTGAAGCAATATGCGACTGTATCAGGCAGGTTAGTGACGAGTCCTGATAGGTTGTGAAGTAATATGCGACTGTAGCTCAGGTGGTTAGAGCGCGTCACTGATAATGACGAGGTCCCAGGTTCGAGTCCTGGCAGTCGCACAAATCCCTTCCATTCAACCCTACACTAGGCTACTATTACTTACAGAGCGCTTATCAGCGCCTATTCTATATATAACAATGAAAGAAACACCTAATACACCAACAGAAGACGCCGAAAGACCTCGTCAATCTATGACGATGATGGAGCTTGCTGAAAAAGACCAGAGAGTTCCTCTTATAGATTACATAAATCACACTAAAGAACGGTATAAAAACGAAGGTGTTACTGTCGACAATTTTCGCTATTTCCCTGCAACAGATACCGAGCCAAGCAAAGTTGAAATAACTTTTACACCTGCTCGAGACCAAGAAGGGCATCATGGCATATCACATGGTGGCATCTCAACTTTTATGATTGATTCAAGTGCTGGTGCCTTTGCAATGAGTGTAGGGAAGCCTAATCAGGTAGCAATTACCAATGAACATCTAAATATTAAATTTCCAGGGTTTGTACGTACAGGCGTGCCAGTACGAGTAGTCTCACGCAAGGCAACCGATGTAGAGCTAAAAGAAGAAGAAGATAAAGGTCTTATATTAGACAAGCGACAAACTTTCGTTCATACAGATGTCATACAAGATGGTGAGGTGGTCACTTCAGGTAAAACGGTATGCAGCAGTATTCCTAATAGGGCATTAAAGTAACTACAGAGTGAAAGAATAGATACAATTAAATAAATATGGAATATTTTATAATCATAGCCCTCCTCGCATTTTCAGCATTATTCTCAGGTCTCACTCTGGGTCTCATGAGTTGGGACCCACAAGAGCTCAAACGTAAAGCTGACGGTGGCGATACCGACGCAGCAGAGCTCTATCCGATACGTCACGATGGTAACTTACTACTCACTACACTCCTTATCGGTAACGTTTTGGTAAACGCCGTACTTTCGATTTTCCTTGGGTCTATTACGACTGGTGTTATCGCCGTAGTGCTGGCAACAGTACTTATTGTCGCGTTTGGAGAGATATTACCTCAAGCTGCATTCAACCGAGACGGCATCTACTTAGGTGCTCGCTTTGCGTGGCTGGTACGGATTTTCATGTTTGTGCTGTACCCAGTGGCAAAACCAATAGCAATGGCATTAAACAAAGTTCTTGGCGCCGAACTACCCAACGTCTATTCAAAGCAAGAATTGATGAAAATAATTGAAGAGCACGAAGACGCACACGAAAGTGAAGTAGACGAAGATGAAGAGAGAATCATTAAAGGCGCACTAACATTTTCAGACAAAAAAGTGGAAGACATTATGACCCCACGTACGGTGGTACATGCATTTTCTGCAGACGACGTGATAAACGAAGAGCTATTGCAAGAAGTACGAGAATCAGGCCTTTCTCGCTTTCCAGTGTTCGAAGAAGATATGGATTCTATTGTTGGCATGCTGTATACCTCACAGTTGATAGGAAAAGATAATCTCGGTGCGCGTGTAGGAGACATTGCCTCAGGAGAAGTGCGGTTTATTCTTGAAGATGCGAGTCTTGATGACGCACTCCAAATGTTCTTAAAAACACGAAAGCATTTGAGTATCGTACGAGATGAATTTGGTGGTATGGCAGGCGTGCTTACACTCGAAGACGTGCTCGAAGAAATTATTCGCACCGAAATTGTAGACGAGCGCGATCTCCACCCCGACATGCGTGCATTTGCAAAGCAGTCACATAGCGATCAGTAGGGAATTAAATGCAGTATAAAAAGAAAACGCCGACAGCTAAAGCTGCCGGCGTCTGTAACGTTTGTATAATTTACTGCGTGTGACGCACGAGAATAAAGTTTCTCTCGCGATGTCCATTCTTTGCATGGCGATGGCTAGCCCACAAGAGGTTGCCATGCGCATCACGGTCAGAGCCAGAATCAACACCGTCATCAATGATTTTGTCAGGGTTGATGCCGTATATTTGAGTTGCTTTCGCTCTTATGAGAGCGTTCATATTGATGTCACCAATTTCTTCATTGATGAGAGCACCCTCAAATTGTTTTGCATAGTGTATCAGCCCACGATTATACTCACCGTACTCTGGATGAGTGGGGTCGTGCAAGAAATTGCTCTGGATACCGCCGAAGATACCCAGATGAACATCTTGCGGTCGATATCCTGCATCAAGGAATTCTACGACAATCGACTCGAGAATACCGGAATAGTCTCGGCTTGGATCACCGCCTGCAATGACAGTTCTGTCCATGACGCTGTCACGCCCAGCATGAGCCGCAATTACCATGTCGTCTGCGTAGGCAACGAGCGTGGCACAATCTGCCGAGAGCAGACCGAAGGCATCTCCATGCCGAACAATACAACCATCCGCATCACAGTTACCCATGATAATCGGGTGTTCGTGTCCATCAAACAGGGGGCTAAAGTCTCCTTGAGGCGCAAGTTCTCCATTTGCTTCCGTCGGTCGCGGCATCCAGAGTTTTTGAATGTTAGGAGGGGTTACCCCGAGGATTTCATCGAAAGTATCCAGTTTACTGCGGTCAACTGACCAATCAATATCCCCAGCACCGCTGAAGAGTTGAATTTCTGCTGGCCCGAAACCCGTAGTACGGGTTTCTACGCGACTTCTGTTAACGGCTGATGCTTCGAGCATTGCCGCCTCCTTTCTGTTAAAACGTACGAGTTACAACATGCATACTAATCTATCGACAATAGTACCTCGAAATACAAGTGTGTCAATACTTACGCAAAATAGTTCTTCTTTCCCGATTTAAAATCATCAGTTGTGTCAACCAAATCGAGGTGGTCATTATGTATACGCCCTTTCACCTCACGATTATTTTTGTCTTGGAGCCATTCTTTGCCATCCCAGAATTCTAAGTTAGAGAAATTTGTTTTGTAGCGCGATTTGTCGCCGTAGGCAGTGCCAATATAAAAATGTTTTTTACCTTCACTTTTTGCCACAGATGCTTCGTTAAGTAAGAACCACATACCAAACGAACTTTTAGCAAATTCAGGTGCATAAAAATAAAACCATACATGCGTCATGTCTTTGTCAGCTGCAAGAAATACATAGCCTGCCAACGTGTCACCATTTTCGTAAGACACAATATGCGTTAGTGCGTCTTCTTCTAGTATGTGATCCAAGCGTCCTGCTGGCATAGCGTGCGCACCATGGTGTGTTTCAAAATACGTAAGGCAGAAATCTTTAAAGTCTTGATTCGTCTCAAAATCTTTCTTAGCGTATACGGTGCGAGTAAATGCATATTCGTGTGCACGAAGTACTCGGCGGTTTTCACTATTTGGTTCCCACCGAGGAACTTCAATACGAGAACTGCGAGCCATATAAAAAGTACTCCAAATATCTTCTGAGCCCGAGTAGGGAAGGTATCCCTTTTCGTAAATCTCGCTCAAAGAGTCACCGGCCTCGTACTCGCAATAGTTACAGTACCCAAATGAATAGGTTCCGTAGTTGTGTGCAAATTCGCTGGAGAATGTTTTCATAATGATGCGTGATTAAATGTAGAAGTCTGAAATGGAAAGAGTTATAAGAGCGATGTCTATTACAGCATTACATGTAATACTGTAATAGGTATCTGAATGCATATTAAGTAAACGTGTTATCGAGCCATTCAGGAAGAGTATCGAGTACACCATCTAGGTTGCCCGAAGTAAGTACTAGTAGAACGGTATCTTCAGTAAGAGTTCCAGTTAGTTTTTCGTACACACTGTTTGCATCTTGTACTGGGATAGCCGATATACCAGACGCTTTAATACGACCAACTATTTCGTTTTGTGTGAGCTGCTTATGTGTATCAGATCCTTGTTCAGCTGGGTGGAATACCAGCACCTCTTTCATGTCTTTAAAAACAGTGTCATACCATTCTAATGCATCGCGGTTTCGCCAGCTGAACGTATGTGGTTCAAAGAGAGTAACTATTTTTTTGTCTGGATAGTGTAACGCTATCGCATCAATCGCAGCGCGAGCTTTTTCATACGAAGAGCCAAACCCTTCGTATGTTGGTATGCGAGAGGTCGTAGAGATTTTGTTTAAACGCCTCCGCACCCCACTAAACGATGCAATTGCCGATTGTAGTTCGTCGACTGTTACTAATTCACGTGTAAGAAGAAGAGCGGCAGCGCCAACTATATTTTGTACATTGTGGCTACCTAATAGTTGCGTTTGTAGTTTGGCGACTACTTCACCGTCATGCGTAAGGTCAAAGGTAGTGGTTTCGCCGTAGGAAATATTTGTAGCGTGCCACAGTGCTTCGTCACTAAGTCCGTAGGTAATGTATTGCGGTGCGTGTTCTAAAACCTCCGCTACGCCTTTGTTATCAATACAGGCAACAAGAAGACCGTGTTCTGGCATGTTTCGCAGCAGCTCAATAAAAGGTTGTACGTATTCTTTGTAGGTTGGAAACACATTCACATGGTCGTGTTCAACTGCAGTGAGAAGTACATCATCGGCGTTAAAATGCAGAAACTTAGAACTGTCATCCCAGTGTGCGGTAGGGTACTCGTCTCCTTCAATTATTGCCACTTCACCCGCTCCCTTGTGCGAAGTAAATTCCATATCCAGCGGGTAGGCACCGATAAAATAGCTCGGATCTTTTTCGGCTTGTACCAATGCCCACGACACGATGCTTGTAACGGTAGATTTGCCGTAACTACCAGCTACGATAATGCGATGCGCGTCGGCGGTTAGTTCTGCGATTACCTCAGGGAAGGATTTTATGTCGACACCTATTTCGTGAGCATGTTCTACTTCTGCATTTGTTTCTGGTGTCAGCTTTGCATTGCGGCCAATAATGACAAGATCAACATCTTCTGGAATGTTTGACGCTCGATATCCATGGTGGAAGGTAAAGCCAAGTTTTTCGACATAGTCAGAAGCAGGAGGGTAGAAGTTGTCATCAGAACCACTGACGTCCCAGCCAGCATCCATGAGTAATTTAGCCGTTGCGCTCATAGCAACTCCAGCAACACCAATAATATGAGCTTTCTTCATTGGCTGAATATAACACGCGAGGTAGGGGAATCAACATTTTGAAAGCTTTAAATATACTATTGACGCAGGGTGTACACTATGTTTTAATATAGCCTGTTCAACTTTTGAGAGAGGTTATAAGATGCGACAAAGTTTCAGAGATGGTTTAGATGTTATCTCCGGCGGGTCATTGTTTTTCAGTGCTATCGCAGGAGGAGCGTTGGTATGCGCTCTTGGGTTCGTGTTGTATACGCTCATTTCCCCGTTGGTTGTGGATGCGTACTACACCACCCAAACAGGAAAGCTGCATTTCCCAAGAACTGCCACCACGTACGGTTCAATCGTTGAATCGACTGGGGTGACAGCAGTAGCTGCACCTTCTGGTGCTCACTATCGCATTCCACTTCCAAACCCACGTCGTGGGTAAGTAGATGACAGAAAGTCATGCGTAACGGCAGAAGCCTCTCAGGGAGTTAAGAGTACATTAAGGGTCGCACGCAAGTGCGACCTTTTTTAAACCATTACTACTTAGTAACCGGACTACTAAGTAGTAGTCCGGTTATCGCTCATCATCAAATACAAAACATCCAATTAATTGGATGTTTTGTACGTATGGGCTATGCAAAGTCTCGCTATCACGGTATTGTTTCTCCAATGGAAAACGGAACACTCTATATAGTAGCGACACCCATAGGCAACCTTGAAGACATCACCCTTCGCGCCATTCGCATTCTTGGTGAAGCAGATGTCGTTTTTTGTGAAGACACACGGGTCACTCGACGCTTGTTCGAGAAGTATGAAATTAATACTCATCTTAAGAGCCTAAACGCCCGCACTGAGTCTATAAAAATAGACGAAGTACTTTCTCATCTCGAAAATGGAGAGCGTGTGGCGTATGTTTCAGACGCAGGCACCCCAACAGTCTCTGACCCTGGTTCACAACTCGTTGCACGAGTTCGTGAACACAACTTTACTATTGAAGTTATTCCAGGGGCCTCAGCTGTTACCGCAGCACTTTCAATAACTGGAGTATCAGCAAGCGAGTTTACGTTTTTAGGGTTTTTACCACACAAAAAAGGTAGGCAAACGCAACTGAAAGAAATCGCAGAAACAAACCGCACTGTCGTGTTATACGAGTCAACTCACCGAATTGTAAAACTACTTGATGAACTTACCGAACATGTAGGAGACAGAAAAATTTGTATCGCCCGTGAACTCACAAAAATATATGAAGAAGTACTTTGTGGTACTGGAGAAGAACTAAAGACACTCATTACAGAGACTCCAGAGAAACAAAAAGGGGAATTTGTCGTCATAGTTGCGTCTTTCTAGGACATGCTATAATGGCGCGATATGAAGCATACAAAGACTATTGTTACACTTGGAATCATTGTGGCATTGTTGCCATTTTTAGGTTTCCCGAGCTCATGGAAAAATATAATGTTCCTCATACTGGGAGCTGGTATCGCTGCACTCGCATTCCGTATGTACACTGAAACTCGTACTAAAACCCGCGCTGCAGACGGAGAAGAATTTTCATCTTACAAACAGAGTGCTATGCCTGATGCAGATATCTCAGTGGCACATGAATAAAGGAATTGCCCGCATCACCATATTGTGGGTAGCTACTCTTGTAGTCGTTTTAGCTATCGGAGTAGTCATCATCTTCGGTGCACCGGTACTTGGTAAGGGTGTTACTACCTATATTCCAAACGCACAGGCAAAAAATACCACTCAACCACAACATGTTTCGCAAGGACCACCACCTGTAAAGCACGTGCCTGTTCCGCCATTTGTACGTTCAGTATATATGAGCCAGTGCGCTGCTTCGAGTAATACTTTTCGCGAGGAGATTACATCACTTGTTGCAGAAACAGAAGTGAACTCTATTATTATTGATATTAAAGACTTCACCGGCACGGTAAGTTTCCCTCGAGGTGAAGGTGTTGAAGACCTTGGTGGAACTGGCTGTAAGGTATCCGACATGAAGGAATTCCTTGAGGAACTTCATGAAGACGACATTTACTTGATTGGACGCATCACTGTTTTCCAAGACCCACTCTACACGAGTGTCTATCCCGAGCTCGCAGTTCAAAGCAAAAGTAAAGGAATTCCTTGGCAAGACCACAAAGGGTTAGCATTTGTAGATGTTGGAGCAAAACCTTTCTGGGATTACATTGTAGACATTGCAAACGAATCGTATGCAATTGGATTTGATGAATTGAACTTCGATTACGTTCGGTATCCTTCAGATGGTCCAATGAGTGATGTGCAGTTTAATCACTCCGACTATTCGCAACGACAGGTAGAGCTCGAGAAGTTTTTCAGATATATCTCTCAAAAAGTACGAAAACCAGATGCTTTTGGAAATATACCAGTGCTCTCAGCCGACTTGTTTGGAATGACGACCACAAACTCAGATGACCTCACTATTGGGCAGGTACTTGAACGCGCAACACCATATTTCGATTACATTGCACCAATGGTATACCCATCTCATTACCCACGAGGGTTTAATGGATACGCGAACCCGAACGATGAAGTATACGGAGTAGTAAAATATTCTATGGATAGGGCAGTGGAGCGGGTAACGGCAACGACGACAAAAATTGGCTCATTTGCGTATGAGCGTATGGGTACAAGCACTCCTGCTATCTACAGTAAGCCGGCACGCGATCCGAATGTGCTACGGCCCTGGTTGCAAGATTTTGACTACGGAGGGGATTACGGACCGGTAGAAGTGCGAGCACAAATTCAAGCAGCATACGATGCTGGGCTACACAGCTGGATGCTGTGGGCACCGAGCAACTACTACACACGAGGAGGACTTGAGTTAGCAAAATAATAAGTGCTGTGTTAGCTTGAACTAAGGTAGAGTTTTCAGATAGATATCTAATTTAAGCACGGAGGTGCCCAGTGATGAGGTTAGACGAAGAGTATCAAATCAGAGAAAGCATAAGGGAAGCGAGCCATGATTTCTCAAGACTAAATGGTTTTTTGGAGAAATGGGCGCTGCTTCTGGTAATTGTGCTGTTTGCCGCAGCGGTGCTTCTTGGTGCAGTATTGCATCATCTCGATACGTGAAAACTACCACAAAAGTCCCCGCCGTGCGTAGCACGGCGGGGATTAATACTATATATGCACAAAGGAAGTACGATATACTTATCGTTATGGATGATAACTACGAATACGATCCGCAACGCGTAGTCTATTTTGGTGCGACTGATTCACGAAACAAGCAGATTCCATTTGGTATTCGAGCGCTTGACCGAATGCGCCACACGTATGTGATTGGGAAGACTGGTATGGGTAAATCGACCTTGTTAGAAAACATGGCGATTCAAGACATACAAAATGGCGAAGGAGTTTGTTTTATCGATCCGCACGGAAGCACAGCAGAAAAACTCTTAGAGTACGTACCAGAGTCACGTATTAAGGACGTTGTGTATTTTGCACCGTTTGATATTGAATACCCTATAGGATTCAACGTCATGGAAGACGTTGGGTACGACAAACGACACCTTGTCGTTGCAGGGCTTATGAGTTCGTTTCAACGTATTTGGGTAGATGCGTGGTCTGCTCGTATGGAGTATATTTTGCAAAATGTACTTTTAGCCTTGCTTGAGTATCCAGGCACGACGCTTATTGATGTAAACCGCATGCTCATCAACAAGGAATTTCGCAAAAAAGTTGTTGAGTATGTTACCGACCCAATCGTAAAACGTTTTTGGACAGAAGAATTTGCTGCCTACACCGATCGGTATACTCAAGAAGCAACGCCGGCAATTCAAAACAAAATAGGGCAATTTGCGTCAAATCCATTGGTGCGAAACATTATTGCGCAACCGAAATCTACCTTTGATATACGAGAAATGATGGATACCCAAAAGATTTTTATTGTGAACTTATCGAAAGGGCGCATGGGCGAACAAAATGCAGATCTTTTAGGAAGCATGCTTACCACAAAAATCTACCTTGCTGCTATGAGCCGTGCCGAAGACTCAGCAGAAACACTTGCTCAGTTACCCCCGTTTTACTTATACGTTGATGAATTTCAGTCAGTGGTTAACGCATCGTTTGCGAACATACTCTCTGAAGCTCGTAAATACAAACTGTCGCTTACCATTGCTCATCAGTATATAGAGCAGGTAGATGAAGATATCCGAGCGGCAATTTTTGGAAACGTAGGAAGTATTATTACATTCCGCGTCGGTCCATTTGATGCAGAAGTGCTGAAAACAGTATTTGAGCCCACGTTTTATGCGGAAGACTTGGTAAATCTTGGATTTGCTCAAATTTATCTCACACTCATGATAGATGGTGTTGGGTCTAAACCATTCTCTGCAAAAACACTTCCACCGGTGGAGAATGCACCTTCTAATTTTGTTGGGCAAATTATTGAGAATTCACGAACTGTCTACAGCAAGCCACGCGCAGAGGTTGAAAAAATGATAGGCGAGGTTGATTCTAAGATTGCTCCAGGAGGGTTTGAAAAACCAGCCAGTCAGTGGCCAAAGAAAAAAAAGAAAAACGGGGACGGCAATGGCAATGGCAACGATGCGAACAACGGAAATACTCCAACACAACAATCCGTAGAAAAAAAGGATGCAGTGGTTAAAGACAATAATCAACCAGCTGGTGGAAAAAAAGCGAAGAAGATCACTAAATCTAAAGAGGTAACACCCAAGAATGGGAATTCAGCACTTCGTGACGCACTGGCAGAAATTACCAAATCTGTTAAAAATAAGGAGCCAGAAAAGGGAAATAAGGGTACAGTGGCTCCCCAAAAAGAGCAGCAAGACACGAAACCTTCACCGACACCTATAAAGAAAGAATCGGCAAAAGAAGAATCCAACAGCGAGGTTTCTAAAGAGTCCCTCGAAAAACTACTTAATGTAGAAGAGTAACCATAAATTAAGTAGTCCGGTTACTTAAAAAGCAGTACTCCGGGCACGCTGAATTCCAAAAGTATGCGAAAAACACAACTAGCAAACGATGAGTATTATCATGTATATAATCGCGGTACTGATAAACGCAAGATTGTTCTAGACGCAGAAGACGCCAACAGGCTCGTTCAAAGCCTTATTGCATTTAACACCGCATCATCAATAGGGAGTATATATAGTCACTATTACAAGAATAAAATAAATTTAAGTAGTCCGGTTACTAAAATCGACGATCCATTGGTTGATATTGTATGCTATTGCTTTAACACGAATCATTTTCATTTT
Source organism: Candidatus Kaiserbacteria bacterium (assembly GCA_017134395.1). Lineage (NCBI taxonomy): Bacteria > Candidatus Kaiseribacteriota > Candidatus Kaiserbacteria bacterium. The sequence continues at coordinate 373,718 of CP070993.1, read as the reverse complement.
CTTCTTAAGCAAATAAGCGATGGCGGAATATCAAAATTTATGCAGAAGTTTGGAACAGGGTACACTCGGTATTTCAACGAGAAGTACGAAAGAACAGGAGTATTATTTCAAGGGAAGTTTAAAGCACGGCATATATCAAACGATGCAGATTTGTTGCGTATGAGCGCATATGTAAATCTCAACAACCGTGTACACCAACTTAGTGCTTCGAATACTAAGTTGGTTAGGTCAAGTTGGCTTGAATATACTGGTAAAAAGAATAAAAGTGCTTTGTGCAGCAAGGATATAATACTAGAACAATTTAATTCACTAGAAACATACCTTCGTTTTGCGAAAGAAACAACAAAAGCAATCGCACGCGAAAGAAGCGAGGTTGACAAAAGCGAGATAGAAAAAGTTAAAAAAGAATTTTATGGCTATTACTTCGACTAACGTAGTGCTCCGGGCACTACTCACATCAGCATTATTATTCTGTGTCTCGCTTTATACTTTTTCGCCTGTACTTCTTTTTGCCGCTCACGGTGACGGTGAACTTATAAATATTAATACTGCGGACAGTGAGCTTCTCGATACACTCGATGGAATTGGTCCGTCACGGGCTCAAGATATTATCGACTATCGAACGAACAACGGCCTCTTTGCTACTATTGAAGACATTAGTAATGTTTCAGGTATTGGTGAGCCGGGTTCGTCTTCGTACGAAAAAATAAAAGACCATATTACGGTCGATGAATCAGCTGACACATCTAGCACTACTACAACAACACAAAGTCAGGCAAGCGGAACAACAATTACCAATGTGACACAATTCCAGTACGAAAGTGTCACTATCCAGCCACCCGAGGACGTATATATTCGTGTACCAGAAACCCTCACCACAGTTGCCGGTTCGTTTACTCCTTTTGAGTTTGAGAGTTACGATGCAACCGGTGCAGTTGTTGAGGACGGCAACGTTTCGTGGGCATTTGGCGATGGCGCCACAGCAAATGGAAGAGACGTTGGGCATAGTTTCATGTACGAAGGGACATACATCGTGCATATTTTGCTTGAACTAGGTGCGCTGAGTGACACCAAGACTATTACGGTGACAGTACTACCACTTGATGCGTCGCTTGTCATTTCTGAGAAAGGAGAATGGGTAGCTATTGCGAATCACAGCACCACGCCTTTAAATGTATCAAACTGGCGGCTCACTACTGATAGTCAATATTTTATTATCCCAGAAGGCACCTACATCCAAAGTGGGGCAGAGGTTCGTTTTCCAACCCAGATAACAAAACTCTCACGATTATCAGGAACACAGCGCGCGTTCTTAAAATATCCTAATGACGAAGTGGCACTCGACAGTGCGACACAAAATGAAGATGTCGCGGTGTCTCTAGCTACAACTACTGCACTCACTGAAACTATGCAAGAAGCTACACCTACTGATGCATCAGTAGGTGTAGCTTCTCAAACAGGCGGATCATCTGGTGCTACCGTTATTGGATATCCGCTTGTTAGCATTGAAACGTATACTCCAAAACAGGATGTACAAGAGAGCGTTGAACCAGAAAAGGAAATAACTCAAAACGCCAGTTCAAGCCAAGCAGCAGCTATTATTCTTAGCGAGCCTGTACAAACCGGAGGAAGTGCTCTGTATTGGTATATCGCATTGGGAGCGATGCTCTTATTTGCTATAGTCGGTGTACTACTTATCCGACCGCGAAAGCTTGTAGTAGAAGGATACGAGGTGATTGAAGTAAAAGAATAAGTATGAATACTGTAAAAAAGAAAATACTCTATGTCATCACAAAATCGGATTTTGGCGGCGCCCAAAAATATGTAGCCGACCTCGCATCTATGAGTGCAAAAGAGGGCTGCGAAATTATAGTCGCACACGGAAAAAATAATTTCGTGGATAGCAGCATGTTTGACCGTATTCTGCAGGAGGCAGGAGCACGCATAATACATATCAAAAGCCTTAATCGCGATGTCCACTTTTTTTCCGATACTAAAGTCTTTTTTGAATTAATACGTTTATTTCGCAAGTGGTCACCAGATATAGTGCATCTCAATAGCTCTAAAATAGGTGCCTTAGGGGCTTTAGCAGCCCGTATTGCAGGGTGTCCACGAATTATCTATACGACACACGGTCTGCCACACATGGAACCTCGCCCCCGATGGCAGAGAATTACTATTAAGTTTATTACATGGTTTACGTTCTTACTTTCTCACAAAGTTATTGTCGTATCAGATAAAGAGCTACACGAAGTGAGCAAGTGGTTCGGTGTTAAGAATAAGGTAGTAAGGATTTATAATGGGGTAGACGCTGTCGAGTACTTTTCACAAGAAGAGGCACGCAAAATCATTTCTTCTCGAATTGGAATTCCACTTGAAAATACATGTGTAATTGGAAGTATTGCAGAACTCACAAAAAATAAAGGGCTCATCGAGTTCTTACCGATCCTTTCTCAATTAAAAGAAAACAATCCAAACTTCATATATATTCATTTTGGTGATGGGGAATTAAAAGATGCATTAGAAAAGGAAACGCGGAGGCATAACCTTCAAGATGCCGTGTATTGGCTAGGGTTTGACGAGAATGCAAGCAAGTACCTCAAAGCACTTGATATCTTCACGCTACCTTCTCTCAAAGAAGGATTGCCCTACACACTACTTGAAGCAGGCTCAGTAGGATTAGCGGTAGTTGCGTCGGAAGTTGGGGGTATTCCAGAAATACTCGGTGAAGATAGGGGGGTACTAACTCCAGTGAATAATGAAGAACTATTCGTAAATGAGCTAGAGATACTCGTTACTGATAGTGAGAAACGTAAAGAGCTTGGCAGTAATCTCAAACAGTATGTCGCAAGCACATTCACCAAAACAGCAATGTTCCAAAAAACAAAAGAATTATATTTTAAAGACTAGTGCGGCAAGTATAATTTTACGTACCCAATAAGAATGCGGAAAAAGTTTTTAAGTGATGCTATATGCGAGTGAGGATAATTATCGTGAGCTTTTATAATTGCGCGTAATGCGTGTGCCATTTCAATACCGTAATCATTCGTACCTTCTTTATGAACTCTGTGTTCTGTAAGGAATTCTGGAATATTTGCCAACTCCCCAAATTTCCCAAGTTGTAAAAAGAGTTCTAAATCTTCTGCAAGTGTTGGTTGGTATCCCTTTGTTTGATCAAGGGCTGTTTTACGAATGAGAACACTAGAATGAGTAAATTGGTTACGAATGAGCACCTTATTTCTTATATCTTGATCAGTTATGTGATAAGAATCCTTACCTACAGCATTTCCTTTTGCGTCGATTACTGTAATAAAAGTACCAACCAGAACGTGGTCTAAGTTATTCTCTAGGAGCAGTACTTGCTGTTCGAGTTTTAGAGGAGAGCTCCATATATCATCACTATCAAGAACGGCGACATAGTGGCCGTTTGCGTACGTAAGTGATTCCTGCCTGCGCACAAACAAACCTTCGTTTTTTGCATGCTTTTTATATTGTATACGACTGTCATTGTAAGACAGTACAACACTTTCAGTGTGATCTGTTGAGCCATCATCAATAATTACTAATTCCCAGTTTTGATATGTTTGTGCCAACACGCTTTCAATAGCGTCAGGTATATAATGCGCTCGATTATACGTAAGCATCAAGATGCTTACCAATGGGCGTTTATTTAATTTCTCGGTAATTGTATCCATGAATCAGGAATCAAATCTTTAAAAAGATGATTGTTTTCATTAAACCAAGGAGTGGGGGCGATCACAATCTTTTCTCGATTTTGGTTAAGCCATGCGCCCCACCAGCTAAACGTACTGTTGGCTATGATATTGTGGGAACATCTGCTCATAAGTATGAGTTCTTCTTCAGCCGAAAGGGCGGGGTCAGAAACGTATGTTGTACTATTGGGCAAAGGTATGTTTTCTTTTACCCAAGCAATATCATCTGAAAATATAAAGAAAGAAGGCTCGGTAACATGTTCTTGTATATACGAAACAGCTTTTTGGTAATAAGTCTTTGAACAGATCCCAAATTCTTTCAAAACGCGCGGATTTTTTACGTAGTCGCCACGACGAATATGAACAGAAACAGATGCTCCATGATCTATCTTTGCACAATATGATACAACCGTTTTTGATAATGGTGTTGTGAGCTGGAAATCCTCGAGTAACACGTCGCGAATATCTTCAAAATATTTTGGTGATTGCCAGTATCCATCTAAGTACACATCACCTTTCTTTAAGAGAGCAGCGGGTTCGAACCCTGTGTTCGTGTTTCGTAGTATCTTACATGTAAACCAACGTAGTGCTTTCGAAAATAGTCCGTATGGATACTTGAGACGTTGTATTTCTTCTGCAGCAGCTATATTTTTTTCTATAGTGTACGCATCAAGAGTAAACGAACGATGCGTATCTTTACCGCTATCAACCCTTTTTAATGTAGTAATGTCTAGTTTAAGCTGTTGCTTGGTTTTCAAAGAAAGCTTACGACCCAGCGCATACTGAAACATTTGATTTCCCAACCCTCCTTTAACATTAACGATAATCATCTTAATTTTTTCTTGGCTTCTTAAACCAAAAACAACCGCAGGCATAATGTTCTCCTTCCAGTAGAGCCGGATCAGCATTTCTTATTAAGCCGCCTCTTTCTGAATATTCAGGAATGAGAGAAAATTCCTCTAACTCTAAGCCTGGAAATAATTCAAGAACTTGAGTATACGTGTAGATGCGATGAGCATTAAATTCGATTAACGCCTTTTCTCCAATAGGGACTACAAAAAGAAGTGAACCTCCTTCAGAGACTACTCGGGCTAATTCTTTTGCTGCTTTTTTATCGCCTTCTGGGTCGATTGGGTCACCATAACGGCCGAGCCCTATATGTTCAAGAGTATGCATGCAAGAAAGAGAAGGAATAGAGTCATCAGCGAAATCTAAACGTGTAAGGTCAACCGATCCTGTTTCCAAGTTATCTAATTCTAGATCCGCAGGTCTATAATCAAAAAATTTTATAGGTATAAAGGCAGAGACTATAGAAGAAAAAAAGAGACTCGATGCTATATCTGTATGTTCTTTTGGGTTAATTTCTCTCAATACGCGCGCTGCCCAAGAGGTATGGTACACATAGTGCCTATCAAACCCAGTTTTCACAGTCCTATCTTTAATACACGGGTAAGCATTAGAGATTTTTGATACGAACCGTTTGTCGGTATTATTTTTACGGAAACGCAAAAAATCCAGAAATATAAAAGGTATTTGCACTATTCGAAGTATCTTTTTTACAGCTTTTTTCATAGTACAGTAAGTAAGGTTTTTGTGCTGATACCATCAGACAAGCGCTCGTCGCAATAGTGCTTAGGATTGAAGGTTTTTGCATCAGCTATAAGCGAAGAAAGTTCGTTCTTGTTGCCAAATATACCACCTAGCTGGTTAGTAAGATACGGCGCATTTATTTGTGTTGATTCAAAAGAGTAGTTTTTATTTTCCCACTTTGTACTTTTGTTAACAAAAGTTGGAACATTATATGACCAGGCCTCTTGTAGAGAGAGGCCTTGGCTTTCTGACTGTGCAAGGTAAATAAGATACGGCGCATTAGAAAGAGCTTCAAGATATGTAGAATGTCTATATGTTCCGTAGGTGAAGACGTTAGGGATTTTGCCAGTACTTTTAACAACTTCATCAACTATAGTAAGTAACTCCTTGCTCCTCATTTTATCGTATATAACAGGGGCGCCAGCTCGTGAGCTTGGATTTTTTATAGCAACACCTGCTGTCCATACAAATATTTTTTCCGAAAGTTCTGCTGCTTCGCGTTTCCAAAAGTCAGCAACCCATTGCGATGGGACTAAGATTGTATCAATAGCATTGGCGTGTATTAAACAATTCGAGTCATGTGGAGTGACAACTATATTTGGGCCTGCAATAAGTCTTTTTATTTCTCCACGTTCTTTAGCACGAATTGCATTTTTAAGCGCCTCAACACCCGAAAGTACTAAAACGGTATCCCCACTAGGTTTAGCTGGATTTAGTTCATAATCGATCCCGTTTTCCTCAAGGCCACGAAGTAAACTATCTCGTACAGCATTTGGCCCTGAGTATTTACCACTAATTTTCTGCACCAAAGATTTCCAAAATTCTCTTGAAAAAGGCGAACTGCTATGAGTATAAATAGTGAGGATCATTGTTTTGAAGGCTTACAAAGGTACATTGACACACCATCTGACACATTATCAATGGGAACTAAGCCGTTCTTAGTATTTCTTTCTATTTTGTATCCGATTTTTTCAAAAAATTCTACAATGTCCTCGAAATGAGGGTGTATAAAATTCCGTTCAGACAATGTTCTAGCTATCTCAATAAAACAGATAGGCTTGTAACGAGAAATGGTTTTATATGCACCTTGTAGCACCTCCCACTCATATCCTTCAACATCAATTTTAATAAAATCTGGCGGAGGAAGATCAAGCGAATCCAGCGTTTTAACAGCTACGGACATGTGTGGAGTAGTGATATCACCAAGGAAATCTTTAGCGAGAGTGGAGCCGGAACCAGATAAATTCAGGTCAAGCTCTGACTCATGATCACCAAGAGCGAGGGCGTGTGTAGTGACCCTATCCTCTACTCTGTTGATTCGTGAAGATTCCTTTATACAAGAGATATAATCTGGTATAGGCTCGAAAGCATAGACTGACGCATTAAATTTTGTCGCAGCAAGAATGCCATAGTAACCAGTGTTAGCACCTACATCGTATACGGTTGGGGAGTCAAGCGTGTTAAGTATACTTGTCACTAAGCTGGTATCTTCTTTTTCTACTACACCATTCTGAGCAATACCGTAAGCTATGTCAGAATTATTGTAAACATTGCCAACATACCAGAAACCAAGGTCACACCAGACGGCAGTTTTCCCGAGATCATTATACTGATTTGGGGTAATGTATAAAAACTTTTTGCCCGTAACTTTATTGAGCAGTGAGATTAGTTTAAAAAATATTTCTCGCATACCAGACTTTACTCTAAGTACTTGGCAGCTAACGGCTCAAGTTTTGAGAAGTTTTTCTTGTACCAGGCCGTTGTTTTTTCTATACCCTCCTCGAAAGATACTTTTGGCTTAAATCCCAAATCAAACAACTTTGATGCATCAATATACTGATCAGGTATTTCAATAAAATTTGATGGCTTGGGAATAATATTTGGTTCTATATCTCGTACTTTTTCACGCAGTATTTTTATAAGAGAATTAACGCTCTTGATGCTTGAACACTTATTAATGTCAATCAAATCCTTTTTGGTGTAAGAACCAACATTAAATGCTGGCCAACCATATGTATCAACTCCGTCCCGCGGTATATTTTTATGATCAGCGCCATAGTAGGTTTCTGCTTGTTCTGCCATCAACATATAGGCATCCACAACATCCTCTACATAAATGTATTCACGCAAAACATTCTCATTCCCAGTGTTAATAACTGGAGGCTTATCAGACATCAAGCGCATTATTGTACGAGGAATAAGTCTAGTGAAATTCATATCTCCCGGTCCATAAATATTACTTGAACGGCAAATCATGACTGGCAGCTTAAATTGAAAAGCGTAGGTTTGAGCGATCATGTCAGAACACACTTTTGACGAACTATACACATCTAGACCACGCAGAGCATAGTTTTCTTTGTAGGGGAGTTTTTCATATTTATCAGTAGTGTGATCACCATAAGATTTATCAGAAGAAGCAATCAACACACGGGGTATGTTGTTGATACGGGCAACTTCAAGTACGTTAAGCGTTCCCATAACATTATTCTCAATCGTGGACATCGGTGCATTAGCAGCATCACTTACGATAGCTGTAGCGGCTAAGTGGAAAATAGTATCGATTTGATGACGATCACATACGCGTCTGATTTCTTCATAATCAAGGAGGTCACAGTACTCCATATCTGGTTGGTTGGCTACTTTTCCTTCCCGTAATAAATCAAGGGTTTTCAGCGAACGCTTATGTCTTACAGTGGCAATTACCACAGCATCGTTGTCAATTAGTTTCTTGATAAGGTGAGCTGCTACAAACCCATCAGCCCCAGTAACTAATACTCTCTTTCCAAACCAGAAGTTTTTATTTTTCATAGATGATTAGATAGTAGCCACTATCTCCCTCATTCTAACAGAATATGTGTGAGGAGAAAATTTATCCATTCCGACTGTTCGAGCAGCGGCACACATATTTGACCATTTTGAAGGTTGTTTGTTAAATATTTCAAAAAATGCCTTCATGTGTAGGCTGTATTCATCTACGTTATCAAGCCCTGCAATCAAGGCGCAAGAATCATCAAGATACTCTAGGTGTGCGTTCCAAATATGTGAACGGTGGGTAATTATGGGATTACCCGCTATAAGTGACTCAGCAATAGCTACGCCACTTGTCTCGCCATCTCGCCGGAAATGTGCCATAGAATTAATAGCCCCATGAAAAGCCCATACAGCGTCTTCGGATGCACTTTGAGGTACGAAGTGCACACGTGGTATATTTTCGCGTTTAACTAAATCAACTAGTACTGGAGGTGGTGACATTATTAAATAATGAACGTTTGGATACTCCGGTGCAATTCTTTGCCAAGCTCGTATGCCAATTGGATCAAAGATACTGTCATCATTGCGTCCAATACGTCCAAACACAAAATCAGTTTCCGGAATATTTAATTTCGCTCTTAGGTCACGACCCATTTCAGTAATATTTTCAGGTGGTAACTTTGCCAAGGGTGCATACATAGTGATATCACGGTCAGATAATTTACCCGTCCATTTTTCGGCATGCAAACGAACGGTATCTGATATGCTAATGAATTTGCGTACATTTTTCTGTAACGTAGGAGCTCCAAAAATGTTTATGAGGATTATTGGGACGTTAGTAATTACATTCCAGGGGTAGTGAGAGTAGCCAGGGCTGGCGGTAACAATCAAATCAATAGCATGCTCAGACAAAATATTTTTAATATGTGGTTGCATTTCGGTGATACGATGAGGGACTGCAAGTTCAGAAGTTTTGTATGAAAATGGTATGAAGGTAATATCAGGATGCATCGTTTGCTTTCGCTCTTCGGCACTAGTTTTTTCACCATACACAAAAAATACTTTGTATTCTTTCGCGAGAGAACTAGCTATCAATTGGAGGCATTTTTCTGTGCCAGCAAATGCTAGGCCAGTAATATGATAAACAAGAATATTTTTGACATGTTGGTTAGGATGGGTTTGATCCGGTAGGTTAGGGTACTGCTTTTTCTCCCACCGTAGCATCCGTGTTCGCCAATACCATTCGCGTATCCTAAGTGCCAATATTCGTGCAGAATGGGGTAGTACGAGCAGTATTTTCTTAGTAAGATTTCTCATTGTAAATGTCTATGAACGATTTGAAGTTTAGTAGGCTAACTTTTATTTCTTTATTTTAAGCGCATTTCTTATATCATTGAGCCTTAATAACCATCTTGGTGCCAAAGATGGTTTGGGCTCACGCCCAACCTCTTTTATAAATAAGTCCCGTAATTCGGGGATGTGCCAAATATCGAGCGGTTCAAAATACAGTATACCTTTCTCTACGAACATATCAGAGACTTCGTCGCGTCTTTTTGCGTAAGTATCAGCGAAAACATCTAAAGGAGGCATGGTGATATTTTCTACCCATTTTGATTCAATGGGTGCTGATATAATGTTTTTGAATTTTGCAGCAGCGTAACGGTGATTAATGCGGAATGGTTTGACATCATTAAGCAATTCTATACACATATACCATACCTGCTTTATTTCAGAACGCGCTTTTGCCATATAATGGAGGTGCAATATCGGATACTCCACTTTGAATTGAGTTTTGATACTTGGTATGCGAGCCGTATGGTCAATCAACAATTCTTTTTCGTCGTATTGTACACTTAGTCTATCATCAATAAAGGCAAACTCTTTTACACTATCTTTCCATACACCGTCAATCCTGTATTTCGTCCCATCTTCTATTAATTGTATCCAATTAGCTTGGAAAGAAATGGCTTTTCCGTTACTTAATTTTTTCATTGTTCTAACTACTTTTGGAGAAAGGAGCTCATCAGCGTCGAGGCAGATAATGAGGTTATTCCCAGGGATTTTACGTGCCTCTCTCAGTAATCGCCAGCGTATCTTATTTGAAGCACCGGTTGAGTTGTTATCGATAACTGATACTTTAGGAAATCGTTTGTATATCTCTCGAGATCCGTCGCTAGAATGCTGGTCTGCAATAATAATATGATCAGAGAATTGGGAAAAATTTTCTAATGTGTAGGGAAGTATCCAAGCTTCATTTTTTACAGGGAGGAGTGTAATAGTTTTCATATGTATACAGTTGCTCGTTCATTTTCTTCTGCTTGCAATTTATTACGGGAACCCGAAAGGGTAGTCCCGTCGTTCCGGAATATTCCACTGATAGATAAGATGCGTATAAGGTAAGCGCCCGCTTTAACTGCTCTTGTTTGGAATTCATAATCACCGGCGATTTTAAATGATTCATCGAAGTAACCGACGCGCTCAAAAAGCGAGCGCCGTGCTATAAAGTGTGGGCCAAGGTGCATTTCTTTAAGAAAACGTTCTTTTTCAAATTTTGGTGGGGTAAATGTTTTTACTTTTGCTAAGATTTTCAAACCGAATACTTGTACGAATCGATGATAACGGAAGGGGAAGTAACCAATATCTGCTCTACTATTTTGTAGGGCGTTGAGACCATCAATAATTGCCTCGCCAAAACGAGTGTCGTCCACTCCCCAGAAGGTAACAAATTTCCCTTCAGCTTCCTTTACCCCTCTGTTCCAACTAGCGTAGATTGGTTCGCGTTCAACAAACAAAACTTTGAACTGACTTGCGAGACTAGCCAATGCAGACCTTTCTTTTTTAGTCCCGTCATTAACAATTAAAATGAAGTTGTGATCGACTTTCGCCAGTTTCAAGGCATGACTCAATTTCGTGGCATCATACAAAAATCTATCAAGATGCTGATCAGTACGATACATTGAAATAATGATTGAAATAGACATAACCTAGTTTCTTTTAACTATTTTACTAATTCTCTTTAGGATAAAGAATACTTGCACATACGCTCTATTTATCAAAGTGATAACATGTTTCTTTGATTTGGTATAACTAGGAGAGATGTAATCAAGTTTTGAGTACAGTAAACGCAGGTTCCAGACAAATTGTTCTCCACCATGTCTTTCAGCAGAAAATAAAGATAGGTCGGTTATTTTAGCGTCAGGCATTATTTTGTGGAGAAAAACGCTCAGTAAGGTAGTGTCGTGTCGAAATAACTTACAATCTCTTACAAAAAAAGTCTTGTTCGGACGTTTATTTTTCCATTGTTCACTGGGGGAAAATCCAAGACAGAGTCCACATAAAGATGCGTCATGCGTGGCCTCGATCACTTTCTGTATGTCAGCGTAATGCTTAGAGAAACCGAATATTCCAGCGGTGACAACTTCTTTTTGGAGTTCTGGTACACGCATTGAAAGGGTAGTTATGTACTCACGTGGCACTAGCAATTCGCACGAGATGTCTTGTCCGACCGCTATATATCCATCTTTTTTAATTTGCGCAAACACTTCATCGAGTGGCTGTAAGACTTGCGTACCGGCGTCCAAATATAAAGTTATGTCAGTGAATGGTTTAGTAAAAATATATGTTTTCCATGTGTAGCATTTCCTCCAAAAAGAATTGAAGTGGGGCATTGGTACGACAGTGACCCCGTCAATAGTGGCAAGTTCGTAACGAAATGTTGGAAATAAGCCAAGATCCCAAACGTAGATATGTGGATGTTCTTCGTAATTTTCTTTTATCGAACCAATTAAATTTAAAACAGATGGAAAAAATTTGTTAGAGGCAGATGTGACAATCGATCGTGTGTCGGAGGTTTTCATATTTAGGGGTGGATTATAATACTTTTTGTTTCCTTAAAACAATATAAGCTCATGATAACCTTTTGTATACTACGTACAACAACGTGGAAACAGCAACCATTACACAGCTTGATATAAGAGTAGCTATAGCAGCACCAATCCCTTGATAAAGTGGGATGAGCCAAATATTTGCCACAATATTAATAAACATGCCGGAAAAAGCCGAAACAAATATCATAAAACGCTCATTTTCAGCAAGGAAAAATTGATTAATAACAATTATTAGCGACATTGGTATAAGTGCCCAGATGTAGATGCGTAAAATGCCGGCGGTTCCTACAAAATCAGGACCATAAATTACGTGGACAATAGTTGGCGCAAGTAAATAAACACCAATAGCGATAGAAACGGCTAATCCAAAAGAAAGAAGAATGAGTAAAATAAAACGGTGAATATAATCTTCTAATGAATGCTGTTTTGCATTAATAAGCGCAGGGAGCAAGGATCCTGCCAGCAGTGTCGGGATAAAATACCACAATTCACTCAATCGGACAGCAGCATCGTATAAACCGACTTCAGTTGAATCAATCAAGTTTTTAAGTAGAACTTGATCGACGCGAGAGTATATCAGAGCGAAGGCAGTGATAAACATATATGGCCATGAATCTATCAATAAACCTTTGGTGGTCGAAAGGTCAAATTTCCATTCTCTAAGAGTACCGAAAGTTCTTTGACGGATGAATATGTATCCTATTGCATAGAGCAAGGATTCAAACACTAAGATGATCGCTAAGTAAATAACTCCGCCACCTAAGTAAATAGCACCAATTTTTAAAAAGTTGATAACGATAACAACAAAAATTGAAAGCAAAGCGACTGCACGTGCTTTGACTGCTGCGCCAAATTCATAACTTATAAAAAATACAGATTGACTTATGAAGGTAATAGACAAGAGGGCGATGAGCAGTAAAGAAACATCAGGAGACGATAATATCCAGGCAGTGAGAATTGCTAATACAGCCGCACCGCTACCGGTAGTGAGCTTGATGACGAGAGCAGATCCTAGCAAAAAGTTTTTCTGCCCTGGGTTTTTTACAAGTTCTCGGTAGAGAACGTTGTCGATGCCTAGCGAAGCAATAAAGGAGAATAAGGCAATGAAACTAAGCGCGTAACTCAACTCTCCAAAATTGGTGGGTCCAAGTGCTCGGGCAATATAAAGTGTGGCAAATAAACCAATGCTCATGGTTATTAATTTGCCGAAAAGTGACCAGCCAGCACTGCCAGCGTAACGTCTCAAGCCATAAAAAGAGAATGGCATTTTCGTTTTTAGTAAGTTTTTCATTTTAGGCGTTTTTTAGAATACGACGTAAACATACAGATAACCTTCTATATTTTTGTTTTTGACCCACAAAATACTCATGTGAGAAGTTTACCCGAAGATTCTTTTAACCCTCAATAAAGTGTAAAATAAATCACGCAAATTTTTTCTGATTACATCAATATAGAATTCCTTCCATTTTGAGTTTAGTAATTGTGAACGCTTCAATTGGTAATTTTTAATTACATCAATAATCACGGGTGACTGGTCAGTGATAAGAGTGGTCAGTAAGAATGGTTGTGCCAGACGTACTTCAAGGTATCTGTTTGTTTTTTTAAACTGCATCAAAAAATCATGATGTTTATTATAAAGATACTGTTTATTACGAATTTGAATGCGGTCAAATTCTGGATGAGGGTTCGTGCGCATACCGCCCCATTGAACATCAGAAACAAAAGGGAGAGCAAAAACAAAGTTACGCAAGCCCTTTTTAAGACATCGTATCGAGAGGTCGTGATTATCCCAAGTGTAGGGGGCAAGTGCTTCATCTAGATATCCAACATTTTCTAGTACGTAGCTTGAAATACACTCAGGGCTACGGACACTCACCATCCGTTCTACAAGGTGATAAGGGAGGAGTATCGTATTTGACATACCTACACCAAAACAACTCTCAATTAAACCTTTTTCTCGAACTTCTTTCTTACGATGATCGAGGATTAAGCTTGTGCCATGTCGGAAACTAAGTGTCCCAACATTTTCAAACCCAAGCTCATCATAGATTTTTGCCAAATTCTCTTCCAGATTTTTGTCAGACAAAATAACATCATCCTGCAGCGTTATATTTAACGCTTTGCCTTTTTGAGGTATTTGTTTGAGTGCTAAGTTTATTGATTTTATCTCATGAACATCGGGGGCGTATATTTTCTTTATAGAAATATTTTTGTTTTTTTCTATCAAACCATCTATAATTTTTTCAGTGTCATCAGTGCAGCCATCAAGGACAGGGTAGATTGTACTATTCTCTCCACAGCTGCTGATCAAACCCATCATCACTGACTCAATTAGGTCTTGTTTATTGTGGATTGTAACAATGTAGTTAAAGGTGTAAGAAGGCATATAAATTTATATTCAAGAAAGAATTTTTATAAGCAGATCTTTATCTTGATTTGTAAGATCAGGCCGGTTTGTAAAATAGAAGCCATTGTTGTGGATGATTTCAGCATTTGGCAATCGTGAAGAATGCAAGCCCTGCTTTTTATAAAATGGCTGATTTAATATATTGCCGGCAATAATCGGCCTAATCTCTACTCCATTCTTAATAAAAAGATCTCTGAGTATTTCAAATGGTTCAATTTCCTTAAAGACGACTGGAATTGAAAAGTTTGAAACGAGAGAAAGGTGACTAGAATTAATCCCTATTGCTCCAGCATTAATTACTGCCGCATTCAGCTCTTCAAAGTTTAGATGTCTCTGCTCAATCATCTGGTCTAAGTATTGAATCTGATGATTTCCCAAGAACCCCTGGATTTCCGTTGGGCGAGCATTGTAAGCAAGTTCATAAAAGGTATACAGTGAATAAAAGTCATCCACGTCATTTTTTGAGCGCAGGTCATTTTTGTATTGCTCAGGTAAATTTCTATCCCAGCCGTGAGCACGGCACATAAGTAAGTGATGGTATAAATCTTCATCATCAGTGCAGACGACACCACCTTCAATCGTAGAGAGGTGGTGTCCGATAAAAGTAGAGAATGTTGATGCTAGACCAAAATTTCCTAGTTTTGTATCGTTGAGTTTAGTTCCGATAGATTCACAATTGTCTTCAATGAGAAGGATACCTCGTTCTCTACATATATTCGTAATCGTATCAATATCGTCAGCAAAACCAAGTACGTTAGTTATAAAAAAAGCTTTCAGGTCGGTGTGCGATAACAATTCAACTAACTGAGCACTTGAAGTATTAAGTGTGTCTAATTCACAATCAAGTGGCACAGGTTCTAAGCCAAGCTGTAAAAGCGGCATCACATTGGTTGGCCAAGTAACAGCTGAAAACCCAACTTTGTCACCTTTTTGTAATTTTCCACTATTGAGGAGCGATTGAATAAGGACTAAGTTAGCCATGCTACCGCTTGATACAAAAGCAGCATACTTACGTCCCTGCCATTTTGCGAAAGCAGTTTCAAATTCTGCGCATTGTTGACCCATACTGAAACGGTCAGTGTTTCTAATGAATTCTATCAATGCCTCTTTAGTTTCCTCGTTCTTGAAAAAGCTTTTTTCCATCAATCTAATCATGTCGTCCATGATTTACTTGGAACCATTCATACGTTTCAACGATACCATCCATAAATTTTATCTTAGGTTCCCATCCAAGTGCAGAAAGTTTAGAAACATCAAGAAGTTTTCTTGGGGTACCATCTGGTTTTGAAGTATCCCAGATAATATCTCCTTTATACCCGACAATCTCTTGTACAGTGGCTGCTAGATCCTTTATGGTCATGTCTTTGCCTGTGCCGACATTAACTATTTCAGTGCCATCATAATATTTCATCAAGTGGATACAAGCATCAGCAAGATCGTCAACATGCAAAAATTCGCGCATTGCATTACCACTACCCCATAACGTCACACTTGGGATATTTGACTTTTTAGCCTCATGGAACTTTCTGATAAAAGCGGGGAGTACATGCGATGTCTGCGGATCGAAATTATCACCTGGTCCATAAAGATTAGTTGGCATGAGACTTATAAAGTTGGTGCCGTATTGTTGATTATAGGATTGACATAACTTGATACCTGCTATCTTAGCAATGGCATAAGCGTCATTAGTCGATTCGAGAGGTCCAGTGAGAAGGGAATCTTCTTTTATTGGTTGTTCTGCCATCTTTGGATAAATGCAAGAGGAACCAAGGAATATGAGCTTATTCACATTATTCACATACGCAGAATGTATGATGTTATTCTGGATTTGTAGATTCTCATAAATAAAATGAGCAGGATAAGTTTTATTTGCCATAATACCGCCAACTTTCGCGGCGGCTTGGAATACGTACTCTGGTTTCTCATTGGCAAAGAAATCAGCCACAGCTTGTTGGTCAAGTAAGTCTAATTCGTTACGAGTACGAGTAATACTATTAGTATAGCCTTCAGTTTCTAGTTTGCGAACAATGGCAGAGCCAACCAACCCCTGATGTCCTGCTATAAAGATTTTTGAGTTCTTTTCCATAATCTTTATATATTATCGCAATTATTCCGAATCAGCTCGTACTTCAAAACCACCATTTTTTAAGTGTAGTTCACGTTTTGTTTCATGCATATCGTGATCTACCATTTCTGCAATGAGTTGAGTAAAAGAAACTTCGCGTTTCCAACTCAGTTTCTGTTCAGCGTAACTAGGGTCACCAAGTAATGTTTCAACCTCGGTAGGGCGATAGTAGCGTGGGTCAACTGCCACAATTGTATTACCAGTCTTAACGTCAATACCTTTTTCATTCTCGCCAGTTCCTTTAAATTTCAATTCGATACCAATCCTATTGAATGCAATTTCGCAAAATTCCCGAACACTATGTTGTTCGCCAGAAGCTAGAATATAATCGTCAGGAGTATTCTGTTGAAGCATGAGCCACATACCCTCCACATAGTCACGGGCGTGTCCCCAATCGCGTAGCGCATCCAAGTTCCCGAGATATAAGGTTTCCTGAACACCAAGTTTTATACGAGCAGCAGCACGAGTGATCTTGCGTGTTACAAAAGTCTCACCTCGACGTGGTGATTCGTGATTAAAAAGAATACCTGTACTCGCATGTAACCCATAGGCCTCGCGATAATTAATAGTAGTCCAATGAGCATAGAGTTTCGCAACACCATAAGGACTTCTTGGGTAAAACGGAGTTTCTAGAGATTGAGGTGCTTTACTAGCACCAAACATTTCTGAAGTAGAGGCTTGATAAAAACGAGTTTTCCTTTCGAGTCCAAGAATACGTAGTGCTTCAAGAAGACGCAGTGCACCGAGTCCGTCAATGTCGCCAGTATATTCGGGAGTTTCAAACGAAACTTTTACATGACTCATTGCGCCCAGATTATAGATCTCATCAGGTTGTATCTCTTGAATGATGCGAATGAGGCTAGTTGTTCCACTTAAGTCACCATAATGAAGAACAAGATGTCGATTTTTTTCTTCAGGTCCTTGGTATAAATGATCTATACGTTCTGTATTGAACGAGCTTGAGCGACGAATAATACCGTGAACTTCATATCCTTTTTCCAAAAGCAGTTCTGCAAGATACGATCCGTCTTGTCCGGTTATTCCTGTAATGAGTGCTTTTTTCATAAATGAGACGTGTTGAATGAACTTCTATAATACTATTATTATCTAAGATTGCGAGAGGATATGACGTTGCTATAATCACTGAGTGAATTTAGAGAAGGTATTACGAGGAATTGTATTGGCAGGTGTATTCTCATTGCCACTGATTGTTTTCATTGTCTCTGGCAGTACGTTTTTTCCGTACATCGTTGGAAAAAATATAGCCTTCCGCTCTATCATTGAAATAATGTTTGGTGCTTGGATTCTGCTCGCATTACTCAACGCTGCGTATCGTCCACGATGGACGGCACTATTACTATCGATTCTTGCTTTCGTGGCGGTTGTTGCAGTGGCTGATTTGTTTGGAGAGAACCCGTTTAAAAGTATCTGGAGCAATTTCGAGAGAATGGACGGACTAGTGACGTTGATACACGCACTCATGTATGTAATCGCAGCTGGAGCTGTTATGAATACACAAAACCTATGGTTATGGCTTTGGCGCGCATCTCTTGTCGTCAGCACATTTGTTTCGATGCATGCTATCGGGCAACTCCTTTTGACAGAAAAGGGTCGTTTAGATTCAACATTGGGAAATCCTATTTATTTAGCAGTGTACGTTTTGTTCCATATTTTCATTGCCCTAGTTTTACTAGCACGGCGCAATAGTGAACGCACTGAGCAAATTCTTACTGCCATTACATTACCGCTTCTCTTTACCGTACTATTTTTTACCGCGACAAGAGGTGCAACACTTGGTGTGATTGGGGGACTGTTGCTAGCTGTTATTGGAATCTCGCTATCTCTCAAAGGTAACAGAAAAGTTAGGCTTGGTGCCGCTTTACTTACTGTGGTCATGGTCTTAGGTGTTGGATCATTTTGGATTGCTAAAGACACAGCATTTGTGCAGGACAGCCCTGTTCTTAAAAGGTTCGCAACTCTTTCACTTTCCGAAGGGACGGTATACGCTCGTACACTTATATGGGGAGTTGCGTGGGAGGGTGTTAAGGAGCGGCCATTGCTAGGGTGGGGTCAAGAGAACTTCAACTTCGTATTCAATAAGTATTACGACCCTCGAATGTATGGTCAAGAACCGTGGTTCGATAGAACACACAACGTTGTTTTTGACTGGTTAATCGCGGCAGGAATTCTTGGGTTGCTCACATATATTTCTATTTTCCTTACGACAGTATGGACACTCTATAGAACAGAGGCTTTCACAATTATCCAAAAGTGGTTGCTGTTAGGGCTACTCGCTGCGTACGGAATACATAACCTAACAGTGTTTGATAATGTTATAAGCTACCTCCTGTTCTTCACAGTACTCGCATGGATATATGGATCTGCACATGATGTATGGACCTTTAGGAAAAATAAAGAACAGACGACATTGATTCTTTCAGAAAAGATTGGTGTATTAGTAGGGGCACCTCTCCTCGTTCTCGCTATCGGTATTTCTATATGGTTTATAAACATACAACCGTGGCGTACATCAACAACACTACTTGATGCTTTGTCGGCTATACATGTGGCACAACTGCAAGCAAATCAAGATCAAGAAAATGGTATAGAGTCTGCAGTATCTAATGTAGATAGAGCTTTAGAATTATTTGAGAAAGCGTACGCATTTGATACCTACGGTTCGCAAGAGGTTGCTGAACAGTGGAGCGAAGCCGCAAGAAAGGTAGCCGCAGCTACGTGGGTTTCTACAGAACAAAAGAACGAATGGTACAACGCATCTATTAATTCACTTACACACCAACAAGAGCGTGTGCCTAATGATGCACGCTACCCTTTCTTTATTGGTTCAACACACTATAGTTTTGGTGATTTTGCAAAAGCAACTGAGAATTTCAAAAGAGCTCTTGAACTCAGTCCAGACAGACAACGTATTTTGGCACTCCTCGTAGCTTCGACTGCAAATTCAGGTGATCTGGAAAGCGCTCTCACATACGCAAAAACTTCTTTTGAAGCAGAAAAAGAATATCAATCAGCTCGCATTTTATACGCGAATGTATTAATTAGGGCTAATTTAGCGAGTGACGCTATTGCTTTACTAAGCGAAACACCTATATACGCAGGGGACACCGACATACTCGCAGCACTCATAAGTAAGGGTCTGCATGTACAAGCACGTGACATGTGGTCCAAAGCACTCGTGGCAAATGAAAGTGTTGAAAAAGACGATGTTGGTGCACTTTTCTCACTTGCGAGAATATATGTCGCAATAGGTGATTTAAATAACGCACGCAGTGAAGTTTTGCACATAAAAAAAGAATATCCAAAATTCACTGTAATCGCAGACCAAGCACTTGAAGAGATACGTACGCTATCTCAATAAAACAAGAATAATCTCGTAGTACAGCTTATAAAATCATAAGAATCCTCGCCCAGGCAAGGATTCTTCATTTTCGTGCTCTCGTATCTTCTAAATGGTATACTGCTCCTTCAGTATTTGCGCACGATACGACCGAAATAGAAAATGTTTGAAGGAATAAAAAAATTACTTGGTGACGAAAATGCAGGGGCTTTGAAAAAAGCGTCTCGTATTGTGACGCGTGTTAATGCACTAGAAGATGAATACGTCGCACTATCTGACGAAGCCCTTCGCGGAAAAACAGCTGAATTTAAGGCTCGTTTAGAAAAAGGGGAGACACTTGAAGATATAATGGCCGAAGCGTTCGCCGCCGTTCGCGAAGCCTCAAAACGCACTTTGGGACAACGACACTACGATGTGCAAATTATTGGTGGTGCTGTATTACATAACGGCGATATTGCGGAAATGCGTACTGGTGAAGGTAAAACTCTCGTAGCAACACTTCCTGCGTATCTCAACGCGCTTACCGGAAAGGGTGTACATGTGGTCACGGTTAACGACTATCTGTCACGTCGTGACGCAGTTTGGATGGGACAAGTGTATGCGTTCTTGGGTCTCAGTACTGGAATCATTAATCACGAGGCATCATATTTGTACGACGAAATGCACGTACCTAAAGAAGAACTTTTGGAAGCCGATAAAGAACGAGATGAAAAAGGAGGGTCAGAAGTAGTAGAAGACTTTCTTACAGTGTGTACTCGTAAAGAAGCGTACGCCGCTGATATCACCTATGGAACAAACAATGAGTTTGGCTTCGACTATCTACGTGACAATATTTCATATAATAAAGAAGAATTACGACAACGTACTCCTGACAATGGGGGATATAACTTCGCTATCGTTGACGAAATCGACTCCATTCTTATTGATGAAGCTCGTACCCCGCTAATTATCTCAGCCCCTGCGTCCGACGCCGAAAAACTCTACGGGCAGTTTGCACAAATCGCACAAACAATGGAAAGAGAGACAGACTATACAGTTGATGAAAAATTAAAGGCCATACAGCTTACCAATGAAGGGATTGAAAAAGCCGAGAAGATACTCGGAGTAGACAATATTTATACCGACAAAGGCATTAAATACGTTCACCACCTCGAGACTGCGGTCCGTGCACGAGCACTTTTCGAACGAGATAAAGATTACGTGGTAAACAATGGTGAAGTCATTATAGTTGACGAATTCACCGGACGTATGCAACCAGGTCGCAGGTGGAGCGAAGGACTACATCAAGCGATGGAAGCAAAAGAAAATGTAGAAGTACAGCAAGAATCACGTACCTTTGCATCTATTACGTATCAAAACTATTTCCGTAATTATGGAAAGTTAGCCGGAATGACAGGAACGGCTGTTACGAGCTCAGAAGAATTCTTTAAAGTATACGGCCTTAACACCGTTGAAGTTCCAACCAATCAGCACATAAAACGAATCGACCACGATGACTTCATTTTTCAAACCGAAAGTGGAAAGTTCAAGGCAATCGCACGGAAGGTAAAAGAACTAAACGAAAAGGGTCAACCGGTACTTATTGGTACTGTTTCAGTCGAAAAAAACGAGCTTTTAGGCGCTTATTTAAAGCAAGAGGGCATTCCTCACGAAATTTTAAATGCTAAGAATCACGCACGAGAGGGAAGTATTATTGCTGATGCTGGGCACAAAGGTGCGGTAACTGTTTCAACTAACATGGCTGGTCGCGGAGTAGACATTAAACTTGGTGGAGAAAACGCAACTCCAGAACAACAGCAGGAAATAAGAGACATTGGTGGTTTGTTTGTACTTGGTACAGAACGTCACGAAGCACGTCGTATCGACAACCAACTACGGGGTCGTTCTGGGCGCCAAGGAGATCCTGGAGAAACGCAATTCTTCGTATCTCTTGAAGACACACTCATGCGAGTGTTTGCGAGCGACACAATCAAAGGAATGATGGGACGTTTTGGTATTCCAGAAGACGAGCCGATTCAAAACAAAATCATCACTCGCTCTCTTGAAACAGCGCAAAAGAAAATCGAGGGCTTCCACTTTGATTCACGAAAACAAGTTCTCGCATACGATGATGTGTTAAGCCTCCAACGAACAGGTCTCTACAAACGACGAAACAACATACTACTCGGTGGAAACGATGCACTCGATGCAGAACTAGAAACCATCATTGGGACTGACGAAAAGAACATACAAGTCATAGCAGAAAAGAAAAAAGAAATAGGGGAGGAGGCATTCTATGTCGCACTACAGCGGGTCTTCTTGCAAACACTCGATATGCTTTGGGTAGAGCATCTTGAAACGATGGACTACCTCCGAAGCAGTGTAAACCTGCGTGCGTACGGTCAACGTGACCCACTGTTGGAATATAAAAAAGAAGGACTCCGATTGTTCAATGACCTTGAGCTGTCATACGAAGAACACGTGACCCGTCTTCTCCCGCAGCTTTCAGGTGAAATGTTCGCGCAACGCGAAAACCAAAAAATGCAAGAAGTACACGAAAACGCAGCGATACTCGGAAAGAAAGATGGCGATTCAAAAGCTCACGCAGTAAAGCGCACTCAAGAAAACAGCGTCGGACGTAACGAACCATGCCCGTGTGGCTCAGGTCAGAAGTACAAAAAGTGTGGCATCATGAACTCAGAAGAACATCAAAAACGTACCCAAAGCGGCGGGCAAGGCGCCACCACTCAAACTCAGAATCAAAGTCAAAACCAAACTCAAACTAAAATAGGCGGGTAGAGCACTACTAAATATATAATACATAAAACCGGCAGTGTCATTTCCCGTGACACTGCCGGTTTTATTTTTTGATACGAAAGGTGTGTGATACACTTCGATTCATGAATATTTCTATTCCAGTAGTATTAGGAACAGGGCGTCTAGAACGTCAATCAGAAAAAGTGGCACGCTTCGTACACACGCAATTGTCTGGTTTTGAGGACGTTAAGTCAGAATTGGTGGATGTACGCAATCATCTCGTGTCTCCCTTCACTATTCCAGCTTGGGTAGAGGACGAAAACGCCGCTAAATGGCGCAAAATAGCCCATGAGGCTGCCGGATTCGTATTTGTAGTTCCAGAGTACAATAGAAGCTTTCCTGGCGAATTTAAGCTCTTTTTTGACTCAGCGTTTAAAGAATATAAAGGAAAACCAGCTATTCTTGTAGGTGTGTCCTCAGGGCAATATGGTGGCGTTCGTGTTATACAGCAGCTCGCGCCAGTACTACTTGCTGCGTCTATTGAAACGTTAGGGGATACTATTGCTACTTCAAATGTAGAATCTCTGTTCAATGAAGAGGGGATACCAACCGACGAGAGATACATTGGTTTCGTCAATGACGCCCTCACAGCACTAGTTACCAAATTAAAATAAATACGTATGTTCATTAGACTCGCACTTATCGTTCTTGCACTTCTTGCTTCGGAACGCTGGATACCAGGAATCGAGGTCGAAAGTTTTTACATCGCCCTCATAGTTGCAATACTTCTTGGTTTAGCAAGCATCACCATCAAACCACTACTTACAATTCTTACATTACCAATCCATTTAGTTACCTTTGGATTATCAGCATTTCTAGTGAACGCTGGAATTTTTTGGTTCCTATCAACATTTATAGAAGGCTTTGCAGTCGCAGGGTTCATACCAGCACTTCTTGGCTCACTCGCAGTATCTCTTGCCGGAACTCTCGGTACGCACTTCTCATAGTCTAAAAGGGGAGTTACCCACAAACAGAGTGCTTTACTTCACGAAACGCTTTATTATAATAAAGCAATATGAAAGAACACAAATGGATAAACGACGACACTGATGAATTCATGCTTTCTGTGCTCGAGTTAGACAACCTTGCAGAGGCACGTGCATTTCTTGGTGACATATTTACTAAAAGTGAAATTCAAGAGGCTGCAAACCGTTGGAAGGCTGCAAAGATGCTTACTTTCGGTGCCAGTTACCGAAAAATAGAGCGTGTAACAGGCATGAGTTCTGCCACAGTGTCACGAATTCGCAAAGCAATGGAGGAAGGATCAGGTGGTTACGGTCTCATGATAGGCAAACTCGAGCAAACTGCAAAGCGCACTTGTTAGCTAAAGAATAGGTGGTGACTTTTTGGCAAACTTTAGTTAATTAAAGCGCCTTTTTTGTAAAAAATTAGGGTTTAAGAAGATTCTAGACTATAGTAATTAATCCCAGAAGGGATAAAAAATAATATGAAATTTGTTGATGAAATAATTTTACAGGCTCATGCCGGAAATGGAGGCGATGGAGTTGTTCGATGGCATGCAAATCGAAACAATCCGAAGGGTGGACCAGCCGGTGGCAATGGTGGAAGAGGCGGCGATGTGCTCATTCGGGCTTTTCGAGATAATTCACTCCTTAGTAAGTACAGAGGAAATAATATTTTCCAAGCTGGTCACGGTGGAGGTGGAGGAAAAAGTAGTTTGCATGGACTTGATGGTGAAAATGTTGTAATACATTTGCCAATCGGTTCTGTCGTTACCTTGAAAGAAAAAGGTAAGACTTTCGAACTTCTCGAAGAAGGAGAAGAACATGTAATATTGAAAGGAGGTAATGGCGGTCTCGGGAACGAGCACTTTAAGAGTTCAACAAATGTAAGTCCACAGGAATCTACTAAAGGAAAATCTGGGGAACGAGATATTTTAGAAGTTGAGCTTAAACTTATAGCAGACATTGGCTTAGTTGGGTATCCTAATGCAGGTAAATCTTCTCTGTTAAATGCGCTTACAAATGCAAAAGCAAAAGTGGGAGATTATGCATTTACCACACTTGATCCAAATCTCGGGAACCTGTTTGGGTATATCATAGCTGATATACCAGGTATTATTGAAGGGGCATCTACTGGTAAGGGGTTGGGTCATAAATTCTTGAAGCACATAAATCGCACTAAAACCCTTATATTCTGTATCTCGGTTGAGCAAGAAGACCCCATATCGGCTTACCGAGCTCTGTTTGACGAGTTGCTGAAGTACGACCCAGCTATGGCAGAATTACCATTCATGATTGCACTAACCAAAACGGATCTTGCTTCAGAAGAGGAAGTTGCCAAATGTGTGAAAGATTTACAGAAAGTAACCGACAAAGTGTACCCAATCTCAATATATGATGATGAGATACTAAAGACATTTGCTGACGAGATAATCATTTTCCTAAGGTCGCTCACGAAGTAAAGGTGGCTTTTTAGTTCAAATCGTTTTACCATGACGCCTACATGTTTGAGCCTACAATTGGTCTAGAAGTGCATGCAGAACTTCGTACTCACACGAAGATGTTTTGTAATTCTAAGAACGACCCAAACGAAAAAAAACCAAATGTAAATATATGTCCGGTGTGCATGGCACACCCTGGTGTCTTGCCAACAATCAACAAGGAAGCAGTAAAGCAGGTGTTGCGTGTCGGTCTGGCAATGAACGGTGAGCTTGCTGACTACTCTGAGTTTGATAGAAAGAATTACTTTTATCCTGACATACCAAAGGCTTTTCAGTTGAGTCAGTACGAATTTCCACTCGTTTCTGGAGGTATCTTACACGGTGTGGAATTAACTCGTATTCATCTTGAAGAAGATACTGCTCGTTCATCACACACAAACGAGTCAGACCATAGCCTTGTTGATTTTAATCGTGCAGGCGTACCGCTTATGGAGCTGGTAACCGAACCTGTCTTACATAATGCAAAAGATTCCGTAGCATTTGCACGTGAGTTACAGTTACTATTACGCACCTTAGAAGCATCTGATGCTAATATGGAAAAGGGAGAGATGCGAGTGGAAGCGAATATCTCCGTCTCTAAAGTAAAGGGTCAATTAGGAACTAAGGTAGAGGTAAAAAATTTGAACTCATTCAGAGCAGTAGAACGTGCCATAGATTTTGAAATAAAGCGGCAGATTGAAATAATAGAAAAAGGCGAGAATATCATTCAAGAAACACGGGGATGGGACGAAAATAAAGCCGTTACATTCAGTCAGCGTGTAAAAGAAGAGGCAGCCGACTACCGATACTTCCCAGAGCCAGATTTGCCCAAATTGAAACTCTCAGAGCTTCCAGAACTATCCGTAGACAATTTACAAGAAACACTTCCAGAACTGCCTCAGGCGAAGCGTGAGCGCCTACAGAAGGCGTACGGGCTACAGGTAGAGGATGTAGAAGCCTATGTTGCTGATATAAGACTTTGTGAGTTTTTCGAGAGAGTCGTTGTCGAATTATCTCAATCTAATAGTGAAGATCAAGCTAAACACGCAAAGCTTGCTTCTAACTACATAACAAACAACCTCGTGGCATTACGAGGAGAGAACAATGAGCATGTTACAGAGAATATAGGTCCAAATGAATTTAGTGAGCTTGTACTACTGGCACTTCAAGGCGACATATCTTCTAATGGCGCCGTAGAGTTAATTGGACACTTAGCTAAACCTCATGAGCAGAGTAAG
The DNA here is from genome assembly GCA_017134395.1 of Candidatus Kaiserbacteria bacterium. Taxonomy (NCBI): domain Bacteria; phylum Candidatus Kaiseribacteriota; species Candidatus Kaiserbacteria bacterium. The sequence continues at coordinate 347,410 of CP070993.1, read as the reverse complement.
ACCATTAAAGAATTGGCAGAGGAAGCAGGTCTGCTGCAACAAAATGATGATGAGGCACTTAACGAAATCATAGAAGCGCTTGTATCTCAAAATGAAGAAGTGGTAAAAGAATACAAAGAAGGGAAGGAGCAAGCTCTGCAATATCTTGTCGGGCAAGGTATGAAACTCAGTAAGGGTTCTGCGAATCCTGCAAAGCTTAAAGAGCTTATAAAGGCTAAACTCGCTTAAGCGAGGTACGTTATCCACACATTTTAGAGGGGATCTCGCATATCTCGGCGGATATTGTACAATGCTTAAATGGAAGACGTTACTATCGGTGATGACACTTTAATATCAACTACTCGTGCTTCAGAGCTGAGTGGTTATTCGAAGGACTATATTGGCCAGCTTTGCAGGGAAGATAAAATTGAGTGTCGACGAGTGTCTGGGCATTGGTATGTCGATGAAAATGGGTTGAAGCGGTACCAAGAAAATGGTGTTGAAGCTGATACAAAAAATAAAAATGAGCAAGGCAAGAGCGCACTTGGTATGAAGGTAGGGAATGTTCGTGACGACACATTCAAGTATGACGGCACAGAGTACATCGCAACATCTCGCGCTGCTGCTGTTACTGGCTACGCACAAGATTATATTGGTCAGCTTGCCAGAAGTGGTGAATTAGAAGCACGAAAAGTAGGTCGCCGTTGGTTTGTAGGTAAGGACTCACTTATCGCTCACAAAAAACACAACGATGGTCTACTGGCTGAAGTTCAGGCACAGTCCAGTGGTGTACGCACTGAAGGTTATAGTACTGAGAAGGGAGCAGTTGGAAAGGATGCTACTGGAGTTGCTGTAAATATCCAAACTGATATTGATCCTGGAGACATCAATTTCAACGTACGCTACGTAGCTGAAAGTAATCCAGAAATTCCTTCTGTAAAAAAAGAAACTGCATTTAATGAAGCCCAAACCTATGCGTCTGGTGATATATTAAGTGAACGCCCTCCAATTAAGCAAATGAACCCCGATATTCGTCCTGTCTCCACTCCTAGAGCAGTTCCACCGATAACTACTCAAACCACGCCTAGAAATATACCATCTCGGGAAGGCGGGGTACAAAAAAGGGAACGAGAGGAAAGCTACTTCATTCAGAGTAAACCCGCAAAGCGTTCATTTCCAATTGTTGGAGTTATAGGCATGCTAATTTTAGCGCTCATTCTTATCTCTACTGGAGCATATCTATACCTGTTTGGTCTCTCTGGTCTTGATGCTGTGAGCAACTTATTTGAAGACAATACTTTCATCGAAATGATGCAAGATAAGTACGGAGACATACTACCTGGATCAGAATTCAACTACTCTTCTGAATAGAACTACAATAATAGCTTTTTTAGCTTTCTCCTCTTACGTTTCCTAAAAAATTCACATATATGAACATCCGATGTCCATATATTTTTGATGGTATGTAGGCATTATGTGTGTGGGAGGGGTGAGTTATACAGGATAGTACCAATTCAGACATCCCATGTCTGAATTGGTACTCGCAGATTACTGGACTTATAAGCTCTCTTTTCCTGCATGGTAGTATGAATTATTTAGTTTTAAACGCCTAAAGGGCAGCAAAGTGCAAGATAAGATGTGCAAATATGAACCTCGGATAACCGAGATATAGCGAGATAATATCCGAGATTGGCACTGTATACCTGCACTAGCCGAGATTTAGAGCCATTTTATATAATTCTATACAAATGCTGCCCACAAACCGCTTTGTTTATATTTCTAAGAACAATTAGACGCTAAGAAGAACACATCGTTGTCCCTTAAAGATCTCGACAATGGTAATCTTTGGCTGCTTACAAGGGACTGTGAAGTCACTGAGTACTTTCCTGGGTTGTTAGGGTTAGGAGGTGGTTATCGTGCTTATCGAGTAATAAAAATAGTTGCAGTGAGTTAGGAAGGTTCTTCAAGATAAAAAAGTATCTGGGAAACTTTGATTATGCATAAAAATTGAGATTGCCAGATATTGATTATTTTTAGTAGAAGGTTTTTGACTGTTTTCAGAGTCCTTTTTGTCAAAAAAAGGCGCAGACTTTATCCCCAAGCGAGAGTTGGGAGAGTGCCGAAATACCTAGTATTATATAGATATAACGGAGTTCCGAACAAGTCATCAAACACTTTGTGAGCAAACATTTAACTCTCGACAACAAAAAGTACCTTTCATCGGATGCCGCTGGTAAAGCTGCTGGGTATACTCCTGACTATATTGGAAAAATGTGCCGCGAAGGTTCTGTGAGTTGTCGCCGAATCGGACGAGCGTGGTTTGTCGAAGAGACTTCATTAAAGGAGCACATTGTACGAATCGAACATGCTCGTGTAGTACGCAAGGAAGAACTTTCTAAAGAGCGTAAGGACGAATATAAGACACCAGAAATTGCTCCTGCACAAAAAATTCTTGCACAGAAAATTGCTGCACACGCAAAGCAGGCAAAAGAAATTGCAGAAGAAGTATACGCAGCAAACAAAAATAAGGTAGAAAAGAATCTCGTTACCCCAATTGTTTCAAAAGCCAAAAGTGTACAAAAGGCCGTTAGTGTTCACAAACTAGAACAACCAATCACCGGTACGTACTTCCGAAAGCGTTTGCTTGAAACTGGTGCTGCCGCCGATGGTCTTCGGCAAGAGGTAATTGTTCGTACGCCAATTGTGCCCGCGAATCCTGTGTACACTTTTGTGCAAAAGTCCGTGGCTCTCATAACTGCAGTCACATTGGTGTTTAGTACCTCAGCACTTTCTCATGCACAGTATCGAACTACTGCACTTGATACTTTCGAAGAAGAAATAATTAAGGTTGCAAGTGTTTTTGATGCGTTACCTAATCTTATTACAAAGATCAACACAGATTTTAGTAATTCAGTTATCGCTCTAGACGACTTTGCTTCACAGCCAGCAGCTTCTGTTTTGGGAAAAAACGTAGTGGCGCAAGTGAGCGCATTGGATTTGTTCGGAAAAGTATATGTTAATGTTCAAGGTTTCTTTGCTGGGGTTAATGCTGACATCGGTTCGAGTTTGATGTTCGTACATTCAGGAAATAGCCGTGGTCGTGTTGAACTTTCAGTAAAAGCTATTGCACAGAACAATACAGATACTCCTCAAATTACTGTTACCACAACGCCAAACACCGATGCACTATATGTACCGATACAACAAACTGGTTCAGGAAATATAACCAATGTAATTAACCAACCAGTAGTAGAACGTGTTGTAGAAACACAACGTATCGTTACTCAAAGCGGTGTATCGCTGGTAGATCTGCAACAGTTAGAAAATGAATTACGTCAGGAAATAGTGCGCGTTTCGACAAGAAACGCCGGCGGTGTTGCCGGAAACTTCCATGCAGTAGCTCTTACACAGCGTATCGATAATCTTGGCGATGTTGATATTAGTAATTCACGAATTACCAATACATCAGTTGCAGCCACGACACTTTCTGTAAATAATGCAGCAACGTTTGGTGATAATGTAAGTATTGCTGGGAATCTTTCAGTGACTGGAGCTACATCTCTCGGAGGTGCACTTACCGTAAATGATTTTACTGCAACAGGTCTTACTACTCTCGCAACCACGACCATCACAGAACTCACTGTCAACAACGCAACTGCCACAAACTTTGTAGCAACAGACGCAGTACTCACCAACGCAACGAGTACCAATTTTTACACTTCGCTTATCACTGCCATCACTGGTGCATTTGCTAATCTCACCGCAGATGATGCAATACTCACCAACGCAACAACAACAAACCTTGTCGCAACGAACAGCGCGAACCTTGCAACCACAACCATCACCGATGCAACTATTACAACAGGAAATATTACCGACTTACTCACAACAAATGCCACGACAGCGAATCTTTTTGCAACAAGTTCTGTATTGGTAAATGCAACGAGTACTAATTTCTTTAGCTCATTCCTCTCAGCACTCACCGCCGAATTTACAAATGTTACCGCAGTGAACGCAACCAGCACGAACACATTCACAACAAACCTAACCGCGACTGAAGCCACGTTTACCAACGCAACAACAACTGATTTTGTTGCAACCAACTCAGCAACTCTCGCGACTACGACAATCACAAATCTTGCTGCAAACGACACAACATCAGGAACACTCATCGTTTCAGGAAATTCAAATCTTGCTACAACAACTATTACGGATGCAACTATTACGACCGGCGTCGTAACTGATTTAACTGCAACAAATGCAACGTCAACGAATCTCGTTGCAACCGGTACCACAACCCTCGCTACAACAACAATTGCCTCACTTTCACTCGGCTCACTCACAGGCTTTCTAAAGGCAACAGCGGGTAGTGTTGCAACGTCACTCATAGACCTCACAGCAGACGTAACAGGAGTTCTTCCAGACGCAAACGTTGCAGACGACCTCACCATCACCGCAGGAACCATCGAAAACACACCCATTGGTGCAGCAACTCCAAGTACAGGTGTGTTTACTAACGCAACATCAACAAATTTGGTTGCAACAAATTCTGTATTTACCAATGCAACTTCAACTAATTTTTACACCTCACTCTTCACTTCGCTTACAAGCATTTTTACAAATCTCACAGCAACAAACGCAACAACAACTAATCTTGTCGCAACGAACAGCGCGAATCTCGCAACAACAACAGTAACCGGTAGCTTAACGGTAAACGGAAATGCAAACATTATCGGAGACACATCTTCTGATACATTGACCGTTAATGCATCTATCAATTCAGATTTAATCCCTGACGTAAATGCAGTGCGAGATCTCGGTTCGCCATCATATTATTGGGACGAAATTTACGCTGATAACATCAACGTGAACAGTATCTCTGCAGCTTCAACAACTATTGGAGGCACGAGTAATAATTCATTCACGATTAATACAGATAATGCCTCCGTTGATACGGAGGATTCGAACCTTGTCTTTTTCCGCGGAACAGTAGTACCAAATGCTGTCGTTAAATGGGATTCAACGTCCGAACGGTTTGATATAAACCAACCGTTCTTTATTCAAAATGATTCAAGCACTACAACTGTACCAACACTGCATCTTGTAGGCTCTAATACGCAAACTGCACCTATTTTTGTAGCTGATGATTTCAGTGGTAGTCGCGTACTGACTGTTGGTGTGGATGGCAACATCGGTATCGGTACTACTTCACCAAGTGAGAAACTACATATTTACGGTGGGAACATAGTTGCAGATAGAGGGGGAAGTGCTGATGTACAACGCACCGTTACCATTGGAGGCGCAAAGCAAAGTGCGGGAGCAGATTATGGACGTTTAGATTTTCAGAATTGGGATAATAATGATGCAAGTCCTGAAAATTATATAGGTGCTCGTATAAGTTCTGAAAATGAATCTGGTGCAGAGTACGGCGATTTGCGATTTTCCACTTCGAACGGAACTCTCGATACACAAATGATCATTAATGGAGCAGGCAACGTCGGTATTGGTACCACAACACCTGGATCGAAGTTGCATATCGATGGAGATTTACAATTGAATGACGGTGCTGACATAGCGTGGCTTTCAAATATCAGGCCAATAGTAAGTGGTGGTTCAATCCGTTTGGAAAATTCTGCAGGTACAGAATTGTTGGTAGCACAAAGTGATGGGGACATAGAAATAGCAGGAAATGTGGGTATTGGTACCGCGGCACCTGCTCTTGCTGGTGGAGGAACAGGGCTACACATCAATGCAACTTCATTTCCCGAATTAAAACTTACTAACGGAACAACAGGCACTTTGGCTGCTGACGGTAGCCTTATTCAAGGAAACGGACTAAATCTAGCTATTATCAACAGGGAAGCTGGCGCGATATTGTTTAGTACGTCAAATACAGAGGTGGCTCGTTTCGATTCATCTGGTAATTTTGGTATAGGAGTAACTCCATCATATCCACTCGACGTTGTTGGTGTCACACGAGCCTCTGGTGGATTCCGCACCAACTCAGAAACAATCACCGACTTCACTGGTACTGGACTTACTCTCAATTCAGGATCACTCGAAACAACACTTGGTACCTCGGTTGATCTCACCACTGAGGTCACTGGAGTTCTTCCTGTAACCAACGGAGGCACAGGAACCACCACACTTAACAACCTCATCACACTCGGTACACACACAACAGGTAATTATCTCGCAACGCTTGCAGACGCAGGCAACGCTTTCTTTACGGTTTCTAATTCTGGTACTGAATCAGCAGCCGTCACCTTAGACATCGTTAACGACTCACTCAACTTCGCACAGCTCTCAGACTCACTAGTGGTAGATACCACCACAACTTTCGATCTCGACACCAACTCCGCTGACTTAAACTTCGACTCAAACACCTTGTACATTGACAGTTCAACGAACAGGGTTGGGATTGGTACAGGTAGTCCAGGTAGGAAATTAGATGTACTTTCAACAACCGGAATTGCAGATATTGGGTTGAGTACAAATGATACAGACAACTCATTCATCAGAATGGCATCTGATGCTGATGGCACACCCAGATACGGTTTCATTGGGGTTGATTATTCTGAAGACAACTTAAAAATTACTAGAGACGGTTTTGATGGTTCAAGTAAAGGGATTGTGATAAATAATTTAGGTAACGTCGGTATCGGCACCACCACTCCCGCTGAAAAACTCACCGTAGCAGGCACCGCACGTATCACCGGCAACACCATACTTGAATCAGCACTTACTCTCAGCGCACTCACCGGAGGCATCCTCACCACCAACAGCTCAGGTGTCGTCTCAACCACCACTATCGACGCAAGTGTCATCGACGCAGACACACTCGACTTCACTGAATTCAAAGATGCACTCACCGTAGACGCCACCACCACCTTCGACCTCGACACCAACTCTGCTGATCTCAACTTTGATGCAAACACTCTCGTGATTGATAGTTCAACGAATAGAGTTGGGGTGGGGGTGGCGTCGCCTGTGGCAACTCTAGATGTATCCGGAAATCTTCGTGCAACTGGAGCGCCGTCAATGACAGCCTCCGGTGCTGGAGTCGAATTAGGATATAACGGATATGGATTTGTTCAGGCATACGATCGTGGCGCATCTTCTTACAAAAATTTATGGTTGGAAGGAGCAGAAACTTACATCAATCCATCAACCGGAGGCAACGTCGGTATTGGCACCACCTCGCCAAACTCCAAATTGCATGTAGAAGCTGATTCAAGTGGAACGGTAAACATAGCAAGCTTCTTTAATACTAATGCAGATGATAACGATGTTGACTTCATAGCAATAGGACAAAGCGCAATTGCAGATGACGCCCTTGTTATCGGATACAACGAAGCCTCTAATTTTGGTTACCTCAATGTATGGGGTGAAGGTGCTGGCGACGGAATTGTGATAGCAGATGGTGGCAACGTCGGTATCGGCACTACTTCACCCGCATCAGCACTCGACGTCTGGGGCGACCTACGCGTCGGTACCTCAAGTACTCCCGCATTGTTTGCTGATGTGAGTAGTGGAAATGTGGGGATTGGCGACAGCACCCCATCGTATGCGCTCGATGTTGCTGGCTCTATAGGGTTGAGTCCCGATAATTCTCATATCTATTTTAGTAACCAAAATACATACATCGGTGAGAACTCTAATTCACATAAGTTAGAGTTGCGTGGAGGAGGTTCCAATAACACTCAGACTGTTTATATTGATAATACTGGGCAGTTAGGTCTTGGAAACGCTGCGCCATCATACAAACTAGATGTCTCAGGCACCGCACGTATCACCGGCAACACCATACTTGAATCAGCACTTACTCTTAGCGCACTCACCGGAGGCATCCTCACCACCAACAGCTCAGGTGTTGTCTCAACCACCACCGTTGACGGTGCTGATGTTACTGCCGACACGCTCGATTTCACTGAATTTAAGGATGCGCTTGCACTCGATGCTTCAACTGACATAGCAGCAGATGGTACTGAAGTACTCTCCATCACTAACACAGGTACGGGCAACAGTTTTGTTGTGAACGATTCAGCAAGCGATACAACTCCGTTTATTATTGATTCTAATGGGAGTGTAGGTATTCAAGCAACACCAGATTCAGAATATAAGCTGGATGTACGAAACCCAGGAACAACAGTGCTTGTTGGAGTACACTCAAACTCAACAGGACGTCCTGCAGGAATTGAATTTGGAACAGGAAGTGCAACTAATAACTATGGATTTGTAGGGTACGATGGTTCAACCATTAACTTCGGATCAGTCTATGCGTTTGGTGTTGATACGACAATAAGTAACCGTGGTACGGAGTACATTCGCCTTACAGGCGGTAACGTCGGTATTGGAACGACTACTCCAGACGGTACTTTACATGTGTTTGATACAGGAAATGCAGATATTCTTGCAGAGCGCTCAGGAGGTGCAAAGGTAAAAGTACAGGCACAAGCGTCAGCTGGGCAGATTGGAACACAGACTAGTCATCCTCTTCAATTAATAACAAATGCTGGTGCAAGATTAACAATAGATACTTCAGGCAACGTAGGTATCGGCACCACTTCACCCGCATCAGCACTCGACGTCTGGGGTGATCTACGTGTAGGTACTTCAAGCACTCCTACATTGTTTACCGATGTGAGTAGTGGGAATGTTGGTATCAACACTGCCACTCCAGCACTCGGTCTGACGATTGCCCAAAACGCAGATGACAACGGTTTGCGAGTATACGGGTACGATGACCGTTCAACACGTTATGGCGAATTTTATGTTGATGCGACAGGATATTTGAATGTAAACGCTTTAGTCAATGGTTATATAAAAAGCAATGGCGCAGATCTTTTGCAGTGGGGTAGTGGATTCCTGCGTGTAAATAACAACACACCACTACGATTCGGAAGTGGTACAGATTACTCAGTAGGATATTACAATGTAGACGATACATTCCGTATTACTGATGGTACTGATTTGACATCAACACCTCGACTTACACTTGATAACACTGGCAACGTAGGTATTGGTACTACTACGCCCTCTGGGAAACTGCATGTAACAAGTGCAGATCAACTAGTCTCTACGTTTGAAAGAACTTCTGGATCTGGATATACACAGGTTGATATTAAAGCCAATGTTGCAGGAGATACGGGGAATTCAGTACTTACTTTCTCTGACACAAGTGGAAGTCCAGGTCTCATAGATTATGAACACGCAAATGATTCGCTTGCTTTTTCCACAAGTGGTAGCGAGGCGTTAAGGATTGATGCCTCTGGCAACGTCGGTATTGGAACTACTACACCCGCTGAAAAATTACATGTTAGTGAAGGCGATATCCTTTTAGATAATAATCAATTCTTAAAGGGGAGTTTAGCTAGTGGTTTTGATAGAAATCTTATCGGATATGATGCAACGGAAAACTTAATTATCGGGCATTCAGGAACTAGTGTTACTGGTGACGTAAATATATATGCAGGTACAGCTTCAAAGAAAATAGGATTTTTCCCAGATGGAGCAACTGAAGCGGTGCGGATAACAGATTCAGGCAACGTCGGCATCGGCACTACTAGTCCTGTAGCAAACCTTGCAGTAGTTGGGGAGGTATTAGCAACCACAGGATTCTACAGTGAGAATACAACAATAACAGGAGGAACTCCCTTTGGTATATTGGTTGGAGGTGCAGATGACTCCACAAATATTTTTGACATTGCAGCTGGTGGAGCTTACGGGAAGGAAGGCGGCTGGATTCGCTTTCCACGAGGGGGGGTAGGAACAAATGCATCCAGAGCTTGGATAGGCTCCACATATACGGGAAACTATGGAGACGATATAAGAATTTATTCGTCTAAATTGGGAAATAATAATCAAACAGCCACTAGCTCTGCTCTAAATGCAGTTTTCAGACAAGATTATGTTTCTTTACACACTGGATCAGCCGGTGCATCCGATACATCTGAGAGGTTAAGAATAACGAGCGCCGGCAACGTCGGTATAGGTACTAGTACACCTGGAAACATGAACTTCAGAACCAATCTCGATATCGCAGGAGGTACTTATGGTGGAGCCGTTACCATTTATGGTGACGATGCAGCGACAAAATTATCTGGATGGTTTGATTCAGGAACACCTCAAGCAGCAAAATTTGGTACACAATCATCTCATCAACTAGATTTGATGGTTGGGAATACTGAAAGACTATCTATAGATACTTCAGGCAACGTCGGTATCGGTACTTCAACACCAGAGGCAAAACTTGTAGTATGGGATTCAACCGATGTCAGTTCCTCGGGAGGTGGAGCATTAAGGGTTGGTGCTTCAAATACTGATTTTATCGCTATAGATAATAATGAAATTCAAGCAATTGGGTCCGGCGTTGCCAGTTCTTTGTATTTGAATACTGACGGAGGAACGGTATTTATTCATGACGCCACAGATGGCGTATTTGCCGTTAACAGCGATGATTTATATGTAACAGGTGCAGGAAATGTCGGAATCGGCACAACGACGCCAGCATCAAAACTCGACGTCTGGGGTGACCTACGTGTAGGTACTTCAAGCACACCAGCGTTGTTTACCGATGTAAGTAGTGGGAATGTAGGTATTGGGACGGCGAGCCCAAGTCAAAAACTTATCGTGTACCAAGCATCAGCCGGTACACCTGCTGTAATAGAAACTGACGGAGGATTTACTGCATTGCAGTTAAAAACAGGAACTGGACTCGTTAATTTAGTAGCAACTGGAGGAGACTTCAACGTTCAAACTGGTGGTGCAGAGAGATTCAGAATAACAAACACAGGCAACATCGGCATCGGCACCACCACCCCTGCCAACCAACTCACCACCACCGGCTCTGTACAGTTTGCTGCACTCACCGGAGGCATCCTCACCACCAACAGCTCAGGTGTCGTCTCAACCACCACTATTGATGCAAGTCTCATCGACGCAGACACACTCGACTTCACTGAGTTCAAGGATGCACTCACCGTAGACGCCACCACCACCTTCGATCTCGACACCAACAGTGCTGATTTGGATTTCGACAACAATACGCTCTACATTGACTCAAGTGCGAATATGATTGGTATTGGTGATCCAACTCCTTCTAACAAACTTGATGTGCAGGGAGCATTACGAGTAGGTTCTGGCTATAACAATGTTGTCGCTCCATCTAACGGTGCGATTATAGAAGGTAATGTAGGTATCGGAACGACAGGTCCAGGAGCGAAGTTGGATGTAGAAGGCGACGTAATTATAGCAACGGGATTAAATGTCGGAGGAGATCTTGGTGCAGCTACGGGTACTATCTATGCATACGATGGTGTTAATGGTGGTAACTTCGGTAAAGATAGCGGCGATCTCTTTGATATACGAGACGGGCAGATATTTGTTAGACAAAATGATAATTGGGAGTATCAATTTTTAACAAGCGATTTCTCTCCATATTTTAATGATGCAAATGATCTGGGTACTGCATCTAAGCAATGGCAAGATTTGTACACCATTGACGGTTTCTTCTCTGGCAACATTGGTATAGGTACCACGACGCCAGAAGAGACATTGCATATTTACAATAGTGATCCTAGTGTAAAGCTCACAAATGCTAGCAGTCCTAGCAGCTATCGTTCCGTGATATCTCACAATTGGGATACAAATAATGGATTTGGTATTTACTCAGGAACCAATCTTACTCAAGTAATGGGAGCTGCGAATAATGTTGGTACTGTATTTTTCCCAAATGGCAACGTAAGTATTGGTACAACTTCTGCTTCATACAAACTTGATGTTCATAACGAAAACGGCGGTGTTCTCGCTCGATTTAAAGATTCAGATTCAGTACATGAAGGTATAATAATTGCAGGTGACGTAAATGGTGGATGGATAGGTAATAACGCATTAGCTACCGGAGAAGGTTTTTATATCCAGGATAGCCTTAATGGTATACGAACCTATGCTGGCGGTGTAGAGGTCTCAAGAGCATTAGCCACTTCATACACTTTCAACGAACTCGGAGCAGACATTGATTTTAGAGTAGAAGGAGTTGGTGAAGTCAATGCATTATTCGTCGAAGGAAGCTCAGGTAATGTTGGTATTGGGACAGCAAGTCCAGACACTGCCCTAGAGATATTATCGACAGACCAGCCACAATTTCAAATAACCTATAACTCTACAAATAAGGCAGCATTCCAACGTAGTGGTGGCGATTTCAAGCTACAGGTTTCAGATTCAGGTGGAACACTACAAGACCGCTTAACGGTTAATGAGAGTGGAAATATTGGTATCGGCACCACCAATCCAGACTCAATTCTCACAGGAACAGCACTCTCCATTTCTACACAAGGAGCGCGCACCACAGGAGATGGAATAGGTTCTCTTAACTTCATCACAAATGATGCGAGCTACACAGGTACCTATGCAGATGGTATCGGAGCTGAAATCAGCGCAATCTCAGACAGTGCAACAGGAGCAGCATACGGCCTCGCGTTCACCACAGGTACTATTACGAGTTCTAATCGTGCAGAACGCCTGCGAATTACCAGTACGGGTAACGTCGGTATTGGTACTACGACGCCACTGGGGAAGTTGCACATATCAAGCGCAGTATCAGGAGCTCCGGCTGTATCTAGTAGTGCGGATGAGTTGGTTGTTGAAGGCATTGGACCAGCCGGAATATCTATTGTGGGTGGAACGTCATCAGACACTAGTATCTTTTTTGGTGATAGCGGAAGTCAAACAATGGGACGAATCGTATACGATAATAATGCAAACGATTTATCACTTTGGACTACTGCAACAGAGAGGCTAACCATTGATTCCTCCGGCAACGTCGGTATTGGTACCACAACCCCAGACGCAACACTTTCTATTTACGAAACGGCAGTAGCTAATCCTCTAAGAGTCTACTCTAATACTTACAATGCGGTGGCACTGTTTAATAGTTCTGATAACAATGCAGTAATCACTATTTCTGATGACGATACAACAAGCTATCTTTTGGCCGAGGATGGCTATACATCTATTGGAGGGAACAATGCACTTGATGCTGGTAATCTAAATATCAATAATACTTCAGGCAACGTCGGTATCGGTACAACAACTCCTGAACAAAAACTCGAAGTTGTGGGAGGTAATATCCAGATAGATAATAATCAATACTTGAAATCGAGATTGACGACTGGAACCTCGGTTAACCTAATTGGATACAATTCTGGCAACCAAACGATAGTTGGAGCAAATGCTGAAGTGAAATTAGATGGTACTGCTACCTTACAGCCGCCAGGTAACATTGTTTTCCAGCCTGGAGGCACGAGTGATATTAACGCTACGCTTGATTCCGACACTGACTTAAATGTTGGTAGCGGTATGCTCTTCGTGGAGGGTAATACAGGCAACGTCGGTATTGGCACCACAACACCTGACTCACTACTGCATGTTGCTGGTGTAAGCAAATTTGGTTATGACGGCATAGGTTTAGATTCAAGTCTAGTACAGTTGTTTGGTGGCTCAACTACATCGGGTAATCAGCAAAGTTTCTCTTTTGAAGTAGGAGACACCGGACTTTCAGATTTAAATACAAAAAATCTTGTTGTTAGAGGAGCTTCTGGTTCTAGTGATATAGCATTCAGTCCATCAACGTCTTATCCTGGGCTACTGATGCTAGACGGAAGTACAGGCAACGTCGGTATCGGCACCACTTCACCTGCATCAACCCTCGACGTCTGGGGCGACTTACGTGTCGGAACCTCAAGCACTCCTGCATTGTTTACTGATGTAAGTAGTGGGAATGTGGGTATAGGTACAGCGAGTCCGTCTTCAAAGTTAGATATATCTGGTAGCGGTGCATTACTCGAAGTTGGCACAGCCCTGACAATAAATGACGCATCAACTTATGGATTAGATTCAAACCAAAAACTTAGAATTACGCGAAATGATCCAGGTATAGTGTTTAAAGAAAGTGATGCATCTAATCAGGAATGGTTTGTTCATTCTCTGGGCGGTAATTTTAGCCTTAGAGATTTGACAGCTGGAAGCGTTTATCCGTTTACTGTTCAAGCTGGAGCCGGGCAAGACAGTCTGCTTGTTCAGTCAGATGGAGACGTAATAATGAATCAAGGCAACGTCGGTATCGGAACAGACTCACCAAGTACTAATCTGCAGGTCGTCCAAAGTGGAACAGCAATAACTGCTTCTGCACAAACGGTGGCTTCATTCCAAAGAAGCGGTGACACTATAGTTTCTATAATTAGCTCACCTACTACAAAATCATTCTTAGATTTTGGTGACACAGACAGTGCTGTTATGGGTAGGATAATTTACGATAACGTTGGCAACGGATTCTCATTCAGAACAAATGGTGTTAATGACCAAATGGTTGTCACAAGCGCAGGCAACGTCGGCATCGGCACTACTAATCCTAGCTCCAAACTAGATGTACTTGGTTACATAAACACTAGCAACGGTTACAAGTTAGAGGGAAACACAATATTGCAAGCAAGCACAACTACGGGTTCACTATTTGTTGGTAACACTGGCAATACAACACATACAGGAAATGAAAACACCGCTTTAGGAACGAGTGCTCTTTCCTCACTTACAACTGGAACCAAGAATGTTGCGGTTGGTTATCAGGCGCTCGAGAATGCCACATCAACGGCAAGCAACGTAGCTATCGGGTATCGCGCACTGCGAAGTTCAACTGCGGGCGGAGCAGCATATATTGGTGGGAGCAGTATTGCTATTGGAGTACAATCAGGAATGAACAACACCACTGGGTTTGCCAATTCATTTCTTGGAGCAAATGCAGGGCTTAACAACACTACTGGTAACGCAAATGTGTTTCTTGGATACTATACTGGTATCGGAAATATTGACGGTTCTTCAAACGTTGCTATTGGTGGTTTAAGTAATGCAATTGGAACCTTAAGATTCAATACATCACCAGATAGTGTAGTAGCTGTCGGTGCAGCAGCAGCAGCAGGTTTAAGTAACTATTATAACGAAGGAGGAACGTACGTTGGTACACAGTCTGGGTATTCAGCAGCAACAAGCAGCAACTACAACACCTTCCTCGGATTCAAATCAGGATATGGAGTTACTACTGGTTCAAATAACACTATTATTGGTGCAGCAACTTTATCTGGAGCACAAAACCAAATAACAAGTGGTGCAAATAACATTTCTATTGGTTACAACGTGGCTGTACCGAGCGCAACAGCCAATAATCAATTAGTCATTGGAAATCTCATTTACGGTACAGGTCTTGATGGTACTCAATCAACACTTTCATCAGGCAACGTTGGTATCGGCACCTCTTCCCCCGCATCTAAACTGGACGTCTGGGGTGACTTCCGCGTCGGCACCTCAAGTACACCAGCGTTGTTCGCAGATGTCAGCAATGGGAATGTGGGAATTGGCACATCTACGTTGGCTGGTTGGGGTCTAAGTGTAAAAACGGGAATAAGTAGTGGTGACGCAGTAAGAATCGGTACACCTGGTGGTTACCCAGGTCTAGCGTTCTTCGATAATGCCGGAGATCAAGAAGCGAATATAGGTGTTCACCAAACAACTGGTGACCTACATTTATGGACGAACTCAGCTTCAGATTTGGTGATTGACAGTACAGGCAACGTCGGTATCGGCACCACATCCCCTCAAGCGCTATTACATCTTTATAAAAACAACCCTGACCTCGCTATTTTCCAAGGTTCAGATCTTGCTGGGTACATAACATATAAAAACAATTCAAACGCTTTGGTTGGGTATTCTGGTTACGCGACACCAGGTCAAGTCTTTAGCGATGCACTTACGAACGCTATGGTTATACGTGGAGAATACGCCGTGCAATTTGGAACTGGTTCAGGTAGCGACTTGACTATCAACTCCTCAGGCAACGTCGGTATCGGCACCACCACCCCCACCACCAAACTCTCAGTTAATGGCGCTCTCTCACTTGCCTCAACGACTCCTGCAACTACCGTTAACGCACTCTACAACGTTAGTGGTAGTTTGTACTGGAATGGTAGTGCAGTAGGCAGTGGTGCCGCACTCTTCACCGACGGTGGCACCACCACCTACCTCACCTCACTCACCGACGACCTTGCCATTGGAGGAACAACAAGTGACGCACCGCTATTCTTTGATGAATCAGCATCAGCACTTTCACTTAATCCATTCGGCACCTCCGCAGGCAACACCGGTGAAGTACGCTTTGAAGAGCTCGAAGCTAACGGTGACAACTATGTTGCTCTGAAGGCACCAGACGCCATCACCAGCAACACCACCTTCACCCTCCCAACTGCTGACGGTACCGCAGGACAGTTCCTCACCACTGACGCCAGTGGCAACCTCTCCTTTGCCACCGCAGGGGACGGTATTTCACCATCCTTCTCGGTACATCGAAACAATGTGGCTCAAAGCATCCCAGGAAATACATGGACAAAGGTGGCTTGGACAACAGAGCACTTTGATACTAACTCTGATTTTGCGAGTGATAGATTTACCCCAACGGTTGCTGGTAAATATTTGTTAACAACAAAAACAAGATTCGAGAGTGTCTCAGATAGTGACCAGACATATATGGCAATTTACAAGAATGGGGCATTATATAGCAGTGACTATAAGACTTCGACAGGTACTTTTAGAACGAATCAAGTGAGTGTTGTAGTAGATGCAAATGGAACAACAGATTATTTCGAAGTCTACGTCCATCAATCGAGTGCAAGCAATAAAGATATAAATGGCTGGAGTGCATATACTTCTTTCACCGGCTCCCGCATTGACGGCGGTAACGGTCTCTGGACACACAACAGCCCCGACATCAGCTACACCGCAGGCAACGTCGGCATCGGAACCACGACACCAACTGAAAAACTTGATGTTATCGGTGTTGTACGTTCGGGTAATGATTCGCGTGCAGGCTTCCTTGCAGGACCACGTGATAGCTCAGGTAGTAATGCTTGGTTATATAACCCTACTGGTGATGATGGGCGACTCTTTATTGATGGTGCAGGTGATGTACTTACCTTTACCAACACCGGCAACGTCGGTATCGGAACCACCACCCCAGCTACGAAATTGCAATTGGTAGAAAATGGAAGTAATGGTTCTATAGTAAATCTACTAACTCTCGACACTAATACACAGAATGTTTCCGTGGCAGGGAGCGGGCAGATTATTTCCTTCCAAGGATCATCAGATGTATATTCTGGAGCGATTGGTGGTTACGGCGATGGTTCAAATGGTGGTATTGGTATATGGGGAGGAGGCACTATCTCAGGAAACCCTGAACTGTATGTAAACGATGCAGGCAACGTCGGCATCGGCACCACGACGCCTTCAGCAAAAGTATGGATTTATGACAGTTCCGCTGGTGCGGTAGGAAGTCCAATTTCAAATGGCGACGAACTTGTTCTTGAAAGTAGCGGCAATACTGGCTTGACCATTTTCAATACTGCATCAAGTGTTGGTTCGGTTTTGTTTGGTGATCCGAGTGATAATGACATAGGACGTATTCAATACGATCATGCTACTGACCGTCTGTTCTTCAGTGCAGGCGCGGCAAATATTATGCATCTTGTTGGTGGCAACGTCGGTATTGGAGATTCAACACCAGACCACAAACTCGATGTTGCAGGCAACATCGGTCTTACAGCCTCAAGCTACATCAACTGGGGCGATACCACGGGCACTACTGGCTACGGTTTCCGCGACAACGCAGGAACTATTCAATATAAAAACAACGCAGGCGCATGGACTGACTTCTCGGCATCATCTGGCGGTGGGTGGACTGATGGCGGTACTGATGTGTACTTAGCAACGGGGACTGATAACGTCGGTATTGGTACGGCAACTCCCGCGAGAGACTTAGACTTATCAACGACAGGGCAAATAACCTTTGGTGACAATGTCACGACTGATGGAAGTCAAGGTATTTACTGGCATACTGCTTCCGGGTACGGAATTTACAGAACTGCAGGTGCATGGACAGCAAATACGTATCAACAACTACAAGTGTCTTTTGCTACGGGTATTGTGCTCGACCCAGGTAGTGGCGTATACGATAGAAGTCACGTAGGTGTAATAGGTGGAGTTTCAATTGGAGATTCATACTACACAACCGAGCTCGACAATGGTTTGGCAGTACAAGGTAGTGTGGGTATTGGTACGACGACACCATCGCAAGTACTTGATGTACAAGGAAATATAAACGTTACCGGAAGCATTATCGCGGACGCCGGTACACACGTACTTCGACTGACAGACAATGTAAATACCGTCATAAACCCAATTACCGCAGGGGGAAGTGTGTATTTAAACTGGGACGAAGGCTCTACTGGTGGAGGGATAAAATTTGGAGATGGTGCTGCAACAGTTGTCGGAAGTGTATCTCGCGCTGGTGACTTACAATTAGATGGTGCTCTTTCCATAGATGGTACAGGAAACAACTATCTACTTGGCAACGTCGGTATCGGCACCACAACGCCAGAATCAAAGCTCTCAGTTAACCTTGGTTCTAATGACTCAACCGTTAACTTTGCCGTTTCTGGTGTGAGTCCCGTTCTTAAAAATACCATCACAACAACCGGTACAGTGGCTCGCCAAGACCTTTCAAGCATAACTATGGGTGTAGGAAGTACTGCTTCATCAAACTACCAAGGGTATTTAACATTCTCAACTACTCCTTCAGCAGGTTCACTAACCGAACGCATGCGTATTCTTGAAGGTGGCAACGTCGGTATTGGTATTGATACTCCCGACACGAAATTGCATGTAGAAGGAACATCTATCTCATCTTTTACTGGTACCAGTGATGGTGTATTAAGAATAAGTAGTCCATATACAGCAAATTATTTCAATAGTATTGATTTTGCTGGTGCGTCTGGATCTAGCGCTGTACCTTTAGCAAGAATAGCAGCAAAGATAACTCCTTCTGGAACGGAATTGCATTTTGGAACTTCAAATAGTTACGGTAGTGGTATAACTAATGATGCAATAGTTATCGACCCCGCTGGCGAAGTCGGTATTGGTGTAACAAACCCAACGTATAAACTTCAATTAAACGGCCAGCCTGCAGCAAATGGGTATACTGCATGGACGAACTATTCCGATCGACGCCTAAAGGAAAACATTACCGAGTTATCGACAGAGGATACTACTACCCTCGAAAGAATTAGTGAATTACGTCCAGTAACTTATAACTATAACGAATTGACTGGATATGATGAAGAAACACGAAGTCGCCGTATTTCTGGTTTCATTGCACAAGAATTAAAGGTTACGTTCCCTGAAATGGTAGGCACAACAACTATTAATGGAACAGAATATTTTGATACTAACCTTTCTGACTTACCTTTGTATTTAATACAGGCAATTAAAGAATTGTGGGTGATTGTGCAGGAGAATACAAAAAGGATCGCCGAACTCATTGACTGGCAGAGTTCTAAGGACATACAAATTGCGGCACTTGAAGAGCGACTCGTAGCGGTAGAGGCACAGCTCGCCGGTGTCGCTTCAGCAACCACTCAAACAGAAGCTACATCAACAACTACTTCAACCCCACCAACCCTCACCCTCATCGGAACCAACCCCGCTGAAATTGCTCTTAACGCTAACTACAGCGACCTCGGTATCACCGCACAAGACGCAGACGGTAACGACTTAAGCATCACACTCACCCTCAACGGTGAAGCAGTCACCACTATAGATATAGACACCACCACAGATGCCACCCACACCATTACCTACAGTGCTACAGACACCAACGAACAAACAGCAACAATCGAACGCACCGTGATAGTGGGAACAGGAACACCAACTGAAGAACCAGTAGTAGAAGACACAGCCACTTCAACTCCTGCCGTAGTCATTGAAGACGACACAGCAACCAGTACAGACCCCGTTATCGTAGAAGAAGAAGTTGTAGAAGACACTACAGCCACAAGTACTGAACCAGTCGTAAACGACACAACAGAACCTGTAGTAGAAGAAACAGTAGAAGAGGAAGTGGTAGAGGACACAGTGGACGAAGTCATTGAACCAGTGGCAACAGACACACCTGCAGAAGAAACAGCAACCACTACCGACTCAACAATATAAGATAAGATAAGATTAAATTAAATTAAATTTAATTAACCCAACACAAATATATGGACATCGGATGTCCATATATTTGTGTACGATGTGAATACACTATAAACGTATGAAAGAATCATCAAAACGAGGTTCTTATTCGAAGTTGTTCGAGAGAGTAGCTACATCTGCTTGTGTAACAATTTGAGCAATTTGCTTTTTCTGACTAGATGACGAACCGAGCACTTCATGTAATGTTTGTTCTTCTATAACAGAAGGAAAATTTTTGGTGCCCATATAATCTAGGTAACTACTCCAGCGATATGAAGATAAATCAGACAACATCTTTTTTAGATTCTTAATAGATCCGTTGCGCCAATTTGGATGGGTGTAGTCAAGCGGGTTAAGATGGATATAGAAAGGGATATAGAGAAAATGTGCATCTCTTTCTATTTCTATCTTTTTGTACTTTCCTTGCCACAGGTAGCCCGAGCGCTCATATTTTTCATTAAAGTACTTTGCATACCCCATATTTAACTTTTTCATGAAAAGCGAAATATTTGCGACATCATTATCGACAGGAGAGAGAAGTAGGTGATAGTGATTATCCATAAGACACCACGCATGTATATGCACTAAAGGGTCTCTACCTTGGTCACCAAATGGATTTTCTTTAAGCCTATGATTTGGGTCTACAGAGCACTTGTTGTTGAATATGAAAAGGTCATGAACAAAACGTATTCGGTCAATATCATCGTGGACTATAGGTCGTTTTTCTACACCACGATTCAGTACATGGAAGAACATAATTCTATCTTAACGTATCCCCACATATATGGACATCGGATGTCCATATATGTGGGGATAGAGGAGAAGGAAAAAGAGGATGACGTGTAATAATACTAAACGGTACTAACATGAAAGGTAATCCTATATATGGACATCCGATGTCCATATATCAAGATGTTTAAATGCTGATTATTAAAGAATTATGAAAAAGACAAAAATAGCTATAAATGGTTTTGGACGTATCGGTCGCGCATTCTTTAAATTAGCAGCAATGCGTAGTGAGTTAGAAATAGTCGCTGTTAATGATTTAGGTGATAAATCAAATTTAGAATACTTACTTACATATGATTCAGTATATGGAAAGACCGGTGAAAGTATTTTAAAACAGTTTAGTTCAGTAGAGTTTTTACAAGAACGTGATCCAGAGAAGCTTCCATGGGGAGATTTAGACATTGATATCGTAGTTGAAGCAACAGGTGTATTCGCGAGTTATGAAAAAGCTAAGGTACACCTTACTTCGGGTGCTAAACGAGTCGTTGTTTCGGCTCCGGTTAAAGATAATCCGGAAGATGCTGGAGTGACTGGCGCAACGGTGCTTATGGGAGTAAATGATGATGACCTCGAGACATGTGAAATAAGTTCGAACGCATCGTGTACAACAAATGCTGGGAGTCCCGTGATAGGAATTCTTGATGAAGTTATAGGTATTGATAAAGCGATGCTTAACACAGTACACGGTTATACTGCAACGCAGAGAACTGTTGATGGACCGTCAGCTAAAGACCCACGTCGAGGTCGCGCTGCCGCAGTGAACATTATCCCAACGTCGACCGGCGCTGCGAAAGCGACAACCCAAGCGCATACGCAACTCGAAGATAAATTTGATGGCATTGCATTGCGAGTTCCTGTTCCTTCAGGCTCTATTGCAGACATCACTTTTATTGCAAAACGTGATACAAGTGTAGAAGAGGTAAATGAAGTGCTGAGTAGTGCTGCGGGAAATGTACGGTGGAGTAAGGTATTTGCGGTAACAAACGAACCACTGGTCTCTACTGACATTATTGGCGATACACATGCATCTATCGCTGACCTCGGTATGACACGTGTGGTGGGTGGGAATTTGGTAAAAGTTTTAGCTTGGTACGATAATGAAGTAGGATATGCACAAGCACTAGTTGAGCATGTAATTACCTCTGGTTCACATATATAGATATGAAAGTTTTTTTTGCGACTGACCATGCAGGCTTTGAGTTAAAAGAACAACTCCTTGTGTTTGTTAGTGATCTTGGATACGAAGTAGAAGATTTAGGTGCACACGAATATGTAGGCGGTGATGATTATCCAGAGTACATAGCACGTGCGGCAGAGAGAGTTTCTCAGCATCCAGACTCTAAAGCGATTATTTTTGGAGGTTCAGGGCAGGGTGAAGCAATCGTTGCAAATCGATTTAAGGGGGTACGTGCAGTTGTCTGGTACGGGGGAGGTACGGGAGTTTTGACGGCATCAAGAGAACATAATGATGCGAATGTATTAAGTATAGGAGCGCGTTTCGTGGATATTACTCACGCACAAGAAGCAGTCAAAATATGGCTTGAGACAGAATTTACTCACGACGAACGTCATGTTCGAAGGATAGAAAAAATTGAGAAGGTTCTCCACACATAATTTTTGTGCTCTTTTTACC
This sequence comes from Candidatus Kaiserbacteria bacterium, assembly GCA_017134395.1. NCBI lineage: Bacteria > Candidatus Kaiseribacteriota > Candidatus Kaiserbacteria bacterium. The sequence goes on along the minus strand of CP070993.1, from coordinate 324,894 downwards.
AATGATAGTATTACAGTATGGTAAATAACAATCGAGTACAATTTGATGAACCGATGCCAGGATTTAATAAAGGGTCGCGTGGTCCTCGACAATCATGGCCTACTAAGCTTGTAATGAAATTAGGTCTTGCTAAAGATACGAAGCAGGCGACCGTGGTGCTTATAGCTGTTGCTGTCCTTGCGGTTATTGTTGCATTTATCTTTTTCCCTCGAGGTTCAGAGTACGAACTGGTACCACAGCCAGGTTTGGGAATTTCATACTTAAGTCGCTAACATGAGAGACCTGCATCCTTTAATCGTGCCAGCAATAATGGCCGATGAGTGGGAGAGTCTCGTAGCGCAGCTCGAGCTCATTACTCCTGTAGCTAAGAGGGTACAAATAGATGTAATGGACGGCCAACTCGTACCGTCGTTTAGTTTTCCTTACAATAAAACAATGCTGAGTGATCAGCGATTTCCTCATACAGATTCCATTCACTACGATGTACATTTAATGGTGCAACACCCGCAAGAAGTAGGTGAGAGATTTATTGCGGCAGGAGCCGATACTATTATTGCTCAAATTGAAGGCTTCAGAGCAGGGGAAGCAGAAAGGGTGTTTTTAGAATGGAAAGAACAGGGAGTCGAAACAGGCGTTTCTTTACTTCTCGACACTCCATTAGAGGTGGTGGACTCTTTAATACAATCTGGTGCTGTTTCTATAGTACAAATAATGAGCATCGCACGTATTGGGTATCAGGGTGAACAATTTGATGAGCGTACGTATGAACGAATTTCTGTATTACGAGAAAGATATCCAGATATTACTATTGCAGTTGATGGAGGCGTGAAGATTGATACTGTTCCGCAACTTATTGAGAGAGGGGCTGAGTTACTTGGAGTCGGTTCGGCCATTATGAAATCAGAAAATCCTGTGGCAGCGCTTACTTCTTTTAATGAAAGCATAGAGCGTTAATAAATAACGATACTGTTTTTAGAGATGCTATACTAAGGATAGATATATGTTAACTAATGAAAAAGTTTTAGAGCTTGAGCAGACAGCGAACACTATTCGTAAAGATATTATAGAAATGCTTCTTGAAGCAGGAAGTGGACACACTGCAGGACCACTTGGAATGGCAGACGTATTTACACTGCTGTATTTCAATACATTAAAACATGATCCAAAAAACCCAGAATGGGAAGAGAGAGACAGGCTCGTACTTTCCAACGGTCACATTTGCCCCGTACAGTATGCCGCTATGGCACGTTCTGGTTATTTTCCTGTTGAAGAGTTAAAGACTTTACGAAAATTGCATTCACGTCTACAGGGGCATCCACATAGAGAATATCTACCTGGTATAGAGGCCAGCTCTGGCCCTCTTGGGAGTGGGCTCGGACAAGCAGTGGGAATGGCATTAGCTCAAAGGATGAATAGTGGGAGAAGTACAGAGAGCTACATATATGCGTTGATGGGTGACGGCGAATTAGACTGTGGAATTATTTGGGAGAGTGCGATGCTCGCTGGGCGCGAAAAACTACAGAACCTTATAGGTATTGTTGATAGGAATGGTATTCAGATAGACGGGTACACATGGGATGTCATGCCTCTTGAACCTTTAAAAGACAAATGGGAATCATTTGGTTGGCATGTTATCGAGGTGGATGGACATAATTTCACTGCACTTAACGACGCAATTGGAGAAGCGAAAGCGGTAAACGATAAGCCTTCGGTATTAATCGCCCATACTATTCCTGGAAAAGGAGTGAAAGAATTTGAACGAGATTACCAGTGGCACGGTAAACCACCGAGTAAGGAAGAAGGAGATATGGCACTAAAGGAACTTCGTACGCTTGGCGACAGGATAGTGTGTCATGATTGCGATTAATATATGTTAAATAAAAAACAAAACATAAATGAGAACGTATTTAATACCGACGTAGAACAGGTACCACTGCGCAATGGGTTTGGAGAGGGTCTTGTAGAAGCGGCGGACACTGATGAAAACGTAGTTGGACTGTGTGCTGATTTGACCGGCTCAACTCGCATGGATGCATTCGCTAAGAAGTACCCAGAGCGGTTTGTACAAATTGGTGTCGCCGAACAAAATCTTGCAAGTGTTGCAAGTGGGTTGGCGGCATTGGGAAAAGTTCCTTTCATTACATCATACGCCATGTTTTCTCCCGGGCGGAATTGGGAACAAATACGAACAACCATCTGTTACAATAATCAACCTGTGAAAATAATTGGAAGTCATGCAGGTGTTTCTGTTGGCCCTGACGGAGGGACGCATCAGGCAATTGAAGACATGGCAATTATGCGTGTGATACCACGCATTGAAGTTATTTCACCTTGTGATACAAACGAGGCTAAAAAGGCAACTATAGAAATTGCTAGCAGTAAGGCTCCAACGTACATGCGACTTGCACGCGAAAAGACTCCGGTGATGACGACCGAAGAAACTTCATTTGAAATAGGGAAGGCGTATGAAATGTGGCGAGGTAAAAACGTTGATGTTGCAATAATTGGCTGCGGCCCGCTTCTTCACGGCGCGCTACTTGCAGCAAAAAAATTAGAAGAAAAAGATATTGGCACAGTAGTGCTTAATAGCCATACTATTAAACCCCTTGATGATGAAACTATTGTTGCGCTCGCGCGTGAAGTTGGCGCGGTGGTTACCCTAGAAGAGCATCAAGCCTCAGGCGGGCTTGGCGGAGCAGTTGCTGAAGTATTAGCAAAGAATGAGCCGGTGCCGATAGAGTTTGTAGGAGTTGATGATTTATTTGGACAATCAGGAACACCAGAAGAACTTATTGAACATTATCAGTTGGACACCAGTGCTATTATTGATGCCGTGCATATGGCTATTGCACGCAAAAAAGTAGCCTAGTGGTTACTTGGAATAAAATGTGCCACAAAACGAATGCCTCATCCGCCAGCTGGCGGATGAGGCATTCGTTTTGGTTTTCACAGAGTGCTTTTTAAGGACGTACACAATAGACTGGGTCAGTACAGGTCACAGCGCCAACTGTGCCATCAGCGTCACCCACCAGTACGTTATGAGCCGTGTTTTCTAAGTTTGCGCCAAGCACATAACTTGTACATACTCCTGTTGCAGTGGCACATGCTCCTGCGGCACTGGTGAGGTTGTCGTAATAATACTCAATACCAGTGCGAGGATCAGTTGCAATGCTGGGCATGTAGCCACCTGATACTAGTAGTGAAAGACTGTCGGGATATTCTGCTGGTGATACACCATCGAATCGAAGCTCAAGTGCCGTTTGTATTTGACGTATATCAGCAAGACGTCGGGCATCGCGCGCACTCTCTCGTGCTGAATTAAGTGAGGCAAGCACCACTGATGAAAGCATGCCGATAATGGCAATAACTACCAAGAGTTCAATAAGGGTAAAACCACGCTGACTTTTTTGTCTATTCATATAGTTATAGTAGCAATAGAAACCTTTTTTACAATTCTTCCAGTTTATAACTTTCAGGAGCCTCCTCGACATACTTTTCTAGCTGGTCGCGGGTAAGGAGTCCTTTTTGTGCACCAATATGTTGCACAACTGACATTGAGTTAATTGGACCACGGCGGAGCGCTTCAGGAAGTGGTAATCCTTCAGCAAGCATAGAAACAACAGTGCTGGAGAATGAGTCTCCCGCACCGGTACGATCGACTGGAGGTGCTGGGTCTGGATACATGGGCATCTTCCAGTAGCCTGTACCGTCTGAGGCGAAGGCTCCTGTTGGCCCATCAGTTACCACAGCAATAGTTGGGCCTAATGCTCGAACTCCATCAAGAAGTTCTTTCATGTCATTACTCGTGTTATTAAGAATCTTTTGAGCTTCTTCTTTGTTGCAGAAGAAAATCTCTGCTGCTTCGTATACATCTTTCAGTTTTTCTGCACCAAGAGAGATTTGAAAACTTCCAGGTTGGAATGCTAGTTTTACATTGTTTTCTTTACAATAGGTAGCAAGTTCGTGGTGGTATTCGATACCGTGTTCTCCAACGCTTGAAAAATAAATCCATTCAGGTGCCTCTGCAAATTCTGGAACAGCATACGGATATTCGTGGTGTTTTATAAGAATAGTTCTCTCCGGACCAAATCGTAGCACGTAGTGATAGTTACTTTGCATTCCTTCGTGTACATCAACAAATTCGGTACTGACCCCTTCGGCCTCTAATGCTTTAAGTTTCTCTTTTCCAAAATCATCATCACCAAGGTCTGTAACGAGCGCAGTTGAAAGACCTAGTCGGTGGGCAGATACACTCGCATTTGGTGCATTACCAACAGCAGCAACAACAGTTACATCTTCATATTCTAGTTTGTCACCGAAATTTATGCAGAGTTCTTTTCCTGTGACTTCTTCTTCGACATGAACGCCGTCTTTTAATTTAATGAATGCATCAGTGACGATGTCTCCAAGTCCTACAAATGTGTACCGCATAGTATTGTGTCTATTTTACGTAGTATGGGTACATAGTACCACAGCAATGTAGGGTACTTTCTAAGCTGGATAGGTGCGTTATACTATTTTTGTATGATGACACTAAAAGAAGTAATGCAAGATGCGCTTGAGCGCAAAGTAGCGGTAGGACACTTTAATATTTCTGACTCAAATCAGCTCAATGGTATTGCGGCAGCAGCTCGAGAACTTTCTGTTCCAGTGATTATTGGCGTATCAGAAGGCGAAGCTGAATTTGTAGGCCTAAAAAAAGCAGTGGCAATGGTTCGTGCAGCAGCAGAGGAATTTGGCATTGATATATTTATCAATGCCGACCACACGCATTCGGTTGATGGTTGTAAACGTGCGATTGACGCTGGATTTGATTCGGTCATTTTTGACGGCTCAAAACTTCCACTTGTAGAAAACATTGCGAGTATGAAAGAGGTTGTTGAATACGCTAACCAAAGCGAGCGAGAGGTTATTACAGAAGGTGAAGTTGGCTACATTGGTACTTCAAGTAAGATGCTCGACGATATACCTGATGATGTTGTGGCAAGCGCACTACCTACACCGGATGATGTGGTTTCGTACATACACGAGACCGGAGTGACAGCAGTTGCTCCAGCAGTAGGAAACTTACACGGAATGCTTAAAGGAAGAAGCAACCCATCACTAAATATTGAACTTATAAAAAATATGCGAGCTGCAACTGACGCGGGTATGGTATTACACGGCGGTTCTGGACTTACTGACGATGACTTTCGGGCAGCTATTGCGGCAGGTATGAATGTTATTCATATCAATACCGAGATACGCGTTGCATATCGTAAGGGTATTGAAGAAGCCCTCGCTGCAAATCCTGACGAAGTTGCACCGTACCGATATTTAAACGGAGGGCATGACGCATTGCAGGCGGTAGTACAAGAACGATTGAGACTATTTAATAACTTGTAAATAAAAATATGGCAAAAGTTTACGTAACACGAGAAATTCCAGAGAGTGGTCCTGCTGCACTTATAACTGCAGGACACGAAGTAGTAGTAAGTGAAAAGGATGGTGTCCTTACACGCGAAGAATTACTTAGTGCGCTACAAGAGCAAAAACCAGACGCAGTTTTGTGTCTGCTTACCGATAAGATTGACGGCGATGTTTATGACGCAGCACCGCAGGCAAAGATTTTTGCGAACTACGCAGTTGGCTATGGAAACTTGAATCTTGAAGATGCTGAAAGTCGTGGTGTGACAGTAACGAACACTCCAGGTGTGCTCACCGATACAGTAGCTGAACACGCAGTAGCAATGATGCTTTCTGTTACCTCCCGTATTGTAGAAGGGGATAGATTTACTCGTGCTGGTAAGTATGAAGGCTGGGGCCCCATGATGCTTATGGGAACTGACTTGAAAGGCAAGACCCTTGGTGTGCTTGGTGCAGGGCGTATAGGTTCACGAATGGCAGAGATTGCTCACCGTGGATTAGGAATGAATATTGTATATTACGACATTAAAGAAAACGATTTTCTCAACGATGAACTCAATGCCTCATTCAAAAGTGAAGTCAACAATGTCTTGAAAGAAGCCGATGTTGTAACGGTTCACGTACCACTACTCGATTCAACACGAGGACTCATTAGCGCAGAGCGTTTGGCTATGATGAAGCCCTCTGCATACCTCATTAACTCTTCACGAGGCCCAGTTATCGACGAAGCTGCACTAGTAGAAGCGCTACGAAACGATGTAATAAGAGGAGCCGCACTTGATGTGTATGAAAATGAGCCAAAACTAGCCGATGGACTCGCTGAACTTGAAAATGTCGTAATTACTCCACATATAGCTTCAGCAACTATCGAAACTCGCGGAAAAATGTCATCCATGGCAGCGGAAAACATCATTGCGTTTCTTAAGGGTGATACTCCACCAAACAAGGTAGAAGAGTAATTCAAAATGTCTATTTCTAGTTCAAGTCTATCACTTGTTCATTTCATCGACAGACTCGTTCAACTTTTCTTTATAAATGTTTCTGTACTCTTTTCTTGAGGTTGTTTGATCATGTATCGTTGTAGGAAAATGTTTTGGTAGTTGCTCTACAGTCCTCAATGCTTTTTCAACCAGATTTATTGTCTCTTCTTTATCAATCATCTTTCCGTAGTAGACACCTTTATTAATATGTAGTTTTTTGACCGCCCGAATAAGTACCCAATTTCCATGGTTGATGTTAATTTCTGGGTCTCCTCCATCAAATGCTTGTCGGAGTTTCTCACGTGTTTCTTTATCCTCAGCTGCATACCAGAAACCTTTTTTGAAGGTCCGACCATCTTTCGACTTGAAGTCGGTGAGACACAACGCGCTCATTCTACCGTTAAATTTGACAAGCAATTTTTCGTTTACTAGGAGAAAGGCATTATCATCTAATGCCCTATTCAATCGAGGTTCTGCATCGGAACAGAGATGCCAGTCTGAACCTTTGGTAAGGCTTAGTTCGTATTTCCCTAAATTTTCCTTTACAATCTTTTTAACGTGTCTTGGGAGGTTTTTAAGATCCTCAGGTGTTAGGTCAAGAGAAATGAGAGAGAGGATTATATCGGTGTGCTTATCTGTTTTATTACTTACGAGCAAAATGAGTTTTAGTGCAATAGCTCGTATTTCGTTTCTTAGTTCCTTTTGTGTGAGGGGAATATGCGCAAGGTCTTTAATATCGTCTATAACCACGGCATTTTCGAGTAACGCTTCTGTTAGTTGTCGCTTGCCTTCTCGCTTTCGAATGTACTCATTTGAAAGCAAAGAGGTACTTTTGAGTGCATTAAAGAAACGATCTTTGAATTTTGAAGGAAGAATAGCCTCCAGTACTTGCCCATTATCTTTTCGTGGTAACCGCCGCATGATGTCAAAGAGAACATGGTACTTATTGAAAGTACTTTGCAATCGGAATGCTTGTATTTTTTCAGAGATAGATTTCTTTTGCGGAACAGTTTCAATTTTCTCTGGCATGGTATTATCAGTATAATACGAGGAAGTACATCGTGCTATATAGTGACTAAAATATATGAATAACACTTTACCACAAGATTCTGAAGCCTCAGATTTATTGACTCAAATAGAGAGTATATTAAGTACTCTTGATACAAAAGCAGAAGACATCACTGCTGAAGACGTTCATAATGTCATTAAGCAGTTGAAAAGCCTTGAATCTGGTGTGCAAAACACTGAATTAAAGGATGAGCTAACGCAAGGTATAAAAGTATTGGAAACAGAGGTTATATAAACCATACGTATGGTTTGCTAGTGATGAGTAGAGAAACTATAAAGGCTCATGGTATACTGTGCGAGTACTTACTAGATAGACACATTTACTATGAATATTGGAGCAATTTTAGGAATTATCGTTATTGCAGTGGCCGCGTGGGTCATTTGGGCATATAACGCATTTATACGTTTAGTAAACCGCACTGAAGAAGCGTGGGCAGATATCGATGTGCAGTTGAAGCGTCGATACGACCTTATCCCAAACCTTATAGAAACAGTAAAGGGATACGCAGCACATGAAAAAGAAACATTGAACCAAGTGACACAAGCTCGAACAGAAGCAACACAGGTACATGTTGACCCAAGTAACATTACTCCAGAACAGATTCAAGCAATGGCGGGAGCTGAAGCAGGGCTTACACAATCACTCGGAAAGTTGTTGGCGATTGCTGAGAATTACCCAGACTTGAAAGCAAACGAGAACTTTGTTGAGCTACAACGAGAACTGACTGACACTGAAAACAAGATTCAGGCATCACGTCGTTTCTACAACACTAATGTTCGTGATCTTAACACTGCAGTGCAATCGTTTCCACAGAACATTATTGCCGGTATATTCAAGTTTACCAACCGCGAATTCTTTGAGTTAGGAGAAGATGAGCAAGACGCAAAGGATCCTGTTAAGGTTCAATTCTAGTTAGAAGCTGTAGAATTGGCGCATCTTCTTGTCACACTTCTCCATACATCGTTCGCCGTATGTTCAATACGACTCACTCTGTTTGGTTCGTGTTCCTCAAGCTGCATCCAATTCTACAACTTCGAAATGAGGGTTAATATTATTTGTAAGTATGAAGAAAAGATACGGAAAATTAGTGCGAGATAATGTACCAGATATCATTCGGGCTAATGGTGAGATGCCGACAGTCCGTACGCTTGAAACTGACGGGTATAGAAAAGAATTACTCTACAAACTTATAGAAGAGTCAGAAGAAGCACGGCAATCTGGTTTTGATGACGAGAATAAAAACGAACTTCTCAGGGAACTTACCGATGTTGCAGAAGTGCTCGATGCAATTCTCGTTGAATTCGGTATTACAAAAGAAGAACTACAAACAGCACAAGATGCAAAACGAAAAGAGCGTGGTGGTTTCAAAAACAAAGTGTTTTTAGAATCCGTTAAAGAGAAATAATATGGCGTCACTCTATACACATCAAGCAAAGAACATACGAAAGACATGGTTTATCATGTTGGTCTTTTTTGCGGTGGTTGCAGCGGTAGGATGGGGAGCATCGGAGTATTTTGGCAACCCAGCTATTCTTATTGCGGCTGTTGGCTTTTCACTCGTAATGAATGTGAGTTCATTTTGGTTTTCCGATAAAATCGCGATTAAAGCAGCGAGCGCACAACCTGCTGATGCATCAGTACATCGCGGCTTACACAATACAGTAGAGAATCTTGCAATCACCGCAGGACTTCCAAAACCTAAGGTATACATCATTAACGATCCGGCACCAAATGCATTTGCCACAGGGCGCAACCCAGAAAATGCCGCAGTTGCGGTGACCACAGGATTACTAGAAACACTTAATAAAACAGAACTCGAAGGAGTACTCGCACACGAACTTTCACACATAGGCAATCGCGATATTTTGGTGATGTCGGTTGTGGTAGTACTTGTTGGTTTTCTTGCAATCCTCTCAGATATGCTCTGGCACATGACACTTTTTGGGGGTAATCAAAATCGTGAGAACAGCAATCCCGCACTTGCCATTGTGGGAGTGGCGCTCATTGTTCTTGCACCAGTTATTGCACAAATTATGCAGTTAGCAGTGTCGCGAAAGCGAGAGTTTCTTGCCGACGCCTCAGGGGCACTTTTGACACGCTATCCCGATGCACTCGCTTCAGCATTGCAAAAAATAAGTAGCTACGAACATCCTATGAAGAAAGCTTCAAGTGCAACGGCACACATGTTCATCAGTAATCCGTTTGGTAAAAAAGGTAAGGGAGGGAATACAATGCGTAAATTATTTAGCACCCATCCGCCTGTAGAGGAACGAGTACAGGCTCTTATGGGTATGCGAGTATGATTCTCTTTGAGGTACTCTATTTAGCACTTCCGGCATTTGCTGCCAACATGGCACCAGTTATTGCGACTCGACTAGATGTTTTGCCGTTTCTTGCTAAACCAATTGATGGAGGGTATTTACTCAATGGAAAACCGTTACTTGGAAAGAACAAAATGTGGAGGGGAGTTGTTGCTGCTATCGTTGCGTCACTAATTGTGGTGCTTATTCAATACTTTATTCAGGCACCAGTTACCCACGTCACTGTCGTGTACGAAAGCATCTGGCTAGCTCTTACATACGGAATCTGGGTAGGAATACTCGTAATGGTTGGCGACGCACTCGGAAGTGTTATAAAGCGGCAGTGTGGATTTACCAGTGGGCAGCCACTGATTCCACTTGATCAAATCGACTACATTGTATTGTTTATTGTGGGAACTATTCCATTTCTTGCATGGACACCACTATCTGCTAGTGTGCTTATTGGAGTGACGTTTTTTCTTAACCTCGCAGCTAACGCTGCTGCCTATGCCATCGGAATCAAAAAAACATACTGGTAGTACAAAGCGACATTTTGTTGTTATTCATAATGCGCACGCTGGACGCAAGAAAGAAAAAACGCGAGAGCGGATCTCAGACTTCTTTGCTAAAAGAGGTGTCTCGTACGAAATATGCGATATAGATAGTTGTTCATGGAGTGATGTGCTCGCAAAAACAAAAGAATACGATGAGGTTCGCTTTGTTGCAGCGGGTGGCGACGGCACGCTACGTTTAGTATTTCAAAAACTCTGGGAGCACAATCTGCTTGACCTTTGTCCCGTTGCTTTTTTGCCACTAGGCAGTGCAAACATAACTGCGCTTTCGTTCAAACTACCATTTGGGCTTACTCGTGCACTTACTCGAGCGATGCGCGGTAAACCAAAGTATGTAGATTTAGGATTGGTGAACGAGACGTATATATTTTTCATAATGGTAAGTTTTGGCACCGTTTCTCGTTTTGTTGTTGAGACAAAAAGAAATATGAAAAAGAAGTTTGGTATTTTTGCGTACTTGCTATATCTCCCTTCACTCTTGCGACATTCGTATGAAGACGAAAAATTCACGCTAACCGATGCAGCACAGAAAGAATCAGAAATGCATAGTGTCTTGATATGTAATCACTTAAATATTGCAGGCCTAACACCAGCGCGCGGTATTGCACCAGACGACAAAAACTTGCACTGTATTACACTGCACAATAAAAATCCATTTGGCATTATTCGCGGAGCACACGATTTTTATATGACCACTAAGAATTCAAAGGTTCTGCATCACACTCGTATTCAGAAAGAAAAATACGTATTTAAGAATTTCACTGGCGAAGTGCACATGGATGGCGACACGTTTACTGATTTAGGCGACACGGTAGAGTTTCGCATTTTGCCGCATGCTGCTAAGCTGGTTATGTAATATGATTCAGAATCTACCAAATGCACTCACTATTTTAAGAATAGCACTTACGTTCGTAGCAATCGCGTTAGTGTCGCTTGCACCCACTCATTTGTACCTGTACTTATTCGGTATCTTTATTGCAGCAGCAGCTACCGATTTCTTTGATGGCTACCTCGCACGTAAGTTTGAAGTCGTTTCGGATTTTGGAAAGATATTTGACCCTCTTTCAGACAAGGTGCTTACCTTCGCATTTCTTATTATTCTTGTTGGGACTAATGTAATTCCAATAGCGATTATATTGCTACTCATTGCTCGTGACCTTATTGTTGATGGAGTGCGCGCGGCTCTTGCCCGCGACATTGTGATTCCTGCAATTCGCTCAGCAAAAAATAAAACGGCATTGATGTTCCTTACTATCGCCGCTGCACTCTTTACACTCGCGTTTCCACAGATTGCACTGTACGAAGATTTAGTGATGATATTAGCAATGCTCACGTTAGTTTTCTCATACGTGAGCGCCGCACAATACGCTGGTATTTTTTACCGCGCAAAAAAGAATTTGCAGAGCGAATAGACAGTGTCATCTATCAAATAGGTAACTTTTGTTATAAGAGGGTCAGTATCTGTAACACGACGCTCAAGTAGTAGTGGTTTTGCTTTGATACGAATTGCAAAAAGTCCGTCGGTTAGTATTTTGTCGCCTATGATTACCATTGGTTTTTCTTCGTCATATTCCATAAAAGAAAGTATGCGCTTATTTGGCTTCCTGCAGCCGGAGTCTACCCATGGAATATCGAGTGCCTCGCTTGTGTATACCTTCCGTTTCTTACTGAGCCCGTTAGAAACTATATGTATATCATTTTTTGCTTTTAAAATTTCAATGTAGCGTCTTGTTTCGTCAGGTACTACTCTTTCGGCGTGAGCCATTACAACACCATCAATATCGAGGATAATAGTGTGATTCTTTAAATTAAGGGCAAGAATATCCTCCCATGAGTACTTATTACATAATTGATGCATAGGGTAGTAGTGTAGTGCATTTTCTTCTTTTAGACGAGTACTATATAATCCACTCCTCGGAGGAGTGTCTGAGTGGTTTAAGGTGCATCGTTGGAAACGATGTGTGGCGCAAGTCACCGCAGGTTCAAATCCTGTCTCCTCCGCATAAAGAAAGCGCCGAACTCAACTGTTCGGCGCTTTTGTTCCCAGCAACACTTAGTGCGCTATATGCATCCAATACGCAATACCAAAGCATACAGCTGCACACATAAGACTTGTCCAAATCTTACCCAATTGTTCTGGTGGATTTTCTCCTACCCCGACCCCGAAGGTTCGAAATATGAAGAGAATCCCAGCTACAGAGAATAGAGTCATGAATACCCCGTTTCTTGGTTACCAGTTTAGAATTAGAACGCACGGACGTTTGTAAGTCAAACATTTAATGCCTACCGAATTCGTTGCCCTCGGACGAGACGCCAGAATACAAAAGCGACGATAGCAATAATAAATATAAACCAAAGTCGTACAAGTAGCGCAAGCAGCGACAATGAAATACCAACGACCTTTTGCCAGAGGTTTATTTCTGTTGTTGCCGCAATTGTTTTTGAAGTTTTAACAAATTCCTTTGCGGTTTCATATTTTGTTGCAGGTTCTTTTGTTTCAGTTTCTGACGAAGAACTTTCTGTAGCGATATTCTGTTCTAGAAGTGCGTCACGGAACTCTTCTATACGTTCTGCTGTTTTTTGGGTGATAGGGTCGATACCTTTGGTTAGGTTTGTTGCAGTGTCTGTAATTGTGTCTAGTGCTTCAGTAGCAGATGAAGATTCGAGCAGATTTTTTGCTATTTCTTGTGTCGATTGTGGCTCAGAAGAGGAGACGGACACGGAAGTCTGCGGTGCTATCGTGTAGGCAACAGGTTCGTTTTCAACTGAGGTTATATATGCGCTTACATCGTGTTCGCCACCAAGAAATGTATAGCCGATAGAAACAGGAATAATATCATTGGGTGTTACTGAGAATTTTTTAGTACCTACAATATCCTCATCCACCAAAAAGGCGACACTTCCATTAATTGTTTCTGCACTTTGGTTTTGCACGGCTGTGAATATGCGAATAGTCTCTCCCGCTTCAGGGTTTGCCTTAGAAAACCACACGCCGTTCACCACGCCTGCGTTCACCGCGGCGTGCGCAACATACAACGGTATCGAGAGTAGAAGGAGTATGAATGTCAGATATGTCAGTTTTTTGATGTGCAGGGAGCGCATACGTCTTTAATCAAAACGCTTAATGTATACATGACAATACGGTGTGCCACCTGATTTCTCATAATACTTCTGGTGATACTCTTCGGCCGGGTAAAACGTAGTTGCAGGAAGTACTTCAGTGGTGACTATAAAATCTTTTGCTTCTAATTCAGCTACAAGTTTTTCTGCGGTATTTTTTTGTTCATCTGAAAAATAGTAAATACCCGATGTGTATTGTTCTCCGATGTCTGGTCCTTGTCCACCAACTTGAGAAAAATTATGCGTCTCGAAGAATAGTTTCACTAACGCTTCGTATGTTGTTACCGATGGATCGAATTCAACTTCAATTGCTTCGCGGTGTCCAGTGTCGCCACCACACACTTGTTCGTAGGTAGGATTTTCTACAGTACCACCAGTGTAGCCAACGAGCGAGTTAATAACGCCCGTGGGTTTATCAAAGTGGTGTTGTGTACCCCAAAAGCATCCTGAGGCAAAAAGTGCTTTGTTAGTTTTCATTTTCTTTCGGTTCAAATGTTAACGATATTGAGTTTACACAGTGCCTCACGTTTTTCTCAGTAAGTTGTTCACCAGTAAACACATGTCCTAAGTGGCCTTCACAATTGCTGCACGTAATTTCTACTCGGCGTCCATCTGCGTCAGTAGTCCTCGTGATTGCTCCTTCTATTTCGCTATCAAAACTTGGCCAACCGCAACCCGAGTCAAATTTACTGTCCGAACGATAGAGTGCTGACCCACACTTACGACAGTGGTATGTCCCTGTGTCACTGTGCTCATATAGCTCACCACTAAATGGAGCTTCTGTGCCTTTGTGTTCTATAACACGCTCCTCTTCAGGAGAGAGCGGATTTGTTTCTGCGGTCTTCATATATATAGAGTAGCATGTTCGCTGACAGCTTGGCATCTACAAGGGGATTAAGCAGGTGCTTATTTTAAGCCATTATGAACGCCTCATCCGCCAGCTGGCGGATGAGGCGTTCATATATGCACCAAAAGCGGCCTATGTTATTATGCTGACTATGAATGAAACAATTAATCAATTTATACAATTTGCAACTTCAACGCATCCTTATATACAGGCAATACTTATTATGGCCGTTGCATTAGGGGTGGCACTCGTACTCCTTCCGTTTTTTGCAGGAGCAATAAAATTTCTTACACGTAAAACCGAAACTGATGTAGACGATGAACTTATTACGACACTCAATACACCAGTGGTATATCTCGTACTATTAGTGGGTGTTCTTATTGCACTCCCGCTGATTGGGCTTTCTGAAAGTTGGTTAGGTACCGTACAATCACTGGTGAAGACACTATTTGTTGTGGTCGTTGCACAAGGTATAGTACGGACGATTCAGGTTCTCTTAGATGGTGCAATTAAGACAGACCATATCAAAGCAATTAATATGCAGACTGCTCCATTGTTTAAGAATCTCACACTTGCTTTAGTGATAATTGGTGCACTGTACGCAATATTCCTCATTTGGGGCATTAATGTTACCGCATGGTTAGCGAGCGCAGGTATTTTGGGTATCGCCATTGGTTTTGCGGCCAAAGATACGCTCGCAAATATTATCTCCGGAGTGTTTATTCTTGCCGATAAGCCATACTCGGTTGGCGATTTTGTGGTACTTGGTTCGGGTATTACTGGCATCGTCAGTGCGGTTGGTCTTCGTAGTACTCGTATCAAAACATTTGATGATGAAGAAGTAACCATTCCTAATGCGACAATCGCAAATGAAGCAATCACCAATAAGAGCACCGGTCCAGATACTGGACGCGTGAAAGTAAGTGTTGGAGTTGCCTACGGTAGCGATCTACAAAAAGTTGAAGAAATGTTGCTTGATATTGCTCGCGCACACGAACAGGTTCTTGATGACCCAGAACCTTCAGTAAGTTTTACTGAGTTCGGTGACTCATCGCTCAATTTGATTCTTTCGTGTCGTGTAAAAAATCCGTTGGATGTATATGGAACCAAGAGTGTACTTCGGCATGCAATTAACAACCGTTTTGCAGAAAGTAACATCGAGATTCCATTCCCACAACGAGATGTGAATCTAAAGAAATAAGATTATAAATATAATAAATAGTTATGAATATAAAATGGATAACACTAAGTATCGCTGTCATTATTATTATCGTTGCAGCGTGGTTTGTATTTACTCCACGTAGTGCAGACGCTCCTGCAGCAGATGAGGTGGCAGCCGATTCGTCTCAAGCAGCAGGTGGTACACAACTGGCAGGTACTGAGTTCGATGGCACACTTGATACTGATATTGCATTTGACCACCAGGCAGTACTCGAAGGTAACACAATGGAAGAAGAACCTATGGGTGACCCAGTATTTCACGCGCTTGTTAGTTACACAAACGAGGGATTTGAACCTCAATCGGTAACGATACAGAAAGGTGAGACGGTTCGCTTTGTTAATCAAGCCGATGCAGGTATGTGGGTAGGAGGCAATAATCATCCGACACATACAAATTATCCAGAAACATCAGAAGACGCTTGTCTAGGAACTTCGTTTGATACATGTCGTGCACTACAAGCCGGAGAGTTTTGGGAGTTCACGTTTAATAATATCGGAGAGTGGGGTTTTCATAACCACATCCGTGCACGCGACGGGGGCACTATTGTTGTTCAATAAGTATGCAAGCTTTTTTAAGTGAAAGAATACTTCGAATAGGCTTAGCGTTTGCGTTTATATACCCAGCAGTGTCTGCGTGGTTTAATCCGTATGCATGGGTAGGTTATTTCCCTCCAATCGTTCTTAATCTTGTAGGAAGCAACGATATCGTACTTTTGCACGTATTTGGCGTGACTGAAATAATTATTGGTCTCTGGCTTATTTTTGGTAGAAAGATTTTCTGGCCGAGTGTGGTTGCTTCAGCATACCTTGTTGGGATAATACTACTGAATCTAAATCAAATGGACGTTATTTTCAGAGACATTAGCATTTTAGCTATTGCTCTTGCATTGATAGCGCTAGAGAGAGAATCACAAAAAGGTGGGCTGAAGAATGTAGTGCAGGAGTCCTAAGCGTTATACCGCTCAATTGCATGAGCAAGACGTTGCATACCTTCGTCGATTTGCTCAAGCGTAGAGTTTGTGTAGTTTATGCGCATGGTATTTTTTGGTGCCCCGTTGCTAAAGAATGATTCACCCGGTACAAACGCAACACCTTCTTCAATCGCAAGTGGAAAGAGTTTTGCGGTGTCGATGTGCTCAGGGAATGTTGCCCACAAAAACATTCCTCCTTCTGGGTTTGTGTGCGAAACAGATGAACCAAGGTATTTCTCAATCGCCTCTACCATGGCATCTTTTTGTTTTTTGTATTGAAGCGCAATATCAGTTACATGTTTGTCTGTATCGTTGTCGCGATAATAGCGAACTGCAAGATGCTGTATGAGTGTGCTGGTATGTAGGTCAGATGCTTGTTTGGCAACTTCGAGTCTTTTATACAATTCTGGATCGCGCGCAACAATCCAGCCCAAGCGTAGCCCAGGTGCTAATATTTTTGAGAACGAGCCAAGCATTACGACGTGGTCGGTGTACTTTGCAAACGGTGTTCGTCGCTTTCCTTCAAATCGAATTTCACCGTACGGATCGTCTTCCACGAGTGTTGTATCTGTATCTTTGAGGAGTTCGGCAACTCCTTTACGTATGTCATTATCGTACGTGAGCCCTGTAGGGTTTTGGAAGTTTGGAATTGTGTAGAGCAATTTTGGCTTTTGCGTTTCAAGCAGAGTGCGTAGTGCTTCTAAATCTATACCATTTTCTAGTAGTGGAATCCCAACAAAGTTTGGTTGATAGAGTGAAAGCGCTTGAATAGCTGCAAGGTATGTTGGGTTTTCAACTGCCACTACATCCCCTTCATCAACAAGAACTTTTCCAAGTAGGTCTAAGCCTTGCTGTGAACCGCTCGTTATAATTATTTGGTCGGGACGTACTGCAATAGCATCTTTTTCTTTATAGGAACGTGCGATGATTTCTTGCAGTTCAGGAATTCCATCAGTGGCACCGTATTGTAGTGCTGTTTTGCCGGTTTCTTCTAGTATACCTTGAGCCGCTTTTGAGAACGCATCAGTAGGGAAGAGGTCTGGATTCGGTAATCCTGCGGCAAACGAAATAATCCGCGTATCAGAAATAATTTTAAATATTTCGCGCAAAAATGAGGGCGGCACCTGGTCAATGCGCTTAGAAAATTTGTGTGTCATTAGCGCGGATAATACCACACTCGAGTGTGTGTGGTAGAGTGGGCGCATGAAAAGAGTCGGTATAATTCATTACGATGAAATTGCTCTCAAGGGGTCTAATAGAGATTCTTTTGAGCAGACTTTAGTAAATAACGTTGCACGTAAGATTGCTGCTGCCGAAATTCCTCTTACTATTGAAAACAGATGGGGACGAATGATCGTCACCGGTGCCGTTGATGGTCGTTGGAAAGATGAATACGATGAGCCGCTAAACATCATACTTGCACATACTCCAGGGGTTTCGGTATTTGGTATTGGATATATGGTAGGGGCAACACAAGAGAGTATTTTTGAAGGTATCACAGAAATAATCAAGAATGTCGATACTGATTCATTTGAAACATTTCGGGTAAGCACAACGAGAGTGGATAAATCATTTCCTGATACTTCACAAGATTT
The DNA here is from genome assembly GCA_017134395.1 of Candidatus Kaiserbacteria bacterium. Classification (NCBI taxonomy): domain Bacteria; phylum Candidatus Kaiseribacteriota; species Candidatus Kaiserbacteria bacterium. The sequence continues at coordinate 306,813 of CP070993.1, read as the reverse complement.
TGACAGAATTGCTGGCTCTCATGCACAGGGACTCTTTAATGGAGATAAGAAAGTACAGCTTGCGGGTGCTGATGTGGTAATTCGCGTTGAAATTTTAAAAGACCGAGCGTACGTCTATATAAAGGAGTACGGGCTTTCAGGTTTAGCCGTTGGCTCGTCTGGTAAGGCAGTAGCGCTCCTTTCTGGTGGGTTCGATTCCCCGGTGGCTACACATATGTGTGCAACCAGAGGAGTGGAGACATTGCTTATGCATTTTCATGCGTACCCACAAACTTCACGAGCCGCTATCGAAAAAGTTGAAGACTTAGCTAAAGTGTTGAGTGATGTCTGTGGACCACTAACGTTAACGTTAGTACCATTACTTTATGCACAAAAAGAAATAGCTCTGGTTGCCCCAGAAAAACTAAGAGTCATATTGTATCGGCGTCTTATGATGAAGGCAGCTGAAAAATGGGGTAGAGACAACGGTGCCAAAGCAATTATTACAGGAGAGTCTATTGGGCAAGTTGCGTCACAAACATTGGAAAATATGGGAGCAGTTGAAGACGCTACAACGTTACCAATACTGCGACCGCTTGCGGGTATGCACAAGAAAGACATCATTAAGCAATCAAAAGTTATAGGAACACACGATATTTCAGTCCTGCCACACGATGATACGTGTACGGTGTTTATGCCAAAGAGACCAGAAACGAAAGCTCGATTAGATGGAGTGCTGAAAGCAGAAGAGCTCTACGACAGCCAGAAGTTGGTAGACGATATGCTTGAACAAGCAGAGGTACGTGAAGTATAATCAATCAATATGAATGAAGGTAAAATAATAGACCTGGCAGCTTTCAGAAGGCGTTTTGAAGAAATGACAGCAGATGAGCGAATTAAGCATATCGAAAAGAAAATACTGGAACATGGTTCGAATTCATTGTCTTTAGCGGAACTCAAGTTCTTATATGGATTTGGTGTACATGCAGACAATAGAAGGACTGAAGTTGATCCTCGTATAACTACGATTTTAGAAAAACGTAATCTTGAGAACGATTTGGAATACGTATTTGAATTAGACCCAAACGAAATAAGCCTTAGCAATAAAGACATTTTTAAAGAAGGGATTAAACTACACTATGGAAATGTTGAATTCGCTGGAAGTGGGCTGTCAAAAATTATTTTACCCGACACGATTATAGGAGATATTAGTTTGCCGTCTCTTGCGGAAATCAAAGAATTAAAACTACCAAAAGAACTTATAGGAGATATTTATGTCCATCCTAACGACAAGGTTGAAATGGTGAAGCGTTTTATGGCCGGAGATTTTCCAGAGGATCACACGGGTTTTATTTACATACCAAACTTAGGTTTAGATGTCTCGGAGGAGGTGGTAATGCTACAGAAGCACCCAAACATTGTTTTCAAGCACTAAGTACTCTTTATTTCATCCACAGTTTGAAATGCAGAGAGTCTATTAGCGCGGTACAATTTACGCATGAACGTGCTCATTGTAACCGCGCATCCTGCGTCGAAGGGATTCACTCACAAGATAGCTAACCGCTACAAGCAGGAAAAAGAAGAGCGTGGGAGTGATGTATTCATAATGGATCTCTACAAGAAAAAGTATGCGCAACCCTTTTTGTGTTACGAAGATATAAAGAAAGATTGCAGTCCAACCGCAGCGCACAAGGCGATTCAAGAAAAAATCCTCTGGGCAGACGAAGTCGTATTTGTCTTTCCTATTTGGTGGTTTGGACCACCGGCGATTTTAAAGAACTTCCTTGATCAAAATTTCACTTCAGGGTTTGCTTATAAGTACAATAAGAATGGGGTACGAAGCGAATTGCTTGCAGGACGGACTGCGAGGATATTTGCGACAGCTGACGGTCCTCGATGGGTGTACTTTTTGTTTAACCTCTCTGCCTCAATGCGATGGAAACATGGGGTGCTTGGCTTTTGCGGAATAGAGCTTGTATCGTTTGATATTTTTGCAGAAATGTTTAAACGACGCGACGAAATTGTGCGCGAAAGACTCCTTAAACGTGTTGCTGAAAGAGCTCGTGCGTACGATTCGCTTAACGTAAAGAAAAAGAGAATTAAGAAGTAAAAATGCATACTTTGGGCTTCAGTTGAGCCTTGCGCTCGGGTAAAACCTACAGAGAAAGCGTATAATACTCATCTTGGAATCAATTCACAAAATAACACGGATTTTTGTGGTGGCAGTCTTCTTTTTAACTGTAGCTACTTTCGCATACATCTTTTCCTTTTATGTAGCTAAAGACGTAGAGGTGCACGATTGTGCAGTGGTGTTTGGTGCTGCTGTCTGGCCTGGAGGGAATCCGTCGCACGCACTGTCTGATCGTACCTATTCCGCAATTGAAGCATATAAGGAGAATACCGTTTCCTGTCTAGTCTTTTCAGGTGCAAACTCTGCCTACGGTAAGCACGAGGTAGACGTCATGCTTGAAATTGCAACCCAAGAAGGAGTTGCTGTCGAAGACATAGAGCTGGACTATGATGGAAAAAACACAAAACAAACGATACAAAATCTAGACCACACTCGTTCGTACTTACTGGTTTCAAATGACTTTCATTTAGCGCGTATCAACCTTTTGGCGAGACAAACTGGGCTCATGAACGTTGATGTGCTTAAAAGTACGTATCGTTTTGGGAGATATTCACAAGAAACATTCTTTGTTTTTAGAGAAGCAGTCGCTTTTTGGTACTATATCTTTGTAGGGTAAGCAAATACGGTTATAGACAATAGCAAAATAGATGTGCACAATGAGTACATTAGAATATAAATATATAAGCGTATGACTGATGTAAATATGTGGGCAGTACTTGCTGGTGGACTATCAGCAGTTGTTATTGGTTTTGTGTGGTATGCACCAGCTGTGTTTGGCACAGTATGGATGAGACTTGCAAACGTTCGAGCTGAAGATATTGAGGCAGGAAAGAAGAGAATGCCATTGTTGGCATTTGCAGGATTTGCTGCAGCAGTTGTTCTTTCGTGGGTGTTTGCACAATTCGCTGTCGTATGGGAATCGTTCACTCTTGGCAGTGCGCTTGAGTTAGGTTTTTGGATCTGGCTTGGGTTTATGTTGCCGATACTCATTGGGCCATTTTTATGGGAACAGAAATCAGCAAAGTTTGTTGCTATTAATGCAGCGTATTGGTTAGTAACGACGCTTGTCGTTGCAACTATCGTGAGTCTTTGGGGCTAGACCTCAATACCTGCTTTTTTAAGGAGCACCGTCTTTTCATCTTTGGTGAGAGGGCGGTGTTTTCCGTCTCCAATGTCCAGCGGTAAGTGCATCATACGCACACGCCTTAGGTCTTTCACTTGGTATCCAAGCGCTGCACACATTCGACGAATTTGATGTTTCTTTCCTTCGGTAAGAGTAAGAGAAAATATATTTTCACCAAGACGTTCTGCTTTCGCTGGTTTTGTTACATAGCCTTCGATGTCTACTCCATGAGCAATTTTCTTTAAATCAGATTCTTTTATGTATTTATCGGTTTGTACTTCGTACTCACGTTCGTGTCCATATTCTGGACTAAGAATAGCGTTTACAATGCGCCCGTCATCAGTAAGTAACATAAGACCGTGTGAATCTTTATCAAGGCGTCCAACCGGCGAGACTGAGTTTCCAAGTCCGGAAACATCTTCAACACTTTGTTCATCGCGTTGTGGATTGTGACTTACAATCCCGCGAGGTTTATTAAACAGAAAATATTTATACTCTCGGTTCTTAGCAGAGTCCGCTACCTGCACAACATCGCCTTCTTCTACTTGTTGCCCGAGTTGCGCAACACTTCCGTTGATACGAATCTTTCCTTGTGCAATGAGTCTATCCGCTTCCCTTCGTGAACAGATGTCACTAAGAAGAAGGTAGCGGTTTATTCTGATGGGGTATTCTATATTTGTCATATGCACATTGTATACTGAATACGATATACTAGTAGGTATGTACGATGCTGACAAGCCAATACTGGTTGGACTTACTTTGCTCATTTCTGTTTTGCTAGGACTTCTGGCTACTGGAGTGCTTGGCGGCGGTTCACTTTTACCGTATCAGCCTGAAGGCATTTATCTTAAGAACATATACGTTGACGGAACACCGGTGAAAGTTGAAGTAGCAGATACACCAGAGGAAAGAGTCAATGGACTTTCAGGTCGCTCACAAATTCCTACAAATCAAGGAATGTTGTTCGTATTCGAAACAGTAGGTACGTATTCAATCTGGATGCGTAATATGCAATTCTCATTGGATATTTTTTGGCTTGATGAAAATGGTGTAATAATTGATATGTGGGAAAATGCTCACCCAGATTCGTATCCGCAAGTATACGAGCCACGGAGCTCTGCACTCTATGTATTAGAAACGATTGCGGGGTTTGCAGAAGTGTACAATATTGATATCGGAGACACTGTGACGGGCTTATAATCCGCTCTTATGAGGAAGAATATCTAGACATACACATGGTTGTGTATCCTCCTATGCTATCCACAGGTTTTTTCGTTTCGCACAGTGGGGTGGAGAGGGTAGAATGTCAAACAGAGCTCACATTTTGAGACTCTTTGGATTCTAAAACAGATTCGTCGTGAAGGTTTCTATTGAAACACCAGCAGGAGCTGTTTTAGGATTCAAAGAAATTACAAGCAATAAGTAAACTCACAAGCGCATGACAAAAAAATCTTCCACAATGAAGAAGGCGGAAGCGACCCCCCAAGATAAAAAGAAAAAGGGGAGCGTAAAACCAAAAGCGAAGGACTTAGGAAAGTACAATAAGTTTGTACCGAAGGTTCGTAAACGAAATGGAGATATTGTCCCATTTGATTTTACGAAGATTGAACGAGCAATCCAGAAAGCTATGGCTGCAACCGGTGAAGGATCAGCTGAGGAAGGAACAATGGTTGCATACCGTGTAGTGAGTGATTTAGTGCGTACCTCTCGTAAGCACAAGGACTTCATTCCGAGTGTTGAAGGCACTCAAGACGAAGTAGAACGGCAGCTTATTCTTTCTGACTACGTAAATACTGCAAAGTCGTATATTTTATACCGAGCAGAACGATCAAAACTGCGTTACGATGAAGGTGTACAAGTTCCTGATCATGTTAAAAAACTCGTTGAGTCGAGTAAGAAGTATTTCAAGAACAATCCTCTTGGTGAATTTGTGTATTTGCGTACCTATGCGCGATGGGTAAAGGACGAAAATCGTCGCGAAACATGGATTGAGACAGTCGACCGTTACATTGGATTCATGAAAGAGAATCTTGGTAAGAAACTTAGTGAAGCAGAGTACACTGAAGTACGCGAAGCAATTTTGAAACAAGAAATTATGCCAAGTATGCGTCTTATGCAATTTGCAGGAGACGCAGCTCGTAGATGCAACGTTGCCGCGTACAACTGTTCGTTTATTGCTCCAACACAACTGCATGACTTTGCAGAAATTATGTATCTCTCAATGTGCGGTACTGGTGTCGGGTATTCAGTAGAGAGCCAGAACATTCAACAGCTCCCACAGATTAAAATTCAGACAGGAAAGAAACTAAAGACACACGTTGTTGGAGATTCAAAAGAAGGATGGTGTGACGCATTAACGTTAGGGCTTAAGGCATGGTACGGCGGTTCTGATGTAGATTTTGATTTTTCTCAAGTTCGCCCAGCAGGTGCGAGATTGAAGGTCATGGGAGGTAAGAGTTCCGGTCCTGAACCATTAAGGAGTTTGCTTGCCTTTGCACGTGAGAGAATTTTGGCTCAACAAGGACGGCGACTACGAAATATCGATGCACACGATATTATTTGTAAGATAGGCGAATGTGTTGTAGCCGGAGGCGTTCGTCGTAGTGCGATGATTAGTCTTTCTGATATTGATGACGACGAAGTACGAGATGCAAAGAAAGGGCAGTTCTACATGACAGACCCGCACCGAGCTATCGCAAACAACTCAGCAGTATACGAAGAACGCCCAACAAACGACGTCTTCATAGATGAATGGGTTGCACTTATGAAAAGCCAAACAGGAGAGCGGGGAATCTTTAACCGAGGAAGTTTAAAAGATACGTTGCCAGAGAGACGTATCGAACTTCTTACTAAAAAGTACAAAGATGCAGATTGGGCAGGAGAGATTGGAAACCTCGGAACAAACCCCTGTGGAGAAATTATTCTTCAGAGTAAGCAATTTTGTAACCTGTCAGAAGTTATTTGTCGCAAGGGGGATGACGAAAAGACATTGCTACGAAAAGCGCGACTTGCAACTATTCTTGGAACATACCAATCGTCACTGACAAACTTTCGATACTTATCGAAAGAGTGGACAGACAATTGTTCAACAGAGCGACTACTCGGAGTTTCACTAACTGGGCAGTGGGACAACGATACTGTGAGGAAACCAGAAGTACTACGAAAACTAAAAGCCGAAGTGAACAAGACCAATCAAAAATATGCGAAGAAACTTGGCATTGAACGTTCAAGCGCAACAACGTGTGTGAAGCCATCTGGAACGGTGTCACAGACATTTGATTGTGCATCAGGTATGCATCCACGAAACTCAGAATACTACATTCGACGTATTCGAATTTCTGCAACAGACTCACTCTTTAAAATGCTTCGTGACCAAGGCGTACCGTATTTTCCAGAAGTAGGGCAGACCATGGATGACGCGAATACATTTGTATTTGAATTCCCCGTAAAAGCACCAAAGGGAGCAATTCTGAAGGATGACATTACTGCACTGGATCAACTTGATCACTGGAAGGATGTAAAAATGAATTACACTGAGCATAACCCTTCAGTAACTATTTCAATCGGCGATGACGAATGGATTAAGGTAGCCAACTGGGTGTACGAGAACTGGGATATTGTTGGAGGACTTTCGTTCCTTCCACGAACAGACCACGTGTATCGTCTTGCGCCGTATGAAGCGATTAATAAAGAAACATACGAACGTCTATACAAAACGGTAGAGAGTATTGACTATTCGAAACTACTTACCTACGAGCAACGAGATGAAACTGATGTGAAGAAGGAATTAGCATGTGCGGGTAATCTCTGCGAAATCGAAATTTAAAAGAATTCACATACCCAAATATTGTGGTATAATACTCTTCTCGTGTTAGATAGTCGCGCTAGGTTTGTTTACAAAGCTGGTGAGGAAAGTCCGGACACACACCGTCACATCATACGCAGTATGATGCTCTAGTTGATAGAAAATAGTTGGTAGGAACACCTTCACGTACGTCGTACTAAAAACTGCGAACTATAAACTAAAAACTAGTCACATCGTGCTTCGCACGATGTGACGGAAGGGTAGCGGGTAACGCCCGTCGAGAGTAATCTTAGGGATGCGAGCAGTGACGCCAAGGCAGAGATGCTAAGGGTTCCTTCGGGAATAATCTTATGGAGACATAAGAATGAAACGGCAAAATTCCTACTTGTGTGCAAGGTCGTGCCGAGTGCATCACATTACATGTGATTATGAGTTGTTAGTAAATTAGTTGATAGTTGTTAGTAGATATGTCAATAATGACAATATCTTCTATTTATACTAAAGACTACTAACTATAAACTACGTACATTGCACGTAGTGCGATGTACTTGGAGTGCCGCATTGAGGTAATTGGAGACAATTATCCCAGATAAATGACTATACACCGTATGCATGACATACATACGGGGACAGAATCCGGCTTATAGACACGAGTGTCAAAATATCAAAAAACCATCCCTTAGGGGATGGTTTTTTGGTACACACATGTGTATATGCATTACGAAATACACTGGTATAATGAAAGGTAATTACTATATTTTATCATTCGAATTATGGATACCGTACCAATTGAAACAAATAACGCGACTGCAAATCGACTCGATGCAGCTGCCCGAACAATACTTCGCCTCGTTGTATTTTTATTACCGTTAGCTGTATTTCCAACTGCATGGTTACCACTAGCTATGGGAAAGATGTCAATTTTGGCGTTTGGTGTGTTTGCAGCACTTCTCTTGTGGACCATTGCTCGCTTTAAAGAACAGCGAATAGTTTTTCCTAAGACAAACGTGTTGTGGACCTCATTACTACTGATTGTAGGGTATGTTGTTGCGGCTGTGCTGTCTGGCAATGTTATGCAGTCATTTGTTGGATTTGGATTCGAACGTGACACAGTCCTTGCTCTCTTTACATTCGTAGCAGCTCTTGGTGTAGTTGCGCTTACAACAGAGAAGGTAGTGCACTTCATTCGTCTTCAGCAAGCTGCTCTAGCAGCCTTCTTCATTATCGCAGTGTTCCAGATTGCTCGAGTAGTTATTGGTGGGGATGTTGTCTTACCTACTTTGTTTTCAAATGATCCAACCGTAACAGTCTTGGGAAGTTGGAATGATCTCGGGGTGATGAGCGGTCTTGCTCTTGTTATGGCACTTTCTGGATTAGCCCTCTTTACGTCAAAGGCAGTACGTGGTGTTTTGTATTTGGTATCCGTACTCGCATTATTCCTTCTTGTTTTGGTAAATCTACTTGCGGTATGGGTAACGCTTATGATCGCCGCTTTGCTGATTTCCGTATACATTTTCTCAGATGCTTCACATGACCAAGAGAGTGGTACATTTACTCCGCGATTCCCGTGGAAGCGAATTGCTCCCAATGGTGTCGTTGTTCTTCTTAGTCTGGTATTCATTTTTGGTGGTAGTGCACTGGGTACACAAATTTCAGAGACATTCAATATAGCGTATGTAGACGTACGACCATCTTGGGAAGGAACTATTACCGCTGGAACAGGTGCTCTTAAAGAAAATGGACTCTTTGGTGTAGGACCGAACTCATTCAGAGAAGCATGGGTAGAGCATAAGCCACAGGCTGTTAACGAGACAAACTTCTGGAGCACTGACTTCAATTTTGGGATTGGATATGTCCCAAGTGCGTTTGTCACTGGTGGATTAGTAGTTGGGGTTTTGTGGCTCTTATTCTTTGCCTCTTTCATCCATCTTGGATTTAGATTACTTATAAATCGAGCAGCACAGCCGGCACACATGTATATGATAATTTCCTCATTCCTTGGTGCTGGATATCTGTGGGTGCTTACAATTGTATATGTACCGCAAACAGTTCTGCTTGCCTATACGTTCATACTCACGGGTATTGTGATTGCAGCTGCTCGTATCTCGGGTGTGGTGAAGGTGAGCGAAGTACGTGCTCACCAGAATTACGCTACGGGTATTGCGGTAACTGGTATGCTTGTTGCAATTTCTGTTATAACAATTGCTTTTGCACTAACTACTATTGAGAGAATCCGAACTAATGCATTAGTTTCTAGTGCTGTTGCCGCAGCAAATGCAGGAGACTTAAATAAAGCAGAAGCTATTGCAGAAGGGCGCATCTCACTATTTCCTGGAGATATACGATCAGCACAATTGCGTACAAATATCGGTGTGGCGAAACTTTCAGCAATCTTAAACGAAGAGAATGATGATACAGAAGATCTACGAACTCGATTTGAGGCAGAGCTCGCAAAAACAATTTCTGCTGCGCAATCTGTTGTAGCAATTGATGGAGATAATTACCAGAGTTGGCTGTTGCTTGCAGATGTCTACTCAAGTCTTGTTCCTCTTGAGATTGAAGGGTCTTATGACAGTGCAGTCACTGCTTACGCTGAAGCGCAAGCACGGAACGCTCGTACTCCACAGATTCCATTAAGTCTTGCTCGTCTTGCGCTTAATAACAATGACATCGAGGGTGCAAAGGCTTACGCGCGAGAAGCACTTACTCTGAAGAGTAATTACACGGACGCTTTCTATCTCCTTTCACAAATTGCTATTAGTGAAAATGATGTTGAGGAGGCTATTGCTTCGACTGAGTCTGTTGTAGTTCTTAATCCAAATAACACTGGGCTTTTGTTCCAACTCGGCGTGCTGCAGTATAGCGTTGAGGCATACGACAAGGTTGTTCCAGTCTTAGAGCGTGCAGTAACTCTTGACCCAAATTATTCAAATGCTCTGTACTATCTTGGTCTCGCATACGAGAAGCTAGACAATACAGAGGGAACTCTTGCTGTATTTGAGAGAATTGCTGCTCTTAACCCAGATAATGAAGAGATTCAAGCTGTTGTAGAAGCATTGCGCGAAGGTGGTTCAGCAGCTGCTACTCTTGAACAGGCAAGTGCTACTGTTGATGGTGCAACAGAGCTACCAGTTTCTGAGGACAACTAATGTGTGCTAGGCTACTAAGCCATGCAGCGAATTTTACGATTTGTAGAAGGAGAGATACGTGGTTTACATGAAGCCGCGTATCTTCTGGGTTTCTTTGCATTACTCTCGACACTTTTGGCACTGTTTCGAGATAGACTTTTAGCGTCTACTTTTGGTGCAAGTGAAATGCTAGATATATATTACGCAGCGTTTCGTATTCCAGATATAGTTTTCGTTTCCATTGCTTCGCTTGTGTCGGTGTTTATTTTAGTACCATTACTCACTCAATATAGCGATAAGGAGAAAAGAAGTGAAATAATAGGAGGTGTTATTGCGAGTTTCTCGGTTTTGATGCTTGTAACGACAGTACTGTTGTGGATTTTTATGCCACATCTGCTGCGTACTTTTTTCCCAACGCTTCTTCTTGAAAACGACATACTAATCACTATGAGTAGAATATTACTCCTCCAACCGTTTTTTCTTGGAGTGTCAGGTATTTTAGCTAGCGTGACACAAATAAGCGGGAGATACGTTATTTACGCAATTGCGCCGTTACTGTACAACATAAGTATCATATTCGGTATTTTGGCACTGTATCCTATTTTTGGGCTCCTTGGAATTGCTTATGGTGTTTTGATAGGTGCTATCTTGCACATGGGAATACAAGTACCATTTAGTTTGCGTACTGGTTATTTACAACCAAAGACATTCAGAATACGGCTTACTGAAATGTGGAATATCGTTTCCATATCATTTCCACGAACGCTTTCAATCACGGCGAATCAGCTCGCACTTCTTATTCTTGTAATTATATCAGCGACACTTGGGGCTGGCTCCGTTTCTATATTTTCGCTGGCGTTTAACTTACAAGCTGCGCCGCTAGCTATTATAGGTGCCAGCTACTCTGTTGCTGCATTCCCAACACTTGCACGCTTTCTTTCTCGCGGAGAAACGAGCCATTTCTTTGACCAAATGGTGACAGCGTCACGTCATATTATTTTTTGGTCTGTCCCGCTTACTGCACTGGTCGTTGTATTGCGTGCTCATATTGTTCGAGTAGTACTCGGTTCAGGAGAATTTGATTGGTCTGATACTCGCCTGACTGCAGCAGCTCTTGCACTCTTTATTGTGTCGCTCACTGCACAAGCCCTCTCTCTACTGTTCATTCGTGGTTACTATGCAGCTGGTGAGACACTAAAGCCCTTAATGGTGAACGTCGCGACTGCTGTAGGGATAGTTGGAGGTGCCTATGCATTACTGTGGGTGTTCGCGCATAATGAGATATGGAGATATTTCATTGAGCACCTACTGCGCGTGGAAGGTATTACCGGAACGGAAGTGCTCATGCTCCCACTCTCGTATGCCCTCTTTTCTATTTTGAATATTATAGTGTTCTTCTTTTTATTCGAGAGAGATTTTGGCTCATTACGAGAACATATGCGGAAACCTATTTTCGAAAGTTTTTCAGCCGCTGTGGTTGCTGCTTTTGCGGCACACCAAACTCTCGAAGCGCTTGATGGGGTCTTCGATATAGATACTCTCCTTGGAGTATTCCTTATAGGATTTATTGGCGGTATAGCCGGTATTATCGCAGGTATTATCGTGCTTCGAGCTTTAGGAAACCGCGAAATTCAAGAGGTATGGGTAGCATGGCACACCAAATTCTGGCAGTATGTTCCAATCTTCCCGACGGGGACTGAGCGTGGGACAGATATCTAAAAATCGGTGCAGTTGGTACATTTCTTTGTTACACTGCACAAAATGTCAGTCGCTGTATTTCTCTATACAGATCCACTCCATTTTGATTGTGTGCCTCGAACTGCATCCAACTGCACCAATTTTTCAACATTATTACTATGAAAAACATTCGAAATTTCAGTATTATCGCCCATATCGATCATGGTAAGTCTACATTGGCTGACCGTATGCTTGAAGTAACAAGTACAATATCTGAGCGCAAAATGCGTGATCAAGTATTAGATAAAATGGATTTAGAGAGAGAACGCGGTATTACTATAAAAATGCAACCAGTTCGTATGAATTGGAAAAGTGGCGGTGAGGAGTATATTTTAAATCTTATAGATACACCTGGGCACATAGATTTTTCGTATGAGGTGTCGAGAGCACTCAAGGCCGTTGAAGGAGTCGTTTTGTTAGTAGACGCTACCCAAGGCATACAAGCACAAACACTTTCGGTACTGCATCTTGCACGCGAACAAGGTCTTGTCGTTATTCCAGTACTTTCTAAAATTGACTCACCTTTAGCTCGCACCGAAGACATTAAAGCAGAGCTGTCACTTCTTCTTGAAATTGATGAAGGTGATATTCGTGCAACATCAGGAAAAACTGGAGAGGGAGTTGCTGAGTTGCTAGATGTGGTTGTAAACAAAGTGCCTGCTCCAGATATGAAAGGGGATGATTTGCGTGCACTTATTTTCGATTTCCAATACTCAGATCACAGAGGGATTGTACTTTTTGTACGTATTATTGAAGGAACTTTAAAAAAGGGTGAGAAAGTTAAATTTGCAGCAGCGGGGGAGCAATTTACTGCTCTGGAAACAGGTATATTCACACCAGAAGAGGAACCACGTGAAGCTCTCTCTGCGGGAGAAATTGGTTACGTTATCACAGGTATTAAAAAGCCGGGTATTGTTGGTGTTGGAGATACCGTACTTTCTTTACGTTCAAACACCGTAGCGTTATCTGGATACATGGAACCGCGTCCAGTTATCTGGGCAAGTGTGTATCCTGAAAGCCAAGATGATTTAGCGCTATTGCGACAGTCTCTCGAGAGATTGCGTCTTATGGATTCTTCTCTTTCTTATGAGGAAGAATCTTCTGGAGTTATGGGACGTGGGTTTCGTTGTGGTTTCTTAGGCATGCTCCACATGGAAATTATAACCGAGCGCTTGCGCCGCGAATTTGATGTTGAGCTTATTGTAACGCTACCAACTACTGTATATGAAGTAACATTGAAAGATGGGACTATCAAGACAGTGTACACCCCAACGCGATTTCCAAATGATGGAGAAGCAGCTGGTATCCGTGAGCAGTGGGTAAAGGCAAGTATTTTAGCGCCATCTGAGCATCTTGCAGGTGTTATGCCATTACTTCACGAGCATGAAGGTACCGTAGTTGGAACCGAAACAATGCCTGATGGGCGTACTCAAATCATTGCAGAAATGCCATTGCGAGAAATGATGCGAAACTTCTTTGATAAGCTAAAGAACATTTCCTCAGGCTTTGCGTCGCTGTCGTATGAGCAAATAGAAATGCGCGATGCTAACGTCACGAGGCTCGATATACTCATTGCTGAAGAGCTCTCACCAGCGTTTAGTAGAATTGTTTCAACCAGAAGGTTAGAGGAGGAAGCTCGCGAAATGGTAGCAAAATTAAAAGATATGCTCCCTAAGCAGTTATTTGTGGTTAAGATTCAAGCAAAGAGTCAGGGACGCATTATTGCCGGAGAAAAAATATCAGCAATGCGAAAAGATGTCACTGGATATTTATACGGCGGTGATATAACGCGAAAGAAGAAACTTCTCGAAAAACAAAAGAAGGGAAAGAAAAAGGCGCTTGCACGAGGAAAAGTACACATCCCTCACGAAGTGTTTATGAAAGTTATGCGAAGTGAATAAATAATCTGTTTATGAAACTGGTGCAGTGTGGGCTCCGCCACCAGGTATGAGACCTGGAGCGTACAGCATAATCATGCTGATGATAATTAGAACTGCTATAACAATCCATATCCATTTCATCGCTTTGCGCGTTTTCTCATCATATAAGAAACTCATAGACACCAGTATATAATATTTTTTCTAATACTCTAGGGTTTTGGTACGGTGTATACTATACATATGTTACGCATAAGTGATAAACGTGCACTTAAGAAACTTTTCTTTGGAAAATTGGGAATTATTGTCCTTCTGATACTTTTTATGGTATTTGTAAAAGGAACGTGGAGCGTGTACAAGAAGGCATCATTTGCACAGGAAAATAAAGAAAGAGCAGTACAGGAATTAGATGCTTTGTATGAACACGAGATGCTACTTAAAGAAGAGCTCGCACGACTTGGTACTAAGCGAGGACTGGAAGAAGAAGTGCGGCATAAATTTGATGTAGGAAGAGAAGGGGAGACGCTTATCGTGCTTGTAGATACGCCTGATGTTCCTACGGAAAAGAAAGAAGAGGAGGGTGGCATTTGGCATACTATCATCAATTTTCTTGGATTCAGATAAATAATTGACATATCAATATAATATTGTATTATCATAACGGAACAATCGAGTCAAAAGGAGACTGACATGTTCAAAAAATTTCTCATGGCAATCGCTATTCCGTTTGGGTCAGTGGCTGCTTTCGTAACCTTAACGGTTTGGGTAGAAATACTTCTCACTCAAGAATCAGTCGAGGCTGTCATGACCTTTGGCGACCCAACCAAGGTCGCTTTATTCATCGCCTCGGTGATTACGCCATATCTTGTGTTTACTGTTGGATACTTCTTTGGTGAAGAAGCTCAAGCGAGAGCAGAGAATATAGCTCAGTATCGAGAAATGTACGGAGAAGGAGAGTCTGAGTAGGAAGTAGCTCAATAGTTAGTTGTTCTTCTTGAAACCCCGAATGAATTAAAACCCATTCGGGGCTTCTTACTATCTAGATTCTGAAAGCACGTGTTATACTGTGTGGGTTACAAAATAATGTCTGTACTATGAGCCATAAACAAGTAGTTATATATAGCACACCAACATGTCACTTTTGCCAACAAGCAAAAGAATTCTTTACAGCAAACAATGTAGAGTACACTGAACACGACGTAGCTTCTGACCAAGAAAAGGCGCAGGAGATGGTTACCCGAAGTGGGCAAATGGGAGTTCCGGTAATATTTATCGGAGAAGAGATGGTTATAGGATTTGACGAAGAACGAATCCGAAGTCTTCTTGGATTGTAATCAATCAGTTGATAGGAAACAAAAACCTACCGCTTGCGGTAGGTTTTTGTGTTAGAGTATTTTCACGCCCTTGTAGTTTAATGGATAAAACAAGTCCCTCCTAAGGACTAGATCTCGGTTCGACTCCAGGCAAGGGCACAAAACGTCAAGAAAAACAGTGCCTGCGCACTGTTTTTTAGTTTTGTGAGGCGGAGCCATGTTTTTATGACCACGAGGAGTAAAAACGGGCGAGCCCGGGCAGGAGCCACTTAGCGAATTGGAGCCGTAAGGCGAACAACGAGCTTAGTGAGCTGACGCCAAGATGGTCAAGAAAAACAGTGCCTGCGCACTGTTTTTTAGTTTTGTGAGGCGGAGCAGCGGAGCGTATCGGAACTTTATGTGTACACCCTAAGCATACATATATTTGATATACTATTCTTATGCCCGATTCTGAGAAGAAGCTTAATGAGATATATAAACTGGTTCGTAGCAACAATAAAATGTTACGTAGCATGAAGCGAAATGCATTTTTGGCCACCATTTTCAAAATAGTATTGTATGCCATTTTGTTGGGCATCCCTGTGTACCTATACTTCACTATTTTCCAACCAATTCTAGCTGAAGTTTCCAATGCATACACACAAATACAAGCAACTGGCGCGCAAGTGCAAGATGTGGGAAACCAAATACAAGGAGTAACTGATTCAATACCTTTGAATCAGTTACAAGGGTTGCTTAACAATATTCCTGGTGTAGACTTCTCAGGAAGTTCTCAGTAGATATGTAGTAACTATCTCAACAGGAACATATGCTCGGGTAGCTCAGTTGGTTTAGAGCACTTGATTGAAGCTCAAGGTGTCGGCAGTTCGAGTCTGCCCCCGAGCACAAAACGTAAAACCCCAAGCGCTAGCTTTGGGTTTTTTACGTTTTGCAACGTGGGCAGACTCGAAAGACGGAGCCGCTTGTTCAAAAAACCGGTCACTTTTCTAATTATGGTTAATAGGCCTGCATGATACAATAAATGTATTATCAATTTTAGATAATTATGTATGTTTAAAATGCGCTCAGTAGCCGGACGAATATTCATCGGTGTCCTGATTGGACTAGTTGTTGGAATCGTTGCAATTTTGGCGTTGCCAACCTTTGGATTTTCATTATTCAGTATGTTTGGTTTTGGGACACTTCTAGTATTTATACTAATGGGCCTGACTCTTGGGCTTGTTGGAATGTTTGATACGCATCCAATTTTTGGATTTACAATGAGATGGTGGATACGTGGAGCTGTTGCAGGTTTCTTGTTTACACTGATGTACATTCTTCTAGGATATTCTTCACTTGAGGTAGTTATGGAATCAAATGTCGTCGCGTGGATGGGATTATCTTCACCATTTTGGGTACTTATTGACGGGACTCTTATTGGTTTGTTTATGGGGTGGATGGAAACTAAGTTTGCAGGAGAGGGATCTTCCTTGCCACTTACGTAATCTGTACACACACATGTGTGGATTAGCCTGTCGCCTTGATATGCTATAATCTTAAACAGGGTGACGCGCGATCTCTCGCTTTGATACGCTGTGAGATTTGTTAGCTAGTAATAGCAGTGCGTATGAATTCAAATTTATCATTTTTCAACTTAAACAGTATGTCATTAGATGGAAGTAGAGCACGAGAGATGGAGAATGAACTTTTAGGAGGTGACTCGAGCGATCTCGCAGAAGCTTTCCGAGCAATTACATCTATGGTGGTAGAATAAGCTTATTTTCCCACTGAGTGCGCAAAATACGACCCCATGGTCGATTTTTGCGTTTGATATTAGCCCGAATCTCTTGCAAAGAGCTAAACCCTGTGGAACACTGACGACATATGGAACGCAATGCATTTCAGAAAATCCACGAAATAATCGAGACTTCAAGCCTTTCCCTCGAGGAGAAGCGTGATTTCACGGAATTATTCGCCCAAACAAAGGAAAGTGCTTTAAAACCAGTACTCAAAGTGTTAGAGGCAAATCCAGAATTAATTGCCAAGTTGTATACAAACTATCGAATAAAGAAGGATGCAATGGTGACTGGCAATATGGCCGCTTGGGAAGATGCAATGGAAAAAGAAAAAGAAGAACTAGAAAGAATATAAAATCTAAGACATATATTTTCTCACCACGTTCTCTTTTTAGGAAACGTGGTTTTACATTATCTGTATGAAAATAACATTTAAAGAAATACTAAAATACTATTGGCCGCACGTCGTTGCGTATAAATGGTCAGTATCACTAGGCATCCTAACCTTTGGGTTTGGTGGTGTACTTGCGAGCGCCATTACACCTCTTTTGTATAAACGAATAATCGATGTCACGTCCGTACCAATGAATGCTGGCAGTCTTGATGAACTTACGACGACGCTTATATTCATAGCGATTGCTGTAGTTGGATACAACATTTTGTTCCGCATTGCTGATTTCGTTCATTCGTATGCACAGAGTAATATTCTCAAGCGTCTTTCTGATGAAACCTTTGCTCGAATTGGAAATCACTCACAGGCATTCTTCTCAGAGACATTCGTTGGCTCACTGGTTGCCAAATCAAAACGGTATGTAGATTCATTTGAAACGCTCCATGACGCTTTTGCTTTTAACATATGGATGAACGGAATAACACTTATTGCAACATTTGGCATTTTACTTTGGTTGGCACCATTACTCGCGATTATATTTATCGTATGGTTAGTTTTCTACATCCTAATCACTGTGTGGTTCTTAAAACGTAAGATACCTAAAGATGTAGCCCACGCTACTGCGCAGTCTGCAACGACAGGTCTTTTAGCCGACACAATAACGAACATTCTTACGATTAAGATGTTTGCGAGCTTCCAGCGTGAGAAAGATACCTTTGCGATAGTTACAGATGACCAGGAAAGGAAGCGTCGAGCAACATGGTACTGGGACAGCTGGCAGAGATTATTCCAAGGTTTTGCTGTAGCTTTAGTTGAAGTTTCTGTGATTGCAGGCGCTGTGTTTCTATGGTCAGAAGGTGAAATTACTACTGGTACCATTGTTCTCGCACAAATCTATCTATTGAAGTTGTTTGATATAACATGGAACATTGGGCGCCAGATTGCACGAACTGTCCAAGCCCTTAATGATGCAAAAGAAATGATACAGATCTTTAAGCAACCTTTGTCAGTTAAGGATGCTGCAACTCCAGATTCTGTAAACATAGAGAATGGAGAGATTGTATTTGATGATGTTGCCTTCAATTATTTTGAAGGAAAGAGAGTATTTAAAGGATTGTCGCTTAAGATTCCTGCGGGGCAAAAAGTTGGGCTCGTAGGACCTTCAGGAGCAGGTAAGTCAACTATAACAAAACTAATACTACGCTTTACCGATATTGATGAGGGAACTATTCGTATTGATGGACAGGATATAACAAGTATCACGCAAGACGAATTGCGTAGTTCGATAGCGTATGTACCGCAGGAGCCGATACTTTTCCACCGGTCACTACGAGAGAATATTGCCTACGGTAAACCAGATGCGACTGACGAAGAGATAGTTATCGCAGCAAAGCGTGCTCATGCTCATGAGTTTATTGAGACTCTACAGAATGGGTATGATACTCCAGTAGGTGAGCGCGGTGTAAAACTTTCAGGAGGGGAACGTCAGAGGGTAGCTATCGCACGAGCAATGCTTAAAAACGCACCAATACTCATTCTCGATGAGGCAACAAGCTCATTGGACTCTATTAGTGAGCGTCATATCCAAGATGCTTTGAAAGAACTTATGAAGGGAAGAACGACACTTGTTATCGCTCACAGGTTAAGTACTGTCCAAGACATGGATAGAATACTAGTCTTCAAAGAAGGTGCTGTTATAGAAGACGGAACACACACAGAATTATCTAAAAACACAGAGGGTGTGTACCATGAACTGTGGAAGGAACAAAGCAGTGGCTTCATTCAGTAATAAAAAATCCGCACAATTGTGCGGATTTTTATTATCGCGATTTTACTTTCAGCTTAGTCTGACGTTCTTTGTTTATTTTAGGCAGTCGGATAACGAGTATTCCATGGTTTGTGCTCGCATCAGCAGCATCAACATCTACTTCTTCAGGTAACAATATGGTACGAGTAAATGATCCCCAAAATAATTCTTTATAGAAATAGTTTTCCCCTGTAGTTTCTTTATGTTCTTCTCGGTTTCCACGAATCGTTATCATGTCGCGGGTAAGTGAAATATCAATATTTGATGGGTTTACGCCAGCAACGAGTGCTTTTACAACGATAGCGTCAGGCGTTTGATATATATCAACAGAAAGCTCTCCTTCTTGCACTTCCTCCTCAATTTCTTCTTCCCATTGCCCAGGATGTTCTGCTTGGGTTTGAGTATTCGTCGATATTTCGGTTGCCTCGTCTTGTACGAGTCCAGAAGATTGGGCAGGGACACGTTGTTGTTCCTCAGTACCACCTTCAAAAAGGTCATCATAGTCGTCTGGTGCAATAGAACCAGTGAGTTTTTCGAAGAAGGAAGGCTTTCGCATAATGAGTGTGTTTACTAGTTTCTGGTAATTCGCTTAACGTGTTCGAATGCAATAAGAAGGATAACTAAACCTATCCAGACAAAGGCAAAGACACGCATCAAATCGTTTCCGTCGCTTCTAAGTATAAAGAAATTAAAGGCTCCATGCAAAACAATAGCAAGGATAAGACCAACAAGCCCGTACCAGAATTTTATGAGTGGACGTTTGTAAAATGCTAACCCAAGAGCTAAACCAATTGCAGACGAGGAGAGTATATGAAGCAGTGTTGCTCCAAGAAAGCGAAAGTTTCCAGTGAGTATACTTTCGACAAAGCCACCGTTTGCAATAGGATCTATTAAAAAGAGTGTGTTTTCTGCAGCAGCAAATCCGAGCGCTATCGTTATCATGTAAATGAGCGCATCTATCGGTTCATCATTTGCCTTGTGTGCGAGGACGGTGAAGTAAGCAAGAGCGAATTTCACCGCTTCTTCAATTGCAGCCCATATTATAACCATGGTAGTGCCTGAAAAAAATACCATCGCGAGCTTTTGTAATGGTATTACTGTAATGACAGCAATAATACCTATAAGAAATGCTGCGACAATGAGTTGGGTTGGCTCAGGTCGTTTTGCATCTTCCTTGAGCCAAAACCATACCCAAATAAGGGCAGGAACAACACCGCCAATAGTAGCGTATGCAATCACTGATAAATCCATTACGTGTATTGTATCACTTTATTTTTCTATAAAATAAAACAGTTGCGCACTATTTTGTAGTTGGCCATTTTGCAACCATAAGCATGTCGCTTTCTTTGTGTGGTAATGATTGCCAAATTTCTTCCGTAATAAATGGCATAAATGGGTGTAAGGTTTTTAGCGATTGAGTAAGTATTTCGTAGAGCAGCCATTGGCGTGATTTTTTTTCAATATCGCTACCGTCTTTTAATAGCGGCTTACTCTCTTCAAGGATTACGTCGGCAACTTCATGCCATAGGTACTGATATATTTTGTCTGCAGCGAGATCGATACGGTGTTTTTTTAAGTGCTCGGTCATAAATGCTGTGGTCTCGTTGAGTTCTTTAAGGACTTCTTCATCACGTGCGGTAAGCGTTGGAACAGTAGCGTGGTCGTGCCCGCTGGTTTCAGTGAAAATGAATCGAGTGATATTCCATAACTTGTTCGCAAATTTCTTATACGCATTTACTTGCGCTTCATCAAACTTCATATCGTTGCCTGGAGTTACCCCTATAACAAGGGCAAAACGAAGTGCATCTGCGCCATATTTTTCAACAATCTCCAGAGGGTCGACACCGTTATTTAGTGATTTGCTGAACTTGCGACCATCTTTTGCACGCAACATACCGTGTAAGTAGACTGTTTTGAAAGGAATAGTACCCAGATTAAATCCAGTCATAAGAATCATGCGCGCAACCCAAAAGAAGAGAATTTCATATCCAGGTGCCATTAAAGATGTAGGATGGTAAGCCTTTAGGTCATCAGTGTCAGCAGGCCAGCCTAATGTCGAGAATGTCCATAGTCCTGACGAGAACCACGTATCAAGTGTGTCTGGATCTTGCTCCCAACTGTCATCAGGAGTAAATTCTGGCGCTACTAGTAGTTCTTCTTTCCCTGGATTTGTTATCTCTCCGCTTTGTTTTTTGTACCATACTGGAATACGGTGTCCGTACCATAATTGTCGCGAAATATTCCAGTCACGAAGGTTATTAATCCAGTGGTGGTATGTTTTTTCAAAGCGCTCAGGGAGTACTGAAATTTGCCCACTTGTTACAGTCGTGTGCATTATTTCTTTGAGTGTTGTTTCTGAACCCGAAGGAATACCATTAATTTCCGAGTGGGGAAGAGTGAATGGCTTATTAACATCGATAAACCACTGCCGCATTACTTGTGGTTCCACTAGCCCACCACTGCGCTCGGCAGTCGGTATATTGTGGACATACGCTTCATCGATTTTTTCTACGAGCCCTTTTCCCTCAAGTTTTTCAACTATCTTTTCACGTGCCTCGAGAATCTTCATACCAGCAAATTCTTCAGCCACTGGTAAGAGTTTTCCGTACTGGTCGATAATTTGTTCCATTTCGAGGTCATGCTTTTTAGCAATATCAAAGTCAACTGCTGAGTGCCATGGAGTGATGGTCATTACACCCGTACCCATTTCAGGATCGCTTGCTTCATCTTTTATTATGGTTGCAGTTATTGGGCCGTTAATCCACTCAACTTTAATAGTTTGTCCGTGTTTGTACTTACTATAGCGCTTATCGTCAGGATGCATCACTACATACTTATCAGAAAACTTTGTCTCGGGTCGTGCAGTACCAATAACAAATGGGCCGTATTTAAAGTAGTAGAACTTTTCGGTTCGTTCTTCATATACAATCTCGTCATCTGAAATCACTGTCTGTCCTTTAGGATCCCAGTTGACTGTACGATTACCGCGATAAATAAGACCAGCATCGTACATATTTTTAAATACAGTACGTACGGCATGAGCGCGGGTATCATCGAGAGTAAATGCCTCGCGTGACCAATCGAGTGAAGCACCTATTTTTTTTACTTGCGTAACAATCGTGTCATGCGATTTTTGTGCAAATTCCTGCACACGAATGAGAAATTCTTCACGTCCTAAATCGTGACGGTTTTTCTTCTCTCGTTTTATCAATTCTTTTTCTACTTTTGATTGTGTGGCAATTGCGGCATGGTCTGTACCAGGAATCCAAAGCGTTCGTTTTCCTAGCATTCGATTAAAACGTACGAAAGTATCTTGCAGAGAACTCTCTAATGCATGTCCTAAGTGCAAAGTCCCGGTTACGTTTGGTGGAGGTAAAACAATTGAGAAATATTCTGCATCTTTGTCAGTGACACCTTTTTCGATACATACGTCAGGATTAAAATAGTCAGAATCTTCCCATTGTTTGTAAATAGTTTCTTCGGATTCCGCTGGATTGTACGGCTTTAGAAATTTCTCAGGTATGTTTGGCTGTTCGTCATGCATGTGTGCCAATAGTAGCATTGGTTACCGTTTATAGCCATATCTAGCGCTGTCTTTTTCTAGTCTATCGAGAGATTCCCGTTGGCGGAAATAGTTTCAAGATTGTCAGTTTTGTATGTGTTCATTGCTGCAGCAAACGCAATCATTAGTCCATTGTCTGTACTTAGCTCGCGTGCTGGCTTGTAGAGTGTCATGTCTTCGTATTCTTCGATGAGTGCCTCAAGAGCTGCGCGAATATGTGTGCTTGCTGAAACCCCACCACCAACTGCAAGCGAGCGAATACCGTACTCTTCTATAGCGCGCTTTGTTTTTGTAACAAGCACTTCGGTTATAGCATCTTCGATTTCGCGAGCGATTTGCTTCTTTTGTTCATCAGTAGGATTTCCAATATTTTGCACAAGGTTTCGAGCTGCTGTTTTTAGTCCAGAAAATGAGAAATCGTAATCATCAGTTTTGAGCATGGGACGCGGTAATGAATATGGATGCGGTAGATTTTCTTCGCGCGCTGCCTCTGCAAGCTTTGCAATTTCTATACCACCTGGATACGGGAGTCCTAACAAACGTGCTGTCTTGTCGAATGCTTCTCCGACTGCATCGTCGCGTGTTGAACCAATCTTTTCATAATCATTCCTGTTTTCTGTAGAGAACCATTTTTTAAGGAGCACGAGCTCGGTGTGGCCACCCGAGATAAGCATTATAAGAGCAGGAAGTTGTGGTTTGCTTAGCGTGTATTGCTTTTTAGCTACTTCAGTAGTAAATGCAGCAGCGAGATGCCCTTCCATATGATTAAGAGGCATCACCGGTATGTTCCATGCAAGTGAGAGCGCTTTTGCAAAGTTTACACCAACCCATAGAGCAGGCTCAAGCCCTGGACCATGCGTCACAGCGATAACATCAATATCGGGCTTTTCGATGTTAATGAGAAGGGTAGTAAGGTGTACAAAAAGCTCTGGTTCACGATAGAGGAGCTCTTTTATAGCTTGAATAGTTTCTTTGGTAACTTTTGGCTCTTTAGCAGGGGTAAACATGTCAGCCTGCTTAAGTGTTTCAATAAGAAGAGGACCGAGGTTCTTAGCATGCTCACGTTTTGCTAGGCTAGGGTATACACCACCGTACTCAGCATGAAGCAGGGCTTGCGAAAGGAGTGTGTCGGCACGTACTTCTACAGAAACACCGCTTTCACTGCGTTGCGTATCTACTATAGACAGACCTGTCTCATCACAGGATGTTTCTACGGAAAGTATTCTCATACGGATGTATCATACACAAGAGAAAGAGAATGTGTATACCAGAAGCTTTTCCGAGTCCTATTACGTCGTAAAATAATACGATTAAAATGCTATCGCATCTCAAATGTTTATTTCATAGCGGAGGAGAGCGACATTGTTTTATTTATAAAACAAGAAGTACTCTTGTGGTGAGGACTCGGTCACCTTTGCTAAGTATTTGAGTACGCTCGCACCTCGCTTCTAAAATACTAAGCGACGCGACCCCGCCGTGTGCTGTCGACTGCACTTCGTTTCGTCGAGCTTCGCCAGCACACTTTTTTCGAGCCCTCTTCATCCGAACGACAATATTGTATGAACGCTGCTCGCGTCCATACAGTTTGTCATTAGCGGAGGAGAGAGGACTCGAACCTCCAAGTGCTTGCGCACGACGCTTTTCGAAAGCGCTCCGTTACCATTCCGGGCACTCCTCCATGATGCACAGAGAATAGCATGACACGAAAAAATGTTGTAGTATAGCTCACGCTACAAACGTAGTTCTGGTTCCATCGTCTAACGCAATTAGACTATGGTGACACTAGGTTAAAACCTGATGTCTTGGAACTGATTTAGGAACATAATGTACGTGTAGCTATGGTTCCATCGTCTAACGGTTAGGACACCAGGTTTTCATCCTGGAAATCGGGGTTCGATTCCCCGTGGAATCACAAATGCTTAAAGCTCAGTGCAACGCACTGGGCTTTTAGCGTTTTGTAGGTTGTAAGGGGAATCGAAAGACGGAGGCGGTATACAAGACGAGCGGAACGAGTGCTTGTCGCCGAGTCAGGGCAGGAGCCACTTAACGATCCGCCAGCTGGCGGAGAGTTTAGTGAGCTGCGCCGATTCCCCGTAGTCATTAAACAAACGCCTCAGTAAACTGAGGTGTTTAGTTTCTCTACAATTTTCGCCAAAAACATCCAATTAATTGGATGTTTTTGCTAAGGAGAGAGGCAGTATGTAAATATTGACAATATCTACTATACGTGTCATTATTTACATTGGATGTCACTAACCACGGAGGTATGTGATGGAATACTGGGCTATCGAGTCCATGGGCTACACTGGTGCCGCGTGCCTTATTATTGGATACTATCTAGTATCCTCGGGCAGGTGGAGTGGTGAGAGCCTTAAATTCAATATTCTCAACCTCACAGCAGTAGGCTTCTATGCCACTTATGCTGTTATTCGAGAAGTACCCCCTGTACTGGTCGTTCAGACCTTTTGGGGGGCGATTGCGATAATTGCAATTGTGAGGATATTGAGAAAGTGAAGAAGTTGTATAAGCCTCGCGGGAGAAAACTCTTTCGCGGGGCTTCCTTCATGTATCGAATATATTTGTTAGTTACGAATAAATACTCCAGTTAACTGGAGTACTCAGCTTAGAAAACAAGAAGTACTCTTGTGGTGCCCGGGGAGGAAGCACTTAGTGAAGATGAGCCTGTAAGGCGAAATATGAACTTAGTGACTTGACCCTCGATTCCCCGTGGAATAACCACAAAAACTAGCGATTAATCGCTAGTTTTTTGTACGTGTTGTAGACCCCACGCAGTAATAGTTAAAAAAGCGTGTTCGCGTTACTATATATACATGCCTACACAAGACTGGTACTTAGAGCTCACTAGACCTTTTTGGGCGCCCCCCGCGTGGCTGTTTGGTCCAGTGTGGACGGTGCTCTACGCAATCATTGCAGTATCTTTTGGAACCATTTTCTATAAAGTAATCACAAAGGAAATTCCATGGATAATTGCAGTACCCTTTGCACTAAATCTCGTTTTTAATTTCGCGTTTACACCAATACAGTTTGGACTCAAAAATAATCTGCTCGCGTCACTAGATATTTTACTGGTTGTTGGTACGCTTATGTGGGCACTTGCACTAGTATGGTATCGAGTACCAGAACTACGCTGGGTTGTATACGTGAACATCCCGTATCTTTTGTGGGGTACGTTTGCAACTGCACTACAATTAACCATAACGTATATAAATAAATAATATGTTCGTAAAACTTTTTCTCGTTGCACTCCCTGTGTTCTTTGCCATCGATATGATCTGGCTTGGACTCGTGGCAAAGAATTTTTATCAAAACCAAATTGGTTTTTTAATGAAGAGCGACATTAATTGGACTGCTGCGATAATCTTCTATCTCATTTTTATTGCTGGCCTTGTTCTTTTTGCAGTCGCGCCAGCGATGGAAAAAGGTCTTTGGGTCCACGCGCTTGTGTTTGGCGCTTTGTTCGGCTTCATTACGTATGCAACCTACGATCTCACCAACCTTGCAACACTTAAAGATTGGCCACTACTCGTCACGATAGTTGATATGGTGTGGGGCGCAGTGTTAGCCGCTTCTGTATCAACAATTACCTACTTCATTGCAACTAAAATAGGACTATGAGCTACTTTGTAGCACTCGCTGGTGTTCTCTTTATATACATGAACCTGTGGTTCGTTATATCTGTAGTCAAAAAAAGAAATGATGTGGCTGATGTTGCGTGGGGCCTTGGCTTTGTAGTATTAGCGTGGGCAGCCGTATTCATTAGTGCTGGCAGTAGTATGCAGGGCATACTGGTAGTGCTACTTGTAACAATATGGGGAGTTCGTCTCGCATGGCACATCGCAGCTCGGCATAAAGGAAAGGGTGAGGATTATCGGTATCGTGTATGGCGCGAAACATGGGGTGCGTGGTTTTATCCGCGTTCATATCTACAAGTGTACATGTTGCAAGGTGCGCTACTTTTTCTCGTCGCGTTACCGATTGTTGTCATCATGGGTACCAATGTCGCTCTCAACCTCTTTACTGCAGTTGGCGTAGGGGTTTGGCTACTTGGCTTTGTGTTTGAGGTAGTTGGTGATCGACAGCTTAAACAATTTATAAAAAATCCTGCAAACAAAGGCAAGCTCATGACCTCTGGTCTATGGCGATACACACGTCACCCAAATTACTTCGGCGAAGTAACACTCTGGTGGGGGATATGGCTTATCGCACTTTCGGTGCCGTATGGATGGGGTACCATTGTCGGTCCGCTCACTATTACTTTTTTGATCCTTAAAGTTTCTGGAGTCCCATTGCTTGAGAAGAAAATGGTCGAGCACCCAGATTTTGCAGAATACAAGCGAACTACCAGTGTCTTCATCCCGTGGTTTAAAACGAAGTAGATTAACAATCACCAAATATGCATTGAGTGAATTACGTAATTAAGTATGTAATTAATTGCGTATATAAAAACTAAACGCCTCAATTTATTGAGGCGTTTATTACTTGCAAACTTTCATAAAAGAGTGCAGTGTATTCGATAGTTTTGTTCATCCAGAAAGGAAAAGATATGAGCGAAGATCAGAAGCTGCCATCAGATGCCCTTCGACTAAAAGATATTGTTGAATTGACCGCCCTTGTCATTGCTGAAGTTTTTGGTGAAGGCAGGTTAGGGGGTTGTTTTCATGCTCGCTATGCAGACGGAACCGTACTCTTGCCAAAGCTGATTGCTGGGCAACCAAACCAAGAAAAACTCGAAAAGTATATCGAGTTTGCTACAAAAGAGAAGCCAGAGCGACTGCTTCGCCATCCCAAGCATATTTTGAGTTGGCAATCTCGAAATCCTAGTCTTGGGCGGTGGGGAGGTGCGATCAATCTTTCCAGAGGCACTCAGTCTGGTGTTGTTCTTGCTTTTTCTGGTTTTCCAGAGATGGTCGACGAAGCCTACTGCATGGCGATTGGTGTGCAGATGGGATGGGTTTCAGAATCTGGAGCGCTGGAGATCATGAAAATCTCAAGCAATGCGGATCTTTTTCCCAAAGTTAATTACGTGGTTAAAGAAACGATGACTCCATTTGGTTAAAATTCCATCTGGCCGAAAACCACCTTTGTGCCTCAACACAAAGGTGGTTTTTCTATACAAAAAATTCTAGCTAGACGGGGTGTATTTATCCAAGATTTTGGATATGGTATCGTGTTACGCATGGGAATAGATAATTTAAGTGCCAAACATAAACCTTTGGAAAACGAAGAATTGGAATCCGTATCAAAGGGATTTGAAGCAAGTATTGATGAAACAGCAGATTTTCTTTTTGATCAGTATATGAAACAGCATCTTCTAGATAAGTTTTTTGAAGATTTAGAAGATTTTTTAGATGAAGAACATATTGAAGATATTCGAGCCGCCCTCGCTTCTTATACAGACAGTGAAGTTGTTATAGCAACAGCGATACCACATGAATTGAGAGAAAGGAATTTTCAACGACTGCACGACGAAATCATCAACGAGAAGAAAACTCCTGTAGAGGCAGTAAAGCATCTAGTTGAAGTATCAAACCGATATGGATTCGGGGTAGGGTATCACACTTCTCCTGTAGATATTCATCCAAAATCAAATGGTGAATGGAACATAAAAGCTACAGAACAAGATCATAGAGATGGTGACATCGCCCGAGCATATTATAGTTCGAGATTCAGGCACTTATACAAGGCAAAAAATGATGGCTACATTTATGCGGTACGAACTAGCCCAGAAGATAAGACTGATGGTAACTGGAGTCGCTCAAGCTCACTTAGCATTATTATGAGAGTTCCGTTTCGTGAAGTGCACGACTACGTGGTTCAAACGGCGCAAAAAATGAAAAAAACGGCCAAGAAGTAGTACATACTTCTTAGCCGCTCCTGTTTCTGGTCTCGTTTGCAAGCCTGAGTGCCCAAGCGATTTCTTTAGGATCTGAATCCTCAAAGATTTCTCGAACACCAGGGTGCTTCTCCATAAGGGCACAAATTTCAGAATCGTCTAACGCAAGCAATTTGACGTTCGCTGCGAACAGCGAATTTACGGCGAGTTTTAGTCGACTACTTACTTCGACGGGTACGAGTGTTTCTGCTTCAAGCAGTGTACGCACCTCTTTAAGAATTTCTTCCATCGGAGATCTCCCTATCTACAAACTCGCAACATTATGACATATGTTGTCAAATATGGCAAGTCTTGTAGTTAACATCCTTTTTTATTGATAGGAGCACCTTTGTTATAATACTGGTATATGGATTTACATACAGCACTCGTATTGTTGCACATTGTGGGAACTATTTTAGGTGTCGGTGGTGCGACTATTGCGGAAGTGCAAATTAACAAAGCACTTAAAGATGGGGTGGTGGATGCAAGTGAAAAAGCACTTATGCACGCAAACTACTTCATTATCCGTGTAGGAACCGTCATTGTTGTACTCTCAGGTATTGTGCTTGTATGGTGGTGGCTAACTGCCGGCGGAAGTGATTGGGTGCTCACGAGTCATAAAGTTTGGGTGAAAGAAATCATTACGGTCATAATTGTGCTGAACGCAGTTGCGCTTGCAAAGCGTTGGGTGCCCTTGTGGTTAGGGAGTGCTATTTCGTTTACGTCGTGGTGGACAGCAACGGTTCTTGGCGTGTGGCGAGATGTACCATATTCGTTTTGGACACTCTTTATTAGTTACCTACTTGCGATAGGTATTGTTGCTGTCGTTTTGCATTATATTCGTGCGTTTTTCAAAAATAGAGCTGCTTGAAGTAGTTACGCCTACACGGTACTATGGCGCGACATAAAACATACACGGGCGATTAGCTCAGTTGGCTAGAGCGTCTCATTGACGTTGAGAAGGTCACAGGTTCGAGTCCTGTATCGCCCACTAGATAAGCCAAGGTCCCGCATGATAGCGTTTGGGCCCTTTGCTTTGTCTTGGGCTTGGTTAGTGAGCTGACGCCGAGTCTCCCTGAATTGGAAATCCAACCTCTTGACATCTACCCAATATATGTACTATAATACTTGCACTTATTGATTATTCTTCATAGGAGGAGTATCAAGAAAGTGTGTATAGAAATGCTCTTTTGGAAACAAAAGAGTTTTTATATTTAGAAATTTAATTTATGTATATGGTAACAGCAAAATATACAGCAGTTGCAACTATCGTTGCCCTTACCTTAGGGTTTGTGGCAGTTATTGCTCCGGCTACTGCAAGTGCGATGAATGCTCCAGTGTGTGTATTCAACACAATCGTACAACCATTTAATAATGGCGGAACAACACTTTCTTGGAAAGTCTACGATGCACACACTATTCACATTAGTGGTATTGGTATTGTTTCAGATGCCGACTCTGTAGTAGTGTATCCAACCAACACTACCACTTATACACTCACTGCAACGGGAAATGCAGGCGTGGATACGTGTACAGTAGTTGCTCAGCCAACAACGTCGTATTCGTTTAACAGCAACAACTTCTTTAGTGGGCAGTTAAACCAAACATGTTCTCTGTGGGTTAACCCTGATCTTGTTGTTCCTGGAGGAACAGCGATTCTTTCATGGGATGCTGGTAACGCATCATACGTTTCTATCGATAATGGGGTAGGTAACGTAGGAAGCACTGGTTCACGAGTAGTTCCAAATGTTGGGGTAGCACAAACATATACCCTGAATGCACGATGGCCAAATGGAACTACACGAAACTGTAGTGCAACTGTGTACCCAATAGGTTCTGCTGGAGTAACACCTTATGGTGGCTACGGCACAGCATATCCTATACACACCACACAACCAACTATTACGTATGTGCCACTAAACCAAGTACCATACACAGGCGCAGGTGATGTAGCGTACATTCTTACACTGCTTGCTGTTGCTCTTGGAGCATTCTCACTTGTATACACACAGCGTGATGTGCTTGCATCAGCACTCCTTAGTTTTTCTCCTACTGACAACGAAGACGGTGAAGTAGTAGTTGAACACGAAGCCTAACTACACAAAAAACCAACTCAAGTAAATCAAAACCCCTCGCAGTTAACTGCGAGGGGTTTTGATTTACTTGAAAATAAGCAACAACGATGTTTTACTAGTCAATGCGTATGGGGGGAGCAGCCATTGAGGTTGTGGTTCTGTACGCTACTTTTGAAGGGGCAAAAATGCCAAAAAATGATGCGGATGGTAATAAAAGTAATCACGGGGGAACGCAAGGGAAAAAACTTCCCTATAGTCCATGTCTTGGATGTGGGCACGCTATGAATGGCACCTGCCTTCCTGGCGTTCAATGCAATTTGCCGAATAAAGTAAGTCCGGTAGAATCCCAAGTGGTGCACAGTTCGTAAATTCACTATTCAAAAGTAAGAAAGGCGGAAAGTGTGAGGTCACACTCCCGCCTTTCTCTATACTTATTTTTTTATATTTAGTACTTATCGTAAGTATCCGTACATGTCTTCGATTGCTTTCACAGCGTCACCAGCTGCTATGTTGTTTTGGTGGTAGAGACCGTCGGTACAGTCTCCGGCTGCCCAGATACCTTCTACGCTTGTACGTTGTGTATACGGGTCTACTTTTATCATGTTGCGCTCATCAAGTTCAACAAGATCTTTAACCATTTGTGTGTTAGGAATCATGCCGATTTCTACAAACACACCACCGGTTGCGAGTTCTGTTTCCTCTCCCGTTGCACGGTCCTTGTACTTTACACCGGTCACAAATGCCTCACCGACCACTTCGGTTATCTCAACATTTTTCAGGGCTTTAAATTTGTCGTTTTTCATGAGTTTCTCTACGGTAATTTCATCAGCAAGGAATGTATCGTTAAACTCAAGTAGTGTTACTGAATTTGTGTACGCAAGAAGTTGCGCAGCTGTTTCAAAGCCTGCGTTACCACCGCCAATTACCACTACATCTCGGCCAGTAAATAACGGTCCATCACACGATGCACAGTAGGTAAGACCTTTGTGTTCAAACTTATCTGCACCTTTTGCGGGGAGCTTGCGGCGGCTTGATCCAACACCAACAAACACTGCTTTTGATTCGTAGCTCTCACCTTTGTTTGTTACAACCTTAAATCCTCCCTCGATTTTTTCTATGGTCTCTACTTTGGCAGGCGACTGTATTTCGATTACATCGTCAGCGTATTCACGCACATGCGCTTCGAACGATTTTGCAAGATCACCACCTGAAATATGAGGTGTTCCTATCCAGTTTTGGATATCTTCCGAGACATTACTTTGACCGCCCCATTCTTCAGTTATCAGAACGCTTTTAAGGCGCTTTCGTGCAGCATACACAGCGACTGCAGTACCTGCTGGGCCACCACCAATAATTGTAAGATCGAACATAGTGAAAAAGAGCTAATTATTAAAAACTATTATTTAAGCTTTGATCGTCGAAGGAATGAAGGGATTGCACCCCAGTCGTCATCGTCTTCTAAAGATTCTTTTTTTGTTTGTGGAGCTTCGCGCTTTGTTGGGGCTGCAGAGACTTTCTTCTCAATAACTTCTACCGGCTTGCTTTCAGTGTGGTGAATTGCAGCTGGTGCTTGCTTCTCTTCTATTTCTGGTTCGCTTTTTGCTGGGATTGCAGCTTCTGCGTCTGATGATTTTTTTTCTTCTCGAGTGCTCGTTCCAAAAAATGAGCCTTTGCGAGATGCTTCTGCTTCTTTTGCTTTATTGTTTTCAGGAAAGCCTGTTGCAATAACAGTAATCTTTATCTGGCCTTTCTTAAGTGTGTTGTCTGAAATAGCACCGAAGATAATACGAGCATCAGGGTCAACAGATTCAGTAATAGCATTAGCTGCTTCTTGTACCTCAAGCATTGAGAGGTCGTCGCCACCAGCAATTGCAAAGAGAACACCAGTTGCTCCAGAGATTGATACATCAAGAAGAGGGGATTGGATGGCTTCGTGTGCTGCTTTAACTGCACGCCCTTCGCCTGCAGCCATACCCATACCCATTAATGCAGAACCTGCTGATTCCATAACTGCGCGGATATCTGCGAAGTCAACGTTGATGATTCCTGGTGTAGTAATAAGGTCAGAGATTCCTTCTACTGCTTGCTTGAGTATATCGTCACACATTTCAAACGCGCTCTTAATGCCGGTGTCTTTCTTTACGGTAGTAAGAAGGCGGTCGTTGGGAATAGTGATAAGCGCGTCAACTTCTTTTTTGAGGTTCTCGGAACCTTCGCGAGCAAGACGTGCACGTTGTTGCCCTTCAAACGAGAATGGTTTTGTAACAATACCAATAGTAAGTGCCCCAGATTCACGAGCGATTTGCGCAACAATCGGTGCAGCTCCTGTTCCGGTACCACCACCCATTCCTCCAGTAACAAATACCATATCGGAACCCTTAATTGCTTCGTGAATTTCTTCTTTCGTTTCTTCAGCTGCACGACGCCCAAGCTCTGGATTCATTCCGGTACCAAGTCCGCGGGTGAGGTTTTTACCGATGTGGATTTTTTTCTTTGCTTTTGAGTGATGCAGCGCTTGTGCATCTGTGTTGACGGCTATGAAATCAACGCCCTGTACTTTTGCCTTAATCATGTGGTCTATCGCGTTATTACCCGATCCTCCAACACCGATAACACGTATTCGCGCGAATGCTTCAACTTCTGGCTTTACCTGCTTCATGGTTATATTTTGTTACTTTAAATAAGTCTGTAGGGCACTACAGAAAAGGACAGCACACACCTACAGACCAGAATGGTCATGTAATGTACGTATAATACCAAGTGGAGAGGGTAAAGGAAAGTTTTAAGAAAACACCTCTTTTTAAGGTAAAAATTGCTTAAACCAGGAGAAAAATTTCACTCCAGCAGCTCGCGCATTTTCGATACCGATAGTGTCTGAGTCTGAAGATGCACCCCAAATACACAGACCATACGCAACTGCCCACGAAGCATCCTTTAGTTGCTGCTCACCGAGTCGAAGACCAGTGGTTTCTGAAGGTAGTTTAAGAGCAATGCGTGCGTAGTCCTCAATAGTTGCAATACCCGAACCGCCTCCTGTGAGAATAATTCCAGCTGGTAGCAGTCCAGCTCGGTTTATCTTCTTTAAATGGTCTTGTACAAGAGAGAACATTTGTCGTAATTTAGCTGCAATTATTTCGTCCAACTTTTTTTGTGGAACTGATTCGCCAGTTACGACGCCTCGCTTTAATTGTTCTGCTTCAGGTAGTGGAAGACGAAGCCCTAATGCGATGTCGTTTGTAATATCGGTTGAACCAATAGGGAAGACTTTTAATGAGATGGGGGTGTTTTCTTCAAAGACGACAATTGAAAGAGTTTCTGCTCCAATGTTTGCCAGCACACAACCAACCATTTTTTGTTGTTTGGTAAGTGTTACTAAACTTGCAGCAATTGGGGATGCCATGATATCGATGGTCTCAATTCCTGCCGCTTCGATTACTGCGATGATGTCGTCAAGGTGTTGTTCAAGCACCGTTACAAAGAGCGCTTCTACTTCAAGTTTAGAACCGTGCATGCCAACTGGTCGTCCGAGTATTTGTTTGCCATCAAGTAAGTACGAAACAGGTATTGCATGGATGACTTTTCTATTTAAAAGCTCACGACTTATGAGCGCTTCAGCTTCCGCAAGCGCGTTCTCGGCGTCAATCTCGGACACTTCGGAGTTTGCACGACTGACAATAGCTGCTCCTTGAGAGTATTTGTCTTCAAGACCAACACCGCCAATAGAAACATAGGCGCGGTCTACTGTAAGCCCTGCTTCCTTTTCAGCTTGAGCCACTGCTTTCTTTATACTTTCGGTTATGTCGTGCTGACTCGTTATGTATCCATGCCTAAGACCGCGCGAGAGGGCAGAGCCGGTACCGATAATGTGAGGAGGGGTACCGTTTTCTTGTATTTGCGAAATAACTACTTTGACGTAGAAAGTACCAATATCTATACCTACGATAGTATTTTTACGCATATTTTCTTATTGTAGCCTTCTGTAGAGCCACTATCAAATTCTGCAACTGTGCGAAAAGCATCTACTGAGATATTTACGTAAATATCTCAGTAGATGCTAGAAAGGCTAATAGAGTTTCTTGAGGAGCTTTTCTTCTTGTTTCTCCATCTCTTCACCATGTACGTTACCTTTAAGATGTAAACATCCATGAATAAATAGAAAGACTATGTGTTGGTTGGTAGTGTGACCGAATTTCTTTGCGTCGCGCTTCGCGCGACGAATATTTAAAAAGATTTCACCTTCCTTGTCGGAAAGAGGAAACGAAAGAATGTTGGTTGGGTTGGTTCGTTTTTTGTGTTCTTTGTTTAAGCGTTTTGCCAGTGTATCTGCCATAAGGACGAGAGAGAGAGTGTAGGACTGCCCAAGTATCGTGTTCTTAATTTTTTCAAAAGGCACGCTTGGAAGCGTGCCTTGTGTTGTGTGTGTAATATCAAAGTGTGAGTTTATTTGCGCCATTTTACTCGTTTTCCGCGAACACTATCTGAAAGCTTTCCTTCTTTGATAAGCTGCTCAAAATCGCCGCGACGTTCGATTTTCCGCAACGCAGTTGCGCGTTGCATGTTCTTTGAAACAGGTCGTGCTCGGTAACGGATTTTTCGCATTTTCTGAACAATCCCTGCCGAACGCATTCGTTGAGTAAACTTACGCAATACTGCGCCAGTGTTCTCAGTTCCTGTTTTTTCTACTTGTATGTTTGTTGCCATAACGGGGAAAACTGTATCATAGGTAGCACCAAAGTGCCAGTGATTTGATTATCCGTATATATACAAAGACCCGCCGCATTCCTCCTAGGATGCGACGGGTTCGTTAAATCAATTCACTTGACGTGCTGTTCTGACAGGCGAACTAGGCGACGTCCATTTTCGTCGAGCTGGCAGTTGTTGCAGTAGCAACTCCTGTCAGTGGTGGTGGATGAAACTCAGGTTTCTTCATGAGAATACCCATATCCCTTCTTTGATCTAACGTTCATCAACTCGACCATCGAGCTGACTACTTTCAGAATACTCTAAGCAGGTAATTGTTACAAGTTGCTTATGCAGAATATGTTACGAAACCTTTAGTCGTTTGAGGTAGCTTGCAAGGTTTGTGAGAGGCACTACTACTTGTGAGCGTGTGTGCATGTTTCGCACGATAGCAGTGTCTTCAAGTGCTTCTTTGTGCCCGATAATGATTGTGTAGGGGATAGTGTATTTCTCGGCATTCTCTAATTGCATACCAATACTATCTACGGCAACTTGCTGACGAATAGGAATACCAGCTTCGCGAAGCCGCTCCATAACGGTGAAGCTTTTTCTTTTTGCTTCGGGTCCTAGTTGCGCAAAGAAGAAGTGGGGGTTTCGTTGTGTTCGGCGTCGTGGTTTTGCGCGACCTCGGATTTCATGTTCGATAACTGCACTCACCATTGGCATAGCAGTTCGGAAACTTCTCTGAGCAAGTGTGTCATGCCGGCCACCTCGCGCGAGTGTTACCGTACCGCCATTTTCAGTTGGAACACGCAGTTCAAAGATAGTATGTTGCCAACAATCAATACTTCCTAAAATAGTCGGGTCGAGCTCGTACGGTACTCCCATGTTTTCAGTGAACTCAAGAACACTTCGCAGGTGCGCACGACTTTCGTCGTTTAGATACTCCATAGAGTTTGGTGCACCACCAACTATTTCATGGTTCTTTTCTGAGAGGCGAGTGAATGCACGCATGATGTTTCCGCTTTGCATCTCTTCACGAGCATAGGTCGGCATGTCGTTAATATGCGAGCGTAGGTAGCTTGTGAGGTCGCGCACAAACCGCACTGATGATTCTTTATCCCCAATGCTATTTATGTGCATAACGGTATTTTGCAGACCACTGTCTCGAGCTATTGTCGCGAGTGTTGCAATGATGACCCCTTCGGTAATTGCAGAACGGCTTCCTGATGCGTACAGACCAAGTGTAGATATTTTTGAATTGTTGTGTTCGACTTGGTACGAAAAGTTGGGGAGTTCATCTCGATGCATTTTGTGAGATACGAAACTCTTTGTCATTGCTGCGAGTTTCTTTTCTGTTGGCAATGCAACGCTCGGGGTAGTGCTCTGCTTTACCTTTCTGTTAACCTTGCGTCCCTTAAACATGTGGTCGACTGAGTCGAATCCGTAGAACTCGATGGTGTCGAGTGCGCGGTCGAGTAATTCTCCAGTACTTGCGCAATTTGTGTGTGAGATAGTTAACATGGTTATTCAGTATTAGTGTCTTTAATAATGTATGTTGCTTCTCCTGGGAGAACGTCTATTGAATTGAATGGGAAGAGACGAATGTATGCACGGCCAACGATACGCTCAAACTCAAGTGGTCCCCAGTATCGTGAGTCGGCGCTTGCTTTACGGTTGTCGCCAAGGACAAAGTATTCATCATCACCAAGCTCCATGACGAGCTGTGATTCCTTGGTGTATGCATGGTCTACATACGGCTCGTCTAGAGTGAAGCCTTCAGGGAATTCAGTATTTCGTATGGTTACCGTGTTTCCATCGAGTTCTACTGTTTCTAAAGGAAGCCCGACGACACGTTTTATAAAGAACCGTGAAGGATTTTGAGGGAAGCGGAATACCACTACGTCTCCACGCGTTGGTTCTTCGAATTTGTACGTAAGCTGGTCGATAATAAGGTAGTGCCACGTGTTAAAAGTAGGGAACATTGAAGTACCAGACACGATAAAAGGTTTCGCAACATACAAACGAATGGGAAGAACAATCATGAGCACAATGAGTGCAAAGAAAATAAGGCTCCGAGTTGAGCTGAGTGGCTTCTTGTGCGTGTTCTCTGCTGGAGTAGCTTCAACCTGTTCATCCACTGATGAAGGATCGTGATGTAAATCAGCTGACATGTCAGGCATTGTACTACAACTGTTTCTCTTGACGCAAAGTTAACTCTGTTTCAGAGCAGGTATTTTCTTTTTAGTGGTGCGCGGTACACTTAGGAACATGAAATTTATAATAGTTGGATTAGGCAACCCCGGAGAAGAATACGAACACACACGACACAACGCTGGGCGATTGGCAGTTGCTGCTTTTGAGGACTCGCAAGAGTTCGGTGGGTTCGTCACTGATAAAAAAACAAAGAGTGAGATGAGTAAGGGGAGCGTTGGCAAACACACAGCAGTTATTTTGCAGCCAAACACATTTATGAATAAATCGGGCAGTGCAGTGAGAGAATTGGTAACGAGTGCAAAAGCTGCAGAGCGGCTGGTTGTAGTGTACGACGATATCGACTTACCATTTGGAACTCTAAAGATAGCGTTTGGTAGAGGTAGCGGTGGACATAAGGGGATTGAGTCAATAATTCGTGCAGTAAAGACAAAAGATTTTGTACGTGTACGCATTGGGGTTGCACCAACGACACCGAGTGGAAAAATAAAAAAGCCAAACGGAGATAGTAAAGTGCACGACTTTCTTCTTGGTGAATTTACGAAAAAAGAACAAGAGGCACTGAAGAAAATTTTTACCGCAACAAACACAGCGCTTGAAAGTATTATTGTTGATGGGCGAGTAAAGGCAATGAATATACACAACTAATGTTAGAAAATATATGAGTGATACTGATTATCGAGAAATAGAAGCGCGTTGGATTAATTTAAATCAAGAGGAAATTGAAAAGAAATTAGAATCTATTGGTGCTGTACTTAAAGGAGAGTACTTTTTTCAAGAGTGGATATTTAAAAAAGAAGAGTGGGTTGGAAAGGCACGTCGTATTCGCGTACGTACGGACGGGACTCAAACGTGGGTTACGTATAAAGCAAATTCTACGTGGGAAGTTGATAGCACTGAAGAGGTGGAATTTACTGTATCTTCGCCCGAAGCTGCGGTTAAGTTTTTTGAATCAATCGAAATACCCATATTCCTCCACCAAGAAAAGAAGCGACGACAGTATACATTGGGCGACATTACATTTGAGATTGATAATTGGCCACTCATACCAATGGTCTTAGAAATAGAAGGAGCTTCTGAAGAAGAGGTTAAAAAAGGTGCTGCACTACTTAACCTTAGTTGGGGTGATGCGTTATTTGAAGATCAGAAGGTAATTCATGAGAAATACTTTAATATCGATCTTGAATCAATGACTGAGTACACATTTGAGAAATAACTTTTTACATTAAGTTGCATACAAAAAGGCCCACTTACGCGGGCCTTTTTGTATGCTCCAAGAAGAATTTCTATTCTTCTTTTGCTGCAACTTCAGCAACTGGTGCATCTTTGAACGAGAGCGTCATTTTGTGCTCGACTGGATCAAAGAGTGTAATTGTGAATGGGTAGAGACTGCCAAGACGAAGTTCATCTCGTAGTTGTTCGCTTCCACCAAATTCAGATACATGTACAAGGCCGGCTACTCCTTCTTCTATAGAAGCAAGAGCTCCGTGTTTGTTGTACTTAATAACAACAGCCTTAACCTTGTCGCCTTTTTTGAATTTCTTAGATGCTGCGGTCCACGGATCTTCAACAAGTGCCTTGATAGAAAGTGACACCTTGCCATCTTTCACTTCAATAACTTGTACGCGTACCTTGTCGCCAACTGTGTAGCGACTCTTAGGATCTTCAACAAGTGCCCAGTCCATTTCTGATATGTGCACGAGACCTTCAAGACCGTCTTCTAGTTTTACGAATACGCCAAAGTCGGTTGCTCCGGTAATTTCACCGTCGTGAGCATCACCAACGCGATACTTATCAACCATTTCTGCTTTCTCTTCTGCATCGATACCTTTTTCAGTAAAGATAAGTTTCTGTTCTTTTGCATCAGCAGTAATAACGTGAAGCGTAAGTTTTTTGTCGACGAGTTGCTTAAGCTCAGCAAAGATTTTATCTTTGTCGCCATCTGGTACTCGTGGGTAGTTATCGACAGAAAGCTGTGAGGCAGGAAGGAATCCTTGGATGCCTTGCCATTCAACAATAAGTCCACCCTTGTTTGCATCCTTAATAGGGAGTTCAAGAGGTGTTTTGTTTTTCATTGCGGCTTCTGCTTCACCCCATACGAGCGCTTGGCGAGCTTCACGAAGTGATACTTCGATGTAACCGTCAGGGTTTTCTATACCAGAAACCTTAGCAGCAACAGTGTCGCCTGGGTTTACATTCTTTAAAATGTCACGTGCCGAGAGATACTCTCGTCCGTAAATAATACCTGTACCAAATG
The DNA here is from genome assembly GCA_017134395.1 of Candidatus Kaiserbacteria bacterium. Lineage (NCBI taxonomy): Bacteria > Candidatus Kaiseribacteriota > Candidatus Kaiserbacteria bacterium. The sequence continues at coordinate 267,066 of CP070993.1, read as the reverse complement.
GGTGCAGGTCGATGTAGATACGTCCTTTGTCAATATCTACAACCGGTCCTTCTACAAGGTCGCCCAATTCTGGACTTGCAGGTATTTCGCTAAGAAGCGCTGCCATTGGGGAGTCTTTTTTGCTCCGAGGTTCTTGTTCGTTACTCGATTCTTCGAGTTCGTCTTTTTTACTCATTATATAATTGATGTACCATACGTTCTGTACCAGTGTTCATGAGCTGTTCATGTACAAGAGGGTTAGTATGCTACATTGAGTTAATAAAATGCCCTTGAAAGGGCAGCTCTACTATACGCTGCTTGGCTTAAAAAGCAATATAATCCGTGCTATAATGGATGCCAGTCCGCATTTAGTATGGCGGATTTGCTTGCATTCAATCTATGATAATCACACATCACAAAGGGGAATTTATAAAAGTTAGTTTTGGCGATAAGACACTTGCTTTTAACCCAGTCTCAAAGAAATCAAAAATGACACCAACGCGATTTGGTGCTGACATCGTATTTGTCACATTAAATCATCCAGACTTTAACGGTGTAGATGAGGTAACGCGAAATGCAAAAGAACCGTTTAGTGTCCGCGGAGCAGGAGAATACGAAATTCAAGGAGTCTTTGTAAAGGGTTTCGATTCAACATCAGAGTATAGTACTGACGCAACCATCAATACCATTTATACAGTTCGAATCGAAGACATGAACATTCTTTTCCTTGGTACACTTTCAGACAAGAAACCCAACCCTTCTATTGTTGAAGATATGGATAGTGTAGACGTTTTGTTTATTCCAATTGGCGGAGGCGGAGTGTTAGACGCGTCTGAAGCACATGCTCTTGCTGTTGCATACGAAGCAAAAGTTGTGATCCCAATACATTACGATGGTATAGGCGACGCCGGAGCACTTAAAACATTCTTAAAAGAAGCGGGAGCCGAAAGTACAAAGCCAGTCGAGAAACTTACTATTAAAAGGAAAGACTTAGAAGGGAAGTCTGGCGAAGTAGTTGTCTTGCAGTCATAATATACTTGTATGCGGTTTATTGATGACATGAGGCAGAGACCAGAAGAAGAGCGTCTTGCCTTTGCCGCGGTCGCTGCAGGAGTTGTGGCATTAGTGTTGTTCCTTTTGTGGGGAGTTACTTTTTTCCGTAGTGATAGTACTATCGTACAGGTTGAAGTTTCAAATCAAGGAGCGTCTGCAATTGAAAGTCTTCGCGATACGACTTCAGAGATAGCTGGAACTTTTGATGAATTTTCCGTACAGTATCAGCAATTGAAGGATTCGTTGGAGGAATCAAATGCACAGGAAAGTGGTGACAACGCCGTGAATGTGTATGTTGATAAAGATGGAGATGTCCACGTCGACAATATTATTATTGATAAAAGTGAATTAGATTCTGATAACTAATTATGGCAGCAAAGAAAAAAATAGAAAAGAATAACGAGGAGAGTCCAAAGGAACCAGAATCAACCAAGGGAATTATTTCTCAAGGTATTTCTTCTGAAATGAAGGAAGCATATATTAATTACGCAATGACCGTTATTACGTCTCGTGCACTTCCTGATGTACGCGATGGTCTGAAGCCAGTACACCGACGAGTGTTGTACGCTATGGATAAGCTGAACTTAACTCCGGGCGGCAAGACACGAAAGTCAGCGACAGTTGTGGGTGAGGTTATCGGTAAGTATCACCCGCATGGTGATACTGCTGTATATGACTCAATGGTAAACCTTACACAAGACTTTACAATGCGATACCCTCTGGTTATCGGACAAGGTAACTTCGGTTCAATTGACGGAGACAACGCAGCTGCTATGCGTTACACAGAAGCAAAGACATCAAACATGGCATCTGAACTATTACGTGACCTTGGTAAGAATACCGTAGATTATCGACCAAACTACGACAACACTGAAAAAGAACCAGTTGTACTTCCTGCTGCTGTACCAAACCTACTTCTTAATGGAACGCTTGGTATTGCTGTTGGTATGGCAACAAACATTCCTCCTCATAACTTCCGTGAAGTGTCTGATGCTGTTGTACATCTTATAGATAATCCCAAAAGTACGACTGAAGATTTACTCCAATTTATTCAAGGTCCGGACTTCCCAACAGGGTGTATAGCGTTTAATCAACAAGATATTGCACAAGCTTACGCAACTGGACGCGGTGGTGTTGTTGTTAGAGGTGAAGCGGAGATTACAGAAACTGCTAAGGGTGGAGCGCAGATAATTATTACGTCTATTCCGTACCGTGTAAACAAAGCGAATCTTATTACAAAGATTGCTGAGCTCGTTCAAACAAAGAAGCTAGAAGGAATAAAAGGACTACGTGACGAATCTACCACAGACATTAGAGTAGCGATCGACCTAAAGGGAACTGCGCATCCGCAGTCAGTCCTTAACTATATATACAAACACACACAACTTGAGGAAACATTCCATTACAACATGGTTGCCATTGTGGATGGTGTTCCTAAAACACTTTCACTCAAACCGATGCTTGAATCGTATGTCAGTCACCGAGTTGAGGTAACAAAACGTCGCACGCAATTTGATCTAGATAAAGCGCGTGCCCGTGAACACATATTGCTTGGTCTGAAGAAGGCGCTCGATAATATCGATAAAGTAATTGCTCTTATTAAAAAAAGTAAAGATGTTCCAACAGCACACGTTGGATTAATGAAGACGTTCAAGTTCTCAGCAATACAAGCAACCGCTATTTTAGAAATGCGTTTGCAGAAACTGGCGAACCTTGAGAGAAAGAAAATCGAAGAAGAACTTGCTGAACTTAAGAAAATTATTGCTGAGCTTGAAGGGCTACTCAAGAGCAAAGCGAAACTAATGACACTCATTAAGAAAGAGTTAAAAGAGGTTACTGAGCGTCTTGGTGATGAGCGACGAACAAAAATAATGAAGCGAGGAACGAAGAACTTCTCTATGGAAGATGTTATTGCTGATGATGAATTTGCGCTGGTTCTTACTAAAGGGGGTTACATAAAGCGAACAAACCCAAGCGAGTATCGTCGCCAAAAACGTGGTGGTGTTGGTGTTATTGACATGAACACAAAAGAAGAGGACGTTGTAAAAACATTCCTTACAGCTAACGCTCATGCCGACCTGTTGTTCTTCACCGACAAAGGAAAAGTATACCGCACTAAGATGTACGAGATACCAGAAGGAAAGCGTTCAACCAAAGGCAAGTCTATTATGAACTTCTTGCAACTTGAGCAAGACGAGAACGTAACATCTGTGTTACCAGTTCCTAAAGATGCAAAGAAAGAAGACCAGCTTTCGCTTGCAATGGTGACGCGTGAAGGAACAGTAAAGAAAACAAATGCAGATCAATTTGCGGATGTACGAAAGAGTGGGCTCATTGCCATTAAACTTAATGGAAAAGATAAACTCATTGCTACTCATTTCTTAAAGAAAGGCGACGACGTTGTATTAGTAACCCGAAACGGACAGGCGATCCGTTTCCAAGAAAGTGATGTACGTGAAATGGGACGCACTGCAGCAGGAGTTCGTGGTATGAAACTCGGTAAAGACGATGAGGTTATCGGCGCTGGAGTTGTCGAAAAAGATTCTAAAGACAAGGCACTCTTTGTACTGTCTGGAACAGGATATGGAAAGAAAACAAAGATAAGTGAATATAAAGTACAGAAACGTTCAGGTACTGGTATTAAGACAGCGCAAATTACACCAAAGACTAAGGAGATTATCGGTGCTGAGGTTATTGAAAGTACTGGAGGAGAACTTGTAGCAGTTTCAAAGAAAGGACAGGTGATTCGAACGAGTCTCGATGAAGTGAAATTACAAGGACGACAAACGCAAGGTGTTCGAATTATGAAACTGCGTGCTGGAGACTCAATTGCCTCGATGGTTACCCTTACAGAAGAAGCTGATACAAGTGGGGAATAGTCACTACGAGACTCTTCTTCGTACGTTATAATAGAACGCATGGAACCTCATGCGAGAAACAATGCGACTGCTCACATTAACGTAGGCGGCAAGGATATTAATGTAACGATAGATACCACACAAACTAAGGCAGTTGGACCTATGGCTCTCGCCGGAGGTACAAAACTTCCTGAAAATACAGTGAGTGCACAAACTCGAAGAGAATCTCAAGGTTTCGGTGTTGATGTAAATAACCCAGCTTTTTCTGATCCAAAGAAGAACGTGAAGCGTTTAGGCTTTCGAGAGGGTATGAAAGTTGCTGATTTTGGTTCAGGTTCAGGTGCGTACACACTTGCGCTTGTAGATGTTGTTGGGCAGACCGGCGTTGTATATTCGGTAGATATTCAAAAAGATTTGCTGACCCGCACACAAAATGCAGCAGTTCAAAAAGGATACGAAAATATAGAAATTGTATGGGGTGATATCGAATCTGTGGATGGTGTAAAACTGAAAGATGGATTACTCGACGGGGTGCTTTTATCGAATACTCTTTTTCAGGTGGATGATAAGATAAATACAATAAAGGAAGCGTATCGTGTACTCAAGCCCGGAGGTATACTTGCGATTATCGATTGGAACGAATCCTATGGCGGTATTGGTCCTCCAGAACAATTGATACTTACCCCTGCTGAAGCTAATCTTATCTGTAACGACAATGGGTTTGTAGCGAAGGGAACTTTTGATGCAGGAGAACATCACTATGGGTTATTATTTAAAAAGGCATTTGCGTCAGATTCTCAGAGAAGTACGTCACAAGAAGATTTTATTTCGCGCACAGTCGCACAAGAATTAATATAATATATGCAAGAAAAACGGAATCCATTTCAAATAGTAATTCTCGGAGTATTCATTTTCTTTATTGTTGTTGCAGTGTTAGTGTTTGCTAGTTTTACGGGTGGCAATAACAACCGCGATATTGGTGAAGTGACTGTATGGGGTAGTTTTGATGAAGATGTGATGGAGGCACACTTTCGTACATTGGCAGACGAAAATTCTGAAGTCAATAACGTGAAGTATCGAGAGGTGCCAGAGGATGAGTTTCAAGTAGACCTTGTAGAGGCTCTGGCAAACGGTACGGGTCCAGATTTGTTTATTCTTGACCAATCAAACTTACTTCGTCATTGGAATAAGGTTCAGTCCATTCCATACGAAACCATAAGCGAACGTGAGTTTAAAGATACATATATTGATGAAGCAGAAATATTCTTGAGCACCTCAGCTGGCATCAAAGCGCTTCCTCTATTGGTAGATCCCTTAGTGTTGTATTGGAACCGAGACATCTTTGCGGAGAGTGGCTTTTCGCAACCACCACAATTTTGGGACGAACTCTTTTTGCTAGCAGAGCGTATAACGCAACGCGATAAAGCAAACAACATCGGGCAAGCAACTATTGCATTTGGTGAGTTTGATAACGTTAATCACGCTAAAGATATTATTTCTGCCCTTATACTTCAAGCTGGTGGCTCTATAGTTACACGACAGCAAGACGGACAGCTAACTGCCGCGCTTTCTCCAAGAAGCCAAAATAACGATACAATTCCTGCACAGACTGCGCTTCGCTTTTACACTGAATTTGCTGACCCTGTCAAAAGTGTGTACACATGGAATCGTTCACTCACAAATTCTCTAGATGCATTTGCGCAAGGAAAGTTAGCACTGTATGTAGGGTATGCCAGCGAAGTAGAAACCATAAAAGCGAAAAATGCACACATTAACTTTGATGTTGCTCCGCTACCTCAAATTCGTTCAGGTGAACAGAAAAAGACACTTACGTTCGGAAAAATGTACGCATTAGCAGTACCTAAAGCAGCACGAAACGTGTTTGGGGGTACAGAAATGGCACTGTATCTAACAGGTGCTGAGCCATCACGGTTATTAGCTGAGGCCGTTGGCATACCTTCTCCCAGACGTGACATTTTGAGTAAAGAGCCAAGCGATCCACTGGATCTCATCTTTCGTAACGCAGCGCTTATTAGCAGGGCATGGCTCGATCCTCATGCAGAAGACACCAATGATATATTCAGACGAATGGTGGGGGATGTAACATCTGGATCGCGTCGGCTATCTGAAACTATTCAGCGAGCCGATGAAGAATTACGTGCAGTAATAAATAGATAGGTATGCTTTTTCGTGCACTTATTGTAGTTTGTACTTCATCTCTTATACCAATTTTTGTCGAGGCAGCTTCGTTTCAAAATCCATTAGTCATCAAATTCATAACAGACATGCTTCGGGGTTTGGTTCTGGCTGTTGTGTATATAGGTACACCAGTCCTTGTTGTATTTATAGTGTGGACAGGTTTTTTGTTTGTAGCAGCACAAGGAAGTGCCGACGGTATAACGAAAGCAAAAAAAATGGCTTTGCAAGTGACTATTGGAGGCGTTTTACTTCTTTCATTATGGGCAATTGTTGAGCTAGTGAGTGATACATTAGCCGGATTTTCTGCTGCCACCTTGCTGGTTGTACTTTTGGCTTTTTTTCTGTACGTAGTTTCAAGAAGGTAGGTTTTAGCTATATACAGATATACCTTGAGAGCCTAAGACGCATGGTATTATATAATGTATATGAATAAATATTGCAAGGATATCTTTTTTATGTTCGTTCTTGCGTTGTTAGCGGCGCCAGAAATGGTCTTTGCGCAAGCTTTTTCAAACCCCCTAAGGAGCGAACTGTCTAGTATCTCAAAATTTACAGAAGCATTTGTGCAGGTGGTTGTATACTTATTATTTCCACTGGCTGTCGTTTCAATTGTATACTCCGGCTTCTTGTTTGTAGCAGCACAAGGAAATTCAGATGGACTTAAGAAGGCAAAAACAAACTTTTTATGGACTGTGATTGGTGTTGCTCTTTTGCTGGGTGCTGTGGCACTTGCAACGCTTATAGACAACACTATTAGTCCAATACTCAGTGGATAGTATGATTGATAAAAAAGTTCAGATTATGGCGGTATCTTTATTTAGCTTTGTCGTACCTACGAGCATTGTGTTCGCTGCACCTGCCAATTTTAAAGCGTTGGTAGGACAGTTTATTGGGTTGGTGAATCTCGGAACCACGCTGCTATTTAGCGTGGCGATTGTTTTCTTTTTTGCTAGTTTGGTTAAGAATCTATGGGGATATGACGGTGGCAATGCTGAACAGAGAGCAAAACTCCAACAAACATTGTATTGGGGTATTCTGATAATTTTCGTGATGGTAAGTATTTGGGGAATCATATCTGTGTTACAACAAACGCTGAGTAGAGGTCTTGTGTAAAGCGACTATCCACATAAAAGAAAGTGTTCTCTTGTAACGGTATGCGGGTACGCTACCATGTAAAGAGTAGCTTTGAGTAGCATACTTTTAGTAATTTATTTCATATACAATGCAAAAATTAAGTACAATATTTTTTGTAGGATTGGCAGTACTGCTTCCTGCAACGGCCGACGCGGTGACATTAGGTCACACAATCAGCACGGTTAGTAACATCATAAATGGACTAATTCCATTGGTGCTTGCAATCGCAGTTCTCGTATTCTTTTGGGGGCTCGCAATGTACATGCTTAACACTTCAGACTCAGAAAGTCGTTCGAAGGGTATAAGCATTATGTTCATGGGGATTATCGTTATTTTCGTGATGGTAAGTATTTGGGGAATTGTTCGTATTCTACAGTCTACTTTCCAAGTAGAAGGAACTGCGCCTATTGTTCCTGATGCAATTCAGAGAAATTACAACTAATATCTATGGATGGGAAGGAGGTGATTAGTCAGATAGTTGGATCGATAATCGATCCGATCGTTCTCCTTATATTCTCAGTTGGTATATTTCTGTTTACGTGGGGTCTTGTCGTTTTTCTTTCGCAGATGGATAATCCTGAAGGACGCAAAACAGGAGTACAACACATGCTGTGGGGTATTCTTGGTGTCTTTATTATGGCAACGGTGTTTGGAATAATAAATATCATTCTTGAAACATTTGGGTTGGGAGATCCAACAAAGCTAAACTAACGTAAAAGTAGTGCTACTACATTCTTGAGTTATTCTAAGTAAAAAAAGCGTCGTGTGGCGCTTTTTTGCTACACACAGACATGCTAGTATAGTGCCTATTGGGGTTTGTGAAGTAGAAAGTAAGATTTGGCTGGGGCTTGCGCAGAATGGTCTCTTGCTCCATGCACGGGTACGAAACGGAAAACAATATAGGCTCGGTGGCGAAGTAGAAACGCTGGGGTTTGCAAAACCTCCATGCGCGGGTGCGATTCCCGCCCGAGCCTCAAAGTGAGCGAAGTGAGCGTGAGTCTCGGGAGAAAGGTATTTGAGTACCTTTCGTCGGGAATCGCAAGGCGCAGCGATGTTTTATTGCCTAACCAAGGCAACAAAACCGCGAGCCCAGACGAAAAGTACTTAGTAGAATTGGAGCGTAGCGAACAATTATACTTAGTAACTGGTCGTCGATTCCAGCTGAACCCAAGAAGGAGTTTATACTTACACGTTTTTAGTTTATAGTTAGAGCCTACATGCCGAGGTGGTGGAGTTGGTAGACACGAGGGACTTAAAATCCCTTGGCCGCAAGGCCGCGCGGGTTCGAATCCCGCCTTCGGCACATGTGTAAAAAGTACCAGGTTTCTTCTGGTATTTTTTTTACACATGCATATCTTAGGGATTCGAAAAGCGGAGCCGCGCGTGCTTCAGCACGGGGAAGCGGCGAGCTCAGACCAAAAGCACTTAGTAGAATTGGAGCGATAGCGAACAATTATACTTAGTGACTGGTGGTCGAATCCCGCCTTCGGCACAAAAACTTCTTTCAAAATTAGACGTTAGGGGATTTTGCATTGATAAAAAAACCCAAGCTCAGAGAGCTTGGGTTTTTGTTCCTATTACCAAGATGAAGGCAGGAGGATTCCAATAACTGATCGGTTCTTAATCGAACTGAAGAGCCAAAACGGATGAAACCAACGCGGCTACCAATATCGAGAGTGACACCAGTAAAAACGCCACAAAGCCAAATTGATAGGCGACGAATGTAATCAGAAGCAAATAGGAAAAGAAGAGAAAACAGAGTAAGAACTTATATACGTAAGGCATCAAACTTTTCCTTATATCAAAACCCAAAAATGTGCGAACACTATAGACACTATAAGAATTTTGTTCATATTTGCAATACAAAACGCCAAGGACATACCTCGGCGTTTTGTGCTTGTACCGGAGAGAGGACTTGAACCTCCACGCCTTGCGGCATCAGCTCCTAAGGCTGACGTGTCTACCAATTTCACCACTCCGGCATACGTTGTTTCAACGTGTCCGCCCACTAGGACTCGAACCTAGGACCCACCGCTTAAGAGGCGGTTGCTCTACCAACTGAGCTATAGGCGGGTTTGCACCATACTACTGTATTTATCGTAGAATTCAATGGCGAGGTTATATTTCAAGCGTATCCAAATGCTGTCGGTGTTTTTCTCCATGATCTATTTCAAAATCAAAGAAGGGGAGTCGACGTAGTGCGGTATGCTTCTTAACATATGACCGAAATTCGGTTCGCTTGCGTTTTGCGAAATCCAATGCGGTATCTTGGTAGCTATCTGGAAGCACTGTGAAATAGACGGTGGCTTTTGAAAGATCAGGCGAAATGTCGGCACGAGTCACTGTTATAAGAGACTGTCGATTCGATTCACGTCCGAGGTAATCAGCAGCAAGGTGTGCTATTTGCTCAGATACTTTTTGTTGGCGTTGTGATTCCATACTACTTTATTACGAGCTCGAAACATTCAATAGTGTCTCCAACTTCTAATGCGATATCTGCCTCAATTTGGGCACCAAATTCATCACCTTCGTTAATTGTATCTACACTTTGTTTTCCACTTTGAAGCTCTTTGATGACACCGTTCCCAACCAATTCATTTGCTCGTTTTATATGAACCTTTCCATTTTTTGTTACTTTGCCACTTTTTACCTTGCCACCGACAACGTATTTATTTTTCATTGCAGAGAAGTACATGAGTATTTTTGCAGAACCAATTTCTTCTTCCACCTCCATTTTAGGTATCCTTGACTTTATTACTTCATCTAACCATTCACTTAGTTTGTAAATAATATTAAATGAATGTATTTCTTTTTCATTTTGCATTGCGATATCTCGTGCAGAAGCATCTACACCGACGTTGAACGCAACAACAAGTACGTCGTGTTTTGAAGCAAGTGCTGTTTGGACATCGCTCTCTGAGACATTACCAACGCCATCAAGAATTGTACTTATAACAATACGTTCGTTTCCAAGTTTTAGAAGCTCGTGCTCAATAGCTTCGAGTGTTCCAGTGGCATCAGCTTTTATGATAAGGGGGATAAGATGCCGTTCATCTTCTTCATGCAAGGCTGTCATTGTAGGACGATTTGATGACCCTGTTCCTTTTGCCAATTCTGCATCTTTCTTACGTTCATACGCACGAAATGTGGATCCGACACTTGGGAGTGAATCAAATCCGATAATTCGCACAGGGCTCGAAAAACTAGCTTCTTTTATTGGTTTACCTTCAAAATTTTCAAAAATCCTAACAGGAGCAAGTGAGTTATCGGCAACAACATATTCTCCACTGCTTAGTGTTCCGTTTTTTATTATTAGTGTTGCAGCAACACCCTTTTTGGGGTCTCTATGAGCCTCAATAACAACTCCTTCAGCTGGTAGTGTTGTGTCCCCAGTTAGCTCTTCTAGTTCAGCGACAAGTAATAGGGTGTCTAGAAGTTCACTCACACCTTCTCCTGTTTTTGCGGACACTTCGTTAAAAGGAATATCTCCTCCCATCCCTTCAATATAGATCTCGTTTTCGATAAGACTTGCTTTCGTTGTATTTGGATTAGCGTTTGGTTTGTCTATTTTGTTTATTGCAACTACGTAGGGAATTTCAGATTTTTGTATAGCACGCAATGCATCCAACGTTTGGGGCTTTACGCCTTCCTCGGCTGACACAACAAGAATTGCGATATCAGCAACTGAAGCACCACGTGCTCTGATTTTTGCAAACGCTTCGTGTCCAGGAGTGTCCAGGAAAGTAATTTTCTTTACCACGCCTTCGTGTTCGTGCTCAACTTCATAAGCTGAAACATGCTGGGTTATACCACCAGCTTCTGAGTCGACAACATTAGTGTTTCGAATATAATCCAATAGAGCCGACTTGCCATGGTCAACATGCCCCATAACAGCTATAACTGGAGAACGTAGTATGTTAGTTTTTGAATCAGTCATATTAAAATGAAGCGCTAAGTAGCGCTCTGTTGAAACCCACCCACCCCGTAGGCTTGATAAATCAAGTATGCAACGAATTCCTTGCTTTTTCAAGGGCGAGAGCTTCTTCTTCAGTAAGTTCCTTCTCACTTTTGAAGCTGGCGATATCTTTACAGTATATACTTACACTGTTACGTGCGTGAAGTGTTGAGAGGATAAAACCGTTCCCTTCTTCTGTTATGAAAGCTGTTGCAAACGATGGTTTGCTATTTCCACTGCCTGCGAATGGATTAAAGCGCACTATACCGGTACCACGGATGCTACTTTGTAAACGAGTATCAAGTGTAGTGAGGTTTGTTTTTACAGTCTTTTTGAAGTCGCTTAGGTCTTGGTAATCACGAGCAATGGCAGCAAGATGATGTTCAATATTCTTACCGTCTGCTCCGCGTGTTATTCGGCGAAGCCGTATTTCCAGAACGATATTCCATATAAGTAAAAGAATAATGCCAAACGTCATTACGTAGGGAAGAACTGTAGGAAGTAAAGTTATAAGAGAGTTTTCAAATATCATTTCCATGTGCGAGATTGTAGCATGGACATTCTGACTTTGCCGCTTACAATAGCCAGTATGTTTACAAGTAAACAAAAAAGAATATTTCTGGACTATGCAGCTGGTACTCCTGTTTCTAATGGTGCACTGAAAGCATACAATGATGCATCAAAGTATTTTGCCAATCCACAAGCATTGCATAGTGAAGGACTAGAGGCTGCTCGAATTCGGGACGATGCCCGAAGTAGTATTGCTAAAATCTTAGGCGTTAAGTCACAAGAGCTCATTTTTACCTCAGGAGGAACTGAAGCAAATAACCTCGCACTAGCTGGGTACCTTGATGCTCTTGAGGAAGATGGGGTGGAAATGAATGAATGTCGAATTATCGTCAGTGCTATTGAACACCCTTCGGTTAAAGATGTGTTCGTACCATTTATTCGACGAGGGCTTCACGTTGATGTTGTATCACCAAACAAGCAAGGGGTTATAACACCTGAATCAGTCGAAGCGCTTATACAAGAGAATACGGTTTTAGTGTCAGTAGCTCTAGTGAATAGCGAAATTGGAACAGTCCAACAAATACATGCGATTGGTAAGTTGCTAAAGCAAAGAACCCCCATAGTTGATGGTAGAAAGTTCGAGAAGATACTATTCCACACTGACGCATGCCAAGGACTATATCAGTCACTTGTACCTCAAGGACTAGGGGTTGACCTTATGAGTTTAGATTCTGGAAAAATGTTTGGTCCACGAGGGGTAGGTGTTTTATATATCCGGCGTGGTGTTAAAATTTCTCCTGTTCTCCGAGGTGGAAGCCAAGAGCAGGGACTTCGTCCAGGAACTGAAAACATTCAGTTGTATGCTGGCTTTGCCGCGGCTTTTGAGGAATACACTCAATTGCGTGAATCAGAAAGCGTTAGATTAGACGACATACGAAATGAATTGTTGAAAGCACTTACAGAGGAAATTCCAGACATAGAAGTTAACGGAGATGGGAAAAACCAAACACCACACATTTTAAATATATCAGTTTCTAAAATTGATTCCGAATATGTTGCCATGTATCTCGACCAACGAGGACTCGCACTTTCAACAAAGAGTGCATGTCTTGAAAGAAGTGGTGTCAGCAAATCTCATGTTGTGGCTGCGTTAGGGAAAGAAGAATGGCATGCTACAAGTGCACTTCGTTTTTCATTTGGGCGCGATACCAATATTGAAGATGTCCCACTGATTGTTTCAAAAGTTTCTGAAGCAGTAAAAGCCTATCGGAGTTTCTCCTAATCATTGACTCGCTTTTCAAGTCGTTGTACTCTGCGTATACACACCCGTACCTGCATTGGATAAGCGGGAGAGGTGCGATACTATATGGCTATGAATCTAGAAGAACTAAACAAGTCACAAATCGTATTGCTTACGATGCTTGTTTCGTTTGTCACATCTATTGCTACAGGAATTGTTACCGTCTCTTTGATTGAGGAAGCACCGGCTGATGTCACACGAGTTGTGCAACGGGTTGTTGAACGAACTGTTGAGCAGGTGGCACCAGCAGAAACACAGCAAGCAACTGTCATAACAAAGGAGCGCACAATCATAATTAAAGAAGCAGATTTGATTGCAGCAGCGATTGCTGACAACAAGTCAAAAATTGTGAGTGTTATCGACTCGGAAACAGCAGCGTTCGTATCACTTGGTGTATTTATTGATGCAGAAGGAACACTTGCAGTCGACGCATCGGTTCTTAAAGAAGGAGGAACATACTCGGTAGATTTAGGAGATGAGGAACTTGCCTCAACAACACTACAGTACGAAGGTGGTGCGCGTGGCGTTGCCTTACTTCAAGTAGAAGCCGAACGTATTGGAATTGCTGCAGTATCGTCTTCTGAAGCTGCGCTTTCGCTTGGACAGACTCTTGTGGCATTTGTAGGTAATGGAAGCATAACCCAGGGTATTGCAACAGAACTTGGAGAAGGTGGATATATTGGAACAAGTATCAGTGGGACAAAAATTGCGCCAGGAGCACCACTTATAAATGTTGATGGGGAAGTTGTTGGTATTAGCACCGGTGCTTCTCGAGAAGTTGGTATTAGTACATTTGCACCGATTCGAGCAGCGTTTGCCCAAGCTGCAACACCCACCACAGAAACTGAAGAAGTTGTAGAAGATACTCCAGAAGAAGAGGTTGCCCAGTAAGACTTTACACGTTTACTCGTCTCTATAAAATAGCACTATGCCATTTCAGAATTTCACAACCAAAGCAAAAGAAGCGGTGCACAGAGCGCATCAGCTTGCTATCGAACGTGGACAGTCACACGTGAGCCCTTTGCATTTACTTGCATCTTTGTTGTTGCAAGATGAAAGCATGACACTCTCTATACTTGAACGACTAGAGATAGATACTATTCATTTTGCCGATTCACTTATCGATTCATTAGACGGTGGAAGTACTGGAGCTACTACTATGTCGTCTTCATTTCAGTTATATCTTACTCCAGAGTTAGCACAGGTGTTGCAAGATGGCGCGCCGAGGATTGCGAGTACATTTGGAGATCAATTTGTTTCAACAGAGCACTTGCTGTTGGCTATATTAGAGAATCCAGGAAACGCAGCTGAGGTACTCGCACGATTCCAAATCAGTCGCGAAGAAGTAACTGGGATTTACGAAGATATTAAAGATGGAAAAATAACTGATATTGAGGCACCAAAACAGAATCGTGCGATTGCTAAATTTACGCGAAGCCTTACAGAGTTAGCACGAGAAAATAAACTTGATCCTGTTATTGGGCGAGATACTGAAATAACTCGTGTTATCCAAATACTGTCACGACGCACAAAAAACAACCCAATACTAATCGGGGAAGCAGGTGTAGGAAAAACTGCTATTGCAGAAGGGCTTGCGCAACGCATGGCAACTGGCGATGTCCCAGAGTCTTTGAAAGAGAAAGATCTCGTATCGCTTGATTTAGGACTCCTTATTGCCGGTACAAAGTTTCGTGGGGAATTTGAAGAACGCTTGAAAGCAATCATGAAAGAAGTAGAGCGTGCAGAAGGAAACATCATTCTCTTTATTGATGAAATTCACACTATTGTTGGTGCTGGAGCCGCTGAAGGTTCGATGGATGCTTCAAACATGCTTAAGCCTGCACTTGCACGAGGTGAGCTTCGTGTTATTGGCGCTACAACACTTAACGAATATCAGAAACACATAGAGCGAGACCCAGCGCTTACAAGGCGCTTCCAGCCAGTACATGTAAATGAGCCATCACTTGAAGATGCGATAGCTATTATGCGTGGCCTTAAAGAAAAGTATGAGCTATTTCATGGTGTGCGCATTACCGATGAAGCCATAGTTTCTTCGGTGGAGTTAAGTAGTAGGTACATTACAGAGAGATACTTACCTGATAAGGCAGTAGACCTTATTGATGAAGCTGCTTCAGCACTACGTATTTCACTAGAGAATAAACCTCCGAAACTTGAAGAAGCACATCGAAAGATAATGCGTCTCGAAATTGAACGAGAGGCACTGAAGAAAGATGTTAAAGAAGGAGAGAAAGAGGCAAAAGCTCGGGTAAAAACAGTCGAAAAGGAGATTGCAGAATTAAAGGAAGGATCTCGTGAACTAGAAGTAAAATGGAAGAATGAAAAAGAAACGCTTTCTGAAATAAAAAGCATCAAGCAAGAACTTGAAGAAGTACGCCTGATTGCAGAATCAGCTGAGGCAACTGCTGATTTAGCAGCTGCCGCTGAAATTCGCTACGGTCGAATTCCTGAACTGGAAAAGAATTTGCAAACAAAGATGACTCGGCTTAAGAAGTTACAAAGTTCTCGCCGCGTACTTCGTGAAGAAATTGGAGCAGAAGATATTGCTGATGTCGTTTCGCGCTGGACAGGAGTGCCAGTGCAGAGAATGCTTGAAGGGGAGTTGGATAAACTATCTCGTATGGAAGAAACACTTCGAGGCAGGATTGTGGGACAAGAAGACGCACTACAGAAGGTTGCTGACGCAGTAAAACGCTCTCGAGTAGGTATTTCTGATCCGAACCGCCCTATAGGATCATTCCTATTTTTGGGGCCAACAGGAGTTGGAAAGACCGAGCTCACAAAAGCACTCGCTGAATTTATGTTTAATGACGATAAAGCACTCATTAGAGTAGATATGTCGGAGTTCATGGAGAAACACTCTGTTTCTAAGATGATTGGTTCACCTCCTGGGTACGTTGGACACGATGAGGGAGGCTCACTGACTGAACAGGTGCGACACCGTCCATACTCAGTTTTGCTGTTTGACGAAATAGAAAAGGCACACCCTGAAGTATTTAACATTCTCCTGCAAGTGCTTGATAACGGACATCTTACCGACGCAAAAGGGCGTACGGTAAACTTCAAGAACACGATCATCATTATGACAAGTAACCTTGGTGCTGAGCACATTGATAAAATGAGCCGACTTGGGTTTACTGATGATCAAGGTGAAAGTGCTCAGTATGTTCACAGTAAGGATAAGGTAATGAAAACCTTGCGCGACTTCTTCCGACCGGAATTCTTAAACCGGCTTGACGAGATTATACTCTTCGATATTTTGTCAGTCGAAGCGATAAAGAATATTGTTGAAATGCAGGTTGCTATTGTACAGAAGCGTCTTGCGGAAAAGAATATAAAACTCGAATTTTCGACTGCAGCGCTCACATATCTTGCAAAGGAAGGATATAATCCGCGCTACGGCGCACGTCCATTGAAGCGGTTGATACAGAGCAAGGTTCTGACGCCAATCGCGACTATGATGGTATCTGAAGGAATGATGGGGGGAGGTGTAGTGAAGGTGGACGTTAAGGACGACAAATTTGTTTTCGATTCAAAAAAGAAAGCCAAAGCTCGCAAAAGAGTAGGTGTAAAGCGGGCTAGGAAGGTGGTTGGGGTTTAGTAGGTAGAAATCTATAAAATATTAACCCCCGAGCAACCTGGGTGGCTCGGGGGTTTGGACGCACGTTTGCTTAGGTGTCTCCGTATCGTATTTGGAGAGTTAGATTTTTCCAAGTCTCCAAGACTTTTGACAGGTGCTTTGTGCTAGCACCATACATAAAGTCAACAAGCACGATATAAATAATCACGCTCACAATTCGTACGAACTCTGTTTGTGACGCAAACAGAGTTCGAATTTCCAATGCCGTAGGGGAATCAGAAACGGAGAACGGCGCAAGAGCAAACAGAAGTATTGTGAGTGGAACGGTTACCGGCACTTTGAAAACAGCAATAAGAAATCTCTTAATGCAATACCATGTATACGAATCCATATTCGTTACTCCTCAGTTGAAGGTTGTCCAACTTTTATTATAGGACTAATAGACTAGAGTGTCAATAGTTTTGAAAAGAGTGAATGATGGCAGGATTTGACCACCAGTCACTAAGTACAATCTACGCCTTGTGCAGGCTTGATTATACTAAGTGCTCCAGGCCGGACTCAACGCTTAATCCTGCCCCGCAGGCGCGTTTCCGTCTTTCAAATCATGAACAACTCAACGATGCAAAGAAAAAACGCTATTCTAGTCGAATAGCATCTTTTCTTCACATATGTGCGCCGGGCAGGATTTGAACCTGCGTAGACCGAAGTCGCGAGGTTTACAGCCTCGTGCATTTGACCACTCTGCCACCGACGCAGGTCGTGTGAGTGTATCAAAAAAACACCAATATTCAATCATATCTGTTTACACATCTTTTTCTAGAGGATGTTGATGTTCGATGTTAGGATTAAGCTATGAAAAGACATTTAACATATATACTTTTAGCAACAGCATTGCTAATTGTACCGTTAGGAGTTTTTGCTCAAGGTATAGTTCCGTGTAATGGACCAGATTGTGATTGGGGCTCTCTTGTCACACTTGGTCAAAATATACTCAATCTAATTGTAAGCATTGCGGTCATTTCATCTGCGGTTATGTTTGCATACGCTGGATGGCTTTTCTTTTCTGACACTGGGAATGCGAGTAATGTTGAAAAAGGAAAGAAGATTTTTGGTGCAGTAGTCATCGGGCTCATCATCGTTCTCGTTGCGTGGCTTGTGGTGAACACGATCTTGGTCACCTTAACTGGCAGGGGGCTAGAGGAGCGTACCAAACAAGATTTGTCTGAACCATTTTTGCCAGGTTAAAGTTGACATATAGCCACCAATTGTTTACTGTAACCGCTACATGAGCCAAGATAAATTGAAAAAACTAGCGTGTTCTGGATGTAAACGTATTAACTACTGGACGTCACGACGGATTAAGGGTGAAAACCTCGAAAAGCTTGAATTAAACAAGTATTGTAAGTGGTGTAAGGGGAAGAAGGCACACAAGGAACTGAAGAAATAGATTTTTAATAGAATTGGCGTATTTCTTTGTTAGAAATTGCGCAGCCGCATTCGCCGTACGTTTTGTACGGCTTATTTGCTGCTTATCTCTTCCGCGAACTACACTCAATTCTATTAAAAATCGTGATATACTCGTGTGCACTGGGCGATTAGTTAAGTGGTATAACTTCGGTCTCCAAAACCGATGTCGGGAGTTCGATTCTCTCATCGCCCGCAATAAAACAATAGCGTGGATACGGTAGTATCCACGCTATTGTTTTACCGGTCGTGAGAGAATCGAAAAGAGTCGCCGGTACACAAGATGATGAAGCGAAGTGGAATCAGGCTTGTCGGCGACGGCGGGGTCGCGTCGCTTAATAGAATGGAGCACGTAGTGCGAACAGGCTATTTAGCAGAGGTGACCGATTCTCTCATCGTTTCCATGCAGTCAAAATTATACTTAGTGAGCTGACGTCGATTCACTACAGGAGCACTTCGATTTTTATAGTCGCTGCACTTCTTAAAAATCTGGTCGTTCTCATTGCTGCTACTGAATTAAAACTGAATTATCACAGAATTAACACCGTGATAATTACGTAACTAATTACCTATTTAATTACCTATTTAATTACGTAATTAATTACTGCAAGAACTTCTCAACCAAATCTTCAACTCCGTCTAATTTACCTCCTTCAAACCAATTAATTTTTTCATTTCGCTTAAACCACGTTCGCTGCCGTTTTGCATACCGTGCATCATCTCGGTCTATATATTCAATGAGTTGGTCTTTTGTAATCTTCTCGCGCAAATAGTCAGCAAGATGTTTGTACTCAAGACCGAGCTCTTCCATGCGCTTCCATGACAAGCCATTTTTATGTAGTTCTTGAGCTTCTTCAATCATGCCATTTTCTAATCGAATAAGCGTGCGTTCGTGTATCCGCTCTTTAAGTTTTTCTTTATCCCATCGTACTCCAATCCAGAGTACATCAAGCTCAAGGACTTTATTTTTTGCTTCGATATCCTTTCGCTTTGGTGCAAGTGCAATCTCAAGTGAGCGTATAATGCGTCGTACAAGATTTTGCTCACCTTTTTCTTCTAGTACCGCAGCTCGTCGTGGGTCGATATTTTTGAGTTGAGCAAAAAGAACATCAGCCGGTAGTAGTTCAAACCCCTTGCGTAGTTCATCGTTTGGCGGAGTTGACGCAAGCAAGGACGGATTTAAAAGTGCGTCTATATAAAAACCTGTACCACCAGCAATTATTGGAAGTTTCTTACGAGAAAGTATGTCAGACAAAGCGTTTCGTCCTTGTGTAGCGAAGTCTGCTGCACTATAAACCTCTCTTGGGTCAGCAACATCAATAAGATGATGGGGAATACCACCCATTTCTTCTTTGGTGACTTTTCCCGTCGCTATGTCCAGACCTTTGTAGACTTGGCGTGAATCAGCTGAAATTATTTCACCACCATACTTTTTGGCGAGCCGAACTGCTAACGAGCTCTTTCCAGACGCGTTGGTACCAACAATAACAATAATTTTTTCACTGCCCGTATCCATTATGTTACTATATAGCCGTTACTCACTAGATACAATATATTATGGAACCAAACGACACGTATGACGAATTTGAACTTTTTGGACCGCTGACCGTAGGTGATTCTGTACCCAACTTTGAATTTGAAGTATTTCAAGACGAAAAGACAAAAAAGATGAGCATGAGTGACTTACACGGTAAGTGGACTGTCCTCTTCTTTTATCCCGCTGACTTCACGTTTGTGTGCCCAACAGAGCTTGAAGATCTTGCAAAACTATACGAAAAATTCCAAGCAGAAGGAGCTGAGGTGATTTCGGTATCAACTGACACAATTTTCGTACACAAGGCATGGCACGATGCATCGGACGCTATAAGCAAGATTACGTACCCGATGGCAGCTGACCCAACACATGAATTATCACACGCATTTGGTGTACATGTTGCTGACGAGGGTGTAGCACTTCGTGGGACATTTATTATCGACCCAGAAGGCGTTATTCGCGTTGCTGAAATACATGACAATGACATTGGACGGAATGTGCAAGAGACGTTGCGAAAGATTCAGGCGGCCAAATTTGTTGCTGAACACGATGGGAAAGTGTGCCCGTCAAACTGGAATCCAGGAGACGATACGCTTGAACCTGGTTTAGATCTTGTGGGAAAGATTTAAGAACCGCCCTCTAAACAGAAATAACCCTTCGCTTACGCGAAGGGTTATTGTGTATTGCTCAAAATATTACGCTGCAGTGCTATATAATTAATTTCTATGGATGAACTCCAAGATAAGGCAGAGAAAGTAGTGCACGCACTATATAAGAAAACGCACTTTTCACGAGATCTCGTGGCACTGTATGCAAGCCGCACGTTGATGCGAATTTCTCTTGGTGCACTTGGGGTTTTTCTTCCAATCTTTTTTTTTCGAGAGTTCAATTATGATCTCCAATTGGTTATTGCAATTTTTGTGTCCATTTACGGGCTGCATCTTTTATTGACTCCATTAAGTTCGAGACTCCTCGGAATAATAGGAACACGTCGAATGATAATGCTCGGTCTTGTATTCGCGGTGCTTTCTATAGTGGCACTTTATTTGTTCCCACGTAATCCAGAATATGTAACGGTACTGTATATTTTATTTATTGCTGCGTATCGTGCACTTTACTGGGTTCCTTATCACGTCGATTTTTCTAATGGCCTTGATAAATCAATGCGCGGAAGGCAACTGGCTATATTGCGCAACACCGCGAGTGTCGTACTTATTGCAGTACCAACGATTGGTGGTTTGATTATCTCATCTGCCGGGTTTGATGCCGTGTTTCTTTTCTCCATTTTCATAATGGTTTTTGCGATGATTCCGTTGTGGTTTATGAGTCACACGTACGAACGGTATAGTTGGGGATATATGGAAACATTTCAACATTTGTTTGCCCATGGAAATCGATCTTTGTTTATTGCAAATTTCGCAAATGGCGCACAAGGCATGGCGATAACTCTCTTTTGGCCAATTTACATCTTCACGCTACTTGACGAGCGATTTACCGTACTGGGTATCATTGCGTCACTCACTGTTGTGGTTGTTATTGCATTACGGACATTTGTAGGCAAACTTTTTGACACCTGGAGTCAGAAACGAATGCTGTGGGTTGGAGTGATTATGGCGACAACAGGGTGGGTCACAAAAATATTTGTTCAGACGCCGTTTGAGGTTTTTGCAGCTGACAGTTATCACAACTTTGGACGAACTGTTAACTCTCTTTCATTCGATGCTACCACCTATGAGCAGGCAGCGGACAATGGTAGATATGTAGATGAATACACCGCACTGAAAGAAATGGCACTTTCTGTTGGGCGCATTGTCATGCTTCTCCTTATGGCAGTTCTTGTACTCTATTTAGATATGCGTATCGCGTTCGTAATAGCAGCCTTCGTTGCTTTGTTTATGCTTGGTCTTAATGCAAAGATGAAAATACGCTAAAGCAATATACCCACTTAGGACATCCGATGTCCTAAGTGGGTATGTACGTGCGTCTGTGACTACAGTCGATATTATGAGAGTTTTTCGGTGACAACTTCTTTTACCACCGTACCATCTGCATTGCCTTGTAGTTCTTTCATAACAGCACCGACAACAATCCCCGCTTTACTTAACTCTGCATCAGGCATTGTTTCGAGTACGCGGACGACAGCTGTCTCCACATCTTCTCTCGACATTTGTGCAGGAAGATACTCTTCGAGAACTTCCATTTCACTCCTCTCTTTATCGGCAAGGTCAGTGCGACCACCTTTATCAAATTGTTCAATAGAATCCTTTCTCTGTTTCACTGCTCGTTTTATCACTGAGAGAACCCCATCGTCTTCGAGTAGTTCATCAGGCTTTCTTCTTTGTGCAACGAGTTCATTTGTAAGTGCGCTCAAAAGACCACGTAATGTAGAGAGGCGAAGTTCTTCTCTCGATTTTAGTGCGGTCTTCATGTCTTCTTTAAGTTGGGTATGTAACATATATGTGTATTATATCAATTTTACGGAGGAGTTGAATGGTACAATACTAGCAATATGCAACATTCTAAAGCGTGGCACAGTTTTACAGGAGATAAGGTCCTGGCACTATTTGGAACAGACAAAGACTATGGACTTACTCAAAAACAATTAGAGAAAGGACAAAAGCAATATGGTCCAAACGCACTTCCCAAAGACCAAGGGTTCTATCTCATTGATGCAGTACTGAAGCAGTTGCGAAGTCCGCTTTCGCTCGTCTTGTTAGCAGCGGGTGCTGCAACTATCTTTTTAGGTGCCTATTTAGACACGACAGTTATTATTGTAGCGGTAATCATTAATGTCGTTGTTGGAGTACTACAGGAAGGTAAGGCAGCTCGCGTATTTGAAGCGTTAGAGAAATCTCAAGAAAAGTACGCAACAGTATTACGTATGGGGAAGCAGCAAGTGGTTGCTGCAGAGTCTTTAGTTCCTGGCGACATAGTGTTTTTACAAGGAGGTACGATGATACCTGCAGACATACGTTTACTTGAGGTTAAGAATTTTGCGGTGAATGAAGCTGCTCTAACAGGGGAGTGGCTTCCTGTTGAAAAGTTACACACTTCTCTTGGGCGTGCGCTCCCGCCATCTGAACAAAGAAACATTGCATGGATGGGTACACTTGTTGCAGAAGGAAGTGCGACAGGGATTGTGGTTGCGACAGGCGAGAGTGCTCGATTTGGTGAGATAGCAAAAAGTACTCATGATGCAATGGATTCACTGACTCCATTGCAAAAGAATATTCAGAAAATTGCTCGATTTTTAATGGGGATGGTAGGTTTTGCACTCGTCATCATTCTCGCCCTTGGATTGTTGCGAGGTGAACCTATATCATCAATGCTTCTTCTTGCTATAGCGGTAGCGGTTGCCGCGATGCCCGAAGGTCTTCCTGCTGCAGTTACTGTCGTGCTCGCTATCGGTATGGAAGCAGTACTGCGAAAAGGTGGATTGGTAAAGAATCTGCTCGCAGCGGAAACCCTTGGCTCAACCACCGTTATTTTGACAGACAAAACAGGAACGCTCACGCAAGGAAGAATGATTTTGAGTGGTCTCTATACTTTTTCTGGGATAGAGCAAAATGAAACTGCGGCAATTTCCGATAATAAAGAATTATTACGAATGGCTGTTCTCTCATCCGATGCATTTGTTGAGGAGGATCCAGAAGAGGCAGGGAAATTACTTGTCAGAGGCAGGCCTATTGAGAAGGCAATAATGGAAGGTGGTTTAGAAGCGGGATTGTCTCAGGCTGATTTATTTTTGAATGGATTTGAACGTATTGATTTTGTCCAATTCGAATCGTCACGTCGATATGCTATATCGCTAAATAATTGCCCTCAAAAGGGTAATAGAGTGTATTTGTCGGGTTCGCCTGAGCACCTCCTCGCTAACTCAGATAAATATTTCCTAAACGGGCGAGAGCGCAAAATGGATGAAGTGACACGAAAGAAATTCTCAGAAATACAAAAAAAGATTTCTTCTGAGGGTATGCGCTTTACTGCGATTGCGTATATAAAAACAGCGAGTGATACAGTTCCCGATGAAGTCCTTAAGCCATCAAAAAAACATCAGTTTGTATTTGTTGGATTATTGGCATTTCGTGACGCAGTAAGGCCAGATGTTGCGCAAGCTATTAAGGAGGCAAAGAGTGCAGGAACAAGGGTTATTATGGCAACAGGAGACTATCCAGAGACAGCTCGTGCTATTGCAAGGGAAGTTGGAATCGATACACGTACTGACGCCCCTGTGCTCACTGGCGTCATGATAAGTGAGATGGACGATAAACAATTATTAAAAGCACTCAATTCACACAAGATAATTGCCCGAGTCCTACCTGAGCAGAAATTGCGTGTTGCGCGGTTACTTCGAAATGCAAAAGAGGTAGTAGCTATGACAGGAGACGGCGTAAATGACGCACCAGCGCTTGCCGCAGCAGACATTGGTATTGCCGTAGGGAGCGGAACAGACGTTGCCAAAGCGGCAGCCGATCTTATTCTTATCGACAATAGTTTCTCTGTGATAACCGCTGCTATTGGTGAGGGAAGGCGAATTACTGCAAATTTACGAAAAATTGTAGCGTCCCTTCTTTCGACGAGCTTCAGTGAAATTATAGTAATAGGAGGCTCACTCGCAGCTGGCGCTCCACTGCCATTACTTCCAACACAAATTCTTTGGGCGAATATTATCGGAGAAGGATTCATGAGTTTCCCGTTAGCCTTTGAACCAAAGGAGAAAGGTGCAATGAAACAAAAGCCAGGGAAGCGAGGTGTACGGAGTATTCTCACAAAACAAGCCCGTTGGTTTATTTTTTCCGTCAGTATAATCACCGGTGTGACGCTCCTTGGGCTCTTTTTCATTCTCTTATCTGTAGGAGTGCACATCGACAAAATCAGAACCATCATATTCATCATGCTTTCAATAGATTCTATTCTCTTTGCGTTTGCATTTCGTGATCTTTCTCAACCATTTTGGCGCATCAATTTTTTCTCAAACAAGTTTTTATTAGGAGCATTTGCGATAAACTCAACACTTCTTTTGTTCGTCATCTCGGTGACACCAATGCAGCAATTACTCTCATTACGGCCGCTATCTCTCCAAGAATTAGCCGTTTTGTTTAGCTTAGGCTTTGCAAGTTTAATTGGTGTAGAAATTGCAAAACATTTTATATTTAAAGAAAAGAAGTCACGGCGTTAATACGCATATAGGGAAAGAGTATTGTTTTGGTATACTAGCATCATGACTTCTGTAACAATGGTACTCATTGGCCTCGCCGTTATAATTGTTGCAAGCAACGCGCTTGTTCTGTGGTACTTCATACGGAGCACTAAAAATACCAAGCCTGATAATGGGGTTGATTTTTTGCAGAAAGAGATTCATGGCCTCCGTGATTTGTTTGACCGAAAAATAGGGGACAGTACACGAGACATAAACGAAAGTATGCGTGAGCAGCTTCGGAGTTCGCAGAAAGTAGTAGGGGACGTTACTGAGAAACTTACCCGTCTGGAAGAAACTAATAAACAAGTAGTGTCTTTTACCGAGCAATTGCGGCAACTACAGGATGTTTTGAAGAATCCGAAACAGCGAGGAATCTTGGGCGAGTATTATTTAGAGTCAGTATTACAGAATGTTCTTCCTCCTGATAGTTTTAGAATGCAGTATAGCTTTCCGGATAAAGAGATTGTAGATGCTGTTGTATTCGTAAAGGACAAAGTAGTTCCGATTGATTCAAAATTCTCTCTTGAGAATTACAATAGAATGGTTGAGGCAAAGGACGAAACAGAGCGAGTGCAGTTTGAAAAGGCATTTGTGAACGACCTCAAACTTCGTATTACAGAAACTTCAAAATATATTCGCCCAGAAGAAGGGACGACAGAATTTGCTTTTATGTTTATTCCGTCTGAGGGAATTTACTACGAATTACTATCCAACAAAGTTGGGACAGGGGATGAAAGTTTAATACAACGCGCCGCGGGAACACATAAGGTCATCATTGTGTCTCCTACGTCATTTTTAGCGTATTTGCAGACAGTATTGCAAGGTCTCAAGGCGATGGATATAGAAGAGAAAGCAAAAGATATCATCAAAAACGTGAGCAAGCTCGGAAAGCATATCGAAAAGTATGATGACTATTACGAAAAGCTCGGCAACTCACTTTCTACTACGGTAAACCACTATAATGCGGGGTATAAGGAGCTTGGTAAGGTAGATAAAGACGTTCTTCGTATAACCGGTACAGCGCCTGGGATTGAGATAGAAAGCATCGAAAAACCAAACAGAGAAGACTAGTGGGGTTCTAATCATTCTAAGAAATAGCCCGTACCCGTTGCTTTTTTGAACCCTTCTGGTAATATTGCGCCACTATGGCTGAAAAGAAGGTTACAAAGAAAGAAGACGAAAAAAAGGCAACACCCAAGAGTGCTGCTAAGAAAGTAGCAGCTAAGAAAGCTACACCTAAGAAAGAGGCTGCAAAAAAGTCTAGCTCTTTTGCAGTGATTGCAACTGGAGGTAAGCAATATATTGTTCGTGAAGGAGATGCGCTTAATGTTGAAAAATTAGATGGCGAGCACAAAGAAGGGGCAAAGATTGAGTTTACTGAAGTACTTCTTGTAGATGACGGCAAAACAACCAAGGTAGGAGAGCCAACTGTTTCAGGTGCGAAGGTAACTGCTGAATTTGTTGAGAACGCACGAGAGAGAAAAATATCTGTTATTCGCTTCCGTTCAAAGAGTCGCTACTTCAAGAACCGAGGACATCGACAACCGTATACCCGCGTAAAGATCACAAAGATAGGGTAACCAAAATAAATTACTTGTATATAAAAAAAGCGCTGCCTCTGGCAGCGCTTTTTAGACTCTGTTTTTCAACGCCTGCTTCAAAGTAGCAGCATCAGCATATTCAAGCTCAGAACCAGTTGAAAGGCCACGTCCAAGAACAGTTACCGTTGCCCCAGTTAGTTCAGGGTCTTCTTTAAATTTAGTAGTGAGATAGTCGGTTGTGTACTCTCCATCAGGCGTTGCAGAAAGGGCGAGAATTATTTCTGTAAGTCCAAACCCATGTTTCTTTAAAAAAGCAGTAAGTTCTTTTTCACGTATGTAGCTCTTTTTGCCAGTTAGTGAAAATGTTCCACCAAGAACAAAGTATCGTCCAGTGTACGCACCACTTTTCTCCATTTGCTCAACATCGGTATCTTTCTCAACAAGCATGAGTAGATCATCGGCACGGCTTGAATCAGCACACAGGTCGCATATTGGGGTCTTAACGTGTAGCTGCGCATATCGTAGACAGCGAGAACATTGTTTTACCTGTGCGGCAGTATTTTGAATAGCTCGTATAAATGTATTGCGGTATCCCTCATTCTGGCGCAGTAAGAAAAAAACAAACCGCCGCGCTTGTCTCGGGCCTATACCAGGGAATTGGGTAAATAGTTCTGTGAGTGTATCGAGATCGTTCATACTAAAACATCCTAGAATTCATCGTTCTGATTATTAGTGTCATTACTTTCAGCAAAATCTCCAAAGTCATTTTTTTCGATTGTGTTGAACGTTGCTTGTTCATCGTTGAAGTAGAGCTCAATACGTCCTACGGGACCGTTTCGGTGCTTTTCAACCATAATATCAGCAATGTTAGGGCGGTCTGAGTTATCGTTCATTTTGTCATCGCGGTGAATAAACATCACCACATCGGCATCTTGCTCAATAGAACCTGAGTCACGAAGGTCAGAAAGACGTGGGTGATCACGGCGTTGTTCTACAGCACGAGAAAGTTGTGAGAGGGCAAGAACTGGCACATCAAGTTCACGAGCCATCCCCTTAAGAGAACGGGATATTTCAGTTACCTGTTGCACCATAGAATCACTTTGGCGAGTTGCACCAGGAACAATAAGTTGTAGGTAATCAACAACAATTAACGAAAGACCTTTTTCCGCTTTAAGACGTCGTGCTATTGAACGCATTTGTAACACGGTACGTTCTGACTTGTCGTCAATATAAATTGGTGCCGAAGAGAGGCGATCCATACCATTACGAAGACGGTCGTATTCTTCGTCAGACGATAAATTGCCTGTACGCAAACGCCAACCATTTACGTTAGATTCTGATGCAAGCATTCGGTCAGTTAGCTGCTGCGCGGACATTTCCAATGAGAAGAAACCGACTGAATTGCCATGCTTGATGGCAGTTTGTCGGGCGATATCTAGCGCCAAAGATGTCTTACCCATAGAAGGGCGAGCGGCTAAAATAATGAGGTCTGACTTCTGAAATCCAGCAAGTAAGTTATCTAAATCTTTGAAGCCAGTGTGGATACCACGAATTTCATCTTTATTTTCTTGGAGTGACTCCAGTCGTTTCCATGCATCTTTCAACTCTTCACCAATTGAAACAAATTTTTGTAGCGTAGAAGTATTCGCAATCTGAAAAATTGTAGATTGTGCTTCGTCTAGAAGCTTGTCTATTTCACCATCTTCTTTGTACCCGAGTTCTCCAATATAGTCCGCTGCGGTAATCAGTTCGCGGTGAATGTGTTTTGCTTTTACAGCTTGAGCATAGTGCAGTGCGTTTGTTGCAGCTGGTGCTGCTCCTGCAAGTTCTGATAGGTATCCGCGACCACCAATTTGTTCAAGTTTCTTTTGTGACTCAAGGTTTCCAGATAGGGTAACGAGATCGATAGGTTCACCTTTGTTAAAGAGTGCGAGCATTCCCTCAAATATAATTCCGTGTTTTGCTGCATAGAAAGAATCAGGTACAACCATGTCTGACATGTCGTACATAGCATTTGGCTTGAGCATTATCGCACCAAGAAGAGCGCGTTCGGATTCTAGATCTTGTGGTGGTATACGAGTCTCAGTCATGCAGAGATTTTAGCACGTTCCATCTTCCGACCCCACTATTGACGACATGGGGGTATGTGAATCGCGTGTGGATAGTACTCAAATAAGGCTGTGTTAAGGGAATGTCTACGCCTCTTTTTTTGATAGTTTTGGTCCCTCATCAGTATCTTCTATTTCATACCCCTCTGCATCCAATTGCTCTCGCAGTTCATCAGCTTTTTTGAAATCCTTTTGTTCTCGTGCGTGTTCACGCTCGTCTATGATTACTTTTACGTTTGTAGGGATATCTGAAACAGAGAGTTTTTGACCACCGCCATGTAGAAGTTTTACCATTGACTCATCAGATTCATTTAACCCAAGGCCAAGAACGGTATCGAAGTCTAGAAGTGTCGCGCGTTTGTCTTCCACCGAGACAGAATCATCTTTAACAAGCTCCCATACCAAGGCGATGGCCTTTGGTGTATCTAAATCTGAATTTATAAATGTATGGAATTGTTCTTTGTATTTTGAATCTACAACACCGAGTGCAACATTCAGTTCATCTACAAAATATCTGTGCAGTTTCTTTAGCGCTGTGTGTGAGCCCTCAAGCGCATCCCACGTGAAGTTTGCAGGAGTTCTGTAGTGTGCGGTAAGAAGCCAGTATCGGTATGAAAGGGGAGAGAAGCCACGGTCGATAACCTGGTCGAGACTTATAAGGTTTCCGATTGACTTACCCATGCGCCGGCCTTCTACATTTATAAATGCATTATGTAACCAGTAATTAACAAATTTCTTTTTATTCACTACTTCGCTTTGGGCAATTTCATTGTTGTGATGAACAGGGATGTGGTCGATTCCTCCAGTGTGTATATCAATTTGACGCCCAAGAAGAGCACGGCTCATTGCAGAACATTCAATATGCCAACCAGGAAAACCAATACCCCATGGTGACTCCCATTCTTGTTGTCGTTGTTGGTCTGGGCTAGAAAACTTCCATAATGCAAAATCTGTCGGATTGCGTTTCTCTTTGTTTGCTTCGACGCGAGCACCTTCTTCTAATGCGCCAGTATTGATACCACCTAATTTTCCGTAGTCTTTGAACATGGATGTGTCGTAATATATGCCATCAGATGTTTTATATGCATAACCAATATCTTCTAGCGTCTGAATCATCGCTATCTGCTCGTTGATGTATTCAGTAGCACGAGGGAATTCTACTTTTTCGGTATCAATGTTAAGACGTTGTATGTCTGTGAAAAAGAGTTCAGTATATTTCTTCGCAATATCTTGTGCTGACTCACCTAAGTTGGCCGCTGCTTTTTCCAGACGGTCTTCACCAGTATCTGCGTCCCCTTCATTATCACCAGTCAAATGTCCAACGTCAGTTATATTTATAACCTGCTGTACCTCGTACCCGTTGTATTCAAGCGTCCGTCGAATAATGTCAGATAGTACATACGAGCGCATGTTGCCAATATGCCCGCGGTCGTAAACAGTTGGCCCACAGCTATACAGTCGAACCTTACCTTCCTTAAGGCTTTTAAAAGTCTCAGTTTCTCTCGATAGAGTATTATAAAAAAGAATTGGCTTTATCTGCATATTGTTTATAGCCATCACTATATACTAGGTAGGTGCCTTTCTACAACCAACGTTTGTGGCGGAAAAAGAGGAACATAAAGAAAGTTGCACACGCCATTAGTCCTATCACAATCCAGAAGTCATACTCACCTCCTACAAAAGGTGTATGGAGCGTATTCATCCCAAAAACAGAAGCAACGAGTGATAGCGGGAACGTAACGAACGCAAGAATGGTAAAAATCTTCATAACTTCGTTTTGCTTTGTACTCAATAGGGAGTTGTTTGTTTCTCTTAATTCAACCATCGTCTGCCAGATACGCGTCGTATGCTTGCGTGAGCGATAGTACATGTTTTCTATGGAACGTATTTGTGACGCGTACTCTTTTCCTGCAAACTCGACAGTTAGTTCGCTGAGAGAACTTAAGATATCTTGATGAGGGTCAAGACCTTGTTTAATATTTAGAATATCGCGTCCAGCTCGTGAAAGTGCCTCAACCATCTCACGCTCTCGTCCTTCAAAGATTTCTTTCTCGATGTATTCAAGTGTGTCTCTAATTTTATCAATATCAACATCAACAATACGGTAGAGACGTTTTGTGAGTAATAAGAAGACATCAAAAGCATTTTCGCTAATATGACCTTCTTCTAGTGAAGAGTTAACCTCGAACACTTTCCGAAATTCTACGAATGTAGTCAGCTCTTCGTAGCGTGTTGTGATAATAAAGTTCTTTCCAATAATAAAATCAACTTCATGCTCAGGTGCTACTGCAGTGTGCTCTGGGTGTTGCAGTGTAGGGAAATGCAAAACGAGATAGAGATATTCATCGTACCTCTCTGTATGAGGACGAAGTGTTGGTGAGAGAAGTTCGTCGGCAACTGATGGGTTGATACCGAATTCATTTGCTACGCGGCGTACTTCTTCAAGTGTCGGGCATTCAAAATCTATCCAGACGAGGTCTTTGTATTCATGGCGATGTAACATTACCTGTAAGTATACTGTACGAATTTGAAGCTATTGGTTTTATGCGTGTATAACCAGCTGAGAATTTTGAATGCAGATAGCTACATGGCATAATAGTGCGATGGTAGGTATATCACTTCGCTCCGTATTCACCGGAGTCCTCATAATCACCATTACATTTGTGGCTGGTGTTTTCGTAGGTGGCAAAGGTGTTTTGGCTGAACAATTTAATCGTTACGGACTTTCAGCGTTTGCTGCAGGTTCTATAGCAAGTACGCAACCTGCTGCTGTTGATTTCAATCCGGTATGGCGGGCGTGGAATATTCTTGATGAACGTTTTATTGATGCCTATGCGACAACAACTGTACAAACTGCAACCACTACAGAAAACAGTGAATCTGAAAATGACCAGGAAAGAGTATGGGGTATGATCACCGGTCTTGTTGAGTCTATGGGTGACCCGTACACGGTATTTTTGCCACCGACAGAAGCAGAAGTATTTAATGATGATATTAGTGGTAGTTTTGAAGGGGTGGGAATGGAAATTGCAATTCGTGATCGAGTGCTTACTGTTGTCTCGCCCTTAAAAGGAACTCCTGCATATAACTCTGGTATAAAAAGTAGTGATCGAATTATCGAAATTGACGGGCAGTCTACAAAAAATATGGGCATAAACGCTGCAGTTAGTCTTATTCGAGGAGAAAAGGGTACTGATGTTGTGTTTACTATTGTCAGAGAAGGTGAGAGCGATATGCTCGAAATAAGTGTAACGAGAGATACTATTGAAATTCCAACTATCGAAACACAACGACGTGCTGACGGTATTTTTGTTATCGAACTGTATAATTTCTCAGCGAAGTCTTCCGAGTTGTTTCGATTAGCATTAAAAGAATTTGCAGCAACAAATTATAAGAAACTCATTATTGATTTACGTGGGAACCCAGGTGGGTACCTCGACGCTGCGGTAGATATGGCAAGTTGGTTCTTACCGAGTGGCAAGATTGTTGTCACCGAAGACTATGGAGGCAATGGCGAAAATAGAATTCACCGAAGTCGTGGATACGATGTATTCAATGATGATTTAGAGCTCGTAATCCTGATTGATGGTGGTTCAGCTTCCGCGTCTGAAATTCTTGGAGGTGCATTACACGAGCACGGTGTTGCAACTTTAGTTGGGACACAGAGTTTTGGTAAAGGATCTGTACAGGAACTTATAGATATAACACCTGAGACGTCGCTGAAAGTCACTATTGCTCGATGGCTTCTCAAGGGAGACGTTTTCATCACACAAGAGGGTATTGAACCAGATATTGTAGTGGAGTTCCCAGAAGATGAAGAAGAAGGTGTAGAACGAGACTACATTATGGAGCGAGCTGTAGAGTATTTACATTCTAAGTAGATGGAAGTACTCTTGTGACTCGATTAATTAAATACAGAAAAGATATATGAAAGTAATACTTTTAAAAGATGTAGCAAAAGTTGGACAAAAGGGTGAAGTAAAGGAATTATCAAATGGATATGCTCAAAACTTTCTTATTGCGCATGGGCTTGCAGAAGTTGCGACAGACGCGAAAATAAAAAATGCACAGAAAGCAGAAACAGAACGAGCTTCGAAACAAGAAGAAACAAAGGCTGTACTGGAAGGAAGTTTAAAAAAACTAAAAGGAGAAGGGTTGGTTATTCGAGCAACTACAAATGAAAAAGGGCATTTATTTGAGGCTTTGCACGCAGATATTATCGCCGCTCATATTAAAGATGTTGTAGGTGTTGAAGTTGAAGCTGCTTCAGTTGTTATTGATACGCCAATTAAGGAAATTGGCGAACACACAGTACATGTTCAGGTTGGTACTACTAAAGTTCCGGTAGTACTTTCAGTACAAACAAAAGAGTAGAACTAAATAAAAAACAAAAAACACCCACGAAAGTGGGTGTTTTTTGTTTTTTATTTAAAACTTAGAGAACGTCTGCAACCTTCTTTATAACTGTATTTCCGTCGAAACGTATTTTGCGAGCACTTCGGAACTTTACAGTACCTTCAGCAAGTGCGAAAAGAGTGTGGTCTTTTCCAAGCCCTACGTTCTTTCCAGCAAGAATCTTAGTTCCACGCTGACGTACGATAATAGATCCGATCTGTGCACTCTGGCCATCCGCTAGTTTAGTTCCCAAATACTTTGGGTTTGAGTCTCTTAGGTTTTTTGCCGAACCTCCGGCTTTTCTATGTGCCATATAATATAAATGTAAGGTATGATGTCCGCATGGCGAACTGGTGGCAAAGTATACTTGAACGAGTCTTGCAAATCAAGGCCGAAACTGGTGATTGGGCACAAGATGTTCTTTTCGCACTGATTGTACTTTTTGTAGGCATTTCAGCATTTGGTTTGGGCAGATTGTCTAATTACGAGGATGTACAACCTGCTGTACGTTTATTTGATGCCGAAACAGACACTAAGGAGCCAATATCTATCGGTGGGCTATTTGTAGCATCAAAAAATGGTAGCAAATACCATTTTCCATGGTGTTCAAGCGCTCGGACTATGAATGAAGCAAACAAGATATGGTTTGCTTCTATCGAAGAAGCACGTAGTGCAGGATATTCTCCAGCAGGAAATTGTAAAGGTTTGAAATAAGTTGGTAGTTTTTAGCTGGTAGTTTATAGTTAAGCGATATGTTGATTTTAGATATAGAAGCGTCAGGAACAGAGTCAGATAAGCACTCCATTGTGAGCCTTGGGGCACTCGACCTCAAAAATCCCGACAATAGATTTTACGAAGAGTGTCGTATGTGGGACGGAGCTCATGTTATGGAAGGAGCACTCGAGGTAAACGGATTTACAGAAAAAGAGATTACTGACCCAACAAAGCAGACAGAAGCAGAAGTAATCGAAAAGTTTATTGCATGGACGGAGCCGCTAGAAGACAAAACATTCGGTGGACAGAATGTTTCTTTCGATAGAGATTTTGTAAAAGCGGCGTGTTACCGAGCAGGGATTAACTATCCGTTTGCACACCGTACAATCGACAGCCACTCACTTGCATGGATGCACATCATTAAAGGGGGAGGTGTCCCACCACTCGACGCTGAACATAAGCGTAGCGCACTAAATCTCGATGCAGTCTTAAACTACTGCGGTATTCCAGAAGAGCCACAACCACACAATGCGCTCACGGGTGCGTTAAGTCATGCTGAGGTAATAAACCGACTGCTATACAACGAAAAACTACTGCCCGAATTCGACCAATTCGATATTCCGTGGCAATAGAAGCCTGAAAAGACTATAATAGGTTTATATTAGACTAATACTAAATGTGCGTATGGAATTTTTTGTACTTATAATCGTAGCTATTGGTATCGCGGTCGCAGTATTGCGACAAATCAATCAGTACGAACAGGGGCTTATGTTTACTATGGGGCGCTTTACTGGTTTGCGAAAAGCGGGGTGGCGCATCGTTATACCTGTATTCCAAAAAATGAGAAAGGTAGATATGCGGGTAAAGGCAGTAGATGTACCGCAGCAGCAAGCTATTACGAAAGACAACATCTCAGTGGGCGTAAATGCTGTTATCTATTATAAAGTCTCAGATGCAGATAAGGCTATTCTTAACGTAGAAGATTTCTTCTTTGCCGTAAGTCAGCTTGCGCAAACCACTATGCGAAACGTGGTAGGGGAGGTTGAGCTTGACGAGCTTCTTGCAGGGCGTGAGAAAATTTCAGATAAAATCCGCATAATTGTTGATGAGGCGAGTGATGACTGGGGAATTAAAGTCGATAATGTAGAGCTCAAAGACGTTGTACTTCCAGAGAATATGGAACGAACAATTGCAAAACAAGCTGAAGCAGAACGAGAAAAACGAGCTGTTATCATTAAGGCTGAAGGTGAGGTAATATCAGCCGACAACATGGCAAAAGCAGCCGATATTCTGGCCTCTGCACCTGGTGCACTTCACTTGCGAACACTGCAGTCACTAAACGATCTTAGCTCAGACCAGAGCAACACAGTTGTGTTCGCTATGCCGATAGAAGTTCTTCGAGCATTTGAAAAGGTAGGAAGCAGTAAATAGAACTTATGGAAGAAAAGACAAACGAAATCTTAAAAGATGAGGCCCTTAGTTTCTTAGAGGGACACAGAAAGATGGTACTTACTGTCTTAGATATTGAAAAGCATCCAAACTCATCACTCATGCTCTATGCTGTGGATGATGACTTTACTATCTACTTTGGTACCTGTGAGTGCTTCGGGAAATATAAAGCATTGCAGGCTGACAACCACGTATCTGTTGCTGTTGTCCAAGAGAGTATTGACCCATTACAGGTTGTAGACATACAGGGTATTGCAGAAGAAATACCACACGAGAAAACAGCAGAGAGACTTGCATGGTTTACTGCAAAAAACCCAGCAAAGTACTATGTGAAAGATAGGGAGGACTTTGTGATGTTTAAAATTGTTCCTTCTGGTGTACGGTGGCTCGATGCAACAAGTGGGGAACTGCAAATACACGATTTAGAACTGTAAAATGGTTAAAACAGCAAAAAACAAACACCTCAATAAATTGAGCGACCAATTTTTCTTAATACGCAGTGTTTAGAAATAATGGAAGTACTCCTGCGGTGGCGTTCATTCATTTCAGGTTTATATTAAGCCATTATCTCACTAAATAAAATAGAAAGAGCCCAGCTCAATCACACGTATATAAAACACTGTGAAGAGCTAGGCTCTCCAATTCAACTCAAATTTAGACTAGGAAAAAATCTAGCCCAGCACCAATGAGAAGCAAGATGAAGACCCACGCCGCTTTCTCAAGTAACGACATCCCTGCGTGAGGGATAAGGTGAAAACCGTGATTTGACATCTTCTTTTCCTTGTATTTGTTGAAGTGGATGCATATTCTGCACCCACGGTAGGGTAGTTGTCAATGAACATTGACTTTTCAAGCGATAGCAAGCATTATAAAGAGGATCGGCGCCGTAGCTAATCACGCACACCCCAAACCCTTGCGCCCAGACTTCTGTCTGGGCGCCTTTTTATATGTACAGAATATAAGTAGATAATTAAACTCCCATCAAATGAGGAGTATGGCAGGGAAGTAGCACCACCACACCACTTATGATATAAAAGAAGAAGCCTTAATAGAGCAGGTGAATTGTTTTCATTTGTCTGGCTGAAGTCTCAGAGGGTGTATGCAAATTGCACCGCGTACTCTGAGACTTTTCTATTTGGGTGCGGCGATATTGAATAAAAACAGTAAAGGACTCAGCCTGGAATCATGAAGCTGAGTCCTTCCACATGTACTCAGGTTTCAATCAGCTCTCTGCTCAAACGGCTTGGATAATCATCACGATGATGTCACCAATAACCGCAAGAATGACGAGTGCTATAAGAAAATCTGCGAGATTCATTTGAAACTCCTTGCTGTTGTGGAGGTGTACTATACCATGTCTATACTGTATGTCAATGATAAGGAATTGGCAGTGCGGCGGGGTGGGGGGAGGTGACGCACTAGCGTTGTTTTGCGACACCTTTTATATGAATGATGAAATAAAGAAAAAAGGGGGGGTGATTCAAAAGAAATCGAAATCATTGGAAATATATATTTTCCTCCATTTATGGATCCGAATTGGCACAGAAAATCCTTTAATCGTTCTTCTTGTAGCGATTAAAGGCTGTTCTTTTGATTAGGTCTAATCTTTCTCCAACTTTCTTTTCCAAAGATTTGTCGATAGACTCCTGCATGACAGCAAAATCATCAGCTGCTCCCTTTTCATATTTCCAGCGCCATACTATCCAACCAAGACGTCGCATTTCTCGCAATTCTCTGACAGCAACTTGCAACTGAACAAGTTCTTTAAGGTAAATCGGCATATTGTTTTTAGCCCAATATTCTTCGATATACGCTTTGAATGATTCAAGGTTCTGAGCGTACATGGAATTCAAGTCCGTCGTAATTTGTGAACCAGGAGTCATTTTCGAGCCCACCAAAGTTAGCTGCAGTTCGTACGTTTTATCATATTGTCTTCCTATGTCTGCGACCATAGGATCTAGCTCCTTAGAACGTGAATATACGAGTAGTAAGTTATTATCTATGTATGCAGTTTTGGTGCTCAATTTAATAATCTCCTCAGGAAGTTCGTAAGTAAATAGAAGAGGAACAAAAGCTCTTGCAACAAATTCATCTTGCTTTGCTGTCTGCGTGACAGAATCTATTAGTTTCTGCAAGCTTCCGCGTACAAATGTATGTAGAGTATTATCAATTTCACTTAAGTTCACAACAGCTAGCGAGAGGCTCTTATCAAGCCGTACGAGATATGCATAATATTCGTCCTGTCGTTTTCCTATAAAATAAACTATGAGTGGGGCAGCGGCTCCAATAAGTGCACCTACAATTGTTTGCCATTTATTTAGAAAATCTACTACGAGTTCAATTCCTAGAAGTATTCCCAAAATTAATCCTGCTAGGAATGAAAATAAATCTGCTAAATCAAATTTCACAGATGAATCTTACCATAAGAATTAAACGAGCCAGTTAAACACAATCTGTAATAAACAGAGAATGTTTAAATTATTTTTGGATTATACAATAAAGTAACCTCAAAAAAATAAAATTAAAAATCTTTTGAATATTTTTAATTTTATTTTTTTGAGGGAGGTCTGTCAAATTACGAATGTTAATAAAAAAAGAACGAATTGTACACAGAATGGCCAAAATATGGCTCTGTTAAGCGGTCGGAACTATCCCCAAATTCTTGTAATAAGACATATTACATGATATATTCTAGGTATGGGCACCACGCCCCCGAGTCCGCGTTGCGGGCTGGCAAAATCCCCAGTTTCGACTGGGGATTTTGTTATCTAAATTTTGCCATCTACCGAGAATCAAAACAGCTGTATTTGATCCCCATACTATCTAAATCAGCACCAGGCAGGAGTGCGTCTATTAGTTTTTTTCTTTTTAATAAGCTTTGATAGGGTGGATAATCCTTATAATAGCCACCTCGAACCATTGGGTATAAATATATATCCGCAACTTGAACTAGAGGAGATTTTTTCTCGTGACGTTTAGGTTCTCCGAGCACAACTTTTTTGAAATCATCAGGACTAAAAGCCCCATATTTAGAAGAATTGTCATTATTAAATGGCATCCCAGTATCTTTAAGGTCTTTAGCGTATTGTAATATTGCTTTGTTTTCATTCGTACCAGCGTTTTCAAAAACGACTCTAAGATACCCATCTTTGGAATGAACATATTTAGCTACTCGTTCAATTAATATAGAGTAGGCAGTTCTACATAACCACCAACGTTTTTCCCCATACGGTTCCTCATATCGTTTGTTGTATCCAACTTTATCAATCACTGCTGCGAAACCAATGACAGGTATTTCATACAAAAACTTTTCAAGATCAACCATAAATTCTTCCCTGGTTTTAGTGTCAATAAGCCAAATAAAGTTTTTGCGAAAACGACGAATTTCTGTTGAATGAAGAGGGTACGTAAGCCTCCATTTTTTTCTGAGCTCTTTATACTTAGTGATTGCGAAATCACGGTCAGTTTTCTTGATCAGAATTCCTCCTAGAGCAAAATAGTCCAATCCATCATCTCGTTTTGGATTTTGTGGTACATGGGAGAGACGCTCTCCTGAATCATCAATATATAGATAGTAAGTGTTCTCATCCGTAATAGGAATTGCTGCCTGTCGTTCTTTTAACATATCCTCGCATACTACGCCTCGATGTAGGTGGAATGCAATAGGGTGGATGTGCGAATGGGGATAGCTTCACCCAAACACCACAACAGGGTAGGGAAACACATTGCAAACCATTAACCATTCAAGTATAAATGTACCTGCGAGGGATATAGGTTTTGGTAGGACCTCCCTCGTAGTTCTTGCATAATAGCGACCAGGTGCAGGGACTGACCCCTGGGAGTTGAATCTAGTGTGTTTCGATGACGCGTATGATTCCTCCTGGGGGTTTTTATATGGATATCAAAAAACGCACAAGGAGTAGAGTATAGTGGGGATCGGTTTTTACAAGCGCTATCATTGTTGCGCATCCCCACACTCTAAACCTTGTGCGTTAGCCGACTGTGTCGCCCTTGCGGGAAGTGATGTGGTGGCCAGTACACATCAACCAGTACAAGAAATGTATCAGATTGTTCCGTGGTGTTCAATGGATGCGGCGGGGTGGGGGGAGATAAACTGTAGAGGTTTAGGTCAAGAAAAAGACATCAAACGACTTATGCACCTATTGAACTTGATAATGTCCTTAAACAGTAGGAATATGTCTTTATATGGAAAAGGAAAAAACACACGCAGTCTTCTCTCTCAACGATGGAATATTTGAGGTTATGGGGACAGAGAAGTTTGTAAGGGAGATGATAGAGTCTTTTGATAAAGAGATTCGTAACACGATTGGGCAGGTTAAAACAAAAAAAGTAAAGAACATTCCAGATAAGGACAATCATAAGGATGATATCGCCGATGAGCATATAGGAGACGATGATTTTGAGGATATCGCCCAGTTGGTAGATGGTGAGATTAGGCTAGTTTATGACCTTCAACATAAAAACAATGATAAGAAAAATACACAAGAAGCAGCATTAATATACTTATATTTACTTGAAAAACTCACTGGTGGTGACGAAACAAAAGACTCAACGTCGAAAATTAGATCTCAGTGTGAAAAACAGGGATGCCTTCATAAAAAGAATTTTGCTGCACACCTTAAAAGCCAGCCAAAGCTGATAACTATTTCAGGAAAGGGAAAGGATCAGGTTGCCGCTCTTTCAAACCCAGGAAAAAAGGAGGCGGTAAAATTAATCAAGTCCATTCGTTCAAACGATGAATCCGATAGTTCATAAATTTTTGCAGTCAGCATATGGAAACGATATTGCTGATAAATTAATACAGTCTTACACAGAGGTTGAAAACAGTTTTGCTATTAGAAAATGGAAGCCGTCTGAACTTGATGCAGGTCACTTTGTTGAAGTAGTACGCAGAATTATTGAGATAGAGCTTAATCTTAAGCGAACACCATTTTCTCAGTCTCTAATACGA
The DNA here is from genome assembly GCA_017134395.1 of Candidatus Kaiserbacteria bacterium. NCBI lineage: Bacteria > Candidatus Kaiseribacteriota > Candidatus Kaiserbacteria bacterium. The sequence continues at coordinate 227,103 of CP070993.1, read as the reverse complement.
TTTGATGAGAGGGAAATAAAGCGTTATCAAGACGCATCAGGGGATATTGCGTTCAGGCAATTTATCCCAAGGATTTTGTGGAGCGTCTATAATATTCGCAATAAGCGCGGCGTAGGACATGTTCCTGGGTTAGTTTCAGCAAATGAAATGGACTCTACGCTGATTCTGTATTCTATAAAATGGGTCTTATCTGAGATAGTTCGATTAAAATCAAATTTATCAATTGAAGATACTCAACAAATTGTTAATCAAATCACAGAGCGGCAAATTCCACTGCTTTGGAAAAATGGGTCGCTAGTTAGGGTGCAATACACTGGGTTGAAGACAGAGGAAGAGGTGCTGGTATTGCTTTTTTATAAAGATGAACAACTAGATGTTGAGTTGTTTGAATCAATTGAATATAAAAATGAACATCGGTTTAAGAAAGAGGTGCTTACTGAAAAGTTGCATAAGACACGTTTGATTACATATAGAGAAGGCGAGTGCATGTTGATGGATACAGGCCGCATAGAGGCAGAAAGAATTATTCAAAAATTTGCAGTAGGTATTTGAGACAGGGTAGAGGACACCCCTTTTTCAGTAGGCACGATATCAGACACCTCATCAAAATGAGAAACAGGATTCGGTCGGGTTGTGGGACGTTTATACTTCATTATTTACTCTACTTAAATGTAGAGCATATAATGTTTTCTTCCTAGTCTTCCTTTAACAGGAGAGTGACGGGAAAGAAGTGTTATACGCCCTACAATATATCTTTTGCGACATCACGCAATGTAAGAATGGCTGTAGTGATGCGGATGTGCGGATTAGGTTTAATCCATCGCTTTCGACGACTATTGTTACTTCTTTTGCACTCTTTTGTTTTACGTTCGTTTTTATACTTTTACTATTTTTTATTTTCAAAATTTTTTGTTCGGATTCGCATATTTTTCTATCTATAAAGCTGTCTCTATATCAGGATGAAACTCCCTGAAACCTTCGTGTAAACTTTTGGTACACTTTGATACCTCTATCGCCTGTCTTGGAGCTCTTCTGCCTCCCAAAAATTGTGCGACATCACTTCCTTATGATGCATTGTATGCAGAGAAACCTAGGATAGGAAACTAATTCCGCCGCAAAGTGTCTGAAGAACTTATCTGCTAGAAATCGTACTAAAGATAATCGAGAGGGTTAAGATATCCACTCCATGATGCTACTGGAATTTTTGCATCTGCGCAGTTTGTTCTTGATTTAACGTCGCCAAGTCGTACGACTTGTACAGCGTCACTGGCGTACACAGTAAAGTGAAGATGAGGGCCGGTCGAGAATCCTGTGTTACCTGAGTAGCCAATAACTTTTCCAGTACCAACAGCTTCTCCTGGACTTACGTTTATATCAGATAAGTGAGCATAGAGCGTTGCAAGACCATTTACGTGCTCAATAAGTATCCACTTACCGTAGGAATAACATCCTCTGAACGCATCTGTGTTCCCTGTTGCTTTTACGTTTCCTGAGAGGGTGGCTTTTACTGGTGTACCAATTGCTGCACGAAAATCTACCCCGTTATGGCCACTCCCGTTGTATGCACCAGAGCTTGCAAACTTCGTGTTTCCGAAATTCTGTGTAATGGTTACATTTGAAAGAGGCCAACTGAGCACACCCTTCCCTGCTGGTGGGATTGTTGTCGGATCCAAAATGTATTGTAATTCAGCTTCAAAACTTCGCAGTTGAGCTTCGAACTCTTCTTTAGCCTGTCGTTTAATTGCTATGAGTTCTTGGTAGGTAGATTCGCGACTTTGAGTTTCTTTAAGAAGGTTGTTTTTTGCTTGGCGGTTAATATCCAAGGAGCGTTTTTGTGTAGACAATTCTGTTTTGTGCTCAACAAGAATACCTTGTTCTATTTCTTTTTTTGTTTTAACGTCTTCAAGTTGTGTTTTTTGTTCCGCAAGAATTTCCACTTCGTTTCGTACGACAATTTGGAATTGCTGGATACTATCTAGGTCATTCCAGAGGTTTGAAATATCGTCGCTTCCGAGGATTACCTCAACGAATGAACCAGACTCGGTTTCGTGTATCCGGCGAAGTGTTTCAGCCAACGCGTCCTGATTTTGGCCTATGAGTATTTCTTTCGCATCGATATCATCTGAAAGTTCACTGATGCTAGAATTTGTTGCGTTAATTTGACGCTGTGCGAGAGAAACACTTGCACTCACTTTTTGGCGAGAGACATCAAGTTCTTTAACGGCACTTTCAAGTGTCTGTTTCTCTCTTCCTATTTCAGTCAGTTGCTGCTCGTACTTTTTGATTTCTGTTTCAATTTCAGCGATTTCGCTTTGTTGTTCGTTTATCTTGTCTCGAAGATCGTCTGCATTTTGGGCATCACTAAAGACTGGTACCCATAGTGTGGCGATTAAAAATCCAACAAATAAACTTCGAATGGAAAGAATCATAGATAATTATTCTAACAACTGTATGCCATTTTGTAGACGATTAAGAACCTCTTCCTTTCCAAGAATATAAGCTACAGTAAATGGGTCGGGTGACTTTTTTTGACCGGTTAGCGAGAACCGTAAAGGCCATAAAACCTCTCCTTTTCCCTGTTCCTCAGCATAGGACCATAATTGTTCCTTGATGCTCTCAGGAGTCCATTTTGAGGCATTTTCAAGCGTTTTGTAGGCATATTCTAGGTGCTTTTTGATAGTTTCAGCGGGAGTCTCTTTCCAGAGAATATCTTCTGCTTTTACTACTGGTTGATTAATAATCCAGTTAAACTCTCCTTCATTAAGCATGGTAGTAATATCTGAAAATTTGTGCACCCGCTCACGTAATATACTCTCTACTATTTCATCGAAATTAGGATGTCCTGCTATTTTTGAACCGTCAGCATGTGCCGCAAGGAATGCACTTACATATGCTTTGTATTCTTCTGTTGGCAGTTCTAATAGGTGGTGTTTGTTTACAGAATCAAATTTTTCGTACGAGAACGACGCAGGAGAATTGTTTACGCGTTCAAGGGAAAATTCTTTTATGAGTTCTTCTTTGGTAAAAAACTCACGGTCATCTCCAGGGTTCCACCCTAATAGTGCGAGGTAGTTAAGAATTCCAGCGGGTATGTAACCAAGATCGCGAAATTCTTGATATGTTACCGCACCATGTCTTTTTCCCAGTTTCTTTTTATCGTCCCCGATGATAAGTGGAAGGTGGGCGTATGTTGGTATTGTTCCACCGAGAGCTTCAATGAGAAGAATTTGGCGTGGGGTTGAAGTTATGTGATCTTCTCCGCGAATCACGTGAGTAATGCCCATCTCTAAATCATCTACTACTACTGTGAGATGGTAAATAGGATTTGTTTCGGAACGAGCAATCACAAAGTCACCAAAGTCCGTTGTGTCGATAGTTATTTCTCCTCGTACTAAATCGTTGAAAGTGATTTTCTTATTCGGGTTGCGGAAACGAATGACATGCTTCCCTGCCTCCCCTTCTGATTCTTCTGCAACGTAGGCGAGGTCTTTTTCGACCATTGCTTGTAGTGCGTCTACGTACTTTTGAGTTCGTTCAGATTGACGGAACGGACCTTTGTCGAAGTCTAATCCGAGTTCACTAAGTGCCTCGAGTGCTAGCGCTTCGTGCTCAATACCGCTTCTCTCTCTGTCTGTATCTTCAAACCTCATTACAACTTCCCCACCACTTTGTCGTGCGAAGAGATAATTAAAAAGAAGTGTACGGATGTTTCCGATGTGAAGACTTCCAGTTGGGGATGGCGGAAAGCGAACTATTATTTTTTCTGACATATCTATTCTTCGTGCTTTAGTGCGGTATTTATAATCATTCGGGCTATCTTCTTTGCAGCCTCTGGTTGTGCAAAGCGTTTTGCAGCATCGGTCATATCTGCTTGGATCTCAGGACTTTCCATAATTCGATCGATTTCAGCAATAAGTAGGTTCTTTGAGAGATTTTTCTGTTTCATAACAGTAGCAGCTCCTTCGCGAGCATACGCGAATGCATTTTTTGTTTGGTCATGAGATATATCTTCCGGTAATGGAATGATTATTGCAGGAATTCCCCACGCTGCAGTTTCAAATATACTTCCAGCTCCAGCCCGAGCTACAACAACAGAGGTAATACCTGCTGCCATACGCATTGCAAGTGTGTTCAAGAAGCCAAATGGACGATATCGATCTTTGTTTGGATTATCACGCAGAGAAACGCTTGCAATACCACGTACATGTTCGATGTTGTCTTTCCCTGTTTGGTGGATTACCTGATACTTTTCTAGTAATTGTGGTAGTGCATCAAGAACCACGGAGTTGATTGTCTGAGCTCCTTGTGAGCCACCAAGTATCAGAAGTGTTGGTATGTCATCTTTTAGATTTAGATATGAATGGGCTCCTTCACGAGCTGGTTTGAAGAGAACGCGGCGAATTGGATTTCCAACAAGTGCGAATTTAGATCTGTCAGTTCCAGGGAAATACTCAGAAACTCCCGGGAAAGAAATGGCGACTGCTCGAGCCCATTTTGAGGCAATAACATTTGCCCTACCTGGATGTGCATCTGATTCATGAACTATCACAGGTATACGAAGAATACGTGCAGCAAACGTAGTTGGAAAAGCAGCATAGCCACCTTTGCTGAATACAACGTCAGGATATAGGAAGAACAATTGTATTACTGATTGAACTACACCCACGGTTACTTTAATTAAGTCGAAAGCATTTCGTATTGAAAAGTAGCGCCGCATTTTACCAGCACTCGTTTTCTTCCAGGTAATATTTTGTTCAGCAAGGGCTTCATAATCCAAGACACTCGGACCAATATAGTACAGTTCAGGACTGAGGAGCTTTTCGTCTTGTACAATTTCGTGTATTTCTTCTGCTACAGCAATAATGGGATAGAAGTGTCCTCCCGTGCCGCCACCTGTAAAAACGATTTTCATTCCACTAGTATAACCGCACGAAGGCCACTAACAAAGGGTTTATTTTGCATATTTCGAAACATTCAAGATTACTCCCATGCTTGCGAGCATAACGAGCATGGCTGTTCCGCCGTGGCTAATAAATGGCAAAGGTAAGCCAGTAAGAGGTATTACACCAAGCATAGAAGCTATGTTTATAAGCGCTTGTGTACTAATAAGAAGCGTAAGCCCTATAACCACTAAACCTCCAAAATAATCAGGTGCACGGACGGCAACCCATAGTGCGCGAATAACAAGCGCAACAAAGAGCCCGAGTATTAAAACTGCACCAATGAAACCAAACTCTTCTGCTGCAACTGCAAACACTGAGTCCCCTGTTGGTTCAGGCAGATAGCCAAACTTTTGAACGCTTTGGCCAAAACCACGGCCGGCAATTTTTCCAGAACCAACAGCAATAAGAGATTGCTTTATTTGGTAACCAGACCCGAGTTGGTCTTGTGCTGGATGCATGAAGGTAGTGATACGATCGAGCACATACGGACGGGCTGTAACAAGGACACCAAGAGCAAGTATGGCGACAAGTATGAGGATTCCAATATCTCGCCATTTAGCACCGGCAGCAAAAAACATGCCAACCGCTGCAGCTGCTATTACTACAAGTGTGCTCGTATCTGGTTGAAGAAGAAGGACGATAGCTGGAACAAGAAGTATAAGTGCAAACGGAATAAGACCGGTTTTAAATGAACTGAGTTTACCGCGCATATTTGCAAGATAAGTTGCAAGGTAGAGTATTGTAGCAATCTTAAGTATTTCTGCTGGTTGTATAGATACTAAGCCAAAAAGAGATATCCATCGTGTTGCACCACCTGAGGAGAACCCAAAAGATGGTACAAAAACAAGCAATGTAAGGATTAAGGCGAAAATGAAGAAGTAAATTGAATACTGTTTAAGAAATCGATAATGAATGCGACTTACAATAAAAAGAGCAACTGATCCAAGTCCGATTCCAAGCACGAGCTGACTGAAGGCGACAGAAGAGAAACGCGCGCCTTCGCGAGCAAGAAGACCAAGAGAGGCAGAGGAAAACAAAAAGAATCCTACAAATACAAGTAGCGCAATAATTATAAGAAGTGGTCGGTCTATTTTGTTTCCGACGCCGCGCATAACCCTATCCGATGAGTGCTAAGACGACACCAAAAAAACCAAAGACTGCACCCAGTACCCAGTACCGCATAGCGACTTTTGTACTTGGCCATCCTAATGCTTCAAAATGGTGGTGTAGGGGGGCAACTCTAAAGAGTTTTCGTTTCCAAACCTTTTTTGAGAATTCCTGAAGAATCACACTTGCAACAGTAGCAACGAGTAGGAAGCCAATCACTGGGAGAACGGCAATACCTATACCATCACCTAACGTATCTGTCATAAAGGCTACCGTAGCGAGCGTAAGAGTGAGAGCCATGGTTCCTGTTTCTGTCATAAAGAAACGAGCCGGTGGTATGTTAAACCATAAAAATGCCAAGATTGCTCCAACAAGCATCGCAGAAAATGCCGCAAGATCGATTTGGTTTTGTGCTAGTGCGATGACTGAATACGCGGTAAAAATCATAGCAAACACCCCCCCTGCTAATCCGTCGATACCGTCGATAATACCACTTGCATAGATTGCCAAAGTCACCAGGACGAAGAATGGAATAATCAACCATCCAATCTCGATAGGTTCACCAAAAGGTACTCCCACAGATATAATTTCCAATTTTTCATAAAACCACCAACCAATGAAGAGTGCGACTCCAATTACCACTGTAAGGCGCCGCCTTAGAGAAAGGCCATTACCATTGAAATAGATGTCCAATATATCATTCAGAAGACCTACTAACGCACCGGTACCAAGTGCAAATAGTGGTATCCATGTTTGTGCACGACTGAGGAAGTCCATTTTTATAGTTTCTGCTGATGGCCAGATGAACGAAACAAACCAAAATCCGAAGATGGTTATAAGTGCACTCATCCAAATAATAATACCTCCCATACGTGGTACTTCACGTTCTCGTTCTTTGTGGAGCTTATTAAATTCAATTGCTTCCGTTCCTTCTAGTGTTTGCTTGCCAGGCTTCTTCTTCCAGGCACCGTGTCGATATAACTGCTTTGTTAGCAAAGGTGTAATAAGAATTCCAATTGTAAAGGCTACAAGTGTTGGAGTAATTATCTTAATAATGTTTAGAAGTTCCATATCATTTAGCAGGGGTGCGCAGTGTTGCGCGTGTTAATTTCACAACATCATTGAAGCGCTCTTCGAGCGTTGAGCCTAACACAACAATTACAAAAGGATGTCCTGGTTCTGATTCAGTAACAACAGCAAGATTACCCCCAGCTAAATCAGTAAAACCAGTTTTTCCGAAGACAAGACCAGGAAGCTGCCCAATTGCCTTATTTGTATTTTTTGCTTCGTACTCCAACCCTTCTGCACTGTAATACGTACGTTCTGAGATTGCAGTGGCCATGAGTGTATCGGGTGCAACAGCATACGCATGAGCAAAGAGTGCTCCTATATCTTGTGCTGACCCATACGCACCACTGAATGCAATGCTGCTATCTAAACCTGTTTCATTAAGGAAGTACGTTTGTTGTAATCCAATTTCGCTTACTTGTTCGTCTAGCAGCGTCACTATTTTCTTCCCTGTTTCTATTTCAATACTTTCAGCAAGAGCTGCTGCGCCATCATTAGATGATGTCATCAGTGTGTAATCAATCAGATCACGTACTCTCCATGAATCACCTATTGTAAATCCCCAGTCGCCTTCTGGTGTCAGCGCATATGGAGTAATCGTAATCATTTCTTCTGGATCAAGATATTTTTTAGCCAATAGTGCAACAGGAATTTTTGCGATTGACGCTAATGGTAACTGAGCTTCTGCATTTTTTTTGAAAAGTGCCTTTCCTTCGTTTATATCAAAAACATACGCACTCTTTGCCATGACAGTAGTGTCAGAGAAATCATATGGTTGTTCTACTGCTAGCACTACTGAAGCTTGCTGTGTTGCTGCTGCTTGGGTAAAGAAAATATTTAGTGAACTTGCTATTAGTCCCACCCCACCTATAAGTGAAAATAGCGCCATATATCTTAAGAATGCATTTGAATTATTGTTCATCGTGTAATTGTTGAATTTCCAGCTGCTCTTGCTCGTTTAGTGCAGACGAGAGTTCTGAGTACTCAGGAAGCTCATGGTATGAGGAAATTCCTATATGAGCAAGCAATTCGGGGGTAGCAGTGTAAACCCATGCCCGTGTATCTGTCGTACTGCGTGATCGCTCTAACAGTCCACGTAGAACAAGCTGACGCAGTGTACCGCTTGAATTGACCCCGCGAATATAATCAATTGTACTACGAGACGTACCGTTCTTGTACAGAACTATGGATAGCACCTCAAGCGCTGCAGTTCCGATGTCTTTTTCATCATCTTTTTGCCGCAGCTCCTTCAAAAAATCTACATACTGTGTTGCAGTTCGCAGAGATAGCGTGGTGTCAGTCTCAAATAATTCTATCCCCTGCCCTGCAATAATTTCTTGGAGCGTTTTTTGTGCCTCGATAAGATGACTTGAACTAATACTGAGGACAGTCAGTATTTGACTTTTCTTCATTTCGCCACCGTGCGCATAAAGCACAGCTTGTAATTTGTGAGGAATAGTATTATCCATAGTGTGGTGTGTCTACATCTTCGTGGTTCATTGTTATGTCTGAAAAATTTCCTTGTTGCTGTGCTCCTAGTGTACCGCGTTTTACCAATTCTAAGAGTGCCAGAAAATGAACAATAGATTCTACTCTGTCAGCTTTAGATGTTAGGTTTTTGAAAGAGTCAGTAAAAGCTGACTGCATACGTGTAGTAAGGCTATCTATAATATCTTCAAGTCTAATTTCGCGTGCTATTTGAGCAATAGGAGCTTTTGTAAAAGTTGGAATAGCTTCCATTACTTTCTTTAATGCCAGAAGTATGTTCGACTCGGTGATGTCATTTGCTGGCGCAAAAATAACCTCACTCTTTTGCGGATTTTTTGGTAAGTACGCGCTTTTACCCCAGTGCGCTCGTAGTAATTTTGCAGCGTGGCGTGCATGGGCATAAAGCTTTAATCTGTGCTCAAGATCACGTATATCTTCTTCCTCATCAGTAGTAAGTGCTAGTGAAGGTAATAGGGCTCTCGATTTTATAAGAAGTAATGTCGATGCGATAACTACAAATTGTGCTGTTTCAGAAAGAGGTATGTGGGACCTGTCTTCTATATATTCGACATACTCATCTGCAACTGTCGAAAGAGAAATGTCACTAACCTCAAGTTTTCGTCGTTCAATAAGATCAAGAAGAAGTTCGAGTGGTCCTTTAAATTCCCCCACTTCTAGTGTAAATACCGATGCCATGTTTTGTATTATACCGTGTAGTTGGAGCTTTTAGTTGTGTATAGTGAGTTAGTCTTGGGCTAATGCAAGAAGTAGGCGCATTGGCTCTCCTGTTGCACCGTCCGCGAGTTGGTCTCCTTCTACTGCCTCCATGCGAGGTGCAATATCTATGTGCACCCATGGCTGCTTTTCATCTACAAATTCTCCTAAGAACATACCGCCATTTATTGTGCCGCCATAGCGTGTTCTTCCGATGTTTGATATGTCTGCAACCTTACTTTCAAGTTCTGGTTTAAAATCATCCCATAAAGGTAGCGGCCACGTATAGTCACCGACAGCATTTCCTTTGAGATGTATATCCCAAGCTAACTTTTCGTCGCGCGAAAGAAGTATTGAAGCAGACTGACCCAGTGCGACTAATGCAGCACCAGTAAGAGTCGCGACATCTATAATAAGACCCGGTTTATGTTTTTTCTGTACGTACGTAAGCGCATCAGATAGCACAAGACGACCTTCTGCGTCTGTATGACGTACTTCTATCATTTTTCCTGACATCCCTTTGAGAATATCCCCCATGCGGTAACTTTCTTTGCCAACAGCATTTTCAGCTGCAGCAACCACAGCCACAATATTCTTTTTAGTTTTTAATCGTGCGGCAAGGATAATTGCATGCATTACCAGTGCACCTCCTGTCATATCCATATGCATACCCATCATGGCGTCTGCCGGTTTGAGGCCCAGTCCACCTGTATCGTAGGTGATACCTTTTCCTACCAGGGCCAAAGGTTTTTCGCCTTTTTTTCCTCCAGAATATTCAAGTACGATAAATTGTGGCTCATGCACCGAACCTTGGCCTACACCAAGAATTGCCCCCATGCCTAGTTTTGTCATTTCCTTTGTACCCAAGACGCTTACTTTTAACCCAGCGATACCTTTTGCAGCTTTTTGTGCAGCGAATGAAATCTTTTTTGGTGGCATATCGCACCCGGGAGTGTTTGCAAGAGTTCGTGCAGCATTTATCTCTTCTCCAATAATAGTAGCGCGTGCTAGTGCTGACTTTACAGTGGAAAGACTCTTTGTTGGGACATCAGTGAGAAGAACATCTTTGACTGTTGGCCATCCATTTTTTGGTGTTGTCTTGTATTCAGTAAAAGAGTAGTTTGCAAGAAGCATTTCTATTGCGATGCGCTCTGCAAGTTCAGCATCAGAAAAATTAGCAAGCACAGGAAACTGCGTGAATTCATCCCAGGCTATGGTTAGTTGTGGCGCGCGATGCATATGTGCAGTACGCACTACACTTCGTGCAAGGCGTGAAAACTTTTTCATTGAAATCTTTTTTGCACCTTCTACACCAATACGGATAGTATCTTCGCTTACGCGCAGGGTTTCTTTCGCATCAAAAGAAACCTTTACGTGCTTTTTTGTAGGACTTTGGTTAATGTGGAATTTCATATACGTTATTCTGAAAGGCGAGTATCAATGCGATTCATGTCGCGAGGGAAGAGCGTTGCTTCACGGATATTTTTTAGACCAAGCATAAGTTCAGTTACACGTTCAAGTCCGTTACCTGTACCACCGTGTGGTGGCATGCCGTACTTAAATGCCTGCAGATAGAAAGAAAAGAGGTCTGGGTTCATTCCCTTTTCCTTTATTTTTTCTATCATTTCGTCATGGTCATGTACTCGCTGTCCTCCGGTGGTGATTTCAAGACCGCGGAACAATAGGTCAAAACTTTTTGTAGTCCCTGGTTCGTCTTTATCTTCGTATGTATAGAATGGGCGCTTTGATACTGGATAATGTGTAATAAACACAAAATCAGAATCATGGTTTTTGAGAGCCCATTCAGATAGCTGTCGCTCATGCTCTGGTTCTAGGTCTGGTTCGCCAACTGCTTTACCTCCAAATTCTTTCTCAATGATTTCTTGAGCCTCGCTTAATTTCAGCACTGGGAACTTTTCTGGAGTTTTAGGTGCTTCAATGCCGAATCGCTTCAGTATGTCAGCATGACGTTCTGCGATTGTTTTAGAAATGTAAGTGTAAACGGCTTGAGTCATTTCCATTACATCTTTGTGGTCCTCAATGAACCCCATCTCAAAGTCCAAAGAAGAATATTCAGAAATATGTCGCGATGTCGCATGTTCTTCTCCTCGGAATACTTTCCCGATACTGAAAACTCTTTCAAAAACTCCAACCATAATTTGTTTATAGAGCTGTGGGCTCGTTGCTAAGTAGGCATCCTTATCGTTATAGTAATTCACTTTAAAGGCCGAAGCTCCACCTTCAGCATCTCCACCTACAAGCGCCGGCGCTTGGTACTCAGTAAATCCATTATCTCGTAGGAAGCCTCGGAACGCTTCAGTTATAGTTGCTTGAATTGTAAAAACGTCTCGCGCACGCTGTGTTCGTAGTGTTAGCGGCATGTTGTCGAGGTAGGTGTCGAGATTTAATTCAGCTTCCATATCAAAGGGAAGTTCCGCAGCTTCTGAAAGAATTTGCAGATCCTCTATGAGTAACTCTACATCCCCATTTTGCTCATCCTTGATCATTTTTTCTGGCCGCTCAGTAACAATTCCCTGGATACTTACTACCCACTGTTCGCGTAATTTCTGTGCCTTTGTGAAAGCCTCAATGCCATCTTTTATAATAGCTTGCACTGTGCCACTTCTATCTCGCAAGACAAGAAACATCAATTTCCCGTGATCGCGTCGAACATCTACCCATCCTTTGATGTGTACCTTTTTTCCTTTGTGTGCTGAAATATCTCCGATTGTGGTTCTTTCCATAATTATACTGTTACACCAATTTTGTTTTTAACATCTTGCATCTTTACGTGAGCGTATGCTCGTGCTTTCTCTGCACCAGATGCAAGAGCCTCTCGTACTTGTTCATCAGTGATGCTATCTCGTTTTTCTCGCATTGGTGCAACTAACGTTTCAATGTCTTCGATGAGTGCCTCCTTTAACTCTTTGTAATTACCTTCTTTTTCTTTGTAGAGGGTTTCTAGTTCTGATTCTGATCGCAATAACTTATGTATCGCGTATACATTCTCCGGACGCCCGCCAGATGAATCAGTTACAATTCCCATTACTGCTTTAGTGATTTCCTCTTTTGTACCAAACAATGGAATAGTATTCCCGTAGCTTTTACTCATCTTCTTTCCATCAGTTCCAGGAACAACACCTACACCGTCAACGATATGTTCTTTTGGCGCAGTGAATGTTTCTCCAAATGCATTATTAAACTTATGTGCTGCTTCACGTGCGTACTCTATGTGTTGCCGTTGGTCTTCCCCTACAGGGACTACTTGTGTGTCATAGAGAAGAATATCGGCCGCCATAAGCATTGGATAATTAAATAATCCGGCGTTCGCTTCTAGTCCTTTTGCAACTTTGTCTTTGTATGAATGTGCTTGCATAAGAAATGGTACAGTCACTAAGCATTCAAAAATCCACGCTAGTTCAGTGTGTGCCGCTACGTCTGATTGTTTAAACAAAGTAATTTTTTCGGGATCAACACCAACAGCAAGATAGTCTTTAACAATATTGCGAATGTTCTGTTGTAATTGTTCAGGGTCTCGCATTGTAGTAAGCGCATGATAGTCAACAACCATCAAGTAGCTATCGTATGAATCGTATAAATCCACAAATGGCTTAAGTGCACCAAAGTAATTTCCTATATGGAGTGTCCCTGAAGGCTGTAAGCCGGTGAGTAATCGCTTTTTTTCCTGCATGATAATAGGCATGGTAGCAGCATTGAACGGCTTTGGAAAGCGCTATTTCTCTTCCGCATCCGGTGTATCAGTAGCTGTTGGCAATTCTACGATAAACGTCGATCCTTTACCTTCGCCTTCTGATTCTGCCCATATTTTACCCTTATGCGCTTCGACCATTTGACGAGCGACGTAGAGTCCTAATCCTGTCCCATTTACATTTATTCCTGAAGCACCACGTGCTCTTACAAACTTTTGGAAGAGCTCCTCCTTTTCTGTTGTGTTTATTCCAATTCCACTATCTGATACTTCTACGCGTATCCTCTCTTCTTTTTCATCATCGTATACGGTTACTTTCACCCAACCCTTTTCGGTATATTTAATTGCGTTATCAATGAGGTTTGTAAATATATGTCGCAACTTATTCTTGTCAGCATATATCCCACACGTTCCTATACACTTATTTACGAATTTGAGTTCAAGTTTCCTCGCTTGTGCCACTGGCTGGAGTTCTTCGGTGATGTCTTTTACCAATTCACTACAACGGAAGTGCTCTTTATCGTATTGCATACGACCTTGTTCAATACGAGAAACGTTAAGAAAATCGTTTATTGTCCCCGTAAGAGTACCACTTGCCTCGAATACCTTCGCTATGATAGTCAGTGCCTTTTGTGGAATTTCTCCGTATGAGCCGTCTATAACTAATGATAGATGCCCACGTATACCTGCCAGTGGACCACGAAGTTGATGAGTTGCTATTGAAAGGAATTCTGACTTCTGTCTATCAAGTTCTTTAAGACGACCATTTGCTTTTTTTAATTGTTTAGTAAGAACCTCTAACTCTTCTCTCGTATCGACTTCTCTAGATACGCTTCGTACGAGCCAGAATCCAACAGTTACGAGTGCAAGAAACGCGACTGTATTGAATATAACAGCAGGGGGAGTATCTGAAAAAATTATTCGTAAGAACGCAATAAACCATACTATAAAAATAAGAATTTCTGTTGCAATAATTCGTATGTTAAATATACGATGGCGAAGAATACCGTACGTTATTATCCCGGTTGTTACTGCTATGCTAATTTGCCCCATCCAATTCCAACGAAATTCTCCCATGATTGGTAGGAGAAGATTTGAAAATAAGCCAACGAAGGTTGGTACTAAAGCTCCTATCAAGATATATATAACTTGTGAGCGCAGTATTCCAGCGCTCTTTGCATATTTTCTAATAAGAACAAAAAAACTGGCTAAAAACATCCCGCTCACATATAAGGCGTATCCAATATGTAAAAATGGCTCGAAGACGATTGCATGCTCCTTACCTGTTTCAAAGATTACAGTTTTTATAAATAGGTCAGGGTAGAAAATAGAAAAAAGGACTAGGCTAAACGGGATAAAAATATAAGCAGTGTGTTTTGATTCTAGAACATACTTCTCACTTGGAAACAATATGGCAAATAATAAAAAGAATGTTGGTATTGCAGCCGCAGCGGCATAAAGCCAATAGGACGCGTTTAATGCTATTTCGATAGCTGTTGTGCTACGAAAAATAATCATCGTCACTCCCCACCCCGTGACTGCAATGGTAAGCAAGAAGAAAGCTATATTACTTGCTGAAGCACTGTTTCTCTTATATACGAGAAATCCATACAGCAGGTTCGCTACAGTAGCGAGGGCAATAAGTGCGTTTATCGTGTCGAATGAAAGATTCATAATGAAGGTTAGCGTTTTTGGGCAAGTGATGCTACTCGTTGTATTTTTTCTTTATGAATGACCCCATGCTCATTTTGCGCTTCTGCAAGTGTAAAGCCTAATTCATCACCGCCTTTTCGTATGTGCTCGACGTCACTAAGAGTTGCTCTATTTATTACAAAGTTGTGGGCGTGCTTTTTAGAAGCCAGAATCAGGACTTCTGCCAGACAGCAGAAGTTATCATTGCGATTAGCAAGTCCCATATTGAAGTTGGTAGATATGTTGGGTGTATGAACCGCACCAGCCTCAAGAACCAGCACGTCTTCCCTGTCATATAATTCTGGAGATATATCACTTGGTTGTGCATCATCTACAATAATTGTGCCAGCAGAAATGTGTTCGTCTTTTACCAAGGTATCTGGTGCGTTTGTTGCAGTAATAACTCCAAGTGCATTTTTTAGTATTCCCATGTTTGTGCTACATTCAATTTTTAGGTTTGGATTTAAAGAAATCAGTTGCGTTTTTAAATTGTTTACTGACTCCATCTTTCTATCTATATCAATAAGAAGAAGAGATTTTACTCCAGCATGTACAAGAATTTCTGCCGAAATAGAACCAACTGATCCAGCGGCTCCAACTATTCCAATAGGATGATCCGTTTCTTTGTAATTGACTTGTGCGTCATTTAGTTGCTTCAGTAGTGTCTGTGTTACCGTGTAGCCAGTATACGCATGTCCTGTCGTTACGGCGATACCGTTTATTTCTAGTAAGTCTAGTCCTCCGCGAGACAATGAGGAAGTAAGTGCACCAAGACCTACAATTTTTGAACCCTTATTGCGAGCTAATGTAGTAGCACGAATTATTTGTTTTTTAGCACGCTCTCGGTTTTTTAACATTTCATCAGCGGTCATCGGGATTGTAATTACAAACCCAGGAATTTCTTCTCCGCTCTCCGCAGACTGTAATCCTGTTATATGTGAGACTGTAATAGGCCAAAAATGATGTTGTATCAAACGTTTGAGCCATGCAGGTGTTTTAGCTAGGAATGGGAAACGTCTATGCATATCTCGTTCATCTCGAGGATGTACAAGAAAAGCAAATGAATACATATCCTTGTATCCTTGCTGAGGAATAAGTAAATCAACCAAATCTCGAGCCGTATGCGAGATTAATTTAAAAAGTGAACCCATGATAAAAGTATAGCAGTTATCAGGTTCGTTTTATGTGGCTATGTTAGTTAGTTTTTACTTTCTGTTCAATGATATTCATTAGTTTTTTTGCAGAATCTTTGTAGCGTTCAGGTATTGGTAGAGTAGTATCTTCGATATCCTTTATGAAAAGTGGCGGTAAATATTTTATAGTAATCATCTTCTCTCTCTTAAAGAAGGAGCGTGAATTCATACCTTTTGCACCTGAAATGGCTATAGGAAGAATTGCCGCTCCTGTTGCTTCAGCAAGGTAAGCTACCCCTCCACGGATTTTCCGGTCCGCACCTTCTTTTCGTATTCCTCCTTCGGGAAAGATACAAACACTTTTTTTATTACGCAATAAAATTTCGTGATAGGGCATTGATTTACTGTAATCCTTTTGATCTGCGATATATGGATGCGCACCCCATGATGTTAGAAAAGCAGGAAAGCTATAAATATATCGCCTGAGTCCGAATCCAGTTTTTTCACTATACTTTTTTCTCGCATGCGCAACATAGAACATGGGGAATAGGGATGATAATGGTGACACTCCAACAAGAGGAAAGAGAAAATCGAGCTCATGTGTGTGGTTTACTACAAAAATAGTACCGACATCGTTTTGTTTCCTATAGTGCGATGCTTTTTTTATGTTCTCTTTACCCTCTATTGTAAGATGGGTAAAAAAATGTACTGCAAAGCGACCGAACGGCCACGCAAAACCTTGTAGAAGCGATGGTGTTAAAAGCTGTATTTTCCGTATTGAGAAAGAAGAAAACTGTGACATACAGATATTTTAGATACCTGCGTCTCGTAGCCCCTCGATAAGTTTTTTTGCAGAACGCGATAATTTTTTCGGAAGATCTATATGAACCGCAACGAGGAGGTCTCCTCGGCTACTGTCTTCACGAGGTATTCCCTTGCCTTTTATCCTCAGCACCTCGCCGTGCGTAATACCTGCTGGAATTTTAAGATCTACATTCTTTTCAAGAGTAGGAATCGTGTACGTACTTCCTAAAAGTGCATCAGTGAGCTTTACATTCAAACTCATACGAATATCTTTCCCGCTGCGAACAAAATCTTTATGCGGACGCACATGTATCTTTATATATAAATCTCCTGCGGTACCTCCTTGCACAGCCTCTCCTTTTCCCATAAGACGAATCATTTCGCCATTATCAATTCCGGCAGGAATCGCGAGCTTAATTTCTTCTTGTTTTTGGAGTACACCCTTCCCTTTACAAGTTTTGCAAGGAGTTTTAGGAATCTTTCCGATACCATGACACTCCTTACATTCTCGTGCACTGGTAAAGGTACCTAGTACTGAACGGCGTGTTTCGTGTACAGAACCTTTACCGTTGCAGGTGGTACATGTTTTCACATCTCGTTTGTCTTTGGCACCGCTCCCCTCACATTCACTACAATAGCCAACTTTGTTTAAGAGTACTGTTCTTTCTATGCCGAAGGCAGCATCTTTAAAATCAAGCTCGAGGTCCATCGAAATGTCTCGCCCGCGACGTGCTTGCGATCTTCCGCCACCTCCAAATACTTCACTGAATATATCACCAAGGTCAAATTCAACGCCATCGGCACCGCCGCCGAACCCTTGTTGGAATTGTGAGAAATCAAACCCGCCAAAGCTAGCACCTTGTTGTTGTCCACCGCCAGCAAACGTACGTCCGTAGGTATCGTACTCAGCACGCTTCTTTTTATCTCCAAGTACTGCGTAGGCTTCACTGGCTTCTTTGAATCTAGCTTCGTCGCCAGTCTTTTTATCTGGATGGTATTTTTGTGCGAGTGCACGAAATGCTTTCTTTATTTCAGAATCAGTTGCACTCTTTTGTAATCCGAGGATTTGGTAATAATCTTTCATTGTGCCATCAGACTACTTCTTCTCATCAGTCTCGTCAAACTCTGCATCACGTTCTTGTTCACCTGCGTCTTTTTGATCTTCAGGAGCATCTTCTTTTGACTCTTCAGAACCTTCAGGTTGTGTTGTTTCTGCTTGCTTGGCCATTGCTTCTCCAATCTTACTTATAGCAGCACTGAGGCCTTCTGAGGCTGTAGTAATAGCAGCTACGTCATCACCTTCGCGTGCTTTCTTTAGTACATCAATTTTTTCTGTAATATCTTTTGTAATTGCTTCGTCAACTTTTTCTCCATGTTCTTTGAGTGCTTTTTCAGCAGCGTACACAATTTGTTCTGAGGTATTCTTCACTTCAATAATCTCTCGTTTTTTCTTATCCTCATCAGCGTGCGCCTCAGCATCGGCTTTCATTTTCTCTACTTCTTCTTCTGATAGCCCCGAGCTTCCTTCAATACGAATTGATTGTTCTTTGCTGGTTCCCTTGTCTAGCGCTTTCACTTGCAAGATACCGTTTGCATCGATGTCAAAAGTAACTTCAATTTGAGGAACACCACGTGGAGCAGGCGCAATACCATCAAGTACAAAGCGTCCAAGAATTTTATTGTCTGCTGCCATTTCACGTTCTCCTTGTGATACTACAATCTCAACTGAAGGTTGGTTCTCAGCTGCCGTAGAGAATATTTGAGATTTACTTGTTGGGATTGTTGTGTTTCGTTCAATAAGCTTCGTTGCAATACCGCCCATAGTTTCAATTCCTAATGAAAGTGGAATAACATCAAGCAAGAGCACATCCTTAACGTCTCCTTGTAGAATGCCACCTTGTAGTGCGGCTCCAAGCGCTACTACTTCATCCGGGTTGATAGATTTATTTGGTTCTTTGCCAAACAGCTCTTTCACTTTCTCAACAATGATAGGCATTCGAGTCTGTCCACCAACAAGAATTACCTCATCGATATCATTAATTTCAAAAGGACTTGCCTCCACTGCTCGCTTTGTAATGGCAAGCGCTTGCTGTACGTATTCATCTGCAAGCTCTTCAAGAGTTGCCCGAGTGAGCTTTAAAATAAGGTGTTTTGGACCAGATTCATCTGAGGTAATAAATGGAATATTTATTTCTGATTCTGCTGCAGTAGAGAGTTCAATCTTCGCTTTCTCGGCTGCTTCATCAAGACGCTGAAGGGCAAGAGCATCTTTACTTACATCAATACCCGACTCTTTCTTAAATTCATCTACGATCCACGTTATAATTTTTTGGTCAATATCGCGTCCTCCCATGTGTGAGTCACCGTCTGTCGCTTTTACTTCAATTACGTCATCTGCAACTTCTAGTACTGATACATCAAAGGTTCCACCACCAAAGTCGAATACGACTATTTGTTCGTCATTCTTCTTATTGAAGCCATACGCAAGAGCAGCAGCCGTTGGTTCGTTAATGATGCGTTTTACATCAAGTCCCGCGATTTTACCCGCATCTTTCGTTGCCTTACGCTGAGCATCATCAAAGTATGCAGGTACTGTAATGACCGCCTCTGTTATCGTCTCACCCGTTTTCTTTTCAGCATCTGCTTTAAGTTTTTGAAGAATCATTGCTGAAACTTCTTCAGGTCGATACTCTTTGCCTGAAAGCGTAATCATAACTCCTTTATCTGTTCCTTCTTTAAGTTCGTACGGGACGATATCTTTATCTTTTTGCACTGACGCGTCAGTGAATTTGTGTCCTACAAAACGCTTTACACCAAAAATGGTGTTTTGTGGGTTCGTTACAGCTTGACGCTTTGCGAGAACTCCTACCATACGCTCTCCATTCTTAGAAATACCAACGATAGATGGTGTCGTTCGTGCTCCTTCGGTGTTTTCAACTATTACTGGTTCTCCGCCTTCAACAATAGCCATTGCTGAGTTTGTAGTACCGAGGTCGATTCCTAAAATTTTAGACATAGTATGTTAGTTAATTAGTATCTTTTAAGTCTTAATTGGTGTCTGTTCTTTGCAGCGACACATCACGTAAATATGCGGAAACATATTCGTAACCAGCGTCATAGGCGTTTTGTTCTATCTGCTCCTTCTCACTTTCTGAGACTCGAAACCGAAGAACTTCAGTTTGCGGCTCACTCTCAACTGTCCCGTATCGCTCTAAGATTGCTTGAGGTAAATCAGCAAGAATATTTGGGATTTCCTCATTAGGAAACCGTGCTGATATATTTGCGCTCTTGCAAACAAGAGTTGTCACTTTTTGTGCGGGATAGAGTGTGTACCCATGTCGCCTATTACCAATAATAATGTAATGCTTTCTAACAGACATTGTGGCTACATTGTAGCTACAAGTGTGACGTGCAGCAATCTTGACAGGATATTTTTCTAATTGTATACCACAACTTGTGCAGGGCGAATAACAGTATCTCCCATTTTGTATCCACGTCGTTCAACACGCGCAATGATATCACTCTCCCCCCCTTCAGCGTGTCCTCCAGCTTCATGGAGTGCTGGGTCAAATGTATCACCTACTACACCATAGTTTTCAACCCCACTGTTTTCTAGACTAGTTAAAAGCTGCGCGTGTACATACTCAATACCTTGTCTCCACACGACGTCTACCTTTTCCCACGCACCGCTTTGTGTTGCGATATCAAAACTGTCTAGTGCTGGGAGCAATTCCTGAACGAAATTTTGCACTATACGTTTCTGAGATAATTCCAAACCTTGTTTCTGATTCTTCTGAGCATTTACTGTGTCAGCTTTTAGGCGTTGCCAGCCATCGAGATATTCTTTCTTCTCTTGCTCGCATTTCTTTAATTTGGCACGAAGCTTCTTTACAAGTTCAGCGCCCTGATCTTCTTCGTAGACAATTTCTTCAGTTGTTTCTTCTTCCTTTTTCATTGGCGTGATTATATAGCACAAATGCAAAAAGCGACACCTTCGTGTCGCTTTTCTTTTAACGTTTTGACCACTGCGGAGCACGCCGTGCTCCACGAAGTCCAAACTTCTTTCGTTCCTTCATACGAGGATCTCGTTTTAGGTATCCAGCTGCTTTGAGCTCTTTTCGTCGCATCTGGTCGTCTTTCACAAGTGCTCGTGCAATACCAAGACGGATTGCTTCAGCTTGAGCTGGGACACCACCTCCCATCACCTTAGCACTTACCTTAAAGGCAACTCCTTCAGCTACAACAAATGCATCTTTTATAATCTTTTGCAGGTGAGCTGTTGGGAAGTATTCATCAGCTTTCTTGTCGTTCACAACGTACGTTGTTTTAGCTGCAGGGAATAAACGAATACGAGCTGTTGCCGTTTTTCGTCGCCCTACTGCTTCAATGTATTTTTCGTCTTTAGCCATATTACTTAATTATCAAATTTTTCATTCGCTCCTTACGAAGACGATTGCCGGGAAGCATGTTGTATACCGCTTTCTTTAAAGCTTCTGCAACACCCTTCTTTGCGATCAATTCTTCAAGAGTCTCTTCTGTGCGACCACCGTGGTATCCAGAGTAGCGATCATATATCTTTGTTTCTCGCTTTTTTTCGGTGATTTCAAGTGCATCAACATTCTCTACTGTTACTGTAACTGGTGCAATAATGTTTTTTGCAAAATCCGTAGAATCTTTCCCGAGGAGAATATGCGCCACTGATGAAGCAAGGCGACCAAGTCGCTTTCCTTTTGCATCGATAGTATGTTCTCGCTTTTTGGTCATATTGTCAGTCATATTATACAAATTCTATGATTGCCTTGTCTCGCTTTGCGTCTTCAAATGTTCCCAGTTTGCTAATACGTGTGTATCCTCCCGGACGCTCCTTGTAACGTGGTGCCAATACCTCGTGCAGTTTCTTTGATACTTCCGTATCGTTTCCAAGACGTGCTGCTATTAAACGACGTGACGCAAGTGTATCTTTCTGTGCCACGGTAATAAGCTTCTCAACCTGTGGTCGTAATTCACGAGCCTTTGCAATAGTTGTTTCGATACGTTCGTGTAGTACCAAACTTCGTACGAGGCTACGCAAAAGAGCAACACGGACTTTCCGTACTCGGCCAAATTTACGTTGTGATTTATGATGCTTCATGAGCTGCGATACTCTAACACAGATTAGCTGCGAAGTGTAATTCCAAGATTAGATAATGATCGTTTAATTTCCTGCAATCCCTTCTGACCAAGCCCTTCGATGGCAAGGATGTCTTCTTCGTGCTTTCGTGCAAGACCTCCAACAGTACGGATTCCAGATTCATCAAGTGAGCTTTCAACGCGAGGAGAAAGTTCGAGTTCAGTAATCCGAGTCTTGAAAGATTCCTTGTCAGCTTCTTTCTTGTCCTCCACTGGCTCCGATTCCTCTTCTTCTTTAGCCGGTGTTTCTTCAACTGGTGTTTCAGTCTCTTCTTGGAAACCAATCACCGCCTTAAGTTGATGGATCATAGTTGCGATTGAATCTTCAAGCGCTTCTCGTGGAGTAATTGTTCCATCAGTTTCGATGAATACACGCAATCGGTTGAAGTCTGTACGATCACCGACACGCATATTCTCGACTTCGTAATTAACTCGCCGGATTGGTGAGAAAATTGCATCAAGTGCGATACTTCCAATGTCTACTCTCTCCTTCTGATGTACTTCCTTTGCAACGTATCCCAAACCTCTCTCGACAGTCACTTCAACATCGAAGTCTATTTTTCCTGATACTTCGGCAATATGTTGTTCTGGGTTTAAAATTTCAACTTGGCCAGGAACTTCAAAGTCCGCAGCAGTAACTGATTTTGGACCTTTTACACGTAACCGTAAAACCTGCGGTTCTTCAGTAAGCATCTTAATTCGTACACGTTTAAGGTTAAGTAAAAGCATTACTGTGTCTTCTGAAACTCCTTCAATAGTTGAGAATTCATGAGAAACACCATCAATCTTTACATGCGTAATAGCAGCACCTGGAAGTGATGAAAGAATGATTCGGCGAAGGGAGTTGCCGAGTGTGTGCCCGTAGCCGGGGTATAAACCATTGATTTCGTAAGTACCTGCGAAATCCTTTTCATCTATAACGCGTGGTTTTGAGGGGACTGTTACTTGGTGATCTGACATACAAATAGGTTTAAAATTACTAATGAATTAATATTATCGACTGTAGAACTCGAATACGGCTGGGAAATCAAAGATTGAATCTGTGGCACTGTATTCCGGCGCTGCCTTAACTGATGAAGTAAGCTTCTTCGAGTCTGCCGCAAGCCACTTTGGTGCCGTGTGTTTAGTAATAGTATCCATGTTTCCAACAAACAAAGGTTTTATCTTGCTTGCTTCTCGAACTGAGATTGTGTCACCTGTTTTTACAATGTGTGACGGAACGGTCATCTTCTTGTCGTTTACGGTAACATGACCATGACTAACCATTTGTCGCGCTGCGCGACGTGTTGGCGCGAATCCTAATCGGTATACTGTGTTATCTAATCGAGTTTCTAGTCCTTTGAAAAGTTCTGCTGCTGGTTCCTTCGTTCGTACTGCACTTTCTACATACTTCCGAAGTTGTTTCTCAGTAATTCCGTAGGCATATCGTACTTTTTGCTTTTCAAGTAACTGACGTCCAAAGTCACTTAAGTTTTTTCTTCGTTTAAAGGTTTTCTTTACACGAGCTTCAGAAAGAGCAAATTTTTCTGTCTGACATTTCTCGTAAACTCCATTACCGAGACGTTTACAGATTTTGTATTTTGGTTTAGATAACATAAAAATATTGTGTATTAGACACGGCGTGGACGACGTTGACGAGGACCGTTAAATGGAACAGGTGTCTGGTCTGAGATACTAGTAATGTCGATACCTTTTCCGGCGAACGCCCGAAGAGCTGATTCACGTCCTGCGCCAACTCCTTTAATGATAGCGTCTACTGATTTCAATCCCATTGTCTGTGCCTTTTCAGCAATAAGTTCACCTACTTTCGCAGCTGCAAAAGGAGTTCCCTTTTTTGCTCCTGCAAAACCAAGTGCGCCTGAAGATGACCACATAACAGAGTTACCCTCTCCATCAGTAAGCTGTACTTTCGTGTTGTTGTATGTTGCTTGAACGTACAAAATACCAGAAAGCATTTTTCGCTTCGGTGAGTTTCCGAGTGCTCGAGATCGCAATCCCTTGTTTACAGTACCACCTGACTTTTTAACAATTCGTTTCTTACCCATATTATTTCTTATCTACTTTACGGCGACCACTCGTCATAGTTTTTCGAACGTTTCCTCGAACACTACGCGAGTTTGTCTTTGTTCGTTGTCCTCGTGAAGGTAAGTTACGTGAGTGTCGTTCACCTCGGTAGCTTTTTATGTCCTTCAAACGCTTTATATTTCCACTGATATCGCGTCTCAGTTCCCCTTCAATGTTGTGTGCAGTTACTAATTCCGAGATTTTGCTTTCCTCATCTGCGCTTAATTCTGTAGGTTTCTTTCCGAAATCAACTTTTGCTTCAGTAAGAATTCGTTCTGCGCGAACGCGTCCAATACCAAAAACTTCGGTGAGGCCGATTTCGAGACGCTTTGAGTCAGGGATTGTGATACCAGATATTCGCATAGTATATTAAAAATTAACCTTGTCGTTGTTTATGTCGTGGGTTGCTACAAATGACAAAAAGGCGTCCACGACGGCGAACGTGCTTGCATTCTTTACAGAGTGTTTTTACTGAACTTTTAACCTTCATATAATTAAAAAATGTGGACGATTAACCACGTCTCACGATTCTTCCTCTACCACCGTACGGATCAACTTTGACTTGAACTGTATCACCGAGTAAAACTTTGATTCGATGCAAACGCATCTTACCTGCAAGGTAAGAAATTACCTCTTCACCGTTCTTGAGTTCAATACGAAAAAGTGCGTTCGGCAGTGCCTCTACGACAACTCCCTCTACAATATCTTTGTTTTCATTGGTATCTTCACTCACAGTGCTGCGCTATCGTAACAGAATGTACTCATTTTGACAAGCCCTTCTGCCGTATTGTGGATAAAGAGTAAAGCTAGATTATTTTGGCATCTGCGCCAGTCAGACGAGATGTGCTAAAAATAGAGAAAATACTACTAAGAATTAGTTTACCGGGTGTAGTTCGACTGATATTCCAGCCGTTTCTGATGGGAATTCACTCTTCCAAAATGGTCTAATTGTTGCTTGTGCACTCTTTATTCCGGGATATCCACTCATAACAGTATTTAAGGCTTCACTGTTTTTGCCAACAAGATCTTGCTTTAGTGATTCTGTATCCACCTGCCATGTTAGAGCAGCTCTCCCTTCGAAAGTGAATTGTATAAGTGCATCATTTTGTATGTCGACACCATCCTTGTTAACGATAGTCATAGAAAGATCATCAGGGTTGTCGATCAATATCTCCCCGTCGTTTGGCGTTGCAAGTGCAGCGGATGCAAGCATACGGGCGAGTTCGTTTTCGTTAAAGACTACTGCATGAGTGTACATAATTTCTCGAACGAGTGCTTCGTTATCATTCGTATATGTTACCGGTGCTGATTCGAAAGAAGTAAAAAGAGAGTTTTCTCCAAAGAACACCATAGTGTCTGATATACGCTCTTGCGTTGTTGCCAGTGCCGCGTCCCTTAATTGTCCTCGCAGTTTTGTCTGTGTTGCGTTAAGAACATCCTCATCTACAATTGCACGTTCTCCGACAAAACCTCCTATGATTGGAGCACTTAATTCTGCATGAAATGTATCGTATCGTGGATCGCCCTTAAGGCCTGGAATAGTAAACTTTGAACCAATCGCAGTAATATTTTGACCCTCACCTGCCTTGTCCGCATGAACTGTTATTTCGATAGTTCCTGGAGTTCCATCGCTTTTCTTACCCGGAACGACTATTGAGTTTCGTACTCGATAAATCTCACCGTTTAGCGCTTCAAAGCGAGTGTTTTTAATGAGGCGTTGCGATGCTGAGCTATGGTTGTTGTAAACAATTATTTTACCTGACGCCTTTTCTTCTACTGTCTCGCTGCCTGTTGCGGTAATTGTTTCGGTTGCCTCTGTAGTGTGTGTGATAACTGCATATTGTAATTCCCCATCCTCAGCATCTTTATATGCCGTGTACACAATGTTTGATGAAAGAGTTACAGCATCTTGTTGAGGTACGATGTCTATCGTTGTTTTACCAATAAAGACAAAGCCAACAACTGACAGTGCTAATGCAAGAACTACAACAGCTAATGCCCATACACCATACTTTGTAATAATCCCACGTGCACTTGATCGTTTTTTTGCAGTAGTTCCTTCAAACACTTCAGGAACTCTTCGGCGCTCTGCGCGCTTTGCACGTCGAGTTTCTCGCTCTTGTGTTTCCAGAGGTGCTACGTTTCGTATTGAGTGGTCTGCAGCTGAGGCAGTGTCATCGTTGTTACCACTTTCCTCTGGTGGTTTGATATCATCAAAAATAGCTCTTCCCATATCTGTTTAGTATACCAATAAAAACGATAAACACGTCATCCAAAAGTGCCTATTTATCCACAAACAACACCCCTAAAGCCAATACAGTATCTTGTTTCACTCCCTCTTTATATTTTATGGGCTTTTGTGTCCTATCAAGGTTTAAAATATGTGCTTGAAGAGGCTTCCCGGTAATGGTGAAATGAGCAAAATCAATTTTTTCAATAACTGTCTTAAACCATTTTCCATAACGAGTATCAACTGATATATATACTCGGGTTGGAATTCGGGAGTGCTTGCTCAAAGTTGCGCAAGCATCACCGAATGCTTTTACCCACTCCTGTTCAGTGCTTACAAGCGCAGTTTCAATTTTTCTGCACTGAGATGGGGTACATGTATTATCAATGTACATAGCGAGTTCTGATACGACACTTTGCCTATCAGTTTTTTCTCCGGTAAGCAATGACCGTATAAGATACTCGGTCCCAAATCCAGCCCAGGTACTTGCAGCAATAGTGTCGTCGCGAATGATGCTCAAGGAAGTATATTCACCACTTATATCCATCATTGTATAGGTATCTGATTTCTCAAAAAACTCTCGTAAGTGAGTGGCGGCAAAAAGAAAAGAGTCCAGACTCACACGATGATTTGGAAATACATTTTGAAATGCATTAGATATTGAATTGTGGACAACATCTGACACATCGCTTTCCAGTGCAGTTATTGCAATGTGTGTTGCTTTTTTTCCGTACGGATCGAGTGTCGGATATCCATTCAGGGTAATCTTGGTTATATGTCTTTCGAGTTGCGTCCTCCCTTGGACTTTCGAAACAGGCATTTTTTTTGCCATAAATTGTTGCAGCAATTCTTTGGTAATTGGGACTTCACTTTGGAGATTTCCTTCAACGTGTTGCGCACGTGTGTGTGCCCATGGAGCGTGAGCAAAGGCGTACAGAGAGTACGAAATATCTCGATCACCTAATGTACCTAATGCTTCGAGTGCCTTGCTCCCAGCCTTTTCAATAGTATCTGCAAGGTAGTTTCCCAATGCAGTAGCACCTTGTGTCTCACCGTACTGTATGAGTTCTCTGTGCGTAAACAGTATGTGTATAGGTTTACCTTTTGAATACCTCGCTATTGCAACACCAACCGTTGCACTGCCGATATCAAAAACAAGTGAGTATGTTTTTTTCTGCAAGAGTGAAAGAACATCCATATCTATTAGTATAGCAATGCTTCGGTAGAGCGACACGTAGGCTCTGTGTAAAGGTTATTCAAGTACTCCCTTAATGCGACGTACTCCTGCTGAAGATGCTTGCTCTTTTTGGATACGAAATACCCCGGTGATGTTCCCTGTGTTTGTAACATGTGGTCCTCCACAAAATTCAAGCGAGTATGCTTGTTCAATTTTTGGGTCGCCCTCAGTGGCATCTTTGGGTCCAACAGAATAGACGTTAACCATGTCTGGATACTTTTGGCCGAATTCCTTTTGAGCTCCAAGCCGTTCAGCTTCTTCTTTCGGCAGTATTGTCTTCATGACAGGAACACCTGCTTCAATTTGTTCGTTAACTATCCGTTCCACTTCACTTTTTTGCTCATCAGTCATTTTTTCATCATGGGAGAAATCAATACGAAGCCGTTCACTTGTAATGTTACTTCCCCGCTGCTTCACGTGATCTCCAAGAACAATCTGTAATGCGCGAAGTAAAATATGGTGTGTCGTATGAAGCATTGTTGTGGCTTCTGAATGATCAGCAAGTCCACCTTTAAACTTTTGCTCAGCTCCTGAGCGACTTTTTGCTTGGTGTTCCTTCATGAACGTAGTGAAGGCATCTCTGTCTACAATGATACCTTTTTGCTCTGCAAGTTCTTGAGTGAGTTCAATAGGAAATCCATACGTGGTAAAGAGAAGGAATGCCTGCTCCCCAGTTATGGTTCCAGTTTCAGCAAGTTTTTCGAATTCTCGCATACCTTTAGTCAGTGTTTTTCGAAACTTAGTTTCTTCAGCAGCAAAGAGTTCTTTTATTCCTGTCTCTTTTTCTGTAAGTTCTGGATAGTGTTCCTCGTAGGACTTGGTAACAATACTCACGGCATCAACTAATGTTCCTTCGGCAATGCCTAACGCATCAGCATATTGAACACTCCGACGAATAAGACGACGAGCAAAGTATCCTTGCTCTGTATTGGATGGTCGCACCCCATCTCCTATCATAAAGAGTGCACCACGAATATGATCGGCAATGATACGGAAGCTTCGTACGTCTTCTTCGTATTTTTTACCACTAGCATTTTCGAGGTGGCGAATGATATCCGCAAGTGAGCTTACTGCAAGAAATACGTCCGGCATGTTTTGTGCCGCAGCTACAATTCGCTCTAGCCCACCGCCGAAGTCTATATTTTTGTGTTCGAGTTCTTCAAAAACTCCTTCCCCTTTTTTGACATACTGCATGAATACAGAGTTTCCAATCTCCATAAATCGTCCACAGTCGCACGCTGGGTGGCAATGCTCGCCAAAACGTGTGTCATGTTCAGTGCCAAAATCATAAAACATTTCAGAGTCTGGTCCTCCGGGTTCACCAACTGGCATATTATCGGGCACGCCTGCTCGGCTCCACCAGTTTTCTTTTGAATCGTAATAGAATATTCGACCGTCTTGCATTCCTTTTGATGCACCGTCTGCTTGCGATCCCATGTCGACTATCTTTGAATCTAGACCAGCCTCATCGAACACTTTTTTCCAAAGCATTGGGGTTTCTTCATCTTTTGGAATGTTGTTCTTTTCTTCACCGCTAAATACAGTGACGTATAAATTTTTAGGGTCGAGTCCTATTTCATCTACTAAGAATTCAAAAATCCACGGAATTTGTTCTTCCTTGAAATAATCGCCGAGCGACCAGTTTCCAAGCATTTCAAAAAAAGTGGTATGCCTATTGTCGCCTATGTCGTCAATATCTTCAGCACGAAAACACTTTTGCGAATCGGTAATGCGTGTTCCCTTTGGGTGTGTTTCTCCGAGAAAGTAGGTAAGCATCGGCTGCATGCCACTACCAGTGAAAAGTGTCGTAGGATCGTTTTCTGGAACGATGGAAGCAGACGGAATAATCGCATGTCCACGTGCGGCAAAAAAATCTAAATATTTTGTTCGAACATCATTTGCATTCATATCACTATTTACAAGAACGTACCACTAGAACGATATAAATCCAAGGAAGTCATAGAAAGTAAGCTCAAGAACATACCCAATAACCATCAGAGCAATCCCTAAGAGAGCAATCCTCTTTTCTCGTTTCATTTCCATAAGGACAAGCCCGTCAATTCGTTTCTCGTGAGTAATCTTACTGTGCACCATAATGACCGTTGCACCGAGTAAAATTTTTCCAATAATTCCTAGCGTTAATCCCCAAAATAACATTGTTCTAGCATACCACTTTTGTGAATCTGAGCAAAAGAGGTATGCTATGCAGACTATGAAATTTGAAACACATACACTAAAAAACGGAATGCGCGTATTGCTCGCACCTTCAACCGGCTCAGAGTCTGTAACCGTTATGGTGATGACAGGAACTGGCTCACGGTATGAGACAAAAGAAGAAAACGGTATGGCTCACTTCCTTGAGCACATGCTTTTTAAAGGCACAAAGAACAGAAAGAGTGCTCGGATAATAGCAGAAGAGATAGATGCAGTTGGTGGGCAAATGAATGCGTTTACGTCAAAAGATCACACTGCGTATTACGCTAAGGTAGATAAGAAGCACATTAGTACTGCGTTGAGTGTTATTTCAGATATTTTCCTGAATCCAACATTGCCACCAGAAGAAATAAAACGAGAACGAGGTGCGGTTGTCGAAGAGATTAATATGTACGAAGACATGCCAATGCGCTCAGTGTTAGATGATGCCGACATTACGTTGTTTGGTGCGAACCACCCATTGGGGCGAACTATCCTTGGGCCAAAGAAAAACATTCTTTCATTTACACGAAAGCAGTTCACTGAATACTTTAATCGAAACTATGTGGCGAGTAACTCAGCACTGTGTATTGCTGGTTCTTTCTCTAAGACACAGGTTCTCAAAGAAGCAGAGAAACTATTTAAGAACATGAGAGTTGGCGAGACTCCTGAATGTGCTCCGTACGAAGAGGAGCAACATGAACCTCGCGTGAATATAAAAAAGAAGAAAACCGACCAAACACACCTTGTGATATCAGTACCCTCATATCCGTTTGACCATGCGAATGAAGCAGCAGCCGAAGTGCTCGCTGCAATTTTAGGAGGCGGTATGTCGAGTAGGCTTTTTAGTGAAGTTCGTGAAAGGAGAGGGCTTGCCTACTACGTGCGCGCAGAAAATGATGTGTACAGTGATGTCGGAAGTTTTTACATGCGAGCGGGAGTTGCAAACATCAGTGCACACGACGCTATCGCTATGATTGTGAAAGAATTGAAGAAGATAACTAAAAAAGCTGTGACATCACAAGAGCTACAAAAAGGAAAAGAGTACGTAAAAGGAACATTCGCCCTGTCTCTTGATACTACGGACGCACAGGCACAGTTTATTGGGTACACAGCACTTGTGCGTGGTAAGAAAAGTGGCCTCGATGCGTTCAATAAAAAAGTAGATGCGGTCACGGCACAACAACTGCTCAAGGTTGCAAAAGATTTGTTTAAAACAGAGAACCTAAACCTGACAATCATTGGTCCTCACACAGACGAAAAAGCGTTTTTGAAGCTTTTAAAAGTATAGAGACAAAAACGGCAGGAAACACCGTGGTTAATGGGCAAAATGAATGAACGCCTCAGTCAATTGAGGCGTTCATTTTTCTTAATACGCAGTGTTTAGAAATAGTGAAGTACTCTTGTGGTGGTGTTTATTTTTTATAAAATCCTTCGCGAGTAAGAAGTTCTTTCTTTTTTGCAACGCCACCTCGATTGTAGCCACCTAAACCACCATCTGAACGAATAACTCGATGACACGGTACGTCCTCAAGATAGTTGTTCCGCATTATAGTACCTACGGCGCGTGCAGCATGAGGTGAACCAGCTGCAATCGCTACTTCTTTATAGGTTCGCACTTCCCCTTTCGGTATAGCGCGCACTACATCTCTTACTTTTTCTGAAAATGCAACATTCTTGGTCATACTAAAAAAGCGTATCATTCTTTTTCTGTTTCGGTATTTCTTTTGGTGAGTTGGTACTTGTGCGGGCTTCTTTGTTTTTGAGTACAACAGTCCCAACTGCTTCACGGTATGTGCAGTAATCGCATTCAGTTGATGCTTTCGGAATCCGTGGATCATCAAGACATAGTTGTATGTTGGCGAGAGTTTGTTCAATCCAGTTATCATTTCCATCGTAGCTAATGAGGGTTGTCTCAAAATCAAGGCGATTATCAAACATTTCTTTGTCTTTTCGTGCGTTTGCGTACACAAAATATCCAGTGTTAGAAACAGTGAAGCCTTTTTGTCGAAGCAGCCACTGGTATATCTCCATCTGTCGTTTGTATCCATCATGCCAGTCTTGGTCGAGTGCGTCTATGCGTTCGTCTTTACTTGTTGATTTATAGTCAACAACGAATAACTCCTCTTCTTTGTTTACCCACACATCGTCTACCGCCCCTGAAACAGTAAAGCCCGTTGGCTCATGCAACACGGCAACACCCTTAAAGTTTTCGCGCCACTCGTCTATGTCCGCGTGTTGAAATGGCACGGCGTCGATACCGTACTCTTCCATAATCGGGTGTGGTGTTTGAGCCTTACGATGCAAATCAAACTCAACCTTAAATAGAGCATCAACTGCTGAGTTAAGGTTAAATGGAAAGCCTGGAGGACGTGCAGTTCCTAATTTGTTGTCTATATAAAAACAGCGAGGACACGATACAAAAAGATCTATTTTTGATCGAGACAATCTCCATCGCGGGCCACCGTAGTTCCAATCTGTTTTTCGATGAGGTTTATAAAAAGAAGACATACCTTTCTATTCTTCTGTCTCGCCCTCAGTACCGCGTATCGGTTCTACATTATGCCGACCAAAGTGTACTTTCAATTTTGCTTCGATAAACCATACAGCAGTGAAGATGAAGAGTGTTAAAGCTGTTGTGTATGCTGCGATGGCATATAAGCCAAAGCCAACTCCCATTCCTACTCCAGCGGCAATCCACATACCTGCACCTGTTGTTAATCCGCGCATGAGGTTTTGGCGAAACATAATAAGACCTGCACCAATAAATCCAATACCAGTAATAATAGCTGCAGGAACACGCATTGGATCAAAGTTTACCTTCCCAAAGTATTCTGTTGTTATAAGAATAGAAATAACGGTAAACAAACAGGCACCAAGTGATACAAGCGCAAATGTTCGCATTCCGGCGCTTTTTCCGGCGATAGATCGTTCAGCACCAAGAATGAGCCCGAGCACTGCGGCAAGGGTGAGCTGAAAAAAGATAGTGAAAAGAGTTGGATCAAATTCGAAGAACATACTTATTGTGCCTGAAATGAACTAGTAATTGGGTCGTTTTCAGTATTTCGAAGTGGAAAATCGGTAGAAAGATTAAACTGTTTATCACCGTCATCGCTATAGAGAACAATCCAGTAACGAGTATTCTCCTGTGTATCACGCAAAAGTGGAATAACAGTATTTTGGTGAGTACCGGCATCTTTTCGCTTAGCACCAAGCGCATTTCCGATAAATCCATTTCTCTCTTCGTGTACTACAATCCAGCCGTTTGCTGAAAGTGTTGCAAAACTAACGGTTACTGCACTCCCAGCAGATTGGTCGTTTACTGTTATATATTCCGAAGGTGTAGCTGCAGTTATTTCTTCGTTTGCTACTGGGTCACCGTCTTGGGTGTTTATTGTAGGGGCAATCGCCTCTGCAGGGATTGAGTCTGGTGCTGTTGTCTGTCCTGGCGCTTTTTCTAAACGTGCATCAGTATAGGCATTCCATCCTAAAATTATAATAAGTCCAAGAACGAATCCTACCCCAAAGCTTCCAATTATTTTTGTCATATATGTGTATTGTAGCGATTAATTACTGTGCTGTCATGGGTGTAACTTTTGGGATAGTGCAAAGCCCATTCACCTCTTCGCGAACAGCTTCTTGGTTGTCCCCATGTATCCCATAGCGCGCCATGTCTTCATCAGTGTTTGGCATCTGTCGACATAAGACAATGTTGTCATCAAGCAATGCTCGTTTCTCTGTTTGATTAATAGAAGTGAGTGCGGTAATTGGGTGTACCCCCGCTTGGTCGATAAGAACTTCAAGTCCACGACCTCGCGGGTAGTCCCAGCCCAACAAATGCATGTTACTGCAATTTCCAAAGCGCGCTGCATTACGAGTAAACCGTGTATTTGTAATAAGCCACCCTTCATCAACAGCACGTCCCTTATTAGTTAGGTCATCAAATCTAGCTTTTACATAGAGAGCTACTTTTAAATCTGTTTTGATACCAAGGCTGTTGTGGAATTTTACTTCAGCGGCAATGCGTTTTCCTTGGTGTTCAGCCATGACGTCAACTTCGTGCGGTGCACACTTTCCTTGTGCAGCAACTCCTGTTTGTACATCCGTATATCCCATCGATTCAAAAATTGCAGCCACAAACTGTTCAAATGGAAATCCAGAAGGCCCTAAATCTAATACGGCACGTTTTACTGAATAGCGAGCCGCAACTGGTTGTCGTTCTTCTGTGCGAAGCAAATCGAAAGCATGTTGGTAAATTTCTTGTGTCGTTATGCCATCATGAATTGTCTCGACTACGTGTTGGACAATCTTTTTGCGTATGTCTGCTGAGGCTCCAGCGCGTGCAAGTGAACGGTCTAGTTTTTCTGGATTAAACGGTTCTTGCTCACCGTTCATCTTTGTAATTAATGTAGCCATATAGGCTGATTATACGCGAAGAGAAAAATATTACATTTTTTCGCGTGTATAAAATTAGGCAACCACTCCTCCGCCGAAGCAGACATCCTTTTCATACACGACAACAGATTGTCCTTTTGCTACGAGGATTGGAGTAGTTGTATGCACACGTGCTTCATGTTCTCCCGTTATTTCTACCGTGCACACAATAGGTAGACCATGGTAGCGAATTTCACACGTATATTCTTTTGAAGACACAATTGGCATAAGCCAGTTGGTATCGGTAAGTTTTATCTCCACCTTTTCTGTGTCGATAGTGTTCTGTTGGGTAGAAACAGTAATTGTATTAGCTGCTGCATCTTTTTGTACAACATAGTACACGCGACCATGAGCGTCTTTGTCTGTAATGGTGAACCCCCCTCGTTGTCCAAGAGTAACGAATTCAATACCTTCGTGATTTCCGATTGTTTTTCCGTTTTCATCCAGCACACGTCCTGACTTTGCTTCGATGAAGTTTTTTAGAAACGTTTTCATATCAACGTGACCAATAAAACAGAGCCCTTGGCTATCAGGTTTGTGTGCACTTGGAAGCGCGTGTTTTTCTGCATATTCTCGAACGTCTGTCTTAGACATTTCACCAACTGGCATCAACGTATGACTCAGTTCTTCTTGAGTGAGTTTCCATAAGAAATACGCTTGATCTTTAGTTTCATCAACCCCACGTAGGAGTGTGTATGTATCATTAGACGTATGTACACGAGCGTGGTGACCTGTTGCTATTTTGTTAGCTCCTTCACGTTTGGCGTATTTAAGAAATGCACCAAATTTTATCTCAGCATTACACAGCACATCAGGGTTTGGTGTACGCCCCGCACGATATTCTGAGATCATTGTATCAACGACACCTTTCTTATATTCGTCAGAGAGGTCAAGGCGTCGAAATGGTATACCGAGTGATGCTGCGACACGAAGTGCCGCGCGTTCTTCTTCGTCTTGGGTACAGGGCATGAAATCAGGTTGCCACACACGTATAAAAACCGCGGTAACATCCCACCCTTGGCTTTGTAATATGTGAGCGACAACTGAACTATCGACGCCACCTGAAAGTGCAACAAAAACTTTTTTCATAGGTATGAGGAGAATATATAACCACCTCTACTTAGTCAACGTATACTCGTTTTTTTGCAAGATGTTCGGCGTACGTTGCGCTGAAGTAGGTTGTTCCAGTACGGTCAGCGAGATAGAAATAAAAACTACTTGGTGTTGGTCTCAACGCTGCGCTTATTGCAGATTCACCAACTGCCGCAATTGGTCCGGGTGGGAGTCCTTTATGCACGTATGTATTGTAGGGGTTTTCCTCGTCTTTGAGTTCAGCGAGTGTTATGTCATAGGTACCCTTGTCGTGCGTGTATGTAAACGTTGCATCCACCTGAAGGCGCATACCGTCGTCGAGACGATTGTGTAGTACGCCAGATATAAGTTTTTGGTCTTTTGGCTTCCACGCTTCTTTCTCAATAATAGAAGCGAGTGTAATTATTTCATGAAGCGAATACTCAGATTCAGCAAGGTCGTCTTCAAACTCTGCAATACGCGATTGGAATGTATCTTGCATTACACGGATTACTTCATCTTCACGAACATTCGGAAGGAAATGATACGTATCGGGGAAAAGGTAGCCTTCAAGATCATTCGTATCGCGGAGGAACTTGTCTGCATCGAATTTGAAGAGCCGCCTGTCATAAATGATTGCCATATCGGCAACAGTAGCCCCTTCAGGAATAGTGATTTTAATTGGCTCAAGACCGTACGCTCCAGTGGTAATAATGCGTGCTACCGAAAACGCTCCGACTGGCTTTGCAAACAGATAATCTCCGGCGTGAACTGAATGTTGTCCACCACGGAGCCGAACAAGAATTTCTAACCAGTGGGCGCTTCGTACGATGTCCTCGTCTTCTAGTACTTGGGCAAGCGATTGCAACGTTTCCCCTTCTTCAATTGTTATGTACTGTTCAATAGGAAAATCATCCGTTGGATGAAAACTTTCTACGTACAGTACAGATACAAAAATTAAACCAATTGCGAGTATAACGAATGTTCGCCGGTTTAAGTTGTCTAGTCGTGTGTCATGCCAATCGTACACTGCATCACTTACACTCTCGTGATGTGATATAAAACGAACATACAGACGTTCAAAAGACATTTTTAGTTTTTCTTTATAGTGCTCAAACATACTATGTTGGAAGGTTTGTTGGCGCATCCCCTTTGGTGGATGATATCCGTTGGATTCCAGGCGCTTTTGTTTCTTCTGTTGGGAAATGATAAATAGTTGCTAACTCCTCGGTTGTGAGTACAAATCGAGGCCGCTCGTAGGGTGGATGGAAGAGGCTTCTGCGACGGTACGCATCAAGTATACGGTGTGAAAAATGTGCAGCGCGCATATTTTTAAAATCCTGCCATGGATAATCAAGCGATACATGCCATGTATTACCCGGAACGAATTTATTTAAATGGCCAGAACCGAATGTGCTCCAAAGATTAACTATGTTTGTAGGAATTTTGTTTCCCTTAAAGACATCTGGCTTTGTTATGTACACCGCCCGTATGCCTGCATCGAATCCTTGCTTATCAACACTGCGTTCGAGTGCCTTGATTGTGTTTACTTGTGCTGGTTTTAAGAGTGGGTAGTTCCCTTCAGTAATCTCTCCGGTAGCGATATCGATTTCCTGCGGCTTTGAGTCTTTGTAAATTTTTT
This sequence comes from Candidatus Kaiserbacteria bacterium, assembly GCA_017134395.1. NCBI lineage: Bacteria > Candidatus Kaiseribacteriota > Candidatus Kaiserbacteria bacterium. The sequence continues at coordinate 190,405 of CP070993.1, read as the reverse complement.
CAATCTCTTCTTGAGCCTCGTCTTTCCACGATTTAGTTCGACGTCCGAACGTATGATCGATAGTGGCGCCTTTATTTTGTCGAATGAGAATTTGAATCCACATTTGTTCTCCAGGTCCTAATGAGCTTAGCTTTTCAAACACACCTGACAATGGATCAACAACATGTTCGACTTTTTTTGGATCTTGGTCGAGTTCGAAGTCTATGTATGATTTGATTGGATAGGCATCGTCTTTAGCAAGTTTATATTCCATTCCCCATACATTATTTTTGCTTGGGTCATAAGTTAGACCTGCAGAATAGTCTTCCACCTCGTGAATCTCTATGTCTGGGTATTGTGCATAAAATTGTGATTCAACAAAATCTCGATGTTTTTCCCACGCCCACACATAAAAATGTATCTTGCCCTCAATTGAAGCAATCTCAAGTGACCACCACGGCCGCACTTTTCCTTCCCAAGAACGAGATATAAACGTTGTTTCTCCAGGACCAACATGGAGCCCAGAAAGAACTGCCTCCATAGCTTTTGGTGTTTTTAAAATTTGTCGAGGAAGTTTTATCTCTAAGAGTACTTGTGGCTGAGCAGAAATGAAATTTGCTCGGATATACTTAATCCACTGCGACCACCATATGGTACCAAGAACTACAGGTGCCCAGAGTGGAGCCAATATAAAAATCCATGTCAGAACAGCCACGATAAGTGGCGGGTACAATGTACTAAGAATCACACTCAGAACTATAAAAAGAAACAGCAGTGGGACCCAGTAGGCAATGCCTAGGTAATGGGTATCTTTAATCTTAAAGAAGGACATCATAGCAATACGCTCTATAATACCACGCGTTTAAGCGTGGCTACAGATAGCTTAAAGTATATTGTGGTTAGACGAGAGCGTAACGACCGTCCTTTTGGTGTACAAACGTATCGGTATCTTGTAGATTCACGGCAATGGTGTTGTCTTTCACGTATCGTTCACGTTTTACTCGGTCAATAATTTCTTTCTTAGTAAGCGCCCCGTGTTCTTTAAGCAGGTCACGAATAACATCTTTTACAACGCCCTTTGAGTACCCCCATTCTGCAAGTGCGTACAAGCCACGTCCCACAAGTACAAATCGCGGGTCTTTGATAAGTTCATTGTGTGTTGTTGCAACGTGCGCTTTGCGTCCGAAGAGTTCTTCTACTTGCTGAGCAACTTCTGAGAAGTGCATAGGTGAACCATGTCGCTTTAAGGTTAGGTATGCAAAATCACGCATTCCTTTTACGCGAACTGACGGTGATGATGCACGACCCCATTCGCCAAGCGGGTTACGAGCAATTTTTTTTGATAGAGAAAGCCATCGTAAAAGAGTCTCTGCGTTATCTTGTGCAACTTGTGCTTTTGCTAGTTCGCTTTTGTAACGAGAAATGATTTCTTCTTCTGGAAGGACAACAGTATCGGCAAGTGTTCCGTAGAGGTTCTGGGTGGCATCACGAATGATTTTTGCCTGAGTTTCATCGAGGAACCAGTGGTGTACAAAGTCTCCACCTTCTTTCTTTTTATTAAATGCGTCTCCAACATGTAGAAGGAAAAGAATATCGTTTTGTTCTGCTGGTTTCGCACTGAGGTGACTCAAAAGTTCTTCTTGAGGTGCAATGCCTCCAAGTTGATCAATTGTTTGTGCAAGTTCAGTAAACGCTTCTGCCAGCTCCTGGTAATCTTTTGATTTTTGAATGCTCTTAAGGGCGTGATTTTCAATTTGGCGAACTCGCTCACGTGTGATGCCATATGATTGCCCAACAGATTCGAGTGTTTCTATATCGCCCGTATCAGTTAAACCGTAACGACGCATAAGCACATCACGTGCGCGGTCGTTATCAATGACTTTTACCAAACGCGTTGAAATTTGCTTTGGTTTGAATGTAATTTTTATAGTATCCATAATTTGAATCTCTTTGTGTAGAACAGTTTTATCACGACAATGCTGTCACGTCAAATCCATTTCGAGCGCGCCCTTGCGAGCAAAAATATCTACGTCAGACCATAAAACCACGTAATCACATATTTGTCAAACATTTCTCTAGACTACTAAATTAATTAGCCTATTAGGAACGTAGATAATTTTCTTTGGTTCAGATTCTAAGTACGATGACAATTTCTCGTCAGTTCGTATGGCTACAATCACACCCTCTTCAGGTGTATCTGTTCGAACCTGCACGTGTCCACGAAGTTTTCCGTTTACTTGTACTACAATATTCACATTCTCATCAGTCACAAGCTCTGTATCGTAGTGTGGCCATGGTTGCGTATGAACTGATTCTTTCGAATCACTAGTTGCCTCCCAGAGCTCCTCAGATATATGTGGTGCAAATGGTGCAAGAAGGCGTATAACCGTCGCGTATTCTTTTTTACTGATACTTGTCCGTTCAATTGTATTAAGGAATGACATAAACGCAGCTATAGCTGTATTGAATTTCAAATCTTCGATATCAGCTCCCACCTTACGGATAAGTTTATGTACCGCGCGCTCTGATTCTCTCGAGGATGTCTCAACAAGTGATTCTTGTAATTTCCAAAACCGTTCAAGGAAACGAGCGGTTCCTACTATTCCATTTTCATTCCAGATAACTTCATCGGCTAACGGTGCGGCAAACATCATATACATACGAACAGCGTCAGCACCGAACCTTTTGACCATGTCATCTGGGTTTACGATATTCCCCTTCGATTTACTCATCTTTACACCGTGCTCATCAAGGACCATTCCTTGATGACGCATCTTTAGGAATGGTTCATCAAAATCCAAAAGTCCTATTTTGTTTAGTGCCTTCGTAAAGAAACGAGCGTACATGAGATGTAAATACGTATGCTCTGCGCCTCCAATGTAGAGATCAACAGGTAGCCAATGTTTCAAGCGCTTCTCACTGCAAAATTCTTCTTCGTTAAAAGGGTCTGGATAGCGTAAGTAATACCATGAGGAACACACGAAGGTATCCATAGTGTCTACTTCTGGCGCCCATCCTTTTCCGAATATTTTTTCAGTTCTCTCTTGTAGTTCCTTTGACTTTGCAAGTGGTGCTTCGCCAGTGGGCACAAAATCAACATCCTCTGGAAGTATCCATGGTAGATGTTCTTCTGGTACAGGATGAGCAGTACCCTCAGGGTCGTACACAATAGGGATAGGAGTCCCCCAGTAGCGTTGTCGAGAGATTGACCAATCACGCAGCTTATAGGTGGTTTTCATTACTCCTCCAACTTTTTCAGTAATTTTTTGCTTTGCCTCGCCTGAAGTAAGGCCGTCGAATTCTCCTGAATTAACCAATTCCCCTTCTCCAGAGTACACGTTTAGCTTTACTTCTATGGCTACCTTAGCAGAATCAGTAACTACAATTTTCTTATTTTTTTCAACTGGATTTGTCTTGCCAGTTTCTCCTCCCGTGATAACTCTTAGTGCAGGAAGGTCTCTAGTTGTCGCGAATTCAGCATCTCGAGTGTCGTGAGCCGGAACTGCCATAATTGCCCCAGTTCCGTATTGTGCAAGCACATAGTCTGCAATGTATATAGGAATCTCCTCTTGATTTGCAGGGTTAATAGCTTTAACCCCCTTTAACTCCACACCTGTCTTTTCCTTTGTATTTACTGTTCGTTCTAGATCAGTCTTTTTTTGAGCACTTTCAACATACTTCTTTACCTCTTCCATATTCTCCAATATATGGACGTTGGATGTCCATATATCGATAAGAGGATGTTCAGGAGCAAGAACCACATACGTTGCACCAAAGAGTGTATCAGGACGTGTGGTAAATACGGCAATTCTTTCTTCTCGTTCTTTTATAGTAAACGTGAGCTCCGCACCCTCGCTTTTCCCTATCCAATTTATTTGATTTTTTCGTGTCGCTTCAGGCCAATCTATTTTTTCATGCCCGGTAATTAGATCTTCTGCAAATTCAGTTGTTTTGAAAAACCAGCTTGGAATTGGTTTTTGTATCACGTCATTCTTACACCGCTCACATGCACCGTTTTCTACTTGCTCATTCGCAAGCACCGTTTTGCATGATTCGCACCAGTTTACTATCGTCGTTTTTTTGTATACTAAATCATTCTTAAAAAATTGTAAGAACAACCACTGAGTCCACTTATAGTAACTTGAATCTGAAGTAAAGATTGCGTCATCATAATCATAGTTGATACCAAGCGCTTTCCATTGCCGTACAAAGTTCTTTGCATTCGTTTTGGTCGTTTCTTTTGGATGTGTACCAGTTTTTATTGCATAATTCTCAGCCGGTAGCCCGAAAGAATCAAAGCCGGTTGCATGAAGCACGTTAAAACCTTGCGCTTTTTTATAACGCGAGAATATATCATTAGCGGTGTAGGCCTCAGTGTGCCCCATGTGTAATCCGTCACCTGATGGATACGGAAACATGTCGAGGAGGTAAAATTTTTCTTTCGATGCATCGTCTTTATCAATAGTGTTGCTTTTTAAAGCTTCCCACTGTTTCTGCCATTTCGCTTCAATTTTGGCATAATCGTATTTTCGCATGAGGCTAATAGTAGCATAGGTTCTTATTTGGAAAAGAAAAACAGCCGTGAAAGCGGCTGTTTTTCTTCGTGAAGAGGAGCGTCTTAGAATCGAAGGATTTCTCCCTGTTCTGGATAGGGCTTTATAAGTTCTGGGTCGATTGTGCGCTCAAAGCACGTGCGACCTTCACCGTGTGCCCAATCTTCCGCTGTTCGTTTTAAGTCTTGAATGCGCCAGTCATTACTTTGCCCGCCTGTTTCATCGATTTCTGGCAATGCCCGCTCAAATGTTGCGCAGAGCTCAAATGTAAGCGCTCCTGTCTTTTCATACTCATAATCCTCATCTGTTTGTGGGTCGGAACTAATGTACCCACCAACTAGTGGGTCTTTGAGATCTTCAAGTGTATCCGGTAGTCGTTCTGTTGCGCGATAATAGTTTGTTACTTGTGATTGGATGCTACTGAGATCATTTATTCTTTGGTCATCGTTACGAAATTCTCGTTGCGCTGCAGGAGAACCCATTATAAAGAAACCAAGGATGATGAATATAACGAGCAATCCTGAGACTCCAGCACCAATCATTTTCGAAAGTTTCTCTTTTTCTACCCATACACCACGAATTGCTTGTACGTAGTAGTAGAACACTCCACCGAACACTATAAGAACCGTGAGAATCTTAAGTAAGAATGCTGCGGTTAGTTCTTCTCCGCCTAAGAATGCGTTTAGAAGAACGATGAGGTCAACAATAAGCGCTACAGCAGCGCCGAAAATCGTTAATACGATTAACCATCGGCGTACCCAAAGGTCGCTCTTTTCGGGATGAACACGAATGTCCTTCTGTAGTAAACGAGTTAAGGTAATAAATACAGGGAAAAGGACGATGAGGCTTGCGATTGCGAGACGAATACCACTTGAATATGGATCATAACCAACAACACCACCTTCGCCCACGAGACGGTCGATATATTCAAACGATAGTGTAATAAAACTTCCTATCGAGAAGTATAAGGTGACCATGGCTCCAGCCCAGAAGAAGAAATCTTTGGGTGTCACTTTTGCTTTTTCATTCATAAATAATTATGTTAGTACGTTAATACTAATATAGTACATGAATGGGCGTATAATTGAAGTCAATTAACTATGCAAAAACTCCATCACGTCACCATCTTGTACGATATATTCTTTACCTTCTGTACGCACTTTCCCGTTTCCTTTTGCTGCACTCCACGAACCAGCGTTAAGAAGTTCTTCCCACGAAATAGTTTCTGCACGAATAAATTTTGTTTCAAAATCAGTGTGAATAACTCCAGCAGCAGTTGGTGCTGTACTCCCCTTCTTAATTGTCCATGCACGTGTTTCTTTTTCGCCTGTGGTGAAGAATGAAATTAAGTTTAAGAGCGAATACCCAGTTTTTATAAGCTCATCTACTCCACTTTGTAGAATTCCAAACTCACGTCTAAATTCTTGTGCGTCATCCCCGTGCACATCTTTTAGTTCGTCTTCAACGCTTGCATCGACTTCTACCCAGTATACCCCTGCGTCTTCAAGGAAACTTTTTAGCTGAACACCACGTTCATCTGGTTGTTCATGGACATTAAATCCGGAGCTTTTTTTGTTTAAGATATACATAAAGGGCTTCATTGTCAGCAGTTGCAAGCCTTTTACCTGTACAAGTTCTTTCTCATCCAGTCGAGTGACACTCGCAAGTTTTCCTGACTCAAGAGTTACGAGCAATTTCTCTAATGCACTTTTTAGAATTGCAGCTTCTTTGTTCCCAGCTTTAACATCTTTCTCAATAGTGCCTAGACGTTTTGCCACAGTTTGGGTATCTGCAAGAACAAGCTCAAGATTTATAATATCTATATCATGTATAGGATCCACTGCTCCGTGTACATGCGTAATATCCTCATCATCAAAAACACGTACAACTTGCGCAATTGCATCTACCTCACGGATGTTAGCGAGGAATTGGTTTCCAAGCCCCTCACCTTCAGATGCTCCTTTGACGAGTCCCGCTATATCAACAAACTCAACGATGGCGGGTAGAGTTTTTTCTGATTTCGACATTTCTGCAAGTTGATTGAGACGTGCGTCTGGTACTGCAACTACACCAACTGAGGGATCGATAGTACAAAAAGGAAAGTTTGCTGCGGTAACTGACTTCTTCGTGAGTGCATTAAAAAGCGTCGATTTACCGACGTTTGGAAGTCCTACGATACCTATGGAAAGTGACATATATTATTTCTATTTTGAGCAATGGGTAATATGGACAAAATATATGGCCTATCATATACTCAAATTAGGCACTTGAACAGGTAAAGGAGATAACTGTGAGTGGAACTCTGTATGATGCTGAGGGCAATTCCATTTTGAGGGAAGAAGATCTTCCTCCGACCATAACTCGCTGGACACCTGGACGTAAGGCGATGATTGTGAGAGCTGTCGATCTAGGCATCCTTTCTTTTGAGAGACTAGAAAAAAAGTACGATGTCGACGCGAACACGCTTATCGAGTGGCGAACTACCTTACAAAAAGACGGTGTGAAAGGGCTTCGCGTGACGCGTCGTCATTAAAAAAGGACCCGGTGCATTTCGATGCTCCGGGTCCATTTTGTCACACAGCCTTTTGTTCAGAGTTGTTTAGGGCAAGCAGGCTTACCAAAGAGTAGCCTCGACCCCAAATTGTCTGAATAAAAATGCTGGCACGTGGATCGACTTCTGCCAGTTTTTTACGAATCTTGCACATGAAGACGTCGATAATTTTTAATTCCGGCTCATCAATTTCGAGGGCGTACATGCTGTTGAGAATCTGCTCTTTTGAAAGCACTCTGTCTACGGCCAAAGCAAGCGTACGAATACAGCTTCTTTCTTTGCCAGTAAGAAGGATCTCTTTATCATCGACATACACTCTGCTCGTCGTTGTATTGATCTTGAGAGTAAGATCTCCCAATTTAGGATCCTGCAGTTCGCAGAAGACGATGTCATGCAAGCCGTTGTTTGATCGGCGTATGCTCGAACTTAGGGCAGCAATTACTTCTCGCGGACTTACCGGCCGTTTGACCAAATAGTCTCCCCCGATTTCCAAAAATTCGGCACATGTTTCTGACCATGCTTCGTCTTTGTTGACCGATGCGATTCCGACAAGTGGCGTGGTGTTTCTTGCATTGCGAACTGATCGTGGAAAGAAAATTCCAAGACCACTTGCCTCAACGTCTACAAGGCCAGCAGCAGATTCAAGACCCAGCAAGTAAGGATCGAGATCTTCAGCAGTTTCAATGTCCGATCCCTCCTCGATCGCGAATCCATGTGCTCTCAAGAATTCTAGCGTAGTCTCATCAACACCTACACAGAGAATTTTCATAGAACCTCTCCTTTGTTGGTTGGTTAGGAACAATACTATACGTGAGTTAACCGCAGGTTTCGTTTATTGTCAATAAAAAGACTGGGCAAGACGTCGTAACGTCTTGCCCAGTTTTGTTGTCTCATTGGTTGTCTACGTTTCATCGCCTGCAATTTTGCGACGAAGTGATTCCAGTTGTCGCACAACGGAATCGATACTCTCCAGAGCTGCTTTTTTATCAGCTGCAGGATCGTCTCGTTTTAGGAATAGCGCTTCGATATTTGGATGCGCACAGTGACGCTTAAGCTGGGTTTTTGTTCTCCCGAAAAACCCCAGAAGCGCCTTATAATCATCAGAAGGTTTTCTTCTGCTTCCACCAATGCGGTATCCGGCTTGCTCAGTTCTCCTTTCGACGAATGCACTAACCTCAACTACCGGCAGACTTCTTTCCACAGATTCCCTGGCAAGTTCAATACGCAGATCGGGATTGCTCTTAGGAACCCCTTGTGCAATCTTTATTGCCGCACTTATGTTGAGCCTTTCGATTCTGGGAAGATTTGGATTCATCAGTTCCTTTACCTCCTCAGGGAGGCCGGCAACCAGAATGTATTGGTTAACATGGGAAACTGACTTTCCCATGTCTTTGGCGATACGTGCAATTGTGTCGCCAAATTTATGATGAAGTTTCGCGAATGCATGTGCTTCATCAAGTTCGCAAAGACCTTTTCTGTGGTGATTATCAAGCAACGCAATCCGGAAATGATTTTCCCCATTTTCGAACGGCTTAAACACCGCAAGGACTTCAGGATTTTTCCCAGTAAGCTGACTTATGAGAGTGAACGCCCGAAAGCGTCTTTCACCCCCGACGAGCATAAAATGTTCAGGATAACTGGGGTTCTTGCAGAGAACGACGGGCGTTTGCTGGCCTTTTTCCTGAATACTTTCTGCCAAATCCTTGATGCCTTGTTCGTCAAAATGTTGCCGAGGCTGGTCCGGAAATGGAAGAATTTGGTTCAGCGTCACAGGGTAAATAGTATTTGGACTGAAGTCTTCTTCAGTCGATTCAAGTTTTGCAACCGTAGCCATTATTAGTCTCCCTTTCATGACTAGACTAGTTGAACAAAAAGTACAAACTTGCTTGATAGTTGCATAAATATACCTATGTTGCAATAGAAAAAGCCGCATATATGCGGCTTTTTGTAATTATTTACTCAGATATGAAAAACGCCTACCGAAGTAGACATTTTTCATTGGTGTTCATTTCTTTCCCTATCCCCGAAGGTCAAAAGATTGAAACGGACACCATGTAGATCAACTCCGAAGAGTCGACCTACATGGTGGCCATTTCGAGTCCGAAGACTTGAAGTAGTCACCAGTACGGCAATCAGCAAGCTGACTACCGTTCCGATAAGATATCAAATGGGAAAAAATTGTCAACACAGTTTTCCAACAAAGGACATTTGCGGGTATCTGTCAAATAATTACATCAACTGCTGGAGCTCCTTTTGGTACTTTTTACTGACCTCCATCATAGCTGCCATCTGATCCTTCCCACCTTTTACAAGTTGTTGTGCTTCTTTTGCAATTTTCATAAAGAGCTCTGGATTTTTTTCAATCATTGCACCAATCATGTCAGCCTGATCCTTAGGCATATTTTTAAGTTGTGATTTCATCAACTTTTTTACGAGAAAATTTTTAAACATAGTGTATTATTAGTTCGCTTTTATGTGTATTCCAACCATTGTATAGAAAAAGCTACACAGCGCAACGATACCTTGACGATATATATAATTAAACGCATTATAGGGCACAAATAATAATTACAACTATACAAACTATATGATTTCATTCTCAACTCTGCGACGAAAGCTAGGTGACCTTGGTCACGTAATCATTTCTGCTTATACCGCAATGCCAATGCCACGCACCCGGGCTTTTGTAAGCCGGTACTCTACAAAACGAACTGGAATCGCACTTCTTATTGTCGTTATCTTTTTAGGATTTGGTGTAACCAAGAGCTTGTTTACTGGAGAGGATGATTCAGAAAGAACAGTTGTTGCGCGACAGGTAACAACTGCACCCGCTGGTCTTGTATCTCAGCTTGAATCTGTCCTTGAAACTACAGGGGAGGTAAAATCTCAAACACAAGGTGATCTTCGCGCACAACGAGCAGGTGTTATAACGAGTGTGAACGCGACGGTTGGTCAACGTGTGCGAGCTGGGACTATTATCGCATCAATCGAGAATGCATCCGAACGGGCAAGCGTTGCGCAGGCCCAAGCGAGTGTCGCACAGGCTACCGCAAATTTTAGTAAAGTGTCCGGTGGTACTCGTGACGAACAACTAGCAGTACTCAAAGCAAATACTGCAAGTGCACTGCAAGGTATGAATGAAGCAACAGCTTCAGCCCGCAATACGTTACTCAGTGCCTACGCTGCAAGTGATGCAGCTTTTTCAGGTGGTATTGATGTTTTCTTTAACAACCCTGACGGAGCAAACCCAAAGCTTACTTTTGTTTCAACAAATAGCTCTCAAGCAACAGCAGCCGAACATGGGCGCTTTATCTTGGAAAGCACTATCAATCGCCATGCTGCGGCTTCAGGAGATGTTTCAATCCTATCAACCGCACAAGTTCTATCAGAAATTGATACTTTAGAAACAGAAATGATCGAGATTAAAAATACGCTCGACAATGTCATTTCTGCACTTGACGGCGCAGTGACGACTGCATCAGTTACTTCAACAACTATTGCAAGTTACAAAACCACAGCTATCGCTGCACGAACAAGTATCCTTGGTACGTTATCTTCCCTTTCAGCTTCTCGCGGTGCACTTAATGGCGCACAAACTGCGTTAACTGTAGCGCAAGAAAACGAATCACAAGGTGTGACTGGAGCACAGCAGGAAGATGTAGAAGTTGCACAAGCTCAATTAGAGTCAGCTCAGGCAACGCTTGCCCAAGCCGTTGCACAGCTTGAAAACACACGAGTGCGAGCACCAGTAACTGGCATTGTTACTATTCTTACTGTTGATAGAGGTGATTTCGTAACTTCATTCCAAGACATTGGGCTTGTGGCAAACGATAATGCACTCGAAATAGAAACATTTGTCGCTTCAAACGCAATTGATCGTATTGCAGTGGGTGGGCGCGCGCTTATAAACCGAAAGCACGAAGGTGTTATTACAAGCATTGCGCCAGGGGTTGATCCCGTTAAACGTCAGGTGGAAGTGCATATTGCTCTTGTTGCTGACGACGTACCATTAACTCACGGTTCACGTGTCTCAGTAGAATTTCTCAATCTTGCAAGCCAAAACATTAGTGAAGACGACACAAAAATTCTTGTACCGATAGCCTCTCTTAAACTTGTGGGAGATGATGCATTCGTATTTATCGTGACTGAAGAGAGTACTCTTGAAGCAATTGCAGTGGAGCTTGGCTCTGTTGTCCAGTCATCCATTGAAATTGTCGATGGTATTACTCGTGACACAGAAATCGTTCTTGATGCTCGCGGACTCGCTGCCGGCGCGACTGTAATAGTTTCTAACTAACAGATGTATGTATAACGTTTGGAGCTTTTTTACGAAACGCAGCCGCTTTGCCATTATTCTTATTCTCGCGATACTCTTTCTCGGAATAACGGCGATATTTGATATCCCTAAAGAATCAGCACCTGAAGTTGATGTGCCTATTGCTGTTGTCTCGACTGTCTTACCCGGTGCCTCCCCCGAAGACGTTGAGAAACTTGTCACGAATGTTCTTGAGGAACCTCTAAAAAATAGTCTGAGTGATGTACGAAACATCACTTCAAATTCAAGTGAGGGCGTATCGAATATTACTATTGAGTTTGAGGCAAGTGCTGATATAGAGAAATCTATCAGTGACGTACGTGACCAAGTCGATGTTTCTAAAAGTGAATTGCCAACTGAAGCGCTTGACCCTCGAATTATTGAAATCGAATTTGGCTCAGACCCAGTTGTGACTGCAACGCTCTCTGCCAATATTCCACAGGAGCTCTTGTACCAACTTGGCGAAGATGCCGCAGATGAACTAGAAAAGGTACGCGGGGTATCATCGGTAAGTGTTGGAGGAGTTGAAAAACGCGAAGTAACTGTTGTTATCGACCGAAATGCGCTGGCTCAGTTAGGTCTTACAATAACGGATGTAACGCGTGCAATTTCTGCTGCAAACGTAGCACTTCCGGTTGGTAATATTCAATTAGGCGACGCGGAGTTCCCTGTCCGTCTCGCTGGCGATATTAGTGAAACGCAAGAAGTTGCTGATATCCCCATCCTCTCTGTTGGAGGCACACCAATATACGTTCGTGACATCGCACGCATTGTTGATGGTCGCCAAGAGCCAAAAACGTATAGTCGTACGAGTATAAACAGCGCACCGTCAATCGAGTCAGTGTCTTTCGATGTATTTAAGAGCTCAAGTGCAAAGATCACCTCAGTGAGCAAAGATGTACAAGCGAAGCTCGCTGAACTCCAAGAAGAGGGCGAATTGCTTGAGGGTATGCAGGTTCATGTGGTATTCGACAACGGCGAGCTCTTGCAAGATGACCTTACAACACTCACGCGGAGTGGTCTACAAACCGTTCTGTTGGTTACTATTGTGTTGTTACTTGCCGTTGGGTGGCGCGAAGCCCTTATCGCTGCAATTTCTATCCCCCTCTCGTTTCTTACCGCATTTATAGGACTTGAAGCTTCTGGAAACACGTTAAACTTCGTAAGTCTTTTTGCTCTCATTCTCTCTATTGGTATTATTGTCGACTCCACGATTGTTATTGTTGAGGGTATAAACCGCCGTCTCCACCAACTCGAATCGCATGAAGGTGAATCTAACAAAGAGCGCGAAAAAATAAAATCACGCGCAGCACTCGATGTCGTTCGTGAGTTCCATGTTCCGCTAACTGCCGGAACAATGACGACCGTTGCGGTATTTGCACCACTGTTGATGGTTTCAGGTATCACCGGTGAGTTTATAAAAAGTATTCCGTTTACCATTATTTTCGTCCTTCTTTCATCTTTGTTAGTGGCACTTGGATTTGTACCAATGTTCGCAACAAAATTATTGCGTCGAAATAAGCCAGCTACAAAAGAATCTCTACACGAAGAAGTGATCGTAGAAAGAAGTACGTTCGCTAGAACCTTAGCTTCTTTTGGGAACTTTATCCTCATGTTAGTTTGGGTCAACCCATTATTTCCAACCACGCATACGCGAATAAAACAGAGCTCGCATGAACAGCTCGGAGCTCAGGTAAGTCGCAAGCGTGATGAGATTGTGCACACAATCGAAGAATGGTATCGAGCGCATCTGTCCCGATTCCTTGCAAGTCGTGAATCTCAAAACACAATTATTGTTACCCTATTTGCTCTCTTTGTAGTGTCTCTATCTCTCCCAATAACTGGTGCAGTGAATGTTATCTTCTTTGAAGATACTGACTCCGATTGGATTTTCATTGAAGCTGAACTACCAACGGGAAGCATCCTCGAGCGAACTGATTTAGAAATCCGTAAAGCTGAAGAGATTCTCTACACCATTCCTGAAGCAACCTCTTTTGTGACAACAGTAGGGCGCACCAGTGCCTTTGGAAATACCACAGGCGGCTCGTCGTCTAACGCTCGGTTTGCAAACATCTTTATTACACTCGATGAAGATAGAGAGCGAGAAAGTACTGAAATCATCGATGATATTAGAGGAGAGCTCAGTGAGATTCATACATCCCAGATGCGTGTCGATCAGCTAAGCGATGGTCCTCCGTCGCTTGCCCCAGTGACGATTACCCTCTCAGGTGACAGCCTTACGGACTTAGAAGAAGCTGCGACTGTCGTTGAGCGAGTACTTGAAGAAATTTCTGGCACCACTGACATTACATCAAGCACAAAAAATAATACCAATGAGTTTGTATTCAGTATTAATCGAGCTGAGGCAATTGCTCAAGGCGTAAGTATTGGAACTATCGCAACAACTCTTCGTGCAGCTCTGTATGGCGAAGAAGCAACGGAAATTAAACAACTCGGTGATGACATTGATGTCATCACTCGCCTCGCACTTGATACACAAGATGGTGCCGACGCATTTGCAACAAATGCAACGACCATAGACACACTTGCACAAATTGAAGTCGCAACACCAACGGGAGTTGTCCCCCTTTCATCCTTCGTTACGGTATCAATACAACCAAGCCGCTCGGCCATTCGACACGACGATGGTGAGCGTATCGCAACAGTTTCAAGCCGCCTCACCGAGGAAGGAAACGCCGTAAAAATCTCAGCAGAGTTTGAAGAGAAGATTGAGGAGTATGTACTTCCTGAGAGCGTCTCTATTTCCGTTGGTGGAGAGAGTGAAGACGTTGATCAATCATTTAAAGATATGTTCGTCGCACTCATTATTGGAATGGTAAGTATGTTTGCTATTCTTGTACTTCAGTTCAATTCATTCCGCTATGCTGTGTATGTGCTCGCAATTGTCCCACTTTCACTTATCGGAGTCTTTGGCGGCTTAATGATAACCGGAAGTCCACTCTCCTTCCCTTCCATTATGGGATTCATTGCGCTCTCGGGTATTGTGGTAAATAACTCTATTATTCTTGTTGATACCATCAATACACAACGCCGTCGTTTTGGAGATACGAAGTCTGTTAACGAGATTATTGTCGATGCAACAACATCACGATTACGCCCCGTGCTCTTAACTGCTTTAACAACAGTGATTGGTGTAGTACCACTTCTCTTTGCTGCAGCTATTTGGGTGCCGTTGGCGTACGCGTTGATGTTCGGACTTGCCTTTGCAACCATTATTACTTTGCTCTTGGTGCCTTCAATCTACGCTCGGTGGCCCGGAAAGTTTGAAGAATAGAAAAGGTAAAAAGACTGCACTGTTGTGCGGTCTTTTTACTAAACGCCTCAATTACTGAGGCGTTTACCGTTAAAATTTCAATCATACATCAAATACTCCAGTTAACTGGAGTATTCAAGAAACTATTTTTAAACGTCTTCTTAAACACAATTCAATACAGTTTTCTTCTCGCCCTCATAGATGAAGAAATATATCAGTTAACTGATATATATAACCTACTGGCATGCGTATATTTTGACCAAGGTCGAACCTTGGTCAAGGTAATCTCTTGTGTACTTTTAAACTCTGTAGTGAAGCTCTTATATTAAAATATGGACATCGGATGTCCATATTTTTCTAGTATTTTTTTCTCCAAAATTTAAGAGGTCCAAACTGTGCGTACTTCCCTACTTCTGTTCTGTTTATTTCAAGAGCCAAAGCACCAGTTCCTAATCGTTCTCCTAACTCATGTGCCAGTGTGCGCATGTAGGTACCTGAGCTTGCAGTACAGGTAATATCGAGTACTTGTAATGGTTGAGCATCTGTTTTGTACCACGTGTTCCAGGAATCTATAACCTCATGACGCCTAAAATCACGTCCTAAACGCTTTGATTCATCAGTTACGATTGCCAGTGCGTGAATCTTTTCGAGCGTACGTTTTTTCAGTTCCTTTGGGGTCGCTGTCCGTATATTTGTTAGTTCTATATTAAAAATTTTACCCTCCGACTTCGGAATCTCAATTTCATCGAGTCTATCTTCCAAGAACCACTGGAATAGAGGCTTCCCTTTTACTGGTTTAGATGAAAGGACAGGATAGGGCCAGCTATATTCGCCCTCAAAATCCTTAACAGCTTTTTTGATTTCAGCTGCGTCGATTGTTTTAAGTGGATTAGCAGAATAAGAAAGGCGGCCAAGCACGTCATGCGAGTCACTGGATATTCCAAGAACTACCGATATCTTATATTCCTTATCTAAATCCCAGAATTTTTTAATCTCTTTACACTTTTCTCCTGTAAGTACTAACAGCTTTCCTTCTGCCATTGGGTCAAGTCTTCCCGCGTACGCCATAGGAATACCGTCAGCAATACCACGCTCAGCACGCGATGCTTCAATTGCCTGAAGTGGAGTTTCCCCAACATGTTTATGTACTACGTAAACTAAATCGTGAGTATTCATTTATTTGCTATTTCTTGCGCAAGCGCGATAACTGTTTCCATATTGTCCTCGCGAGCCAATTTGTTTTTCTTAACGTACTGACAGTGTATACACTTATGTAGCAGTATATACGAGTCTCCTTCTCGAAGTACTTCGATGGGCTTCATAAGCCCACCACATTGTGCTGCTCTGTCTCCAGGATAGACATCAACATGCTTACTCCACAAACACTCTGGGCAGTGGTTCGTATAGCCACTACCTACTACATTCGCGCCGCAATTGTCACACACAAAGTTTTCTTTTTTCCGTTGGAATGTTCTACTCACCCCTTGAGCATAACACCACTGCTTTGTTGTCTGCAACTTCAAGCACGCCGCTTACTATTGGAAATTCTTGCGGCTCCCCTGTTGTCGGTACAACTTTCAAGGTTCCTTTTTCAATACGAGTTATAAATGGTTCATGGTGCGCAAGAACAACCATCTGTCCATCAGAACCTTTGCAGTGCAGTTCTGTTGCTTGCCCGTCAAAAAGCGCGTCAGCAACGGTAACTACTTGCAATGTAAATGATTTATCTGACATAGAGATTATTTATTTCCTGCTGCAAGAACTTCGTCAATACCACCCTTCATGTAGAAATCTTGCTCGTCTACTTTGTCGTGTTTTCCATCGAGTATCTCTCCGAACCCGCGAATAGTTTCTTCAAGCGACACATACTGTCCAGCTTTTCCAGTGAAAATTTCTGCAACATTAAATGGTTGTGAAAGGAACTTCTGAATCTTTCGTGCTCGGTATACTAATGTTTTGTCTTCGTCTGAAAGTTCTTCGATACCAAGAATGGCAATAATGTCTTGCAAATCTTTGTATCGTTGAAGTACACGCTTTGTTTCGTTAGCAACTCGGTAGTGTTCTTCCCCTACGATTTCAGGCGCAAGCGCGGTCGATGCAGATTCTAGTGGGTCGATTGAAGGGTAAATGGCAAGCTGTGCAAGCGCACGGCTAAGTACCACTGTTGAGTCGAGGTGAGCAAAAGTTGTTGCTGGTGCTGGGTCAGTGAGGTCGTCAGCTGGTACGTATACCGCTTGTACAGACGTAATAGAACCACTCTTAGTTGAAGTAATACGTTCCTGCAGAAGCCCCATTTCCTCAGCAAGCGTTGGCTGATACCCAACGGCAGAAGAAACACGTCCAAGAAGTGATGATACTTCAGAACCGGCCTGTACAAATCGGAATACGTTATCCATGAAGAACAGAACGTCTTTTCCGCCTTCGTCACGGAAGGCTTCAGCCATGGTGAGAGCTGAAAGCGCAACACGAGCTCGTGCTCCTGGTACTTCATTCATTTGTCCAAACACAAGTGCCGTTTTATCAAGCACACCAGATTCTTTCATTTCGTGGTAGAGGTCGTTACCTTCTCGCACACGCTCTCCTACTCCGGCAAACACTGAATGCCCACCGTGTTCGGACGCAACGTTGTGAATAAGTTCTTGAATCAAAACTGTTTTTCCAACGCCCGCTCCACCAAAGAGTCCAACCTTTCCTCCCTTAATAAAAGGAGTCATAAGGTCAATTGCTTTTATGCCGGTTTCAAACACTTCGGCTTTGGTTTGCTGTTCTGAGAATTCGGGTGGTGCCTGGTGGATTCCGCGACGTTCCCCCTTCACTTCACCTTTCCCATCAATTGGGTCACCAAGAACAGAGAACATACGACCCAAACTTTCTTGACCAACAGGAACAGAAATCGCGTCACCAGTGTCGGTCACTTCCATACCACGAGAAAGTTCTGCAGTGTCGCTCATTGCGATGCAGCGCACTCGGTCGAGTCCAAGATGTTGTGCAACTTCAAGCACAACACGCCCATCTCCACGCTTTACTTCAAGCGCATGTTGGATGGCTGGTATCTTATCTCTAAAGTGCACGTCTACAATCGGTCCGATGATTTCTTTTATTGTTCCTGTGTTCATAATAATTTGGTTAATGCTTTGTAATTTTGTTCTCATGCTAATCACTTTACTTTTCCCAATTAGGCTTTAAATGTGGTGCGATAGTTCTGATAAATTCTTCTAATCGGGACTGTCTTAGTATTTTATTTTCTTCCATAATTTCCCCAATATTTTCTTCAAGATATACATCAGTGGCTTGTTGTAAGGCAATCCCTAACGCTTTAGCACTTACAGTAGGTTGTGCACTAATTGCATCAAGAGCAAAGGTTTCAAGACTCTCAACTATTTTTCTCGCTGTTTCAAGGCTTACTTCTGTTTCAGCCCGTGCAGAGATTATTCTTTTAACCATACTCTCAAATACCTCCCTATGAGCTTCAGTTGCATCCAAGATGTTTTTTAATCGGGCCATTGCTTCATTATTTTTTGAGTTTTCCATACAAATTATTTCATAGCTTCGATACCGCTAGTAATTTCACTCACTTCGCTCGTGATGACCGCTTGGCGTGCTTTATTGAACTTCAACATAAGCTCGTGACTCAATTCAGTTGCTTTATCAGTTGCGTTCTTCATAGCAACCATACGTGCTGAGTGTTCTGAAGCCTTTGTCTCAAGCAACGTGTGGTATACAAAAATATTCACAAGGTTTGGGATAATTGCCTCAAGAATCTCATCAGCATTTGGCTCTACGGTAAAGGCGAAAGATTTTTCTGATTTCTCTTCTTCAGAATACTTACCGCTTTCTGGAGTGATACCTTCAATAACTTTTTCGAGAGAGTCAGTATGTAATGGAAGCAATTGCCGTGTTACCGCTTCTTGTTCAAAAGTAGATTGAAAGTTTGTGTAGGCAACTTCCCACGAACGAAGCGTGCTGTCTTCGTACTCGGTAAGCACAGCTTTGGTTATTCGTTCCATATCAACTTCGGTGAAGTCGTCGTTTTTGTTTTCCTCGAAGTGGATTACTTTCAGGTCACGGTTTTGGATGTAGTCGTGCCCTCGGCGACCGATGCAAATAAAAACCTTTTCTGCATCTTTGTGCTCAGGCGCCTTTAGGAACGCATCAACTTTTTTGATAACCGCACTGTTGAGTGAGCCAGCAAGACCTTTGTCACTTGTTACAATAATTAAACCAACTGCGCCCGTAGCACGTTCTTCAAAGAGTGGGTGTGAAGAAAGACCAACAGCGTGTGTCACGTGATTCAAAATACGCAGTGCACCTGTAGCGTAGGCACGTCCGCCAAGCGCGCGTTCTTGGCTTTTACGCATCTTTACAGCAGATACCGCTTCCATAGCACGCGTCACTTGTCGCGTCTTCATCACTGACTGCCGCTTCAATTTTAACTGTTTAAGACCTGCCATATAGATTATTCACTCATTGTGAAGAGTTCAGAGCGTGCATTCTTAAAGCTCTCCATCGCTTTGTCTAGTTGTTGGGTTGTTTCGTCTTCAATTTTTCCGGTTGTGTGGATAGCAGTAAGAAGGTCATTATGTTGACCGTCCATGTATTCTAGCCATACACTTTCTACCGTGGTTACCTGTTCTGCTTCAACATCAGTAAAGAGTCCGTTTATACCAGCGTAAATAGATACAACTTGTTTTTCAAATGAAAGAGGTTCACCATTACGTTGCTTGAGAAGTTCAGTCATTCGTCGTCCGCGATCGATACGTTGCTTTGTTGCTTCATCAAGGTCTTGCGCAAACTGCATAAAGGCTTCAAGTTCGCGGAACTGTGCAAGCTCGATACGAATAGAACCACCGACAGACTTCATGGCTTTCGTTTGGGCTGCAGAACCCACACGTGATACCGAGTTACCAACATCAATAGCTGGACGTGTACCTTTGTTGAAAAGGTTTGCGTCCAAGAAAATCTGTCCATCGGTAATAGAAATCACGTTTGTTGGAATATACGAAGACACATCACCTTCTTGTGTCTCAATAATTGGAAGTGCGGTTAGAGAACCACCTCCCTTTTCATCATTTAATTTCGCTGCTCGCTCAAGTAGTCGTGAGTGCAGGTAGAAAATATCCCCCGGATACGCTTCTCGCCCCGGTGGTCGTCGTAGCAATAGTGAAAGTTGTCGATACGCCACAGCTTGCTTTGAGAGGTCGTCATAAATCACGAGCGCATCACGGCCACTATCCATAAAGTACTCACCAATCGTTGCTCCAGCAAATGGTGCAAGGAATTGTAGTGCAGCAGGAGAGGCTGCAGAGGCTGAAACGACGATTGTGTATTCCATTGCGCCCGCTTCTTCAAGCTGTGCAACAATGCGAGCAGTTTTTGATTCCTTTTGTCCAACAGCAACATAGATACAAATCGGCCGTGTTTCAGCCGGCTCGTTCTTTTGGTTGAGGATTGCGTCAATTGCAATGGTTGTCTTACCAGTGAATCGGTCACCAATAATAAGTTCACGTTGTCCGCGACCAATCGGAACCATAGAGTCGATAGCCTTAATACCCGTGTGTAGTGGTGTGTCGACTGATTGTCGGTCAAGTACTCCGTATGCTTCGCGCTCAATAGGTGAAAATGTTTTTGCGTCTATTGTCCCTTTACCATCAAGCGGTTCAGCAAGTGTGTTTACCACACGTCCGAGCAGTTCGTCTCCAACAGGGATCGAAAGAACGCGCCCCGTACTCTTCACGAGCATTCCTTCTCCCACACGAGATACGTCACCAAGTACCACTACCTTTACAGAATCCTCTTCAAGGTTAAGTACAAGACCATAGAGTGCGTCACTCTTGTTCATTGCGTCTTCAAGACTTAGGTCGCTTGAATCATCAAAGAGCACCATTTCGCTCATGACTGCATTTTCTAGTCCCTCAATTTCGGCGACACCGTCACCAACGCGAACGACACGCCCGACTTTTTCAACATCAGTTGTGTGTTCAAACTTTTCGATTTCCTTTTGGATTTTTTCAATAATTAACGTATCCATACTGTGTGTAATTTGCTATTAAACTGCTGTAACTCGACGGTACAATTCTAATAATGCTGCTTTGTAACTTGTGTCTAAAAGTGTGTCGTTATGTATGTAGCGCCACCCACCAACTAGATTTTCATCCGTTTCGATAGCGACATCACTGATTTTTTCTCCCAACCTCTGCTCCAACTCTTTACGTGCAATACCTTCGTCCTTTGTGTCCGAAAGTGTAAGAGTTGGCTTGTGTGCGTTCTTGCGAAGCTCAATTCTTTCATACTCACGCAAAATTGCAGGGAGTGCTTTCAACTTCCCAGACTTTTGTAGAGCTGCAACTAATGCGTCAACGTGGCCACTAGCCTCGCTTTTTGTGGATGCTTTTTTAAGGGTATTGTGTAGTGCATGTGCGTACTCTGCTGGCATATTATTTTTTCTTTAGAATTTGTTCAGCTGCAAGAATTGCAGCTTTCCCAATTTCCTCCTTACTTTCACGCAGTGCCTGTTCTTTCATTTCCTCAGCACGTTGCTGTGCACTCTCAACAAGAGATTCAGCACGGTTTCCCGCTTCAGTAACAATTTCTGATGCTTTCTCCTGCGCACGGTCTTTTGAAGTTGAAAGTATTTCATCAGCTTCAGTCGTTGCCTTTTTTAGCACGTCTTCTCGTTCACCTTCAATCTCACCAAGGCGCTCTTGTGCTTTTTCAGCACTTGCGACACCTTCTTCAATTTTCTGGCGACGCGCGTCAATCATGTTGAGAACAGGTCGGTATAAGAAATACCACAGTACCAAAAGAAGTACGCCAAAGTTAACTGTCTGTACAATAAACAGTTTCCAATTGAGTCCAAATACGCGTGCGATTTCTTCCATACTCGCTAAACGAATTTAACGATAAAGGCGATAACCAATGCGAAAATGGCAAGCGCCTCAGTGAATGCGATACCAATAAACATAGTCGCAGTTACCTTTCCAGCTGCTTCTGGGTTTCGTCCAATTGCCTCAAGTGCTTTTGCGACGATGAGACCAATACCTATACCTGGTCCGATAACACCAAGTCCAACAGCAAGTGCCATTCCGAGTGTTTTTGCTACTTCAAGTTCCATATATTATGAAATTTATCTATTAAAACTCTGACTACTTTCACAGAGCCACATCAGACTCGACGCTGTCGAGGCTAATGTGGTTTTGTGATAGCTATCTTAACAAAGAAAAGAGTTAAGAGTGCAAAAATTGCTGCCTGAATTAAACCAACAAACACTTCAAAGAGCATCATTGGTACTGGTAAAAAATACGGGACGAACGAAGCAATTACAACAATCAGCACTTCTCCAGCAAGAATATTTCCAAATAAACGAAACGAGAATGAAATGAGCCGTGCAAATTCGCTAAATAACTCAATGATTCCTACGAAGAATCCGATTACCGATTTAAAGTTCAAAAACTTACCTGCATAGGTTAACGTACCAAGAGTAGCGGCACCAACTATCTCAATTGTAAGAAACGCAATCACTGCCAATGCAAGGGTGACATTCAAGTCGGTGTTTACACTTCGCAGCACTGCGGTAAAGACTTCACCATGACTTGTACTTTCAACAAAACCAAGACTTCCGATACCTGGCGTAAATTCTAAGAGGTTTGAGAGTGCAATGAAAATAAAGAGAGTCGTGATAAGTGGAAAGAGTTTTCGTGCGAGCTTTGCGTCCTCAAGTACCTCAGACATATATCCAAGAATGAATGAAAGCATCTCTTCAAAGAATATTTGAATGCGCCCAGGTATCACCTTTAAATTTCTACCGACAAAAAAAGCAATTGTCGCGAGGATAAGCATCACAATCCAGCTTGTAATCAGTGTATTGGTTATTGGGATGCCAAAGAACACACCTACCTGCTCTGCTGCTAACGCAATGTGTATACCAGAATCAGCGTGCGTCGCTGTTTCCTGTACAGCATGAGTAACCTCTGCCGCATGTTCAATTGCTGTGGTGCTTTTTTCCATGTATATGTCGCGTGGACCTCTTTACGAAAGAGGCGCGCGCATTGTAGCATAGCCTGTATCTAATTCCAGACTACTTTTCATCTTTTTTCTTGTTTGAATCCTTTGCGTCTGAGCCGATTGTTTCAAGCAACTTTGGCTGAACTGGAGTGCCATCCTCATCGGAAATATTTTGCAATAAATACCACGCAAGAATACCTAAAAACAGTGCGATTGCTATAAGCGTTACGTAGTACAGCATAAATACCGAAGAGAGAACCGCAAGAACAACACTACCAACAAGCCAATACAGAAGAGGGTTTTTGAGACTGATACTGAATGCCGGAAGAATAAGATGCTGTATCAGAAACAAGACAACAAGGAAGAATAGTGTTGGAACGATGTAGCGATCCTTCTCAAATAGACCAATGTTTGACGAAAGGCTTAAACGACTTACGTCAGGGGTTATACGGTTAAAGAATCCTGTGATAGTTTCCCATAGACTTCCTTCCCGCGAAGTTGCACCAAAAGCGTTTGATGCGGCAGTAATAGCAGCCGGAACCGTAACATCTTTATCGTCCTCTATTTCCTTTATTTCTGTAACCGGGGTCACTGCTACTGGCTTTACTGTAGCAGTTGGTGTTATTGGGAACTTCTCTGCATCAAATGTAGGAGTTGGTGTAACAATTGGAGTAGTAGGTACTATTGGTGCTACCGGCACTGTATAAGGTCCAGCAATAAGAACCTGAGGATCACTTATCGTTGGCAGCGCGCTTGGGTGTGAACGTGTCACCACACGGTATGAGTATGCCTTACCTGCCTCAAGACCAGTTAGGATAGCTACGTGATTAGCGATACCAGCATTGTTTTGTGTGCTTGCGTGTGGGTATCCGAAATCAGGATCAATGGATGTATCGATAGGTACTGGTTCGTCACCAAGTTCTGCAAACAACACTTGTGTAGCGGCAGGAGTAGAACTTTGCCACTCAACCACCGCGCAGTTCTCTGTAGCGCTAATATGAGTAACTCGTTGTCCGCTAATCTCCATGGGATTTGCGTTATGCATCATCCCAGCTCCATAGCCGTGTATATCAACGCTAAAAGAGTCACATGTCTGGCGTTCAAGAACGCCAATAGGCAACGTATTAGCGCTTGCAAGGCTAGGTGTAAGCACAAATAATGCAGCCAAAAGTGTTAGTAAAGAAAGTTGTAGTCCGCGCGTTTGCGCGAGTGAAGTAAGTTGCGCACTCATTTTGTTTCGGTTAAAAAATAATCCTCGTCTGAAAGTGTGTCCAAAGGAACAAAAAGAGCTTTAAGTTACTGTGATTATAGTGTTGAAGCGTAAAGGGTGTCAAGAAAGCAAATACATTACGAAATACTACTGAAATACACCAAATCTAATGGACATTTAGTTCTAAAAAGGCGCTTATTTATTGATACTATTGTCCTTTAGAGATACGTGTATGCAACCTTTTTAAATCATTCATGTCGCTAATTTGTTCCCAATTTTTTGCCTCCACCATTTTTATCGGGAAATCCTCCGCAGCGAGAGCTACAGTTTGAGGAAGTCCGTACTCTTTACCGTCTTTAATTGGTACCATTTGATAGTTAAAGTATTCCATTCCTAAAACAAATAGGTTTGTACCGACAAATCCATCTTTCACATTATGCTTGCCCTCGGTTACAGAAGTCACGTTGCCATCAGAATCATAAATAATTCGACCACCGGTAAATTTTCCACGAACTTTCTTCACGAGCCATGCCCAGTCATACTGCAGGCAATTCTTAATATCATCTTTTCCGTAAACGTCGTCACCCATAAGTACTATAAAGCGTCCGTGTAGATGCTTTTGGCACAAAGAAAGAGCATGTGCAGTACCTAATAGCTTCTTTTGCCGCACGTAGGTAATCTTACGGCCTTCGTATTCGTCCCCAAAGTGATTCATGATTTGTTCAGCCAAATAGCCAACCACAAAAATTATTTCGGTTATTTCTTTCGGAAGATTATCAATATTGTGCTCTACAAGATTCTTACCACCAGCTCGAGCCATTGGTTTTGGAACATGGTACGTAAGAGGGCGCATTCGTGTACCTTCTCCTGCTACTAAAAATACTGCCTGCATACGTATACAACTCTACCGTTAAGACTGAAAATAGCAATGTGAACTCTTTCTACTTCCCTATTCTTCCAACCATTTGAGAAAAGAGCTGCAAGAAACTTCCGAGAGCTGCCACGGCGAGCACAAGTACAAAGAAACGTCCTATATCTGCTATGAAATAGAGTGTCACTATTGGTAGCGCTGCCCAAAGACCAGTACACCATATACATTCAATAAGCTCTGCAACAGTTCGACGGATACCTCTTTCAGGCTTTTCATAGCTGCCATCTTCTTGTAAATCCATAAAAATATTGCGAACGAAGGTAAATATTTTGTCGAATGTCACAAGGCGCACTATTCTAAACGTTGCCAGAGCAAGTATCGCGATATCCATACTATCGAGGACATAGAGCCACTTGAAGCTATCAAGTCCATTGGTAAGCCCCCAAAATGCACTAATGAGTAACAACAGGAATAAAAGTGAGAATAAAGCATTCCACACGGCTTGGTCTTTAGTATTTGAATTCATATATCATTAGTATATCAAAAAAGAGCATCCCTAGATGCTCTTTTTTAAAACAGTGTATGAAGGTTTATTGAGATCCTCCGTCGTTGTGTGCACTTTGTGCTGCGCGACATGCGTCACACGATCCACAGTTACATACGCCACCTGCTGCGACTGGAGTTGCAACCTTACATTTTGGACACGGGCACAAGTGTGCAAGTGATTTAGGTCCAGCTCCATATACTGTAACGAGCAGTAAACCACCAATTATTGAGAGGTTCTTAAGTGCTGAAACCATTTGACCTTCACCAATGTGAGCCATGAGTGTAGCAGCAATTGTGAAGATAATAAGTGCCCATGCACCAGTACGTGCATGTATTCCTGTTGCCACCATGAGGCTACCGAGAATTTTAATCAAAAGCACTACAACTACTGCTGCTGCAGCAACAGGAATACCTAGTGATGCATAAAAACCTGCAGTACCTGAGAAGTTTGTGAGGATGCCAAAGGCGCTCACGATAAATAAAAGTACGAGCAACACACGCCCAACAAGTGGTGCGTAGTGCTCAATGTTTGAATGAGTCATGCGATTATATATTAAATAATAACACTTTCATTATAGCAGATGTATGCACCGCTAGTTCGTAACTGTGGAATTAACCGAAAGTAAAGGTAAATATCTCCAAACCAGGATCTTCGATGATTATTTCAAGTGTGTGCTCTGCCGCACCATCTGGATTATCGACAAGTTTATAGAGTTGTTCTTCTTTCACCTCTACTCGCCCGTTTTCATCAATATCAGCACCGGCAGCGGCGCCAATTGGTTCACCATCTTGTAGAAGTCGTATTGTTGCACCAGATTTTGAGCTGGCAACCATAAAGACCTTGTCGCCGCTGTACTTGTAGATTATACGGGCGTCTTTCTTTGCATTCTCCGCATATTGCTGGTAGATGTTCCATGCTCCAGTGAGATAAAAAATATCTCGAACAAATGTGGCAGGACGCTCTAGTTCGTATCCACCAAGCATTCCAGGGCTTCCGTTACCAAATGTGCTGTTTCGCCACGCACCAAAGTATACTTCTGGACTTCGCGGAACAGTATCAGCAATTGCCTCAGGCACGGTAATAGTGTCTACACGCCCTGTTAAATCAACTACTTCGCCAAGTTTTTGCGCGCGTTCTGCAAGCAGTTCTTTTATTTTTGCCTCTGTTTCATCGTAGGCACCTTCACCAATGTGGTCGTAGACGACAAATCCATCGATATCGATAAGATATTTACGTGGCCAGTAACTATTTCGGTATGCGTGCCATGTTCCAAAGTCGTTATCAAGTACAACTGGGTAGTTAATGCCGAACTTTTCAACTGCAGTCTGTACATTTTCGATGTCTTTTTCAAACTCAAATTCAGGAGAGTGTATTCCCACAATGAGCAGACCCTCATCTTTGTACTTATCATCCCATGCGGTTATGTACGGCAAGGTACGCTGGCAGTTAATACAACTGTATGTCCAGATATCTAGCAATATTACTTTCTTTCCAACAACGTCAGCAAGATTAAAGGCTTCAGTATTAATAAAGCCGGCAGGTTGTGTTATTTCACGTGCACGGTCATATTTTTCAGCCTTTTCTGATGTCGTCAGCTCTGGAATGACAATTTCTGCTTCAGCTGCGAGCGCTGCAACATCTACTGGTATCTTCTTACTTTGAAGGTATGCAATTGCCCCAACAATAAGGGCAGCAACTAGAGCAAGCGTTATAAGCTGCTTTGCGTTCATGGTGTTATTTCAAGAGGATTTTATTAAGAAGTTCAAAGTTAGATAAGAGAACCAAATCTTGCGTGAATATAAGAACTCCCAAAACGATAAGCAGTGCACCAAACACCATGTTTACATACGTAAGTGAGCTGGCGTAACGTTGTATAACTCTTCCGGCATCCGCTGCAAAGAACCCAATAACAAGAAACGGAACTCCCAAACCAAATGAGTAAGACATAAGAAGCCAAAACGCTACACCAGGGTTACTTGCTGCAAGTCCAAGAATCGCACCTAATGCAGCACTTACACAAGGCGTCCATCCGGCAGCAAACGCTGCACCAAATAACATTGAGGTAAGATACTTCGATTTAAATTTACCGACAACATTAATTGTGTGAGCTCTCTCGAGAAATGGGAGACGTATGAGCTTCATCAAGAAGAGTCCGAAGAAGATTATAATGACTCCACCAATACGCGACAGCCAAATTTGAGTATCGTATGCAGAGCGTTCAAGTACAGTGTTTAGTAAGACTCCGAGAAGAGCAAAAACGAGCGAGAACCCCAATACAAACAGTGCGCTGTGTAAGACGACTCGGCTTCGTTTTGGCTTTTCTTGGGCTGAAGTACCAGTAAGATACGCTAAAAAGCCTGGAATAATGGGCAAGACGCACGGAGATAGAAAAGACACTATTCCTGCGATAAATGCGACTACGAGGGTAACTTCAGAACCAAACATACTGTTATTTGTTTATGTGTTTCGCAAACTCAGTCAGATACCTGTCTTTACTCCAGGTTTCTGGTGACTTAAGTACGCGTTCACCGTTTTTAATAAATACCTTTGTGTGTTGATAGGCAACGCCAAATTCACGTGCCAGCTCTTCCATTTCTGGAGTTAAGTCCCCATCGTTGAAATGCACTCGGAAACCTACAACATCTTCTTCGGTCAGTGCATCAAATGCAGCTTTTGTGTCTACAAATTCTGCTTTACACAATGGACACCAATTTGCATAGAAGTACAAAACAACTACGCGATCACTTGCAATTGCCGTGTTATAGTCGCGCTGGTTATACTCAAGCAGTGGTGAGCTTGAGCCGGCAATAACCGCGCCCTTAAAAGACGCTTCGTCTTTCATTGCTGCGTCTGTGTTTCCTTCTTCCATCATAGCATCTTCGCTATGCTCACTTTCCATCATAGTGTCACCATCTTCCTTCATCATGGTGTCTCCTCCTTCACCCTCCATTGTTGTGTCACTCTCGTGACTAGTCATAGATTCATCACTTTCGCTCTCCATCATGGCGTCACCAGTTTTTACAGGTTCTTCATCCTGTGAAAATGCGTACCAACCACCTCCTAAAAGTAATAAGAGTACTACTATACTTGCGACTACTGTGGTAGTCATTCCTTTTTGATTATTCATACTTAATATTTTTTACGCCCGTAGGCATGACCAATAATTTTCCCTCCAACCATTACCACCAGCGCAAGCCCTAACCACGGGTTGGGCGTGTAATAGATGAAAGTTTCAACAATAATTCCTATCAGTAATATCAATCCCGTTGCGAGAAATGCGATACGTGAGGCAACAAAGCGTATAAGCTGTTCTCGTTCGTCTCCATGACGCTCGCGCCATACAAATACTGCAAATACCGCAAACGCTACTACAATAAGCACTAACACCATCATGGTCGCCATGTTTGGCATCCATGCTGTGTGAGCGTAGGTGAGAATCGCAACAAGCGCTGCCAAAAGTACCCCCACACTTATTTCTGCAATAAAATTATCCTTCATACGCAAATATATCTTCTACAGGTACATTAAAATAATGGGCTATACGTAATGCCAACAACACTGAGGGTGTGTAATTCCCTTTTTCTATCGAAATTATTGTTTGCCGTGATACACCAACGGCGTCCGCCAGCTGCTCCTGAGTTGCCTGAGATCGCGTTCGTACGTCGCGTAAGAATGTTGTAATCGGTTGTTCTGTCATACATGTAATCTACATAATACTCCTTCCCCTCTATATGTAAAGCTAACTTTACATTCACAAATGTGGACAAAGTATTCAGATAAAACAAAATCCCGCCGAAGCGGGATTTTGTGTATGCTACACAAATGAATGTGTAGTCTGGAATAGAACTGAACTATTCAGTTGCTTCTCCTTCTGTTGCAGGAGCTTCCGCTTCTGTTCCTTCTGTTGTTCCTTGGTTATCGTCCATGATTTTTTTATTAAACTGGTAAGCATCTCGTTGGATGCTTTACTATGGTGCTACAAATAAAACATTTTGCAACACCCATATCCAAAAAGTCACTTGCAATTTGTAAAAAGTACGTTCTATATATGGCTATAAATAAACCCTAGGCGAATAAATTCGCCTAGGGTTTATGAATCCGTTACTGGATTCTTTGGAGCATCATGTTGTTTGTTTGTGGGTCGTGAGATGTCCACGTTCCAATAACAAGAGCACAGGCGAGCCCTAGTGCAATCATGAGTAAAATCCTACCAACGTTATCCATTTTTGAATCCTCCAATCTGAGAGGAGTATGAACTTGTTAAACAAAGAAAGCAAAACTAAACGCCTCAATTACTGAGGCGTTTACAGATTTTGAGCCTTTGTTGAGCGGTAGAATACATTCATTCCTGTCTCACCTATTTGTTCTATTTTGCCTTCGTCTTCTAGTTGGTCCAAGTACCGTGTCGCTGTTGCATCAGATACGTTTAGTAGCTCTCGTACATCACTGTTAGTTATTTCATCATTATCTATATACAGTGTCAGTATTTTGTCTAAACGTTTTCGCTTACGATTACCAAAGGACACAGTAGGTACATCATTCCCTTTCCCAAAGTACACACCGAGTGCAACACCAACAGCTCCTGCAACAATCAAAAGTAAGATGTTCATGTATGTATATAGTAACACGGCCTAGAACTCGTACCCCATATCTTTTGCAAGCTCCTCGAAACTCATAGTACGTCGTCTCTCAACTGCCTCTTTTGCATATGCAATACTTTCTTCAAAACCGCAAAACAGATATCTAATTTCCTTCTTTTCGCGCTGTGGCAGTCTAACCAACTCCTTCTCTAAGAGTCGTTGTCGCCCTTTGGCGAATCTTGGTTGTGACTTCGACCACTCGAACATTCTATGTCTAAAATATTCTTTATGCGCATCATCGATCTTTTCAGGGCTTTGCAAGGCTTCATAGATATCAATGTTTTCTTCTTGGAAAATTCTATTGCCTTCATATACAAATTTTTCCGACTCCAGTCCCGCAGCTCCGAGATCGGCAAGTGCTAGAAGTCGTGTAACACGCGATGAGTGTTTTTCAAGTTTGGGTTGTCCCACGGTACCACGTGCAATATCAAATGCAGGTATCGTTGCCTGAATGGCCTCCTGTGCAACACGCTCATCTTCGCGAGAGAAAAAATCGTAGTTAACTTCTTGATTAATCTGGCGCATACATGCGACAAGCTCACCTGCACTCTCTTTCTCATTTTGTCCGGTAAAACGTTTCCTAACGATTTTCGTAAACTTCTGCCCATTGAAGTCTTCTTCAATCTCGAATGACTTCCATTTTTGAACACTGTCATGAAATGCTGCACATAGCCGTAGAAGAAGGTACTCTTTTAAATCGTGCTCACCTTCGTCAATACTGCGCCATATCTTATCGACTCGTGCAATAACACGCGCAGTGTGGTAGCTATTATGAAATGGTAGATAATCTCTACCATACGTATCCTCAAAGCGCGTGTACAATGTAATAAGTGCATCATTCACTTCCTTATTGACTGCACTTACTTCGCGTGAGCGGCCCGTTGGTACTTCCAACATAAGTCGATGTACTTTCTCTTCATTAATCATCTTCTTTATGTACGTGTTAGCTAGATTGTGAATAACTTTTTCTGCGACTTCTTTTGCGAGCTTTATTTCCATTGGCGAAGCCGCAGCCGAAAGCGCACCTGTTGAATAATTAACCACCAAAGTATCCTCTTTTTGAAAATCCTCACCACCGGGTGTCTGTGTACTATTTTTGTCATGAGGTGCAATTCGCTGATAGCTGGTCGAAAAGTCCGACTGTATCGTCCCGCCTTCTAAATAGCGGAAGTCCATTAGTAGGCGCATGGAAGCTGCACGATTTTTGTGTGCCTCTGTTGCATTTTCTGCACCGGTGACCGGCAACAATTCTTGTATAACATCATTACCAAGAGTCGATTCGTCTATCTTCGGTGCCTCTTTAAGCATATCTGCTAGTTCAGTATCGGAAAGAATGTAGATACCCTGTCCACGCGACGAACCACCCTCTTTATAGATCCAAAACCCGCTCTTAGATTTCGTGGAATCGCCCGGTTTCCACGAGTTTGGTCGGTTAGCGCGTGGTATATATTCTTCCTGGCGCCGTTTATTCAGTGTTATATCTTGGATAAATTCCGGATTTGAATATTCATGCGTATGCAATGGTGCATCATCGAGCTGTGCACGAAGATGGCCTGCTACCACCACTGAAAAAGACTGGTCCGGATTTCTTCTAATGAAATCGTTGTACTTTCGTACTGCTTCTCGCGTTTTTTCACTTGCTGAGCTTCGTACTGATGCCAAAATTTTGTGTGTTGCATCGAGAGCATCTGCAGGCAGCCGCCGCACTCCTTGTACTCCACTATTGCTCCCATTGAATTCGATACAATAACACTTCAGCTTTCCATCTTCGCGTGTAAACACGAAGTCAAATCCAAGTGTTCCACGAAAAAGTTCTGGGCTTTCGACTGACTCTGATTTCCACGGTCCCACTTCCATTCCTCAATGGTACTAATCGTACAAACCTTTGCAAATAAACACCCCGCATAGCTTTTGCTATGCGGGGTGTTTAATAACCAGAGAGGACTCGGTCACCTTTGCTAAATATTTTTTTCGCAGGCTCCAAAATACTAAGCGACGCGACCCCGCCGCTCAAATCTTCCTTCCGGTCAGATATATTTCGCTTTTTTCGAGTTCTCGCTGGAATCCAAGACAATGTAAAAACCCCACAAGCTAATCGCTTGGGGATTCTACATGTCTATGTGGACCAGAGAGGACTCGAACCCCCGGCCTCCTCAGTGCAAGTGAGGCGCTCTAGCCAACTGAGCTACTGGCCCGACTGGGCTATTCTAACAGCATATAGGATAATTTCAACGATTTATAGCGCATCTATAGCTTGTGCTATCTTGATATCTTTATCGGTTACAGTATTTCCATCATCATGTGTTGTTGTTTTTACTGTGACGCTCCCCCAATCTATAATAATTTGGGGATGGTGATTATGCTCTTCTGCAATTTCAGTAACCTTGTTGGCAAAGGCCACCCCTTCTTTATACGTACGAAACATAAAAGTACGCACTAAAGTGTTATCTTGTGCGTCTAGTTCCCATACTGAATCACTCATTAAGAATGAACGTAATGCGTCTTTATCGAGTGCTGCCATTATTTTTAAGTGAAAGTGTTAATAAATGATCAAGAAAATCTTGGAACTCAACTCCAACAGCATCAAGCGACTTTGGAAGCAACGACGAAGGCGTGAGTCCAGGTAGCGTGTTTACTTCCAAGAAGTATATGCCCGAAGGTGCGACAATAAAATCTGAGCGCGAATAGTGATTCAGTCCGAGCGTTTTGTGCACCTGCCGCGCTGCATTTTGCATAAGCTCCTTTTCAACTCCTGAAAAATTGGCAGGACATACTTCTTCGGTTAACCCATCATACTTGGCTTCGTAATCAAATACGCCTTTGTTGTTTGGTACTATAATCTCAACAGGCGGCAAACAATAGACTGATTCTTCTCGGAAGTTATCAATAACACCACACGTTCCCTCTCTTCCTTTTATAAATTGTTCGACAATAACTGCGTCTGTAACTGCAAAGACATCTTTCAGTGCGCCTACAAGTGACGAAACAGAGTCAGCTGTTGCAATACCTACTGATGAGCCTCCACGAAGTGGCTTCACGATGTAAAGTGGGCCAAATTGAGAAAATACTTTTTGGGCAGCTTCAGCAAGTGTTCCGGTTACCTCTTCTTTATGAAGAACAACGTGTCCCGGCATTTTAATTCCATCAATGTTTCCTACGTGTTTCCGTGTGCTCCCTTTATCCATTGCAATTGCTGAACCAAAAACGCCAGAGCCAGTAAAAGGAATGTTGTGAGCATCAAGAATCTTTTGTATTTCCCCGTCTTCACCATACTCGCCATGTAGTGCGATAAATGCAACATCAATATCGCGAAGTGCGCGTTCAGGACTAACAGGAAGTCCTCTTGAATGCCATTGGCCAGTTTTAGATATTAAAATATCCTTTGCATTGTATCGTTCTTCAGAGAGATGCTGGAGTACTGAGTTCCCACTTGCGAGAGATACTTCATACTCGCTTGAAGGTCCACCACGTAAAACTCCAACATTAATTCGTGACATGGCACTAGTGTACCATGAGCGACAGTGCAACTAGAAGCCCATCTGTGTGACTTCTCGTTCAAGCTTCACTCCAAATTTCTCCTCAACATTTCCCTGTATCTCTGAAGTGAGCTCTTGAACCATTGCTGCGGTCGCAGCTCCACGGTTAATAACATAATTAGAACTACGTTCTCCTGTGGCAGCTTTGTCTTTCACGACCCCTTTAAATCCGGCCTTTTCTATAAGCCAACCTGCAGGTACTCGTCCGTTTCGAGCTGGCGTACCCTTTTCTTTTTCAAATTCTCTCTGGAGTTCTTCTGAAACAATTGGGTTCATAAAAAAAGATCCAGCTGAACGAATATTTTGTATTTGCCGCTCATTGCGTGTAGCAAGAATTTCTTCCGCCTTTTTGATGCATTCTGTAGACTCTGCCGCCGCAAGAGAAAACGTTGCTGACAGTATAATCCAATTACTGTTACGCTTAAAAAATGAATCTCTATAATCAAACGCACATTCTTCATTGGTAAAAGTTCGTATTTCTTTGCTTTCGATATCAATAGCAGTAACGTGTGAAAGTATGTCTACAACCTCAACTCCAAAAGCTCCTGCGTTTCCGCGAACCGCACCTCCAATAGTGCCAGGAATCCCATACATTGGTTCCATCCCAGTGAGCCCCGCACTGCACGCTGCGTGAATAACTTCCATTAGTGAAGCTCCGGCTTCTGCCTGCACTTCATTTTTTTCAGTGTCAACTGAGTGTTTTACAAGTGCCATCTTAATTACCAAACCATCAAAGCCGCTATCTGACGCAAGTATATTGCTACCGCCAGCAATAAAAGTAAATGCGAGGTTCTTTGTCTGTGCGTACTCCAATGCCTCTTGTAGCTCTTCTTTTGAGTGAACAACAACAAAGTATTTAGCAACACCGCCAATTTCAAAAGTAGTATGGTCTTTCAAAAGTATGTTTTCTTGTATTTCCATATCGAGATTCTAACACGAACTAGTTAATTCTAACGCCCACAAAAACTTAGGACATCCGATGTCCTAAGTTTTTGTGGGTCGGAGCGTCTATCTGCGTGAATTTTATATGAGTGCCTTTTTTCGTTTTGCACGGTGGAACGAAATTGCAAAACGATGAGATTCATTATTCGCGAGTAAAATATCTTTCTCCCACTTTTCAATAACAACAGCGTTCCCTACAACCTTGTCGGCTTTGTGTTTCGCGTTCTTAACAACATTAACAATTGGTATTTTGTAGCCAAATTCAGCCTGTACTCTTAGTGCGGCGTTTTTTTGTGCAACTCCACCATCGACAACAATAAGTGTTGGCAATTCCCACTCTACATGCATAAATCTTCGTTGAAGTATTTCTTCGAGTGCAGCTATGTCTCCCATTTTCTCTGTCTTTATATTGAATTTGCGGTACTGCGATTTCTTAGCCACTCCTTCCTGTACTACAACCATTACGCCTACTCGAGCAGTCTCGCTAATGTGAGCAACGTCGTACGCCTCTATTCTTTCAGAGCCATCGCCTGAAGATACTTTATAGTCACTTCCAAGTAATGCAGTCTCTTGGATATGCGTAAGAGCAAATATTTTATGTTTTAAGCCTCCCGCTTCTTCAAAGCGTTCTTCTTTGGCAGCTTTTTTCATATCTCGAGTGAGATTTTTGAGAAGTTGTGTTTTCTTGCCTTCAAACAACAATTTAATGTTTGCAATGAGTTTAGAGTACTCGCTTTTACTGATGTCTCCAGAACACACACCAGGGCATAATCCTATTTGTTTATTAAAACACGGTTTTGAATTGGTATCTTCTGCAGGTAAACATTTGTCTCTAAACGGGAATATTTTACGGACTATTTTAAGACCTTCTTTCAACGCACCGCCATGAGGAAAAGGCCCAAACAGATGTTTAATATCCTTATCTTTCCATGTTGTAAATAAGTCCCTACCGCGAACAACAAGTACGCGTGGAAACTTTTCTTTTGTGATAACAAGGTAGTTAAAACTCTTATTGTCTTTGTCGCGTGTATTGTAATCAGGCTGATGCTTTTTAATGAGGTTTGCTTCCAGAATAAGAGCCTCTAGAACGGAATCTGTTTCCTCCCAGTCAACCGATTTGGCTTCTTCGAGCATTTTTACAATAAGAGGCCCTCGGCTACTTTGTATATCAGTATTAAAATAGCTACGAACTCTGCTTCGTAGCGACGTCGCTTTACCAACATACAAAATCTGACGTTTCGCATTACGAAATATATAGATTCCCGGCATGTCCGGAAGTTTTATTTTTTTGATATCTTTCTTTTGCATTGTACTAATATGCCTTTCAAATAATCTTTCAGCAAGCGCTTTTTGGCCATTGTATTACTCTACAATTTGCAGTATAGTTAGATTTTAGAATGTTCTCAACAGAAAGAGGTACTGATGGCAATGCCAATCAGAGAAGCTCTTCTTCAGGCAAGAGGAAGTTGTCGCCATAAGCCTTGCCTATACACAAACCGTTACTGCCCACACTATTGGTTTGAGGTTTTTTGCCGCTTTTATGGGTTTCGGCCAACCGGCGACAATGACAAGAAATGGGACGCCCTATTCCAAGTTGGCTTTCGAGCTTATGTAGATCTGGAAAAAGAAAGCGTACCAAAAAAGGCAGCTGAGTAACGCTGCCTTTTTCTATTTCAACACTTTCTTCAAATAAGTAGCAGTGTGTGACCCCTTTACCTTTGCAACTTCTTCAGGTGTTCCTTTCGCTACTAACTTCCCACCTTCATCTCCCCCTTCAGGTCCAAAATCTATGATGTAGTCAGCAGATTTGATAACATCCATATTGTGTTCAATAAGTACGACACTATTTCCACGTCGTACTAATTCTTGAAGAATTTCAATAAGTTTTGCTACATCATCGTAATGCAAACCGACAGTTGGCTCATCAAGCAAGTACATAGTCTTGGTCATTCCAGGGCGATATAGTTCTGAGGCAATCTTTACACGCTGCGCCTCACCCCCTGAAAGCGTTGTAGCGCTTTGCCCTAATGTAAGATATCCAAGACCTACTTCACCAAGTGTTTTCAAACGATCGTAGATGCCAGGAATATCTTGGAAAAAATCTATCGCATCTTCAATTGTCATATTGAGCACTTGATTGATGTTCTTCCCTTTGTATTCAACCTCGAGTGTCTCTTTCATAAAGCGTTTTCCTAAACAGACATCACAGGTTACGTGAACAGTTGGAAGGAAATGCATCTCAACGGCAACCATACCGTTTCCCTGACACGCCTCACAGCGCCCTCCCTTTACATTAAAACTAAAACGCCCTGGCTTCCATCCGCGCGCACGTGCCTCTGTTGTTTCTGCAAAGAGATCGCGAATATGCGTAAACGCTCCAGTATAGGTAGCTGGATTAGAACGTGGTGTTCGCCCTATCGGCGATTGATCAATAAGAATAGAGCGTGTGAGATATTCCGTACCCGAAAAACGTGCGCAGTTATACACCTTTGCGCTTCTGTATCTTTTATCAAATCGCGCCTTAAGGTTTTCATGAAGAATTTCGTACATAAAGGTAGATTTGCCTGAGCCTGAGACACCGGTAATTGCTACGAATCGTCCAAGTGGCACATCGACACTTAGGTTCTGAATGCTAAATTTCTTTCCACCACGGATAAGCAGAACCCCTTTGTTTGTTTCTCTACGAGTTTCTGGTATTGCTATTTCTTTTTCTCCTCGTAAATATGCAAGCGTTGCAGATTTAGTTTTATTTGTTTTGGCTGAAAGTAAGTCTTTCATCCATCCTGAAGCAACCACTTCACCACCGTGAACACCGGCACCTGGGCCAATATCAATTAAATAATCAGCTGCAAAAATAGTGTCTTCGTCGTGCTCTACAACAATTATAGTGTTTCCAAGATCACGTAATTTTGTAAGTGTTTTGATGAGGCGGTCGTTATCTCGTTGATGAAGACCAATAGTTGGTTCGTCTAATACGTACATAGCACCAACCAAGCCACTACCGAGCTGGCTCGCAAGACGAATTCGTTGTGCCTCTCCACCTGAAAGCGTGTTTGCGCGTCTATCGAGCGCGAGATACGAAATACCCACGTTTATCATAAATTGCAATCGATCGGTAATCTCCTTTACAATGACACGAGAAATCTCTTCTTCTGTTTCTGTTAATTCTAGCTCTATAAAGAAGTCTTGTGCTTCATCAATGGACAGAGCGGCAAGCTCAACAATATTCTTTCTATTCTTACCGTTCCCAAGAAATACATTAAGTGCTTCTTTTCGTAGTCGCGCTCCATTACACACTTCACACGGGTCGTTCATGAAGTAATGCTTTGTGCCAAGCCCCTTGCATTCTTCACACGCTCCGTAGGGTGAATTAAAACTAAACAAACGTGGCTCTACCTCAGGGAAAGAGAAACCATCGTACGGACACATAAACTTTGCAGAAATAATGTGTTCTTCGCCCATTGGATCAATCACGCGCATAAGGCCATCTGCTTCAGTGAGTGCTCGCTCTATTGCCTCAGAGATTCGTTCCTCTGTTCCTTTTTTGTCGTCTTTAAATTCAGTTACATATACCTCGTCAATAAGAATATCGATATTGTGTTTCTTTGTTTTGGTAAGTACCACCTTTTCTCGCAGACTCACTTCTTTACCGTCTACACGAGCTCGCTCGTATCCTTTGCCGAGCATATCGTAAAGCAACTGGTAGTATTCTCCCTTTCGCCCAACAACAACAGGAGCATAAAGCTGTATCTTTGCTGAATTAACGTCCACTCCAAGTATTTTCTTAGAACTTTTTGAAGTACTTGCTATGAGCTTCTTGATTGTCTGAAATATCTCTTCGCTACTTAGCTTATGGATTGGTCGGTCACATTTCAAACAATGCGGTCGGCCAACACGTGCATACATAACACGCAGGTAGTCATAAATTTCAGTAATAGTTGCAACGGTTGATCGTGGGTTGTTTGATCGAGACTTTTGGTCAATCGAAATGGCTGGAGAAAGCCCTGAGATTTCATCGATATCTGGCTTTTGCATTTGTCGCAGAAATTGACGAGCATACGCACTGAGCGATTCAACGTAGCGTCGTTGCCCTTCTGCAAAAATAGTATCAAATGCCAATGATGATTTCCCTGAACCCGAGAGTCCAGAAATAACTACCAACTTATTTCGCGGCATTTCGACAGTGATATTTTTTAGGTTGTGCGTACGCGCACCTTTTACAACAATTTTATCTTCCATATATACGAATTCGTCCCTGCATGGGGGCAGGGGTTAGCACGGACACTATACCACAAAGCCGCTACGCAACAAAAAGAGGCCAACCCTTTCGGGTCGACCTCCAAATGTACAAAACGAGGATCTCACTTTTACAACATATCTCGAACGTATAGCTCAAGCAGAACTAACGCAAACAAACAAGTAGCTGCAAAAGCATACTTAATGTGTGATGAAGTAAACATGCCTTTCCTCCCTTTCCAAAAAGGAGCGTACCACGAAAAAAGAAAGTGTAAAACTACATTCCTTCTTCTAACGCCTTTACCTCGTCGCGCAACAGCGCTGCTGTTTCAAAATCGAGATTTTTTGCAGCTTCAAGCATTTGCTTTCGTTTTTGCGTTACAAGCTTCTTTCTTCCAGCTTTTGTTGTAACTGTTGCCGTATCCATTTCCACCATCTTGTTTACTGCTTTAGTATGACTCTTCGTAAACTGACTAGAAATATCGGTAATTGCTTTTTTAATACTCTGCGGAGTAATTCCATGTTTTTTGTTATGTGCTACCTGTCTTGCTCTACGCCGACTGGTTTCATTAAGCGCACGCTCCATTGAGCCTGTAACGTTATCAGCATAGAGAATAACTCGCCCATTCACGTTACGTGCTGCGCGACCAATTGTTTGGATAAGTGCAGTGTCACTGCGCAGGAATCCCTCTTTGTCGGCATCGAGTATTCCCACAAGCTCTACTTCTGGCAAATCGAGACCTTCGCGCAGGAGGTTCACTCCCACGAGTACGTCAAACTCTCCTCTTCGAAAATCAGTCAGGATGCCAATTCTTTCAACTGTCTTTATGTCGCTGTGTATATACTTGGCATTAATACCACTCTCTTCAAGATACTCTGCTAAATCTTCTGCCATCTTTTTTGTGAGCACTGTTACTAATGAACGTGCGCCATTTTTTGTAACTTTCTTCGCTTCTTCAATAAAATCTTTCACTTGCCCTGCATAAGACTCACTCGAAACAACAGGACGCACACTTACTTCTGGATCAACCAATCCAGTAGGTCGAATTATTTGTTCAATGACTGAACAGGCCGCAGGATGCGTCCCTACCTGTTCTTCATGAATTTGTGCGTGTTGTTTTTGTTTGTAATCAGTATGCAGTGAACACGAACCATCACTACTATGTTCAAGCTCATACTTACTTGGCGTGGCACTTACATAAATCGCCTCACCAATTCGTTCCTCAAACTCTTCAAAGTTCAGGGGTCGGTTATCGCGTGCGCTTGGCAGGCGAAACCCAAACTCTACCAACGTATCTTTACGTGCTCTATCTCCGGCCTGCATTCCAGCAATCTGCGGAAGAGTTACGTGTGATTCATCTATCACCGTTAAAAAGTCTGGTGTCCCATCGTCCTTCTTTGGAAAGTATGAAATGAGCGTATGTGGTGGCTCTCCAGATTTACGGCGATCAAAATGTTTTGAATAGTTCTCAATGCCGTTGCAGTAGCCTATTTCCTTTATCATTGCGATATCTTGGCGAGTTCGGCGGTTTAAGCGCTCAGCATCAAGCTCCTTTCCTGAACGCCTCAGTATACTGAGGCGTTCCTTTAGCTCAGCTTCGATATCTTTGAGGGCCTCCTCTTTTACCTCGTCTGGAGTGACAAAATGCTTCGCCGGAAATATATCAACCTGGGTCTCTTCATTTTGAATTGCTCGTGTTATAGGGTCGAGACGTTCTATCTTAGTAATAGTGGTTCCT
Source organism: Candidatus Kaiserbacteria bacterium (assembly GCA_017134395.1). Classification (NCBI taxonomy): domain Bacteria; phylum Candidatus Kaiseribacteriota; species Candidatus Kaiserbacteria bacterium. The sequence continues at coordinate 150,011 of CP070993.1, read as the reverse complement.
TCAAAATGAAGACGAAATATAACCTCCTCATTCGCGGGCATTATCTCTATCGTATTTCCCAGTGCACGGAACGTTCCAGCCAATAAATCTCCTGCAACACGAGTGAAATACATTTCTACCAACTCACGCACCAAGGTTGCTCGTGTGTATGTGCCACCTACTTTCAAATCAAGAATAACGCGGGCGTACTCCTGTGGACTTCCTAAACCGTAAATAGCAGAAACAGATGCAACGACTATGACATCTTTTTTTGTAAGAAGCGCTTGAGTCGAAGCATGCCGTAAACGGTCTATCTCTTGGTTAATTTGCGCTTCTTTCTCGATAAAGGTATCTGTAATGGCGACATAGGCTTCGGGCTGATAGAAGTCATAGTACGAGACAAAATAGTGTACTTCATTATTAGGAAAGAATTCACGAAACTCTGCAGCAAGCTGTGCCGCAAGCGTTTTGTTGTGTGCAATAACGAGCGTTGCTTTGCCGGTGTTTTGGATGACGTTGGCAATAGTATAGGTTTTACCAGTACCAGTTGCACCAAGTAGTGTCTGGTGTCGCTTTCCACTCTCTACCCCTTTAGTGAGTGCAGAAATAGCCGCTGGTTGATCTCCAGCTGGCTCATACGGTTTTACTAAATTGAAAATATTTTCTTTCACCACACTACTGTACGGTACAAAATAAAAACCGACAACTTTTGTTGTCGGTTTTTACGTTGTAGAAGGTCCTTATTCAGCTCCTCTATCAACTTGTAACAAAACAATATCGAACATAAGCGTCGTATCAGCTGGGATAATGACGTTGCCGTCTTTATCAGCTAACTCATTTGGGCCATAGGCTAATGCAGGTGGAATAATCAAGTGTCGTGTACCACCTTCGCGCATACCAATCAAACCAATTTCCCAACCAGTGATAACTTCACCTTGTCCGAGTGTAACCCTGTACGGCTGTACACTACCAGTAGACGTATCAAAAACGTCACCATTTGAAAGTGTTCCAACATAATGAACATACACCGTATCACCAAACGCTGCCTCTCTACCATCACCGATAACGATGTCTTCCGCATCAAAATCTGAAATAGTACTTTCAACTTCCTCAAAGTACGCCTGGTGTTCAGAAGGTACATTGCTTACATCATTTGAAAAATCAGTAGCGTTTGTTTGTACATTTGAAGCAAAGAGTCCAGGAACAAATGCAACGACAGAAATGAGTGCTACTCCTACTGCAATTCCTTCCTTTTGTGTGAGTTTTTTCATAGTGTTCTAATTATATAGTAACCCAAAGCGTTCTGAAAAAATGTTATACCCAGATTATTATTGAGAAGCAGCAAGAAGGTTTTCAAAAAGTATGGCAACAGTAAGTGGTCCAACACCTCCGGGAGTTTTTGAAAAAACTAACGCGTTCTCTACACATTCATTTGCAATATCACCTGTAACACTACCTCCCGTGCTTGATGTTCCAGCATCAATGAGAACGACTCCTTTCTTGACCATATCTGGCTGGATAAGATTTGGGACACCTGCTCCCGACACAATAATATCTGCTTCACTAAGTATTTTCTTAAAGTCTGTGCTATCTGTTTTAGTATCAAGTACGATTACCTCACCACCACGTGTTTCGAGTACTTTCTGAACCGGTAAGCCAACAAGTTTCCCTTTTCCAATAACAGCCACTTTTTTATTAGCAACTGAAACATTGTATTCATCAAGAATTGCAAGCACCGCTCCTGCCACAGGAGGAATAAACGAACCCTTATTAGAGACAAACCTTTCAAAAGTTGCACTATTGAGTAGATCAATATCTTTATCTATTGGAATCGCTGCGAGCACTTCGTCAGTTGCAATATGCATAGGTAACGGAAGTTGCACAACGACACCATGAACCGATTTCGACACCTCTTCAATATATGAAATAAGCTCTTCTGTTGTGGCATCTTTAGCGAATATTTTTTTCGTGAATGTAACAGCAATATCTTTAGCGAAACGCTCTTTCGCTGAAACAAATGTATCAGTGACTGAATTATCACCAACTACAATAATGCTAAGCTCTACCGGCTCTGACAGATCAAGAACCTCATTTTTTAAACTCTCTTTAATTTTCTGAGCAATTGCGCGCCCGTCTACAATCATATTCATTGGGGTATCCTACTCTGAAATAAATAATCGCGCCAGCCGCAGGTCTTCATAGGTATATTTCCCCTTGAGAGCTTTGTGCACTGGGGAAAGTTTTGTACCACCACTTTTCTTAAATGCAGCGAGAATGTTTTTCAAAAAAGAGTCTGTTGGTTTTATATGAGCAAAAGAAGATTCTTGGTCAGTTTCTTTTAACTTTTCTAAGTGCGCTAAGATAGTTCCCTTTGTCATTCCACGCTCTGCTATTATATCGTCCAATGTTTTTCCTTCATCGAGTAAGTGGCGTGTTTTAACATGCGTTGGGATAACCGTAGCTTTTGCCGCCTCACTTTCTGTACGACCAACTTTATCTATGAATTGTTTTTGCATTTCCTCAATTCTCGTTTTTGAAAATTTAGTAAATACATTTTCCCATCTCTGTGATTCAGCCTGCAGCTGTTCGTCACGCATGCGCACATACGGATGTACTTCAAGGGCAGTTCTGTTCAGTCCATGCAAAGTGAGCCCTTCGAGAGTGCGTGCACGAGAAAGCGCGACGTACCCTTGTCCTGGAGCAAATGCACGTGAAAGGTCTACCTCAACTGCATCGAGGCTCATTCCTTGGCTTTTGTGCACAGTAATTGCCCACGCAAGGCGAAGTGGAACTTGTGCGACTGAGGCAAGCACTTTATTGTCATCTGTTGTTTCCCATGTCATTGGTGTGGCTACAATTTCTTCTCCCGAATGAGTTTTTATAACTGGATATTCTCCAGATAAATCTACAACCTCTCCTAGCGTTCCGTTTACATAGTCTTGGTCAGGATTATTCTTCACAAACATAACACGCGCACCAATTTTGAGTTCCAACTTTTCTGGTGCCAATACACTTTTCTTTAAAGATTCCACAAGATTTGCTCGGCCAGTAGATACCATGTCGTATACGACACTCTCACTCTTGAGCTTCGCAAGCTCTTCAAGGTTTCGTTTATCAACATTTTGATTATGAGTATGCAACACGACTGGTTCTTGTTCTGCGTACTCACTCGTATCAATATCTTCCCGAACCATTCTACTTTGAAGAGATTCTTGTGACTCAATAGAAATTTCCCCGTCACGAATATCATTCAAAATGTCTAACAACTGCCCACCTTCTTGTCGGTATTGGTCAGTCAGGTAGCAAATTCTAAAATCAGCCTCATGCCATGCTTTTGCTGAATCAGCAAAGGCGTCTTCGCTTCCATCGCGAACGATAGGTGGTAGCTGAAAGAAATCTCCCGAGAGAATTACCTGTAGACCACCAAAAGGTTCTGTGTTCCGTCGCAATGCCTTTGCCACCTCATCGACCATGTCCAGAAGTTCTGGCCGCAGCATAGATACCTCGTCTATTAAAAGTACACTTGCCCGTTCAAATCGCTTTACCAAAGGTTGCCTTTGAGTAAGTGCGTCAATATCCCACTCTGTGAGATAGTCTTTGATTCCAATGCCAGTCCATGAGTGTATGGTCATACCGCCTAAGTGTGTTGCGGCTATACCGGTAGATGCGGTAATACCGATACCTACATGATTCTTTCGCAAATACTCAATGTACTGATTTAGCACATGTGTCTTTCCCGAGCCAGCGGCACCAGTTAAATACACATTACGGCCGGTCTTCAAAATTCCAAGAGCTGTCTCTTGTTTCATACTAGAACGTTAAAACAGTCGGCGCAAAAAGCAACACTGACCCAAGGAGCACCATTAATATTCCCCCGAAGAGCATCGACGCTCGAGAATATTTCTCCGCTGATTGAATCTTTTGTATGCCCCACGCAGCAAACCCAAACACAATGAAATCGTCTATCATGTAAAACAGAATGTACAGTAGCGTATATCCTTGTGTTTGTAAGAAACTTAATTGATTAAGTTCAAGTATCTTTGTAAATGCTTGTGGAATTCCGACCGAGCAGGCAAATTCGATGATGTTCACCGAGAAAGCAATCGCAATAATACCGCCAATCGCAGCGATGGTAAGAGGCGCTTTTGCAATTGAATGAATCCTTTCTTGTATTTTGCTTTGTGTCTTTATGCTTGCAACATCACACACAAGCGCGTCGCGGCTTTTTTTATATTTGTGAAGGAAGTAGAGACCACCACCAATCGCGAGTAGTCCAATAAGCGGTGTAATAATTCTGTCGAGCCCTACAAAATCCCAAGCCGAATACCATACGTTTAGAATGAGGCCGTACATCACTGCTTCTGCAATTAAAAAGAGTCCTGCAATTTGTAACATTCGCTTCCTGTTTCCAATTTGCATAAGGATAAGCAAGAATGTAATAAGAACCCACATTGCGCAGGGATTAAAACCATCTATTGTCCCTAGCACAACAGCAAGTGTCGCAAGCGAAAACGTTTGTAAATCAACAACACCTACAAGAGGAAGTTTAAAGGAGAACTCGCTTACTACTTCATCAATAGCACACACATCCCCACTATCACATCCGGCTGTTGAAGTACCTTCAACTATCGTCTTCCCGGCAATAAAATCCTCAATTGGAAGCTCGCCAACTGCGTGTGCGCGCCCAATGGCAGCGATGATGCGTTCGCCTGTTGTCTCGGGTGCATCAAATCCCTGAATGAGCGTGTCGCCGACAATAGTTATAGGCGTAATACGTGGTACTTTTTTCAATGTTGTTATTTGTTGATACAAACTATTCGCTTCTTCATCGGTAACAACGTCGTGCCATACGATTGTGAAGTTTAAATCTCTTTGCGTAACTGAAAGTTCTTCCAAAAACTCTGCTTCTGCTTTGCAGTAGGTACAATCATCTCGCTTAAACACATGAACCGAAATTGGATTAGGTTCTTGTGTTGTTGTCACAACAGTACTTTGAGCATGAACAGCAAAAGGCAGTATCGCTGTCGAAACGACAGCGATAAGGAGAGTCTTGAGCAAAAAAGATTTCATAGCAATGACTCGCCGAATGTCTAACGTACTGAAACTGAGTTAATGACAACAGCTTCAATAGGACGATCTTGCCCTTGTGTTGGCGTACCTACAATCGCGTTCACGACATCCATTCCTTCAGTTACTATTCCAAATACTGTATGCTTATCGTCGAGAAAATCATTATTCGCGACATTAATGAAGAACTGGCTTCCGTTTGTATCTGGCCCAGCGTTTGCCATTGAGATTGTTCCAATTGCGTTATTGTTGTTTGCATGAATTTCGTCAGCAAAGGTGTATCCAGGACCTCCAGTTCCCCAGCGTGCTGCTTGTGCATCATCCTTAGTTAGCGGGTCGCCCCCTTGAATCATAAAGTTTGCGATAACTCGGTGGAATTTTGTTCCATCGTAAAATCCATCCTGTGCCAACTTTACAAAGTTTGCAACAGTATTTGGCGCATCTTTTGCGTTTAACTCAAGAGTCATACTTCCCATCGACGTTTCCATAACAACAGTTACTTCGTCTCCTAATGGTATTGTTTCTGCTGGTGCCTGTCCTGCTGATTGTACGTTTGTTTCCTGATTTGTTTGTACTGGCTCGTTTGTTTCTTCTGGTGACATAAAGTAAGTGAATGCTCCAAGAGCTAAAATGATAATGATTGCGACTATAAAATAAATGCTTTTCATACGTCTTTTATTTAATTAGAGGGACAGTATACCATAGCGTTTCCGAGGTCTCATATGTAGGTAGGAGAATAGAAAAACCGCCACGACGAGGTGTCGCGGCGGCTTCTTTTTTGACAGCTCTTATTAGAAGCTTACGGTGACTGCGCCGAAGAATACTGGTCTGTACCCGTCATCAAGACGAGGTGACCAGAAGTTCTTTGATCCAACAGTTAACGTAGTGTTTTCTGCGAGCGTGAAGTCAAGTGCAGCATTTGCTGCTTGAACCGAATACCCATCGCTGCTGCCGATCAAATTGACAGCACGAGTTGAGAGATCCAAACGCAATACAGCAACATCTTTCAAGACAGGGCGGGAGTAACGAACACCGAACTTCAGATGCGCATCTTCTTGTCCCGTTAGACTGCTGTGCACAGTCACGTCGCTGTAAGGTTGAATTTCTTCACCCAACATAACGATGTCGTGTTGCACACCCAACTGAAACTCGAAGATGTCATCCGGACCGTCGATCTCATAGAATGCGGCTTTGCCGAAGAAAAACCCGTCGTTATAAAGCAGACTGAAATCGGTCTCATCGTGCCCACCTTCATGCCATCCATCCGAACGCCACAACTCCAAGCTGAAGTCAGAACATGGGATGTTTAGCAGAACCGCTTCCTGAGTTGTAGTCCGATCATCGATCTCAGCTCCCAGCGAAATGGCATAGGAGCTGTAGATCCCAGCTGTCACAGAACCCGAAAGCTCTTCGCTGCAACTTGTTGATGCTTGCGCCGTCCCGAAAGACAGCACAACAGCAAAAAACGCACTCGACAAAATTGAGATTCCAAGCTTTCGCATGGCTTTCTCCCTTTGTTTTGAGGAACAAAATCCTGTATTACCACAGGATACCTGCCTAATATAATAACATGAATACAGGCTAAAGTCAATATTTGCACAGTATTTCTGGAAAATACCTATAATGCTTCCGTTGCCTCAAACCACACAGTTATTTCATACGCGTCATCGTGCTCTGGAAGTCCTGAAGGATTGTCTTTTTCTAATATAAGAGTACCTCGCTTCATGAAATCGGGATCCCCTTCTTTATAAGGACTCTCGAAATCCATAGAGGCAGTAAATGAAACAAGGTCTTCTGTCATCCATTCACTCTGTGCTTGCACGGGTATTTCTGCGATAATCAATCCATCCCAATTGGTTAAGACAGCTGGAAATGACGCTTCAAAAAACCAGTATCCACGAGCTTTACCGCGTATTTCTAAAGGTGAACTGATAGTTGCATTTGGCATTGGCGAATCGAGTGTTATAAGAGCATGCTTGGGATTTTCGGTATCTGTTTTTGCAGTTTGAACTCCGTATTTAAGATAGATAACAGAACCTACAGCAAAAAGTGTGCCAATAAGCATCAACAGTATTCCTATGTGAGTTTTTTTCATACTTAGTCTCGTGCAATTATTTCTGCAACCTTTTCAGCTGCATCTTTTTCGCCTAGTGGCAAATGCGGCTCACCTTCTAATAGATGTCCTTGTGCATTTTCACCTGCAACTGCCTTAAGCACATCCGTCACCAACTTTTTTTGGCCATTTACACTAACCCATTGATCATTTGTAGGAATCACCACATCAATAGTTACGTTTTTTGGCCAGTCTTGAAACTCTAGTGCAGTTCCGTTGTCTTTAAATGCTTCAGTATAGTTAATTAGATCAAGCCCCTCGCCACCTGCAATTGGTACGGCTCCCTTAAGTACTCGGTCTTCAAAATCTGCATCTTGCATTGGTCCGAGAATCTTTGCTAAATCTGCATCACTAGGTGTTATGTCCCGTTTTGAGAAAAGTTGTACAAGATATGAAGAAGATAGTTTTCCTATCTTGCGGAAAAAGTCACGCATCACCACGCCAATGAACGTTGGTTCAACTGCGAGCCACTGTTTTACTTCACCAGGAATGGCTGGAGCAATAAGTACAGCGTGTATTTTTGGCAGCGACTTCTCAGATGATGCCACAACTCGTGCCAATGCAGCCAAAGTAGCAAAACCGCCTGCACTGTGACCAACAATAGTGATCTCATTAGTAGTACCCTCTGAATTCTCTACTGCTTCTCTGAGTGCTTTTTCAGCAAGCTGCACACGACTTTCAAAGTTCTTGTGACGTTCTGCAAGCACATTGTCCTCATACTCAGTCATGTTCTCAGGATTTTCTTGATTAGCAAAATACTGTGCATCGCGCACTGACATGATTGGTGTGTTTTTCTTTGTACTCTCTCCGTCATCTAAACTATCTTTGCTAGCATCTCCATACTCAACTGCTCCAGAAATTTCTTGTTGCCGTTTTGCCTCTTCTTCAGGATGCGTACTGAGAAACGTAAATTTCTTACTTTTATCAGGAAACAGTCGCGCAACATCACTATACATATCGATATTCTCGCTTAAACCTGCAACAAGAATAATAGGATTCTCTTCAACAGGCGCCTCTGTATGTTCTGTCCGATTTTTAGGAGTCTCCATATATATAAACTTAGTATTAATTATTAGTATCGTTACCTACTTGGGTTTCTTTCTTAGGTATACCCCACTGCCATTTTGGCTTTTCTCCTTTTAAGTACGCAACGCGGATAAAAGTAATCGTAAGAAAAACAAAGGGGAGCAAAAAGGTGAACACAACTTCACGACCAGAGCTATTTTCGTCAAGTGTAAATGCAAAAAAGAGAACAGCAAGAATATACACAACAGTGGTTAGTATTCCTTGCCATGTTGCCGGTACCCAACCCCAGCCATACACTTTACGTTTAAACCAGTAGCCCTCTGGATTATCCTTTAGATAGTTTATATATTCTTTTGATAATTTCATACAAAAAGTATACCAAACTATCTCCCTCTTAAGTGCAGGGTCAAAAACAAACGCAACAGTCGACTGAGCGACCAATTTTTCTTAGTATGCAATATTTAGAAATAATAGAAGTACTCTTGTGGTGGTGTTCAGCAGAAGTATGGCTCTGTAAAGCTATTTTGTGAGCGAATTTTCAACTTCACTAAAATAACTCAAAAGTGCACGGACGCCAGCTAAATTTTCTTTCCATTCTATTGTTTCGTGAGTCTTTAGTTCTACAGTAATCGCTGGAACTCCAATAGAAGCCAACCAGCCTTCAGCATCGCCTGTTATGGGATACGCATCGAACGATTCAATCGCTTTATACCCTGCTGCATCTGAATATGCATTCATAATGGCAATCGTTGCAGGAAGCACACCTTCTTCACACTCCGAAGCATAGACTGCGTTAGATTGACTATGCCAAAAAACTACGGCATCTATCTTTCTATTTGTCACGAGATCACGAATAGCAGTAGCTTCGGGTTCAGAAAATGGTTCTGTACCTGCACCCACCGGTTTATTTCGCCACGTACTTTCTGGCTGCCACTTACAGTCAAAATTTCGGTTGAGATCAACACCCTGCGCATTAAAACGTCCAGTACCGTTAGTTGTATCGACGGAGATATCACTTGGTGTAAATCTTCCCTCCTTCCCAATAACATCAAAAAGCCCGTCAGGATTGAGCGCAGGTATTACACTAATCGTAATATCCTCTGGTACCGTATGAGCGTTAGCATTGAGATAGTCGATAAACGTATACGCGAGCAAAACACTATTCCACTCATAGCCTCCGTGAATACCACCAACAAATAAAAGATGTGTTTCGCCTTCTCCGTAGGTATATGCGTCAATAGCTCGTCCTTCAACTGAAGTCCCGATAGTAACTGGTACACCCAGCGTGTCTTTCACTTCTGGCTCGACAACAGTTTCCAATGAGTTTTGAAAAAGAAAGAAGCCAAGAACTCCTACAGCAAGAAGGAATAAAACGAAACCAACAAGTTTGTACCGCACAAATCGTATTAGTTAGCGTAATGGTTAAGAAGCGCTTCGATACCCTTTTGATTCTTTGTCCACTCGGTATTTTGATGGTCTGAAAGAAGAACGCTAATAGCAGGTATATTGTTCTTTGCGAGCCAATTCACCATATCTCCTGTTATTTCGTAGAAATCAAATTCTTCGTACGCTTGATAACCAGATGCATCAGCGTAAAGGTTTGTAAGTGTGTTTGTTTCAGCCGATACTCCGTTACGACAGCTTGAAGCAAATACGCCTCCTGCAGCACTGTACCAAACAACAACCGCTTCAGGTTGATTTACTCCTACGTAATCACGAATTGCCTGGGTCTCAGGTTCAGAGAATGTTTCTGTACCTCCACTAACGGTTGTACTTTGCCACTTGCTCGATGGTTGCCACTCACAGTCGAAGTTTCGGTTGAGGTCAACGTCGCGTGCGTTGAAGCGCCCAGGAATGGTTGCTTCAACAGAGGCTGGCACATCAGCTTCCGTAAATCGTCCAGCTGTACCAACAACCTTGGCGAGCCCGTCAGGGTTAAGTACAGGAATCACTGTTACTTTTACGTTCTCTGGAATAGTAGAAGGATTTGCCTCTAAGTAATCCATCATTTCGTACGCAACCAGTGCAGTGTTCCATGAGTATCCTCCATGAATTCCACCGACGAATAGAAGTTCTGTATCTCCAGTACCGTAGTGATACGCTGTAATCGCTCCCCCTTCCACAGAAGCACCAATGCGTGTCGTGCCTTCGTCTTCTACCATGTCTGTTACTCCTGTGTTTTCTTCAGTGTTTGTATCAGCTACCACAGTTGTGTCAGTAGTTTCTGTTACTCCAGTTGAAGACTTTTGACTAATAAAGTATCCAATACCTCCAAGAATAATAATTATGAGTGCGATAATGATTGATTTTTTCATGAAATACATTTTACCACAGTATTCTATGTGTCTCATTTGTCGCAATTATAGGCCTAGAGGATCTTCCCCAGCTCTTTCTTGCACTCTTTATAGTTTGGAATGGTACGAGCTACTAAATCCCAGAATTTCTTTGAATGATTGAGTTCTTGTAGGTGGCAGAGTTCATGCACAATGACGTAGTTTCGTAGCGCTTCTGAAATAAATAAAATTTTGTAATTAAAGTTTAAGTTCTTTTTATTCGAGCAACTCCCCCAACATTTCTTTTGGTCACGTATGGAAACAGAATTATATGAGAATTTATAGAGAGAGTTAAAGTGTTCAAGTCTTTCGTGTGCAAGAATACGCGCACTCTCTTTATTCTTCAGATAATCTTTTCGTGTGAGAGCTGCGAGTGATGTATTTTCAAATTTTTTAAAGTAACTGAGACGCTTCATTAGCCACTGTGCTTTTTCACGTATAAATGCTTCCGCTAAACTTTCCAGCGCAGTATGCGGCAGCGCAACAACAACAGCTCCATTAGCATGAACAGTTAAATTAACGTGCTTAGCTCGTGTACTTCTTCTTATTTGATAATTGATATCTTTACCATCAAGTGTAAGGGTTTTATTCATAACAATGCAATACGCAATATGTTGTACAAAAAATTACTATTGTTGCGACTAACAAAAATAACATACTAGGTTAGTTGGAATTGTATCAAAAGGTACGGAATTAACTCTAGAGTTAATTACTGCGCGAAAAAAGCCACGACACTATACGTGTCGCGGCTTCTTGAGCGTGCTACCGGACTAGGACTCGAACCTAGATTGCCTGGACCAAAACCAGGTGTCCTACCATTAGACGATCCGGTAGTATTCATCACACTATCTTTGTGCAATGTGCACTATCCTAGCAAATCTCCTCTACGAGTACCACCTTTCACGAACGATTTCTCCTAGGTGTGCGTAGTCATTCCAAGAGCATAGTGACCAATCTTTTTTACCACCCAAGGTAAAATACGTAATGCCTGTATTTGCACTTCGCATCGTATGCATCAGCTGGTTTACAAAAATATCTGGAGTAAGATATTCGCCAAGTAAATGGTGTGCTATGAAAAACTTTAAAAAGAAACCGTGTGAGGTAACAACAATATGTTCTTCTGGTCGCGCTTCTAGTAACTCAGTAAGTTCTACCACTCGCTTCTTAATATCATCAAAATGCTCACCATTATCGGTATTCGCGTCACGCATCCAACTGTACTCAAATTGTGCAACTGCTTGTCGCACAGCAGGGTCATCACGATGTTTTCCTTGAACTTCCAGGGGGAGCTCACGCTCATACGCCATTGATACTGTCTCGAGAGGTACATTGGATGCGTCAGCAATTTTTTTTCCTGTGTCGTACGCACGCACATAGTGGCTTGTTAAGACAACGTCTATAGGGATGCTTCGAAAACGAGCAGCAACAAAGTCCGCTTGTTTTTCGCCATCTTCAGTTAATGGAGACTCTGCACCTTCACGGATACCTGTTTCGTTTGCGTGACTGCGCCCATGACGCACTAGATAAATATGTTTTTTAGGATTACTCATATGATTTTCCAATCGCTTCGATAAGGGCAAGCTCTAGTGGCAACTGCTTGATATATGCATGCGGCGTATCGACATACGCACCAAGAATTGCAGTTAATGCCTTTGAATTGAGTTTCGTATCAGAAACTTGAGAAAGTTTTTGCAAAAACTCAAATTCTTCCTCACTAAATTGATTCTGTAGTGACGACTCCATTTTCTTTGAGTTTCGCATCAGAATTACTGCACGCACTCTGTCCAATATGAGTTTTAAGAACGTAGCAAAATCAACATTGACTTCAACTGCACCATGTATCGATGCAAGTGCATCGTCTAATACACCCTCAGAAATTGCAGTCAATAGCTCATGAATGAGTTCCGCTCGTGGTGCACCAGTCACCGATTCTACTTCACTGCGAGTTATCTTTTTATCAGTTGAGTACGAAAGTACTTTTTGTAGTACCCCTAAGGCATCTCGAAATGAACCGTCAGCAATGATGGCAATGAGTTCTGCTGCATCTTTCTCGATAGTAACTTTCTCGCCTTTGGCAACATTCAAAATTGCAGTTGAAAGAATCGGTCGTGTCGGTTTTTTAAATGTATATGTTTGGCAGCGCGAAACGATAGTGTCTGGAAGTTTATCAATTTCAGTTGTCGCAAGAATAAATACAACATGCTTTGGTGGCTCTTCAAGTGTTTTAAGAAAGGCATTAAACGCTTCTTTTGTAAGCATGTGCACCTCATCAATAATGTATACCTTATACTCTGAATCAAACGGTAAGGTATGTACCGATTCGTTAAGTTCACGAAAGTCATCAATCTTACGATTCGATGCTGCATCCATCTCGTACAAATCTTTACTTGTCGTGCCTATCTCATTTGCCAGAATGCGTGCAATGGTTGTTTTCCCAGTTCCTCGCCCACCTGCAAACAAATATGCGTGGGCTATATTCTTTTCAGCAATAGATTTTTTAAGAACCTCAACGACATGATCTTGCCCGATGACATCTTTAAACGATTCTGGTCTGTACTTTCGATAGAGTGCAATATGATTCTCTTTCTTCATTGTAGGCAATTGTAGCAAAAATATAAAAGAGTGCTTGCCGCTAAAAAACGGCAAGCACTCTAGAAAGCAGTATACAACATTACTTGTTTCTTAAATCTTCTTCTGAAAGAAGATATTTTTCAGGGGCGCCTTGTTGGCGCATTTTGACTGTTCCAATGGTTTGGAGAAGTCCAAGAAAAGATTTCCAAATGGATGTGATGAGTTTCATGCTGCTCTCCTTTTCTGCTAAACAAAATACCTCTTGATTCTTTATTTTGCAATAGAAATAAAAAGAAGAGGCTGCCTTGATACACAAGCAGCCTCTTTTTTCGCGCAAACGCGATGTTATTCTTTGAGAAACTGTGTGTGGCTAGTTTCTTTTGCCGCGCTGACAATCGGCACCTCTCCTGGAGTACGACCTGTACCAGCAGGAGGATCAACTTTATATGGCGATTTACAGCCTCTGCACTTTTCATTCCGTAGAACCGCAGACATACGTGCGCAATCCTCAGACTCTCTCTCGGCGTCTTTTGGGAGATAGCCACATCCCTTAAATGGTTTTCCCATTCTAGTCCCCTTTCTAATATGAACCAAACCACAGACTACTCCAGCTTTTCAAGTTGAGCAAGGTGTTCCTCAATAACCTGTTGCACTTGTGCAGCATCGTCGCACGCCATAAGTGCAATACGGAGTTGCTTTGCTCCTTCGAAACCCTCTACATAACTTGAAAAATGCTTGCGCATAGTTGCAAAACTTTTAGCTCCCTTAAACTCTTTCTCAAATAACTCAGTATGTTCAATAAGTGCGCGGAGTTTTTCTTCGTGTGTTGGCTGATGGTCAGACATACACCACGGATTGCCAAACATTCCACGCCCAATCATTACACCGTCTGCACCACTTTCTGTAGCACGCTCTCGCGCATGTGCAATGCTTGCAACATCGCCATTTCCTATAATCAGGGTCTTATGCTCTTTAGACTCACAGAAAGAATCACGAAGAGCGACAGCATCGGCTATAAGATTCCACTGTGCTGGAACTTTGCTCATTTCTTTACGTGTCCGTGCATGAAGTGTAATGGCAGCTGGCTGTGTCTCAAGAAGCGTAGTGAGCCATTCCTCTAGCTGAACCTCATTGTAGCCAATGCGTGTTTTAACCGACACTGGTAAGTCGCCAGCTCCCTTCTTTGCAGCGTAAATAAGTTCTTGGGCGAGTTTTGGATTCTTTATCAGTGCTGCCCCTGCCCCCTGCTTTTCCACTGATCTATCTGGGCACCCCATATTTATGTCTACTCCATCGAACCCACACTCGCGCGCAATAGCAGCAGCTTTTTCTATATGTTCTGGAGTTGCACTAAATATCTGCGCAACTATAGGTCGCTCTTCTTCGGTAAAGCGAAATTTCTTCCGTAGCTTCTCCTGCCCTTTTTCATCCGCAAATACCAATCCGTCTGCAGAAGTAAATTCCGTAAAGGTCACATATTTACCTCCTTTGCCTTTACTGTATTTCGCAATAACCGAGCGAAACGCGGCATCAGTTACGTCCTCCATCGGCGCGCAGACAAAAAACGGTTTTTCTAATGTTTCCCAAAAATTCATTGCACTACACTAGCATTACTCTTCTTGCGTGTCAGTACTTTCCTTAAATGTGTGATACACACGTTCCCCAAAGCGCAGGTCTATATATTGAAGCTCGCTGAGCCTGTCTCGTAGATGATACTCATCTAATACCGCTTCAAGATTGACTGCCGTCGTTTCCAAACCCTTGTCTAATGCTATTCGAATTTCCCACTCAGGTTCTAAATATATTCGTCCATCAATTCCTTCAAATACAAATTTCTTTACCTGTACGTCTAAAACTTTTAATTTAGAAAGAAACTCTTTAACGTCTTGAAAATATTTCGGTTCCACAAATGTACGCAGCACATCGTCTTTTGATTCATCAATTCCATTTTCAAAAATCAGAAAATCAGCGAGAGCCGATTCTTCATATATAAACCCTTCTGCATCTATAAAGTAACACGTATATACCTCATTAAAATTTCTACACCATTGTGCATACGGCTCACGTTCAGCAACAGTTACTAGCACTTGTTGCTTTGTTAATTGTGAATCAATAGTGACACTTTTTATTTTGGGGAACTCGTATAAAAGAATTCCTTCTAGCTCAGCAGCGGGATACAGCACTGTATTCTGCCGCGAAAAGAGACCAATGAGAGGTCTTTGTGTATTACGAAATAAAGTCTCTTGTATTGCACGTGTTCGCACTTCACTGTTCCCAATAATTTCAGTTTTTTGTACAGCAAGTACATGCGAGAATGAAACCCAACTGAGCGCTCCTAGCAAGGAAGTAATTATGATGAGGATGAAGCCAAAGATAAGAAGCCGTACTCTAAAACGTTTTTGAGCAACTTTTGAGCGTGCTAGTTTAGTTTGAGCTCGTACTCCTTTTGTAGATACAGACTTCCGTTTTATGGAATTCCTAGATGTTCTACGACTATTACGCCACATATTTTATTTTTTAACAATGACTTCTCTGCCTCCAAGATACGGGCGAAGTACTTCTGGAATTTGTATTGAGCCATCCGCTTGCTGATAGTTTTCAACGAGTGATACAAGGATACGTGGGCCAGCGACAGCGGTGTTGTTCAGAGAGTGAGCGAAGCGCTTTTTACCTTCTCTATCTCGGTACGTGATATTAAAACGACGTGTTTGGAAATCATGGAAATATGAAGATGAGTGAGTTTCTCTATACTTACTCTCTTTTGGAACCCACGCCTCTATATCATATTTCTTTACCTGCCCTTGTCCTAAATCGCCTCCACAGTTTACAACAACATGATATGGAATCCCCAGTGATTGCATAAATTCTTCTGTATTTTGTGTGAGCCATTCGTGTAGCTCTACAGTTTTCTCGTGGCTGGCCTCAGACAAAATAACCTGTTCCCATTTAAAGAATTCGTGAACGCGTATTAAACCTTTCGTATCTTTTCCGTGACTCCCTGCCTCTCGTCGAAAACATGGCGAGAAAGCCAAAAGTTTTATTGGGAGTTTACTAAAATCAATTTCTTCATCGCGATAGTATCCCATCACCGGCACCTCGGCGGTTCCCGTAAGAAACTCGTCATCTTGCGTTTTATATAAATCCTCAGCTTCGTTTGGTAAATGCCCTGTACCGTAAAAGTTTTCTTTTCGCACGATTGTCGGTGGCATCATAAGGTCTAACCCCTTTTTCATAAAGAAATCTCGAGCGTAGTTCCACATAGCAAACGAAAGCTCCACTCCTTCATTTTTTAAAAAGTATCCACGGAATCCATGTACCTTAGAACCTCGTTCAAAGTCCACCATATCGAGTGCAGTTAATATATCGATATGGTCTTTTGGCTCAAAGCCAAATTGCGGTTTGTCTCCCCACGTTCTTATCTCAACATTGTCTTCGTCAGTCGCGCCGTCAGGTACCGACATATCTGGGACATTAGGAACCTGCAACATGAGTGATCGCCACTTATCCATCACCTCTTTCAGTGCATCCTCTTCTTTCTGCATGTCGGCTTTAAGTGTTTGCATTTGCTCAATCATTTTTTGTCGCTTATCTGAATCCCTTTCTGATGCAATAGTCTTCGTGACTTCATTTTGTTGAGCGCGTTTTTCTTCTACGGTTTGAAGAAGTTCTTTACGAGAATCATCAAGCGCGATAAGAGCGTCCAAATCAATATCGACGTGTTTCTTCTTTGCACCCGCTGCGACAATATCTTTGTTGTCCCGTATGAATTTAATGTCTAGCATATATTCCTTGTTATAATTGAATCGTACTATGAGCCAGCTCATTCAACAAATCCTTCCAAAGGACTTCCCGCCACTGTTGCAGGAAATTAGCGACCCGCCCGAGTATTTGTATATGCAAGGTTCCCTCCCAAGCCCAGAAACAAAGCTGCTTACTGTCGTCGGCTCAAGAAAATGCACCAGCTACGGGCGTGAGGTAGTCGACTATCTTATTGGCGGACTTAAAGGCTATGACATCTCTATTGTGTCTGGATTAGCATTAGGTATAGATGGTCATGCACACACCGCAGCACTAAACATAGGACTGCACACAATTGCAGTACCCGGTTCTGGACTTTCAGAGAGTGTTCTATACCCACGTTCACACGTACAACTTGCGCAAAGGATCTTAGAAAACAAGGGTGCCTTACTAAGTGAGTTGGAACCAGAACAAAGTGCAGCGCCGTGGACATTTCCAAAGAGAAATAGAATTATGGCAGGTATGTCACACGCGGTACTGGTTATTGAGGCGACTGAACGTTCGGGTACTTTAATAACGGCACGACTCACAACCGACTACAATAGGGAGCTACTCGTGGTGCCTGCTTCAATTTTTGCTGATTCATCGCGTGGAGCACATCAATTTTGGAAACTTGGTGCCACTCCGATAACTACACCAGAAGATATATTGGATGTATTTAGCATAAAGCACGAAGCACAAGATGAAAAACAAACCAACTTTAAACTCTCACAAGAAGAACAAGAGATATACGATTTATTAGCTGAGCCCAAAACAAGAGATGAATTTCTCGAAGAAGTTTCACTCCCCATTACTCAAGCAAATATACTTTTATCAAAACTTGAGCTTGATGGAGTTATAGTTGAAAAGTTAGGGACACTAAGACGGAAATAGAAAAAGGCCCGTGAGTAAACTCACGGACCCTTCTTGGTTTTGGTTCTGACAGATTATTGCTGCCAATGGATGGTGCCACTCACACCCCAGCCACTTCCATGGTACCGAGGCGGAGGTCTGTGGTGACCACGGTATCGCCGTGGATGTCCTGATCGATAGACATGACGCTGCAGGCGTTCAGCGCGACTGACATGATGACGAACAACAACTCGCGGTGAGTGTCTGCGCACAGCTTGAGGCCGCTGATGGACAACATGGCTGCGGGCATGAGCAATTTGCATTGCCTCACAGTCCTGATGCGAAACGGTCAGAATAAACCCAGACGAAGTCCCAGGCATTTCACAAACGATGCGCGGTGTGGATGCCAGAGCTGAATTCGTGCCAAGAGCAAGGAACCCAGATGCTGCGACAGTTGTAGCAAAACCAAAGAGCTTAAAAAAGTTACGCATAGCGCTTCCCTTTCTATAAATTTATCCAACCGTTATTATACCTTGTTTGACATATACGTCAATATGTGGCATCTTCCCTCTCCTATACCTTTATTCATGTAAATATTTTGCTTTTTTTGTAAGAGCATGTAACCCTACCGCCTATGAAGCTTGTAATTGTCGAATCCCCTGCAAAAGCTAAAACTATCGAGAAATATCTCGGGGATGGCTTTACTGTGCGAGCCAGTGTTGGGCACGTACGTGATTTACCTAAGAACAACAAGAAAGCTATTGATATAGAGAAAGGATTTGTTCCCAACTACGAAGTAGTTGCAAAGAAACTCGATGTTATTGCAGAACTCACAAAACTCTCAAAAAAATCTGACGAAGTAATCCTTGCAACTGACCCCGACCGAGAAGGAGAAGCTATTGCGTGGCACCTGAAAGAAGTGCTTGGTTTAAAGAAGCCTAAACGAATTGTCTTCAATGAAATTACAAAAGAAGCAGTGCAGGCTGCTTTAAAGAATCCACGTCTTATTGACGAAAATCTACGCGAAGCGCAAGAAGCTCGCCGAATCCTCGACCGTCTCGTGGGTTATGACCTCTCTGGACTTATCTGGAAGAAGGTTCGTTACGGACTTTCAGCTGGTCGTGTGCAGTCTCCTGCGCTTCGTATCCTTATGGAGCGTGAGCGAGAAATTCGTGCGTTTATTCCTGAAAAATTTTGGGTTATTACAGCACACACTGCATCTGCTTCAAAAGCACCGATTGAATTTACCTGTTCTGAAGAACCAAAAACAGAAAGTGATGCTGACACTATTGTAGAAAACGCTAAAGCAAATGAATGGCAAGTAGCAAATGTAAAGGAAACTGCTGCAAAGCGGGTGCCAAAAGCTCCTTTTACTACCTCAACGATGCAGCAAGCCGCCAGCTCACGCTTGGGATACGCACCTTCAAGAACTATGGGTGTTGCCCAAAAACTGTACGAAGCTGGACTTATAACGTACATGCGAACCGACAGCACACACCTTTCTGAAAATGCACTAAGTAGCATCGGTAAAGTTATTGAAAGTGAATATGGAAAAGATCATGTTGAAATTCGACAATACAAAACAAACTCAAAATCTGCTCAAGAAGCTCACGAAGCTATACGCCCATCTGATGTAAATAAAATTGCAGCAGGAAGAAACGAAGAGCAAAAGAGATTGTACTCACTTATCTGGGCTCGAACTGTTTCGAGCCAGATGATTGACGCTGAGATTGCGCGTACAAAAATTACTGCTTCTGTTGCGCACGACACGGTGCCTGATTTTGCAGTCACCGGCTCACGTGTAGTAAAAGATGGCTGGCTTATGGCCGATCCGTCAGCACGCGGCGAAGACGTTGAGCTACCAAAAGTATCAGAGGGAGAAGCTCTAGCTGTGCAAACAGTTGAGAGCGAAGGAAAAGAAACACAGCCACCACCACGCTATACAGAAGCACGTCTTATTAAAGAACTCGAGAAACGAGGTATCGGACGCCCAAGTACATACGCTGCAATTATGCGGACGCTTTCTGATCGCGGCTACGTTGCAAAAGAAGCACGTGCCTTAATTCCAACAGACACTGGTGACGTTGTAAGTAGTTTCCTTGAAGAGCACTTCGCACAGTACGTAAGTGATACCTTCACCGCAGAAATGGAAGATGAGCTAGATGATATTGCTGAAGGAAAGCGTGAATACGTTAAAACACTAAAAGATTTTTATACTCCTTTCTCAAAAGAAGTTGCATCAAAAGAGGATGTACCGAAACTTACTAATCTCGGTCCGGTTCCTGAAGAGTTTAAATGCCCCGAATGTGATAGTGAAATGGTATTTAAACTTTCAAAAAACGGAAAGTTTATGAGCTGTGCGAAATTCCCCGATTGTAGCGGTGCACGAAAAGAAGATGGCAATATAATTGAACCGCCTAAAGATATCGGTGAAAAATGCCCGAAATGTGGAGAACCCGGGCCACGAAGCAAGCAGGAGCCAGGGAAGCTCGTTATGCGCGAAGGGAGGTTTGGAATGTTTATTTCATGTCACCGCTACCCTAAATGTAAATACATTAAGCAAGACAACACGCTCAACTCGACTGGAGTAAAATGTACAGATTGTAAAGATGGAGAACTTATAGAACGTCACGGACGATTTGGTGCATTTTACAGTTGTTCAAATTATCCAGATTGTAAGCTTGCCATAAAAGCAAAACCTACTGGAAACCTGTGTCCACTGTGTAAAGGACTTATGATGGAAGGCACAAAAACAATCCCTGAAAGATGTAGTGATAAGACGTGTCCTAATCACAATCCTCACAAATTATAAAAGCATTTAGACCAAGGTCCGACCTTGGTCTAAATGAACTTTTTACTTCTTACTACCCCTCGTTCTTAGAATACTGCGATGCACCGCAGTATTCTAAGAACTAAACCGTGACGTTCATTTGTCAAAAGCACCATCTGGAAGTACCATGGGGTTAATGGCAATATTTAACAGTTCTACAGAAAACAAAAACGGAGGAAATAAGAAGGCGCCACCTGCTGCTTTAAAGAACATCTTCACAATAATGGGCCTTACTGAAAAGAAGGACATTGAATTCATAACCCGTGCATACAACCTTGCTCGCAAAGCGCACCGTGGTCAAAAACGTTTTTCAGGTGAGCCCTATCTCAATCACCCAATTGCAGCAGCTGAGTATCTCGCAAAAATTGGGATGGGTCCAACAATAATCGCCGCTACCCTTCTCCACGATTCTATAGAAGACAGTGACATAACCGCAGACGAAATTGCTGAAGAACTAAGCCTGGATGTACGTAACTTAGTTGAAGGGGTAACCAAGCTTGGCCATGTTCGTTATCGCGGAATGAAACGTCATACTGAGTCACTTCGCAAACTTTTCGCGGCGACGTCACAAGATGTTCGTGTAATGATTATCAAACTTGCTGACCGACTACATAACGCATCCACTCTCGGGCATATACCTCGCGACGATAAACGAGAACGTATCGCCCAAGAAACACTAGAAATCTACGCCCCAATTGCCGACCGTCTTGGAATGGGTCTTATGAAGCGCGAGTTGGAGGACGCAGTATTCCCGCATGCATATCCTGAAGAATACGAAAAGGTTTTAAAGATATTTAAAGAAGCAGGCGGTGATGATATACGACGCCTTGAACGCACGCACAATACGGTGCGAAAGAAAATTGCTGAATACGGGGTTAAAAAGTTTAGAACGGCAAACAGAGTGAAAGGTCTGTATAGTCTCTACCGCAAACTCGAGCGTAAAGATTGGGACATTACAAAAATATTTGACCTGTGGGCATTACGTATCATTGTTGATTCAGTTGCGGACTGCTACACAGTTCTTGGTATTGTGCACGGTGAGTGGCGGCCGCTACCAGGACGTGTAAAGGACTATATCGCCTTCCCTAAACCAAATGGTTATAAAGGAATCCACACAACCATCCATACAGGAGATGGTAATGTTATTGAGCTTCAAATCAGAACCGAGGAAATGCACAGAGAAGCTCAGTTTGGTATTGCTTCACATTTTTCGTATAAAGCAGATGGTGCGAGCAAGAAAAAAGGTGATAACAGTGCAGTCAGTTGGATTCGACAATTCATTCCTGCACGCCTCTGGATGGAGGGTCAAGGAAAGTTGCCTTCAGGAGAATCTAAACTCACCTACACTGACGATTCAACACCAGATTGGTTAAAAAACATGGCCGATGCACAAGATGTCGATGATGAAAACCCTCACGCTTTTTTGCAAGATATAAAGAGCGACTTCTTTAGTCATCGCGTTTTTGTGTTTACTCCGCGTGGAGACGTTATTGACCTCCCTATCGATTCAAGTCCGATAGATTTCGCATACGCGATCCATTCAGAAATTGGAAATAACATGTCTGGCGCAAAAGTAAATGGTAAGATGGCAGCGCTAAGCTCATGCTTAAAAAATGGTGATGTCGTTGAAATAGAAACGAGCGAAAAAAATCATCCAAATAGAAAATGGATGGATATGGCAAAAACAACTCTTGCGAAGCGCCACATCCGAACATACCTACAGAGAGTAGGCGAAGCTATTTAAACTGAAAAATTGCTGATTGAGTAAATGTCTTCTTCCTCATCTTCTTTTTTCGTTGTTTCTTGATTCACTTCTTCTACGATTTTTTCGTTTGTGTTTTTAGAAACTGTCATCTCCTCATCATCATTGATCTCATCATCCAATGCGTACGAAACAAACTCCGACAGTGGTGACAACACACCTGTTTCTTTTGGTGCTTCTGTCTCTGCGACACTATCCTCTTCCGCTGTAGTTTCAATGACTACTTCTTTCGGAGCTGTCGCACTTACCAATGCAAGAAATTGTTGTACATCTGTTGGTGTGAAAAAATCAATATGCATTTTCCCTCCTTTATCTCGTGTTTCAATTTGCACACGTGTTCCTAATCTCTCAGTTAACTCCCTTTCTAGTGCGGCAAGTTCTGGCGGCAAATCCTGCTTTCGTGCCTTATCCGTAGCTATACCGCGAGCTATACGCTCTGCTTCGCGCACAGTGAGTTTCTTCTCTTGTATCTCTTTAAAGAGTGCCATCTGTTGTTCAGGTCGCTCACACAGCATAAGAAGTGGTCGTGTGTGCCCTTCGGTTATCTGCCTATTCACGACGGCCTGTCGAATCTCATCTGAAAGAGCGAGGAGTCGTAGCGAGTTAGAAACATATTCGCGGCTCCGTCCAACTTTTTTGGCAATCTCTACATGCTTCAAACTAAACTTTTCTGCAAGCTGTTGAAATGCAAGCGCTCTATCAATCGGGTTCAAGTCTTCACGCTGAAGGTTTTCAATAATCGCGAGTTCAAGTTTTACTTTGTCAGAATCTTCAGTACTACGAATAAGTACTGGTACTTGTGATACGCCCGCCATCTTAGACGCACGTAGTCGTCGTTCACCCGCTACAAGTTCATACTCTACTGAAATTCCACCGTCGCCACGTTCTATCTCGCGACGTGTCACTACGAGTGGCTGCAAAATTCCGTACTGTCGAATAGATTCAGAAAGACTCTTGAGGGCTTCTTCGTCAAACTCCTTTCTTGGCTGGTATGGATTTGGCTGAATTCGATGTACTTCGATCCAAAAAACTGAGTTGTTGTAAAAATCTGATGCCATTGTGGGCAGTATACCACAGCAGTTATTTCTACTTTATGTGCATAAGTGGAGATAAACTGCATGAAACGACCGTCACTTTAAAGCTGGAAGTTTTTGTCACTCCATGTAGAATAACCATCACACCATGCCGAGGTGGCGGAACTGGTAGACGCGCACGACTCAAAATCGTGTTCCTTCGGGAGTGGGGGTTCGATTCCCCCCTTCGGCACAATGACAACAATGATCGATGAAGCAGCAGAAGCAGTACGCGATGGGAAACTTATCGTGTTTCCAACTGATACTGTATACGGAATAGGATGTGATCCATTTGATGAAAAAGCTATCGAAGCACTTTATGCTGCCAAACAACGACCAGATGAAAAGAACATACCAATACTTATTGATTCGATTGAAACAGCGGAAGCTCTTGGGGAAATTACTTCAAAATGTAAGGAATTAATGGAAAAACACTGGCCAGGAGCACTTACTATTGTTGCACATGCTAAAACAGAATTTCCAATGGGTGTTCTCAAAAGCAACGGAACTATTGCCCTTCGCATGCCAAACCATGAAGATCTACTCGAACTCATTACAAACGTCGGCGGAGTTCTTGCTGCAACAAGTGCAAACATTTCTGGTAAACCAGCTATTCTTTCCTACGATGAAGCGTATGCAACGTTCTCAGAGAAGGCAGCGGTAATCCTTCCTGGGGCAACTAAAAAAAAGGAAGGGTCCACTATTATCGACTGCACAACAGATGAATGTAAGGTACTACGCGAAGGTCCAGTGAAAATATAAATGTGTACAGCAACAGTTCTTCGGCAAGCGTATGCTACACTTGGTTAATGAAATTCACTCTTTCGCGCTCTGCAACTAACCTTCTTATACGTGGTCTCTTTTTAGTTTTCGCGCTCGGTTCACTCTATGGAATTTGGGATAATTACGAATTCTTCTTACTTTCTCCATTCTACTTCACCGCATTTATTGATCTTTCTTTCGCAATCCTCTTTTTGTATTTTGTATTTTCATTTAAATCAGTTGCTAGCAAAACGCCACGATATTTAACATACGGAATGCTCGCATTGTGGGCTTACACAGTTCTATCTGGCATTATCGGCTCAATAGTTCATACACAAGCTTTAGGGCTACCAGAGGCAGCACGTATGGCTGGCTATACAGAAACTACATTTATTCTTTCAGAATTACTCTATGTTATTATCCTCCCAAGCATTGTTTTCTTGCTTATCCTTCGGCTTTTGCGAAAGTGCTCCAAATAGATAAACTAAAGCTCCTACCTATTCGATTCCCACCGAAAATCGATACTACGCAACTAAGTTCTTCATGGTATTCTTTATACAGATCTCATTTGCACATGGAGGTAATTATGACAAATGACTTCGACGATATAGTTCTTGATCCGAGCATCAAGATTCCGCGGGAAGTTGCTCACGTTATGAGAAAGCTCCCTTCAAGAAAGTCTGTGCCATGCAGCTCGACAGAGCGAGTGCTTTGGACACCTGAGCTTGCCAAGGAAGCATTGCAGATTACATGCCCATGAGTGAGCATTCTTGAACCCAAGAGTCCTGTACAGAATCTTCTGTACAGGACTCTAATTTTTTGTGACTCCACCGGGAATCGAACCCGGATTGCCGGCTTGAGAAGCCGATGTCCTAACCGTTAGACGATGGAGCCGTCTAGACGCCCAATTGTACACAATTTAGTGTTTTCTTCCAGCTACCGAGCGAGCCATTCGTCTTCCTGTCGTACAAGCAATTCTTTTGCTCGCTGTGGCTCTTTAAGCATTTCCCTAACAGCTTTCTCGAGACGAATACCTGTTTGGGAACCTTTTACGAGCACTACATCATTAGGTTCCAGCATTGCACGCACTACCGCACCAGCTTCCTTTGAATCACCCACATCAAACTCTTGTATACATTCAATATCAAAACCAGCTTCGCGTGCTGATTGGGCGATAGTTTTTGCACGAACTCCGACAGTGATAAGTACATCAGCAACACCTGCAACCTGCACACCAACTTTTTTGTGAGCGTCTGAGCTAAATCGGCCGAGCTCGAGCATGTCACCAAGTACAGCAATCTTCTTCCCTTTTGTTTCAACTTTTTTAAGTGTTGAAAGAGCAGCTCGTACTGCGGTGGGTGACGAATTATACGAATCATCTATTATTGTAGTGTTATTATGTCCTTCAAGAATTCGCATCCTCCCGCGCGATGCTCCCGAGTGTTCAATCCCTTTCGTAATAGAAAGCGGTGGTATTCCTACAGCTCTCGCTACAGCAAACGCGGCAAGTATTGGATATACTTGCTGTTGTCCAATGCGTCCCTCTATTTTTATAGGGATACTGGAACCTTTTTCATCAACCTTAAACTGCATGCCGCTCGGATGTCCTTCTGTATCATAAAAAATTGAAGTGTGCGAACCTACGATGTCATTGTGAGATTCAATTCCGTACATGATTGTATTTATTTGAGAAAAATCTTTTTTCAAAGATGCGGTTCGTTTATCATCCCCACCTAGAATCAAAGTGCCTTCTGGTTTCAACGCTTCCGCAAGAAGCCTTTTTTCTCGTGCAACGTCCTGTGGATCTTTGAAATTCTCTACATGAGTCGGAACGTCCGGTAGTGCAGTAATTATTGTGATGTCAGGTTTCAACCATTTCGTGAGACTTGCTATGTCCCCTGGTCGATCAACGCCAACTTCAAGCACAAGCCACTTTGGATAGTGATTTCTAAGAAAAATGAGTGCCAGTCCTTCAAGAATATTTTTAAACCATTTTACTGGATTATTCCAGCCGCTCTCACACCCAAGAATGGTAAGCGGTACACCAATTTCGCTATTAAGTGTTTTTTCACTTTTGCGCACAAAGAGAGAGTTTTCAAGCGCTGCAAAAATTGCGTCCTTCGTACCTGTTTTCCCCACACTTCCAGTAATCGCAATAATCTGTGGCTTATACTTTTTGAGCACCATATGTGCCTCCCACGTGATAATAAACACGACTATGTTTCGTACTATTTTTTTTATGCCACTCATAAGATTTATACAGCATAGCATGAGTATTGGACTGTCTGAAACCCTATCTGTCCGGAGGAATATCGTAGTAATTAATAAGGAAATTGGTCATCTCCATAAATGGCTCAGTGAGTGTTTGTGACGCATATTGTGCTCCTTGTGGTTCTACATTCATAAGGAAAACTAAATACTTCGCATCAAACGCAGGAAAGTAACCAAAAAAGGAATGTAGGAACTTGTCGTCATAGTAACCACCATCAGGTGATGCAATTTGTGCAGTACCCGTTTTTGCTGCGATACTATAGTGTTCTTTTTTTACATCTCCGCCTAACAGCGCCTCATCAAAAACTTCAACGAGCATACGGGTAATCTCTTCCGCTGTCTCAGGATCAAGAATTTGTTCTCGTACATCAGAATAATCTAACTCGTGCTTGATTCCGCTCGTTGGTTGTATGGCAGACACTATGTGTGGCTGTTCAATATATCCATCCGGTAAAATAGAAAGTGCGCGAACCATAGTAATCGGAGTCAAAGCAACACCTTGTCCAAAGCTTGCGGTTGCATACTCGACATCGCGTGGGCTATTTAAGTTTTCGGTAAGGTTGTGAGCTTCGTTAGGTAAATCAATACCCGTCTCTTCGTTTATACCGTATCGGTACATGTATCGTCTGAATTCATCCTTCCCCATTTCCGTAACGATGTGAGCTACACCAGTGTTTAAAGACTGCGAGAGAATCTCTTGCATTGGTACCACACCACGTGCTTTGCCATCGAAATTAGAAATGGTGTACGTGTCTAGTTTTATTGAGCCACGGTCATTGTAGGTACTCTCAGACGTTACTGCACCTGAATCAAGTCCAGCAGCCATAGTAAGTGGCTTCATAATAGAGCCCATTTCGTATACTCGCTCGATTAATGGATTCGCAAAGTCAGCAGTTTCTGCACTTCCGAAATCATTTAAATCAAACGTCGGGGTTACTGCAAGTGCACGCACTGCTCCTGTTTGTGGGTCAATAACAATTCCTGCAGTAAACTGTGAATCCCATTTCTCCTTCATTTCAATAAGGACACGCTCGAGTTGCACTTGAACTTCTGGCTCAAGAGTTGTAACGATATTTCCTTCCCGTTTATTCACTGGAACAAACACCACGTCTCGAATGTTCGTAAAGAGTTCAGCAAAAAAGTTTATGTACAAACTACTTGAGCCACGTACGAGCACATCATCGAAATGTCGTTCAAGACCATAGCGCCCATTTCTCTCTGCTCCATCGTAGGCTACGAAGCCTAAGGTGTGAGCAGCAAGCGCACCACTTGGATAATAACGCCAATGGTCGGGAAGTAACAATACTCCATCCAAGTCAGCTTCTCGTATCGCTGCAGCTGCTTCTGTATTCAAACGTGTCGCGACTTCTTCATACGGGTCACCTTCTTTTGTAGCTCTAATCATGAAAGTCTCTTTGTCTATCTCTATGTATGGCTCCAATACTGAATACACCTGCTCGGCGTCCACAATTTCAACTGGCTTTATAGCAAGTAGGAACCCTGTTTTTATAGTTGCACCACGTACCTGTAAATTATTTTTATCGACAAAGAAAATACTTCCTCTGTCATAGAACCCACCTGAGGTACTCACATACTGATCGCTTGCCTCTATTCGATATTCACTACCGTGTACTATTTGTAGAAAATACAACCGAGTAACAAGGAGTAATGCAACAAAAAGAACCGCGCCTAAAATGACACGGGTTCTTATTTTAAAATTATTTCTGTTTTGTGTAGTCGCCATCGTACTCTTCTATTGTACACTCGCACGACCAAGATATCGTGTCCTATCTACAAAGTCTTTTTGTGCAACAGCTTTGAAATTCATTTCTGTAGCAAGATTTTCTGTTATTGTGCTTTTTTGCTCAAAATAATCTACTTCTAAGGTCGCAATGCGTGAACTAACATTTGCAATTGTATGCTGTACCTCTTTGCGTTCCACCACATGTACAACAGCGCTTCCGATAAAGTATACGTATAAAAATGCAAGAACTACTAACGCAGCGAGTAACAATGTTACTGCTCGTTGCTCCACAGCATACAAAACTGCTGCCACTGTTCGTATTTGTTTTTTACTGATTATCTTTTGCATAGTGTGTGAATGTAAATGCTCGAAGTTTTGCGCTACGTGAACGCGGATTGTGCCCAACTTCGGATGCACTTGGAGGAATTGGTTTCTTTGTAACCATCGATCCGATACCTTCTTTTGCCCAAGTACGGAACGTCTCCTTTACTAATTTATCCTCAAGGCTGTGGAAGGTTAAAAATGCAACCACTGCCCCTTCATGAATAATGTGTGGAAGCGCTTGAAGTGCGTCTTTAAGTGCTCCCAATTCATCATTCACGGCTATTCGAAGTGCTTGAAATGTTTTTGTCGCAGGATTTCTTTTTCCACGACGGTGTGCTGCTGGGACTGCTCGGGTAACAATCTCAACAAGCTGTGAGGTTGTTTCTATTGGTGATTCTTTTCTCGCTGCAACGATTGCTCGTGCAATGCGACGTGAAAAGCGTTCACCTCCCCACCCATAGAGAATGTCGGCAATACTTTCTTCTTGCCACGTATTCACAATTTCCAATGCAGTAAGCGTCTCTTCGGTAACCGAGTCACTCAAAGTCATCTGAAGCGGTTCTTCGCGCTCAAAACTGAAGCCGCGACCTGAAACTTCTAATTGATCGCTACTCCACCCAAGATCGAAAAGGGCTTTGTCAATTCCTTTAATTCCATATTCTGCTAACTTCGCAGAAACGTTACGGAAGTTATCGTGAATCAACGTAACTTGTGGCTCAACACCTGAGAGTTGCTCTCGTGCTCGTGCCAAAGCACCGCTATCAACATCAAAGCCGACCAAATGACCAGACTTCCCAAGATGTTGCGCAAACGCTTTTGCATGCCCTCCGCCACCGAGTGTGGCATCAAGCACTACATCATCCTCTTGTATGTTAAGTACTTCGAGTACTTCTTGTAAAAGAACAGGTACGTGTCGGGTGATTGTGTTTGTCGACGTCGAGCCGCTGGAGGATTGCATAATTTTGAGTGCGCATGACTATGGAAAATCCTCCAGCAACTCGATGTAAACAACTTCGAGTATGTATGTCTTACTTAATTAATTTATAAATTTCGTACTGACTCTATAAAACCCCTATTTCGCCCAACTTCTCTGCCATGGCATCTCCCTGTTTCTCAATCTTTTCTTGGTACAGCGACCATCGTTTCTCGTCCCAGATCTCGACTCTGTCTGATACACCAGCTAAAACAACTTTTGTTTTGAGTGCAGCAAACTTTTTAAGATGCTCTGGAACTAATATTCTTCCTGCGCTGTCGAGTGTTACCTCCGCAGCCCCGGAGAACATGAAGCGGTTGAATCCCCTGGTGTCAGCTTGTGCAAAACTGAGTTCTCGTAAACGCTTTGCAATGCTGGCCCATTCCTTATCGGAGTAAACAAATAAACAATTATCGAGCCCTCGAGTTATTACTAATTTCTTTCCGAGAGTATCTTTAAACTTCTTAGGCAACATGAGCCGTTTCTTATCGTCGAGTGTATGTGTGTATTCGCCGAGAAGCATAAAGTTTATATAATTTCCTATTTCCCACTCCTTCCCACTTCCATCACATATTACTACACTTTGTTCCACTCTATGAAACTACTTATCCACATTGCGCACATACGAAAAAACCCGGCTGCCATGCAGCCGGGTTTTTTCGTATAATGTTTAGTAGCTAAATCACTTCTTTAAAACGCTGTATAAGAAACTCTCTCGGCAAGACACTGAGGAACCACCCTGCCTGCGGACCCGAGTCACGATTTAAAAATATTCTGTAAAGACCGGAAAAAAGTTCTTTGGGTTCAATACCTACACTTTGTTTTATCTCGTGTAGCTGGTGATGAAAGTCTTCACCGGTTATTTCTGCAGTACTCTCTACATACGTAAGTATTTCGCTAAAAGCTTTCTTTTGAAGTTCGCTAATCTCAATGTCAGGAGTGCTTTCCTGTAGTTCAAATACGTAGCGTTCAGGAGCATGTTGCTTTAACCAAGCGCTCGCGTAATCAACGCGCTCGTGTAGCTCCCCTTTTTCAATCTCATTCAGAGCACTCCCTTTTTGCTTTTCAGCCTCAGCGAAAATATCTATATGTGGCATCTGGCTAAGAAAAGCCACTTCTGAAAAACGCATTCTGAAATAAGACTCAGGGACATCATTGAGATGCACGAGTTTATAAAACCGTGTGTCATCGTCTTCTATGCCAGACCAGTACTTCTCTGCGATTTCATCATACCTATCAAACAGTGTCGGTATCGTTGTTCCTTCTGGTTCAAAGTTAATTGCACGCATTGGACGTGTTCCCATAAGCGCAACGCGAAAGATTTTTCGCGGTAGTGAATCTGCAATTTCACGCGCAGATGATCCAGCTCCTTTGGAACTAGACATCTTCTTTCCACCAACCAAGAAAAATTCATACGGAATATCAAATGGTGGTACGTGCTCAAAAACTTGACGCGAGATAGCGTTTGCGACATCACGCGCACCTCCGCGGGTTGAATGGTCTTTTCCTCCACCTTCAATATCAACATCCATTACCTTAAATTTTGCAGCCCACTCGACTTTCCAAGGAAGCTTCGCATTGCCGTCAAACGGACTCACTTTCCCATTGTGTCCACAACCTTTTGCCCACTCAACAAGATCATTACGACATTCATATGAAACTTCGTCTCCATCAAACGAAATTGCTTTGGTGGTACCAATCCTTCCACATTCTTCGCACACAACTGAAAGTGGCAACCAATCATCTGCCTTTTCTCCTCCACTTACCTTTTTATAGATTGCCCTTATCTCGGGTGCACGCTCTAGTGCTGTGCGAATCACTTCGTTCATTTTTCCTGACTTATATAATTCACTCGCACGATAAAAAAGAGGAGTGAATCCAGCGTCCTCTATAACCCCTTTGTATTCAGCTGCGTAGTATTCTGCAAAATTTTTTGCCTTTCCATCAGGAGATGGTATTTCAGAAAGCGGCTTACCCATGTACTGCTCGTATTCTTCCTTATCGAGATACACAGGAAGTCCATCCATGGGGTCAAAATCATTTATTTCGTAGTGGAAATCAACAGAAACACCTTTCTCTTTAAGTACATCTGCTACGATTCCATGTATCGCAACACCACGCATTGAACCAACATGAACTCGCCCACTTGAGGTTTTTTCATCTCGCATGGTAAGAGTCTCACCACTGGCGATTTTATTCTTCAGCTGTTCGCTAATTTCTTCTGCTATTTTATCGGCCCAAAACATATGTAATTGATTCTACATAAAACGTAGAACTTCTCAAACTAAAACTAGTTAAAAGTACTAGGAAATCTTAATGATTTTGTACTTAGCAATACCGTTGGGTGTTTCTAAGTCAAACGAGTCGCCTTTCTTCTTTCCAACCATCGCCATCCCAAGTGGTGACATGTGCGATATTTTGCGTTCTCGCATATTTGCCTCGACTGATCCAACAATTTCGTACTCCCTTTCATCTTTTTCACCAACCTTAACAATCGTCACTTTTGATCCAATATGTATCTCGTTGCTCTTCGTTGATTTATCTAGCACCTGAGCTGTTGTCAGTATAGATTCTAACTGTTTAATTCTACCTTCAGTTGCACCTTGTAATTCCCGTGCTTCTTGGTACTCAGCATTCTCTGATAAGTCTCCAAGAGAACGTGCGTATTCTAGCTGTTCCGCAATTTCTCGCCGACGTGTTGAACGCAAGTGATCGAGCTCTTTTGTAAACTCTTCAAACTTTTCTTGTGTTAGGTATTGATCGTTTTCCTGATTCATAGTGGCGTTAGTATACTGGAGCAGATTAAAAAACGGAAGGGCTAGTCTTTTGTTTCATTGATTGGGTATTCTCCATTTGTGTATTCTGGTTGCTCATTCACTAACCACTCAAAGAAACTGCGCATCGCAGGAGCCGCACCTTGCAGAGTTCCAGCCGGCGCTTTTTCTAATACCGTTGCAAACGCAAAACGTGGATTGTCAGCCGGCCAAAAACCAACGACCCAAGAATTCATAGATTCATTCTTTACACCAAGTTGCGCAGTTCCTGTTTTGCCAGCAATGCGAATACCGGGAACGTTCACGGCTACAGAAGTTCCCGACTCTGCACCCTTACGCATTCCAGTCCGTACAATCTCAAGATAGGTATCTTCTATGCCGACAGACCTTTGTACGGTAGTAGTGTCTTTTGTGACATGCGGTACTAAGAGCTCACCTCCATTGGCAACAGCTGCTATGTAGCGAACAGCTTGTATCGGTGTTACGAGAAAACCGAATTGTCCAATTGAAGTATGAAATGTATTTCCCAAACGCCATGGATTATCACTCCCGAATACTTCTTCTTTCCACATAGGTGTTGGTACA
The DNA here is from genome assembly GCA_017134395.1 of Candidatus Kaiserbacteria bacterium. Taxonomy (NCBI): domain Bacteria; phylum Candidatus Kaiseribacteriota; species Candidatus Kaiserbacteria bacterium. The sequence goes on along the minus strand of CP070993.1, from coordinate 117,195 downwards.
ACACCTATTGCTTCAGAACCAAAATCTATGCCCGTAGGCTGCCCTAGACCAAACCGTGTTGCGTATGCTGCAAGTTTTTCGATACCCAGACCCTCTTGTCCTTCGTAACCGCCGCCAACCGTATAGAAATACACGTTCGACGAAACAGCCAACGCTTCAATGGCATTCACCCACCCGTGAGCCTTCCAATCACGAAAAATTGAATCATTATCTGGAGAATAGGGGTTCGGTATACGAATTTCTCCCGTTGATAAAAATGACGTGTTAGCAGTAACAATCCCTTCAGAAAGTGCTGCTGCTGCTATGTATGGCTTCACTATCGAGCCGGGTGTGTACTCACCTGTTATTGCGCGATTTAAAAACGGCTGCCCTCCGTCACTTGTGTATGATTGTATAGCCTCTTCAGGAACTCCGTCTGTCATTACCTGTGGCGAGTATTCTGGATAGCTGGTAATGGCGATAACTTCACCAGTTTGTACGTCTAAGACCACACTCGAAGCACCAACAAATCCGGCACGTTGTGCACCTTTCTTTATTGCGTTGTATAGAGCTTCTTGGACATCTTTATCGATACTAAGAATAACATTCTGACCATCAACTGGCGGTCGTATGATATTTTGAGATTGGATGTTGTTTAGAGCATCTACTTCTATGATACGAACTCCATTTTCGCCCTCCAAAGTCTCGTTGAGACTGCTTTCTACCCCAGCCTTACCCACATAGTCTGTACGCCACCAAAACCCACTAGAGTCCTTCTCAGGATATCCTACGAACCCCAGAATATGTGCGAACCCTTCCTGTTGTGTGTATGCGCGTAAAGAAAACGTATCGTGCGTTTCTGTACCCTCTATAAACTCAGGAAGTGTGTTCCATACCAGCTCACGTCCAAGTCTATCAAAAATGACTCCACGCTCTGCAAACAGCACTTCATGGTCTAAGCGGTTTTGTTGAGATAAAAGAGCTATTGCTTCACCTCGTGCAATTTGTAAATTCCACGCCTGAAATAAGAATATAAGAAAAATAAATGCTGCAAAGCCTCCAACAAACAATGGTATATTTCTTTGTATTGACCTCTCAACTCTTCCCTCAAATTGGTTCGTATCAAATGAGGGAAGATTAAATGCATCTAAAAGAACTTCATCAGGATCAATATTCGAATATTTTATTCTAGAAGAATTTTTTCGTTTCAGCCCAAACATATAGTTAGATTAAACTATTTTCTTGGAATTACGAAGTCCAAAACAAATGTTCACGAAAGTACTCAACTAAAATAGTTGTTATTAAAAAGAATCCTGTGTAAAAACCGGGAATGCCATTGTGCGCAAACCATAAGTCTAAAATTACACCAATGGCGAGAATGAAGTACGATCTTTGAACAAGAATAGTGAGAAACCCAGCCGCAAGTATCAGCCACCACAATCCACCAATGACTCCTGAGATGAAGATTCCCGATAAAAATGCGTGGAGGCACTTCATATATTAACGTACGCGTACAAACCGTAAGGTATGCAGATTTATTGGTGTTCGAACACGAATACGTTGAAATGCATCCGTCGATTTTGTCTCAATATCTTGAACATCTCCTACAATCACTGTTTCTCTACTTGCCAGCACAACTGGGTCACCACTTCTAATATCTGCGTCACGTGCAACTTCTGCAACCATATTTCCGTTACCAATACCTTGTACCGTTAGTTCGGTGAGCCGTTCGCCAGAACCAACGAGAACGGTAGTCCTCTCAGCTGGTGCAGATAATAATCGAACAGTTGCATTTGTTTTTCCAATTTCTTCTATTTTCCCAATAAGTATATTTCCTTTGCCAAAAACTAAGCTACCGACTGAATACTGTGTATCAGCACCCCGAGAAATAATAAGTGTTCCATATGGATACATTCCACCCCGAGACAAAACGTTAGCGAGTATTCCAGTATGTAGTACGGTGTCCTCCTCGCCCAATAGAGCTCGAAGTTCTTCATTCTCAGCAACAAGTACCAAATTGTTGAGTGCGTACAATTCTAGCTCGGCAATTCGTTCTTTTAATCTATCCTGATCTCTTTGCAGTGTTGTTTTTCGAGCAAATGCCTGCTGAACAGACACAATTGCGCTGCCTATCATCGTGTTTGCACTAGATACCACCTGTACCGGTGTACGGGCTACATTCGCAACACTCCCTTTTGTTACATAATCTACTCCAAACAATACGACAGCTAGAAACACAAAAGCAACAAATACTTTCTTTTTCGCGCCACTGTTATGCCGATTATTCTGTAGGTGAAAGTTCATGGCTTTGTGTTATAAGTGCTTCCTCATACGCGTCTATGTCTTCGAGTATCATCCCAGTACCACGAACAACAGCAGTAAGCGGATCGTCCGAAACATATACTGCAACCCCGAGATGTTCAGTCAGCAGTTCAGCAAGACCCCGAATAAGTGCCCCTCCTCCTGCAAGATAAATCCCTCTTCTCATAACATCTGACACTACTTCAGGAGGCGCTGTCTCAAGAACTTCTTTAACTGAATCTATCAACTGATCTACTGAACTTGCTATAGCTTCTCGTATATCAGCATCTGTAATAGTGATTTCTCGTGGTAGTCCAGTTACAAGATCGCGTCCGCGGACGGTTGCTTCAAGTGGTATGTCTTCTTCCAATACGGCAGCTACTGCAATTTTTAATTCTTCTGCAGATTTTGCACCAATAAGTATTTTAAACTCACTTCGAATGTAGTTTATGATGTCATCGTTTAGTTTGTCTCCTGCAATCCGTACGTTTTTTGCGTTCACTAACCCACCCAAAGACACGATACCGATGTCGGTGGTTCCTCCGCCAATATCAATAACCATTGAACCAGAAGGGTCTTTAACAGGAAGCCGGATGCCGATAGCTGCTGCCATAGGCTCTTCAACAATAAAAACTTGGCGTGCACCAGCGTTACGCGCCGCATCTTGTACTGCTCGTACCTCAACAGATGTAATCCCCGAAGGTACACCGATAACAACACGAGGGCCTAACAGACGTGATTTTCCGTCTTGTGCTTTCCGGATGAGGTAACTAAGCATTTCTTCAGTTACTTCAAAGTCAGAAATCACTCCATCAATAAGCGGCTGTACTGCGACAATATGTGATGGCGTTCTCCCAAGCATCTTCTTTGCATCTGCACCAACTGCAACAACCTGCCCAGTTTTCTGGTTAAGAGCTACCATTGAAGGTTCATTAATTACAATTCCCCTTCCATTCACATAGACAAGAGTGTTAGCGGTACCAAGATCAATACCGATATCATCAGACACAAGGCCCGAGAATCGAGCGCGTATACTTTTAACCAATGTTTTTAAGCGATCCATACTGTAAACTTAGTCGCTTAGAAGTTCTTGTTCGTGTATAAATGTTGATACACCGGTAGATCGTGTGACTAGTTCGTACTCACCTGAAGCAAGTGTTTTTTCGCTCACAATAATTCTTTTAGGAATCCCTATCAGGTCAGCATCTGCGAATTTTTCTCCAGCTCGCGCGTCCCGGTCATCATAGAGCACAGACATGTTGCGAACTTTCATTTCATTAAACAATCGCTCCGCATCTGCACGAACCTCTTCGTTTCCATTGTCGAGCACAATTAAATGATGACCAAACGGCGCAACGGCTTCAGGCCATACTAACCCCTTGGCGTCAGCAAATTTTTCAACCAACACACCCATAAGGCGTGTAATCCCGATACCATATGAACCCATCCATACTGGCACGTTCTTTCCTTCGCTATCTTTAAATGTAAGTCCAAGCTCCTCACTTTTCTGAGTACTAAAGTTAAATATGTTTCCAACTTCAGCAGTTGAGACTTTCTCGAGCTCGTCTTTCGTAACTCCTAAATCAGCCAATGTCTCATCGTTCAAAACTTCTTCATTGATGGCAATGTTTTTCTCACGATTTATGTAAATAACATCTTCACCTGCTTCGGTAATAGTCTGAAATTCGTGACTGAACTGAGTAAAGGCACCTCCTGCTGCAAAGGTTACAAATGTATCTTCTCCAACGCCAACGCGATCAAAAACACGCTTATATGCTTGCGTGGCATTCTCGTAGAACACATCGTGGTCATCCTTACCAAGTGAGAAAGAATACATGTCCTTCATCACAAACTCCCTTCCTCGCATGATGCCGCTCTTGGCTCTTAATTCGTTACGTAATTTTGTTTGGAACTGATAGACATATACTGGCAAGTCGCGAAAGCTTGAAACGTAGTTTCGCATCATCTCTGCGATAGGTTCTTCGTGTGACCAGCCAAATCCAACTTCTCCACCAGCAGCTAATTTAGATTTAAACCACACATCGACATTCTCATCGCTCCATCGGTCGGTCTTGCTCCACAATTCTTTACGCTGCAGTGCGGTCATTATAAGCTCCTGCCCATCAATGGTATTCATCTCTTCGCGTACAATATCTTTTATTTTTTCGATAACGCGAATACCTAGAGGTAGGTAAGCGTATACGCCAGCCATTTCCTTATGGATGTATCCTGCCCGAATAAGTAATTGAGCATTTCGTGATACTTCGTCTGCAGGCGCTTCTTTGCGCGTCTTGGTAAAAAGGTGAGACTGACGAAGTGTGTGATTCATAGTGTTGCAATACTACCAAAAAATATGACTGAAATGAAGTTTACACCTTGCGAATCAATACGCACGAAATTATACAACCATAAGAAAACCCCAGACACCAAATGTCTGAGGTTTGTACAATTACAATAATAGTTAATACCGTTGAACAATCAGTATGTCGTCATATTTGATTTCGTTGACATCGTAACCACGAGAGTGCATATCGCGTCCAATTTTTAGCGTACTTCCGGTGTTATTTAAAACAAAACCGTCAAATCGAGTCTTATCCACCCTAATTATTGACACTCTATCTCCCTCATTAGCGTTCTCTGGATCGATAGATACCGAGTCATTTTTCTCTATTGATTTCATAATTTTCCCTTATTATTCAATAATACCTTCACACATAATGCATCCAAATCCCTTGCAGTGCAATTAAGAAACCAATCGTGCAACATCATGATACGTTACAACTACCATTAAAAGGATTAATAAAGTGAATCCAAGAACGTTAAAAACAGTTCCTATTTTCTCATTTATAGGGCGCCGCGTTATTGATTCGATAAGTACAAATAACAAACGTCCGCCATCGAGCGCTGGTAATGGAAGTAAGTTTATAACGGCAAGGTTCACCGAGATGAATGCAGTGAAGTACAACAAGTATACGATTCCAACAGAAGAAGCATCGCCAATTAATCCAGCGATACCTACCGGGCCAGCAATTTGAGCCCAGTCAGCATTCCCCGTTACAGCTGAAACAATAAAAGCGCCTAAGCCAAGAGTAACTGTCTTCAGTGCCACTACAGTAGTGGTAAATCCTCCAACAATTGCTTCCCCAAAGGAAAGTGATTTGTCAGCTACAAGTGCCATAGAAATACCCACTGCAGGCGTTCCTGGTGTTTCGTTTAATACACCGTGTGCTGGTGTTACTGTTACATTCTCTATCTTCTGAGTTTCTGAATCACGTATATATGAAAGTGCGATTTGCTTACCAGCACGCTCTTGGATAAACGTAGCAGCCTCACTTGGTAGGAGTGTTTCGAGGGTAGCCTTAGGTGTTTCGATTGCAACTATTTCATCCCCAGCAACTAAACCTGCTAGTCCTGCAGGAGAGCCTGCAACAACAGAACTTACAATGAGACGTGTTTCAAGCCCAGCTGCTTCTGATTCATCTATTGCAGTTGGTGCCCCCATAAAAAGAGTGAGCGTGAACAAGAACCACGCAAATACGAGGTTAAAAAGAATACCTGCAAATAGGACTGCTGCCTGCTTTATTTTTGGTGCGTGTACAAACGCCTGTTTACGCTCTGTGTCTGTATATTCTTCATCATGTCGCTCACCGAATATACGAACAAATCCCCCAAATGGTAGCCAGTTTATTGTGTAGGTGGTGTGTCCAAACGTACCAATAGTGAAAGCACGCGGTGGGTACCCAATACCAAACTCTTCAACTCGGATACCAAAAAGTTTCGCCACCAAAAAGTGACCAAGCTCATGAACAACAATGAGGATAACTAGTATCGCAACGAACAGAATAAATGACATATCTTATTGCTGAATTTCAGTTTCCTTCTTTTTAAATAACCCTTCAAGTGATGCATTCGCTTCATCGATACGTTTTTGCAATTCTTCTTTATTGCGAAACTTATCATCTTCACTTAACTCTCCATCTTTTTCTTTTGACTGAATATCATTCCAGGTTTCTTCTCGTGCAACACGAAGGCTTTGTCGAGCATCTTCAAGTTTATCTTTACCGAGCTTAACAAGCGAGGCTCTCCGTTCTGAAGTTAATTCTGGAAAAGAAATCCTTACCCCTTTCTCATCAGTCGATATACCAACGCCAAAGTTCGCATTGGTAATTGCTTTTTCAATCTCCTTAACTTGCGAAGCGTCCCAAGGAGTAATGCGAAGCGTCCGCGCATCTTCAACACCAATGTTGGCTGCTTGACTAAGTGGAATGCGAGATCCATAGCTTTCGATTTGCACAGAGTCGAGCAATGTTGGTGTCGCCCGTCCCGTCCGAAGACCCTGATATTCCTTTTGAAGCCATTCTTTTGTTTCTACTATCTTTTGTTCTATTGTTTTAAAATCGTACATACTGCAAGTATACAAACACTTTAGCCATTAGGAAAGTTGCGGTGTCACCAATGCAACACTTTCCATAAGTATTTTCAGCGAAGCTCCTTTGTCTTTTATGACTTTACGTACTTCTACAACATGCTTCGAAGCTGCGCCATACGACACATGTGCTTTGTTTTTATACAGCTCATACTCAACACCGTTAAGAAGAAGTTCTGCACTTTTTAAATCCTTTTCTTTTACTATCGGCTCAAGAAGTGAGATGCGCTCACCGAGAGTCGCCTTAAGAAAATCCTTTCCTAAAGAGCTATTGTTTTCTTCCTGTGCTTCAGATTCAATAGTAAAAACCCTAGAACGTAGCGTAGGTAAAATATCACTTGCACTAGAAACGCAGAGAAAAAAGTGCGTACGCTCTGGTGGTTCTTCAAAGAGTTTCAATAGTGCATTCTGAGCTTCTCGTGTACACGAACGTGCTCTAAATATAAATAGTTGCGTACCAACTGAACGCATATTTGCGAGATGAATAAGTTCTCTGCTGTCATCTATTCCGAGGGATTCAAAATCTCGAACGTATACTTCAGAAGTATCGTTTATGGTACGTAAATGATGTTGGAGCTCATTAAACATCTCTTCAGTGTCTTCAAGAAGATATGCGTGGTGCATATCAGCAATATCGATTATCTTCGAGAAATCCATGAAGTTATTATACACTGCACCCCGATTACCTCTTATCTCTTAGAAAGAATCGCCTTCTTATATATATCTAAATGCTGTAATGCAATTCCTGTTCCTTTTGCCACACTGTACAAAGGATCTTCAGCGAGAGTTGCCTTGACTCCAGTACGACGATATACAAGCTCTGGCAAATTACGTAATTGACTCGAACCACCCGACATTGTAATCCCGTTATCAATGATATCTGCCGCTAATTCAGGTGGAGTGTCTTGCAGGACATCACGAATGGCTTTTACAATCTCGCGTAGTTCACGCCCGATAGCCTTTACCACTTCGTTCGTACTCAATTCAACCGAACGAGGAAGCCCTGTTAGATAATCACGCCCCTTAACAGTCATCGTTAGCTCATCTTCCAGTGGAATAGCTGAACCTATCTGAGTTTTGACATCCTCTGCACTTTTGTCACCAATCGCAAGGTTAAATGTTTTTTTTATGTGTGCGGTAATAGCTTCATCTATCCGGTTACCAGCACACTTAACTGATGTTGAAGCCACGATTCCACCAAGTGAAATCACCGCAACATCAGTTGTGCCTCCTCCAATGTCTACAATCATGTGTCCCTGTGCTTCATGAATAGGAATACCTGCACCAATTGCGGCCAATATAGGTTCTTTTACAACCTGTGCGGTTTTAGCGCCAGCTTTTACTGCTGCTTCAATAACTGCACGGCGTTCAGCTGAAGTAACTCCAGCAGGAACAGAGATCATAACGTCAGGTCGAAATATACTCCACCACTTCGTAGCTTTACGCATGTAATAGCGCAACATGGCTTCGGTGACCCGATAGTCTGCGATAACACCATCTTTCATTGGTCGATACGCAACAATATCGTCAGGAGTACGCCCTACCATTTCTTTTGCTTCGTCTCCTACTGCAAGAATCTTATTTTCTTGCTCTGAAATAGCAACTACAGATGGCTCACGCAGCACAACTCCCTTACCAGGAACATAAATGAGTGTGTAGGTCGTTCCAAGATCGATACCTAATTTTGGGGTAAATGAGAATTTCATAGAAGTACCGTGATTGTACTTGTTTCCAACACTTTTACAAATATGTGAATATGTGGTTGCCAAGATGAATTGAGAATGCAATAGTGGAAACAGACGAAAGGAGGAAATGATGTTTAACATATTCTCTAAAAATCCAGAGCTGCCGATAGATGCAGTATCTCTTTCTGAAAATGCACGTGCATGTATAGAAGATATGGAGAATGATCTTTTAGGCTCTCTCTCGTGCACAATTCCTCAAGCAGATGAGGACGTTGAGTTGATTTACCGAGAGTGTGGCGACGGATGTCTCCAGGTGTCTGCAAAGATTCCAGGGACACTCTTCACGTTGTCCAAAATCTTTGGAAAAAGCGAGTGGGGACTAACCGCTCAGAAGAATCTGCACTAAATATAGGGCGACCGCAACGCGATCGCCCTATCCCTTTGCAAATGCCTAAAAAATTGCTTAAATGAAAATATGAAAATAAAAAACGACCCCCGAAAGAAATACATATTCGCTGGTGGCATAGTTGTAGCCGTTATTGTTCTTGCCTTTGGTGTTATTAGCCAAGCAGGCTATGTCTTCTCTGGGCCGTACCTCGTGAAAGGAGGTGTACTTGAAATTACAAATGCTGTCCCAGACAGCGCTGTTTTTATTGACAGTCACCGCGTTGGGCGGATACAAAACAATGGTTCTGGAGAGTTCCTTGGTATCAAACCAGGTATGCGCAACGTACTTGTTGCTCATCCTGAAAGATGGCCATGGATTCTCGATTTCGATATAGATGCAGGATCAACAATGACACTTGCTCCACTCCAGGTATTAGAAGAAACTGATGGCGAAGTACTCAGCAATGCTGCTGACCCAGTTCGCATTCGTGCAGAACAAGAAATTGCACAATACCGTGAACCAACTCGTATCCAGCCACTTAATCGAACGGGCATTCTTGTGTGGGTTGAAGGATCAAACATCCTCACTCAAGATGGTGATATTGTTCGTACAGTATTTTCGTCGACTTCGCCCATACGAAACGTATTGTGGTATGGAGATAGGAATGATGCGATAATCGTCGCAACACAGACAAATGTTTTTGCTCTCGACTTACGCGCAAGTAGCCTTCAAAATTTCCAGCCAATCTACTCAGGAGGCTCACCTAAAGCAGCAGCTGATCCAATTCGTTCAAATAAACTATTTATTGAAGAAGCAGGACAATACTTCTCAGTATCCATTTAACTCTTTTGACTACAGCTCGCTGACCACTTCAATGTGAGCACCAATATCTGAAAGCCGTTCAGCAATTCGCTCGTACCCTCTTTCTATTGAGTACACATTTCTCAGTAGTGACGTACCTTCAGCTGCAAGCATTGCAATAAGCACTACAACTGCAGGACGCAGTGCTGGAGGACATACCACTTGCGCACTTTTAAGCTCAGTTTTTCCTGTTACAAACACACGGTGTGGATCAGCCAGTTTTACATCAGCTCCAAGGCGATTTAATTCAGTGAAGTAAATCGCACGTCCCTCCCATGCCCAATCATGTATAAGTGTTGTGCCTTTTGCTTGAGTAGCAATAGGTACGAAAAATGGCAAGTTATCGATGTTTAAACCAGGATACGGTAACGGATGAATTTTTAAAGCAGACGCTTTTAGTTCTGAGGGGTAGATTGTTATATCCACCAATTTTGTCTTTCCATTCTTCGCAAAGTACATATCACTCTTCTCAAACTTAAGACCCATGTACGAAAGTTTCAAAAGCTCTACCTCAAGAAAATCTATTGGACATCGCTTTACGGTAAGCTCCGAGTTAGTTACTGCTGCTGCACTGATAAACATCATGGACTCTATTGGGTCTTCACTGTTGTAGTGTGTAATTTCTTTATTTATTTCTTCTACTCCGTATACGGTCAAGGTTGTAGTGCCAACCCCATCAATACGTACGCCAAATTGTCTCAGCAAAAAGCATACGTCTTGCACTTGATAGTTTGGTGGCGCGTATTTAATAACCGTCTTGCCCGGAATAAGTGCTGCAGTCATCAATGCGTTTATTGCAGCAGTATCACTTGCCTCATACATAATAATTTCAGCAGGCTTTAGTTTCTTTTGAGAAAACGCGTAGTGGTTCTCGTACGTTCGAACTTTTAGCCCAAGTGCCTCGAGCGCATGACGGTGCGCCGCAATCGTTCGGTCACCCATGTTACAACCTCCGGCATGCGGTAGTGTAAATTCAGTCTTGTTGTGAAGCATTGGACCGATAAGCATAAGCACTGAGCGCATCTTCTTTGCTGACGCTTTATCAATGCTCGAAAGTTTAAAGTTTTTTGGTGGAGTTATTTTGAGTGATGTTCTATCTACAGACTCGAGCTGTACTCCAATGCTTTTAAACACCTCTATCATTCGATAGATTTCCTCAATTCGTGGTATACCATGAATAGTAGTTGGTGCATTGTTTAAAAGCGCTGTGCACATAAGTGCCAGCGCGCCATTTTTTGAAGTATTCGTAACAGCAGTACCGTGTAGTTTCTTTCCGCCTTCAATCTGGAAATCAACACTCTCTTTAATACCGACAACTTGGTGATGAAGTACGTCACTTATTTTAAACAACTGTGCAGACGAAAGGTTTTGTTCCCCTTTTTCCATGCGAGCTACAGCTGACTGCGAAGTGCCAAGTGCTTCAGAAAAAGCCTTTTGCGTGAGCCCTCGCTTGCGGCGAAGCTCCTTTATGAAGAGTCCGATTTTCTTATGAGAGTCTGATGCCATGTCAAATCCTAATGCGGTTATGGTATATCATATATGGTATAACGCAAGTATTATATCCCCTATGGTATGCTATTTGCACTATGTTCATAGTACACGTCACACCCATCGCAAAAGGAGGTCTCGAACAACTTTCGTACTTCTCGCCACAAGATTTCACTGTCGGCAGTGTTATACATGTACCACTAAGAAAGAAAGAGATTCCTGCGCTTGTACATAAAGTAGAAGATGCTCGGGCCATTAAGGCACTCCTCAAAACAAATCTATACGAAACACGAAAGATTCGAAAGCAAAAAGAACTTCATGTATTTTCGTCTGAATTTGTTCGCGCCGCACACACAACAGCAGAATACTATGCAACTTCCGTCGGTATAGTTATACAAAGCTATGTGCCTGCAGCAATTCTTAAAGATGCAGAAGAAGGTAATGCTACGAAGAGAAAAACAAATAACAATGTGGGCACGGGTTTCGAGAAACTAATGTTACAACTCAGCCGTAAAGACCGAATAGAAAAATATAAAACAATAATTCGCAGTAACTTTGCACAAGATGGCTCCCTCTTTCTGTGCGTTCCTACTGTTCGCGAGGCTCGTGTACTCTATGAAGAATACAGTAAGGGCATAGAAAAATATGCGTTCCTTCTTGAGAGTTCTCAGTCCCCAAAGAAACAAAAAGAAACGTGGGATGCAATTCTGGATGAAACACATCCGGTACTCATCATTGCAACACCAGTGTTTGCAAGCATTCCACGAGACGATATTTCGATGTTTATTTTAGAGAACGAAATGTCGTCTGCTTACAAACAACAGGCCCGCCCGCGAGCTGATGCACGTATTCTCATAGAATATCTTGCACAAGAAATGCGTAGTGCACTCGTCTATGCTGGAACGACAGTCAGTTTAAAAGTGCACAAAGAGATGGAGAGTGGGTTCGTACGCGAACTTGAAGAACATACCTTAAAACTACGAACGAGTAGCAAAACACATATTATCGACGCAAAAGCTGCACGCACATTCGCAAAAGAAAAAAAGAAAGAGTTCCCAATACTTACGAATGAATCTATCGATGCACTGAAAGAATGTAACTCACGTAAAGAGCACTCTTTTGTGTTTGCGGCACGTCGAGGTATCGCCTCTCACACAGTATGTAACGACTGCAACACAACGGTAACCTGTATGCACTGCAAGTCACCCGTTGTGCTACATAAACGCGGCGAATCGCGTGAACTTCTGTGTCATAGATGCGGTACCTCACGAGACGCACACGAAACATGCATGCAATGCAATAGCTGGGATCTTGTTCCATTAGGAATAGGTATCGAACGTATAGAAGAATATATTCGTCTGCATATCCCAGAGGCTCCACTTTTTGTACTCAATAGTGATACGGCAAAAACTCCAGCGAAGGCTAAAAAAATAACCGATTCATTTTATGAGACAGAAGGTGCAATTCTTATTGGTACCGAAATGACGCTTCCCTACATTACACAAGAAGTTTCTTGTAGCATCATGAGCTCAATAGATTCCCTTTTGTGTATTCCTGACTTTCGCATCGAGGAAAGAATTTTTGCAATCATTACAACATTAAAAGAACGGTCGCAGAAACACGTATATATTGAGACCAGTTCACCCAACAATGCAATGCTCAAACATGCAAAAACTGGCTCACTCTCAGAATATGCTCGAGATGAACTTATACTACGCAAAAAAATGCACTATCCGCCGTATACTCATTTGATAAAAGTGACTTTCAATGGAACCAGGGCTCTTGTTATTGGAAATATGCAGAAATTTATTGAACTGACACAAGAATACAAACCACGTGTGTTTGCAGGGTTTATACCTCGCGGACCAAATCTCGAACTTCACGCACTTATTCGTACAAAAACCAGCTCGTGGCCAGACACGAAACTTACATCCATCCTCAAAGCGCTCCCATCTACTGGAAGTGTTGACGTTGACCCAGAAAGGACGCTCTGAGTTTGTTTCTAAACGCCTCAATTGACCGAGCGACCAATTTTTCTTAATACGCAGTATTTAGAAATAATGGAAGTATTCTTGTGGTGGCGTTTAGAAGAGCTCTACCAAGCCACCCTAAAACAGCAAACACTTTTTTTGTGACCCATATCGCGCTATAGTCTTGATATGAAAGAGATTATTCATGATGGAAACGACATACTGCGTACAGTATCTAAAGAAGTTTCTGAAGGTGAAATACAAACACCTCGTATTCAAGGGATCATACAAGACATGAAAGACACATTGGCATCAGAAAAATTTGGTGTAGCTATTGCAGCCCCTCAAATTGGAGAATCTGTTCGCATTTTTATAGTGGGTGGAAAAGTCTATGCATCACGAGAAGGCCAAGAGTACGATGCAAAGAAGTACCCTGATCAAGTATTTATAAATCCAGAAATACTAAAGGCTTCAAAAAAAATGCGCTCTGGTGACGAAGGCTGTCTCTCTGTTCCATTTAAGTACGGTATAAAAGTTGTGCGCCACGAAAAGATAACTATTTCTTACTACGACGAACAGGGAGAAAAACAACAGCGTGGTGCATCGAGTTTTTTAGCACAAGTATTTCAACACGAAATCGATCACCTCAATGGCATCCTCTATACCGACCATGCAACAACTGTTATTGCAGTTGATCAAGACATGAATCCCCTTGAGGAATAATTGTATTTTGTTAGACTGCTATTAGATGTAATTTGTGTGTTTTTGTTGAATTTCGTCCCCCCGGAAGCTTCAACAAGGCGTACACACAAATGGCAGGCAGCTTCTGTCCCCTATGGCGGTTGCCTGTTGCGCCATGACTTCTCTATCCCCTCGGAGTCATGGCGCATTTACATATCTACATAAAACCCAAGAATAGATATTCTTATAATTACTGAGTAGGTAGCACCCTCATACATTTTACTTGCATACTTATTTGCATACACTACTATTCACACTATGAAAAACATTCCCTTTGTATTCTTTGGCACTCCAAAGCTCGCCACACTCGTTCTTGAGGAGCTCAAAAAAGAAGGGCACCTTCCATCACTTGTTGTTACGGCGCCAGATAAGCCAGTTGGGCGTGGCTTGAAACTTACCCCATCACCAGTAAAAGTGTGGACGCAAGAAAATGCTATTCCAACACTAGAACCCGAAGTATTCGATGAACACACAGCACAAGTACTCAAAGAACAAGGATCTGTAGTATTTATCGTTGTTGCGTACGGAAAAATACTCCCCCAGTCAGTAATTGATATCCCTCAAAAAGGCATTCTTAACGTACACCCATCACTGCTTCCAAAGTTTCGGGGACCTTCACCAGTTCGTAGCGCGATACTCCAAGACGAAAAGAACACTGGTGTAACTGTTATGAAAATTGATGAAAAAATGGATCATGGCCCAATTCTTGTTCAGGAGAAATATACACCACCAACGTGGCCGCCGAACGCAAAAGAGCTCGATGAGTATCTCTTTGTTCGCGGTGGTGCATTACTTGCAGATGTTCTTCCAAAATACGTCTCGGGTGAAATATCGCCATACGAGCAAGATCACGAACAAGCCACTTATTGTAGATTGTTTACTAAAGAGGATGGTTTAATCAATCTTGTTGAGGATCCATATACAAACCTGCTGAAAATTCATGCATACCGTGGCTGGCCAAATGCATACTTTTTCACAGAACGTGACGGCAAAGACGTACGTATCAATATCGCATCAGCTCATATTGAAAACGATGAACTCATAATCGATGAAGTTATTCCCGAAGGGAAAAATAAAATGTCGTATGATTCATTCATGCAAAATTAGATAAGTTGTATGCGAGAGAATCCTAACAATCAAATCCAAAACTTTAACGCACTAGAGCTAGTGCGTATAAAAGAAGAAATAACTCACAAGCTTCCAGTGAATCGTCAGAAGAAGCCGTTCCGTCTTAGTGCAATCGAACAAGCAAAAGATGGCTGGCTAGCAACTGTTGTTTTTCGAGATAAAACGAAAATGGAAGTAAAAAGCACTGATGACGACGTGTATTAGAATATACGCTGCCGATAACGTTTCCAAAAATATTATTCCCAAAATCTCAACATCTTTTTTATTTTCAAACCTCCTTCTCGTAGCGAATCTAATCGTTTCGTCTTCCCTCTTCGCAATCTTCGGGAGAGCTCATCTTTTGCTTCATCGAGTGCAGCGTGCAATGTTTCACCTCTACCAACTGCATGTGTACGGTCTACCCCTGCGTGAATAGTTATGTCCGCTCGAAAAATATCACTTCCCGTTTGTTGCCCCTGTTTTCGCTGCAATCCTATTTCTGCACGAATATTTTCGTCATCAACTGCATGCAATAGTTTACAAAGCATATCCACCTTTTCTTCTGCGTATGCACGTATTTCGTCTGTTAACTCAATCGTTGGTGCCTTATATTCTATGTTCATAGTAGTTTTATTACATTAGTAAACCTACTCCTTTATTATAAACGATTTTTTACGAGCGCGGTGCCCGGTTTGTATACTTACATGCTCAACGGGAATCTTGTAATGCTCAGCTATGCATTCACGAGTTCGCTGATTTGCTAAGTTACGTTGTGCAGGTTCGCGTATGTATACCTCGAAAGAATTTTTACCATCAGTCAGTACCTTCTCTTTTTTAGAACTCGGAAACACTTTGGCGTACACTACCCTACTTTCCATGAGTCTCTTTTAGGTACGCAATGATGTCATCACTTTCATACATACTAACTCCGGCTTTTTCGTCAACAAGAAAAGGTACTTGCTGTTTACCCCCGAGTGAAAGCAGTTCATTATAATCAGCCTCATTTGTACTTATGTCGCGCAAATCAATAGCAATATCATTTTCACGTGCAAACAGAACAACCTTAATACAATATGGGCACGTTGGTCGGTAATAGAGTTTCATATTTTACTTTTCAATTCTTTTATACCGTCCCATAAGTTCTGCTTTCGCAAGTATGTGATGCTTCATCAGCATTCGTACCGCTTCTTTTGTAATACCTTCTTCACCATCAAGAACAGTATCGAGTGCGTACAGCATGAAGAAATACCTGTGCTCAGCATCAGGCGGACATGGACCTCCGTATCCAAGTTTGTTTCCTGTGTTCAACCCAAGTACTCCTTTAGGCTCTTCTCTTTCTCGTATTACTTTGGTTTCAGGTGGTATGTTAAATACAATCCAGTGATCCCACATACCATCTTCGCGAACGAAAGTTGGAACATCAGGATCTTCCATTATTAATACTAGTGATTGTGCTTCTGCTGGCACATTTTCTATATGTAACTCTGGTGAAATATTTTCTCCGTCGCACGTATAGACACTTGGTATCAAGTTATTGTTCTCAAAAGCTGGACTTGTTATTTTCATCTCTTCCATTCCTTCATCATACCATTTTTGTATACGACCGTTCTGCATTGAAAAACGCGTTAGGTCGTGTAGAATACGCCTCAGTTCCGAAAGGAACTCATACCGAAACGTTTCGACGTTTAAACATTCCGCGGTAGCTCAGCGGTAGAGCAACCCGCTGTTAACGGGTAGGTCACAGGTTCGAATCCTGTCCGCGGAGCCAGAGCCAAACGACCCCAGTGTGAGAACATTGGGGTCGTTTTGGGTCTCTCTGCGGCAGGATTCGAAAAGAGTCGCTGGTATACAAAATATGAAACGTAGTGAAGTAGGCTTGTCGGCGACGGCGGGGTCGCGTCACTTGGAATTTTGGAGCCCACGAACAAAATACTTAGCAAAGGTAGCCAAATCCTGCATTATAGGAATACTTTTGCTTTTAATGCCAGTAAACTGCATACACAAAGAAAGTTGCTACGGAAACATCTATTGACAAAAGTATTAGTATGTGGCATTATCTATTCAGATCCTGCTCAACAGAAGGAAACCGAAGAAATGAGTACAACACGAAAGTTTCAAGTGGAACCAGGACCTCATTACACAGGTCACTATCTGGTAGTTCATTTTGTCTCATCTCGACCATCAGGGCTTAGCCCTAGATTGGGACATGAAGTATGGGTCATTGATATGGGCGAGGAGGTCAAAGACACCTTCATAGGTGCAGATGCGTCTGGTCCCATCCCAACAACTAAGTTGGAAGACGTGGTGTCACTTTTTGAAGAAAAAAAGGGGAGTAAAGTAACTAAGATTGGTACAGAGTTCCCTCCAAATAATTCAGACGATGCTATCCCCTCTCACATGTACAATGAAAAAAACGTATTTTCGCGCATGTAATTCTAAGACTATTGAGTAGTCGAAGATACGGACAAAACCACTGATTAGCCACGATTTATCAGTGGCTTTTCTTTTATCTCAGCAAAATGTTCTAGTGTCGTCCACTGCGCGGAGCAAACAAAATAACTCTTAACCAAAGGGTTATTTTTTATGTCCAAACGACATGTTCGAACTTTTGGTATACTTTGCGAATGAATAAAGCAAATCTAATTTGCCCTTACTGTAAACACGTACAGGAAATAGCGGTACCTCAAACAGGTTGTCTTGCATTTCATACGTGCGAAAAATGCAGGGAAATGATATCCGTACCAAAAGGAAGCAAAAATTGCTGTGTCATTTGTGAGTATGCGAACAAAAAGTGTCCTGCTCCTAACGTTGAGTAAATTTGAAATTAATATACTAGACTAACATGACACTCGATGTTATACGAAAGTCAATAATTAACGATTCGGCTAATTCATCTTTTACCAAAAAGGGATGGGTGCCGGTATACACTGCCAATGAAGACGCGCGAATTCTGATCATCGGGCAAGCTCCTGGGCATATCGCACAAGAAAGTACTGTTCCCTGGAATGATAAAAGTGGCGACAATCTACGCACATGGATGAACATCAATAGAGATACCTTTTACGATAAGGCCAAGATAGCGCTTGTGCCCATGGATTTTTATTTTCCCGGAAGTAAAGAGCACGGTGACATGCCTCCTCGAAAAGACTTTGCAGCAAAATGGCACCCAAAAATACTTGCATGTATGACACATATCAAACTAACAATTCTTATTGGGCAATATGCTCAGACACATTACCTAGAGGAAAACCGAAAAGAAACACTTACCAAAACAGTACGTGCATACAAAGACTATCTTCCAGAATACTTTCCGCTTGTACACCCATCTCCACGGAACAATATTTGGCAAAAAAAGAATCCATGGTTTAAGGAAGACGTATTACCGAATCTACAGAAAGTTGTCATAAAGGCGCTTTGGTAGTTACAATATACATATGTACCTCACAAAAATTTTAACTGTACTATTTAGTACGCTCCTTGTGCTGTGTGTGCCACTTTTGGCAATGCAATTTACTGACCACGTAGTTTGGGGTCTTGCTGATTTTATTATTGCTGGTGTCTTGCTACTGATAGTTGGGTTCTCCTACCAATTCCTCATACGAAGAAAAGACGCATCCACTATTGGACGGATAATTGGCATTAGTATTGTTATAGTAATCCTTCTTACATGGGCTGAACTAGGAGTTGGCCTCTTCGGGACTCCTTGGGCAGGCTCCTAAATAGGATATTTTGAAATTTAGACTTTGTTACACTTCACATATGAAAAATCAAAACAAAACACAAAAAACAAACCTGAGTCCTGCAAAATATTTAAACGCCATCAAGGACCCCGAAAGAAGAAGGGACTGCAAAGCTATTGCGAAACTAATGCAAACACTGAGTAAAAAGAAGCCCAAAATGTGGGGCGCCAGTATAGTTGGCTTTGATGAATACCATTACAAATATCCTTCTGGACGAGAAGGTGATTGGATGAAAATTGGTTTTAGTAATCGAAAGGATTCAATTTCACTGTATCTTACCTGTGACTTAGACGCGCTAGCGCCATTATTAGAAAAACTTGGCACCTACAAAAGAGGTGTTGGGTGTCTCTATATTAAGAAGTTGGAAGATATACACATAGGCGTTCTTACACGCCTTATTAGAGAGGCCTTAAAACAGAACCCTCATCAATCAAGTGCATAGAACGATTCGTAATTAAAAATCAGTGAGCATCTTTTGGCACTTATCCAAAGAACGGTATGTAGTCAAAAATACCACATGCTACAATTGCCACATGAACGTCAGCTCATTGGTAGATACTATTTTCAGAATACTAACGAAGAAAGAAGTTCTTATCGCGCTCGTAGTGATAATACCGTTAGTTATTGCCGGAAGCATATACACAACTACGCAAAATACAGAAGGAGTCGTGTATCCGGTAGTTCGACAACCGCTTGAACAGCAAGTTCTTTTTAGCGGTGCGGTTATACCCCAAACACGAGTTATTCTCTCTTTTGAGCGCTCGGGGAAAATTGAGAGTCTGCCGTATACCGTAGGTGACACTGTGATGAGAAACGGTATTATCGCGTCCCTTAATGCCGACGCTGCAACTGCGGCATACCAACGCGAGGTCGCTTTGTTAGATTCAGAAAATGCAATCCTTGACGAATTGCTTGGAGGTAATCGAAGTGAAGAAGTTGCAGTGGTACAAGCACAGCTTGAACAAAGCAACGCACTGCTTACAGAATCAACTGAAGGGCTTGTGGCGGCAATAATTAACGCTGTTACTGTTGTCGATACCGCAATGGAACGTACGGCTAAACCTTTGTTTAACGACCCCGACTCAAACACTCCAACAATCAAATACACAACAACCAATCGCTCACTTGAAATCGAATTAGAGAATGAACACCTGCAAATGAACGCGCTGCTCAAATCTTGGAAAAATGAAGTTTCGGTTTTGAAGAAATGGCAATCGTTTACTAAAAGCGAAGGTGCCCGCAACATAAACAGTGCCCTTTCGGTACAAAACCTTCTTGGTGCTGCAATTGCTGCTGTATTTGATACTACCACTGAGCCTGACTTTGCGGCGCTGGCACAGACTGCAAGAAATAATCTAGTTCGAACAACTTCGTTCTTTCAAGATCTGGGTACATATACTGGCGTTTTGTCCCTCAGTAGCAATCTCTCCCAAACTGACATTAATACCTATGTTGCGAACGTGAGCATAGACCGAGCAAATATACAAACAGCTCTCGCATCTTTGTCTACAAAACGCGAAGCCTATATCTCAGCCCAAACGAGCCTTGCAGTGAGCACACAAGAACTCGACCTTTCAAGCGCCGGGCCGCGTATCGAAGACGTTTCAACACAGCGTGCAAAAATACGAGCACAAGAATCAGCAGTTCAATCCGCTGCAGTGGAACTTGATACGCATGTACTCAGAGCCCCCTTTAACGCTATTGTAACTGAGCGATTTGTGGAAAAAGGCGAACTCGTCACGACTGGAACCCAAGCGCTCACACTCGATGCCGATGGAACGTTTGAAGTTGAAGCACGTGTGTCTGAACTTGATGTTGTCCTCATTGAAGAAGGTATGGTAGCAGATGTTACGACAGACGCGTATGGTTCAGACATTTCCTTCCCTGCAACACTGACACGCATTGATCCAGCAGAAAGTATTGTTGATGGTGTCGCAGGATACGGAGTTACATTAACTCTCGGAGAGGATGCAAATATACTTAAAGCAGGGATGACAGCGAATGTGTCGATAAATGTGGTACTCAGCGAAGACGCACTTGTCATTCCAGCTGGGCTCGTCGAGCGGACAGCCGAAGGAGCGTTTGTGTATGTTTTAAGAGATGGAAAGAGAACACGAACTCCTGTGACCTTAGGGCTCGAAACAATTGACGGACTCGTAAATATCCTCACCGGTGTTGAAGAAGACGATCGTATTGTTCCGTATGAAGAAACAAGAAACTAGTGAATTCTTTAATGCGATTCGTATTGCATTCTTTCTTGCAATACGCTACGTAACACAAACTACTAAGTGGCAGACTATTCTTGTTATTTTTATAATGACACTTACCTTTCTCAATCTCGTTGTCGTCAGCGGCATCTTGGTTGGTCTTATGGATGGCTCCTTGGTTGGTTATAAAAAATACTACGCTGGTGATATTCTCATATCCAAATCAGCTGAGAAAGACTATATCGAACGTGCAAATGCACTACGTACAATACTGGATGCGCAACCACAGGTGACTGCTTACTCAACCAGAGTTATTGAAGGAGGAACACTCGAGGCAAACTTTCAAAAATCCGTATCACAACCAAACATTCTTCCCGATCGTGTCGGCGTATCAGTCACAGGTATTAACATTGATGATGAACGCCTCGTGACCGACCTGCCGAACGCACTTGTTGAAGGTTCCTTTATTACTGAGAGAGATACCACTGGCGTTGTGCTCGGAGCACGGCTCTTAAATCGCTACTTCCCTGCTGAAACAGGTTTACAAACAATATCGGGGATATTTCCGGGCGATAAGGTTCGCTTAACTGTTGGCGATGCATCACGAGAGTTTATTGTGCGAGGAATTATAAAAACAAAAGCAGGTCCAATGGATACACGTGTTTTTATGCTTCAAAGCGAACTTAAATCCATGCTCGGACGCCAAAATGATACAACAGACGAATTCGCCGTACGCATTGCGCCTAATGCAAATGCTGAGGCAGTCCAAGCCCGCATTCTCGCGTATGGTGTTGGAACAAATTCTCTGATACGAACAACCGAGGAAGCCATAGGGGAATTTCTCGATGAGATTCGCGATACGTTTAATGCACTTGGAAACATAATCGGAGGAATTTCTGTTGTAGTTGCTTCTATTACTATATTTATCATTATCTTCATCACTGCTATTACCAAGCGAAAGTATATCGGCATCCTTAAAGCAATTGGTGTCTCAGAGTTCGCTATTGAGCTTTCGTACATTTTACTCTCGATTTTCTACGCGCTTATCGGTATCACCTTCGGTCTGCTTATCTTATACCTCATCCTTTTACCCTATTTTAGCGCTAACCCCATCGACTTTCCTTTCAGTGACGGGATTCTGAGTGTCACTACAGAAGGTACATTTATTCGTTCTGTAGTTTTACTGGTAACGACTATCATTGCTGGATTTATACCTGCTCGCATTATTGTAAAACGTAATACCCTTGATGCTATTCTTGGTAGATAATATATATGATTAAAGGAACAAACGTAAAAAGAGTATATACAAAGGGTGCAGTTGAAACACATGCACTTCGTGGCGTCGATATAGAAATAAAAAAAGGCGAGTTTGTTGCCATAGTCGGTAAATCCGGCGCCGGAAAAAGTACACTTCTATACCAGCTCTCCCTTCTTGATACACCTACAGCAGGTGAGATATATATCGACAACACAAACATAGCTGAGTTGACAGCAAAAGAACGTACCAACTTTAGGCTTAATTACCTCGGGTATGTGTTTCAAGACTACGCGCTTCTTCCTGAGCTTACTGCAGAAGAAAATGTACTCCTTCCATTAATGATGCAGGGCTACACAATCGAGGACGCGCAGAAGCGTGCAGTTGAAGTACTGACCCGACTTGAAATGAGCCATCGAACATCATGGCGTCCAAGCCAACTTTCAGGAGGTGAGCAACAGCGTGTCTCTGTTGCACGTGCCATCGCTCACACACCCTTGATTCTCTTCGCTGATGAGCCAACCGCCAACCTCGACAGTGTCACGTCTAAGCAGCTACTTGAGTATCTGGAAGAACTTAACCAAGCAGGGCAAACTATCGTCATGGTGACGCATGAGCTTGAATATGCACAACATGCACATCGCGTTATTGAAATGTCTGATGGAAAGATAATTAAAGAGACCAACGGTACAAAATAGGTCATTCTACTCATGTTATTATTCTTTATATAGTAATCTAAGTTATAAAATGTATGAAAACCCTTAAATGCGATCTTTGTGAAGTAACAGCAGATGGCGAAACGTTCGAAGAGTGGATGAATGCTCTAAAGCCTCACTATGGAGAAGCTCATGCTGAAGTTATGAGTGACCCAAGTAAAACAGAAGATGATATGAAGAGATGGATGACTGAAAACAAAGCCCGTTTCGAAGCTTCAGACTAAGTATCATTTTTTCTAGAAGCATCCTGATTTCCAGTATAACCATTGAATTAGTTAGAAAATCAGCTATGATGCATGGGAATTAACCAATCAAATTAGTATGGCAAAACGAAGCACTGGAGTAGAAAAAGGAAAGAAGTCACATTCACGCAAGACAGCAAAACGTCTTGAAATCAAACGTTTGATGCTAGAGAAGAAAGCAAGTAAAGGAAACCGCACCAAAAGCAAATAGCATTCTTTATTTGAGTACATAAAAGCCCCAGAGTTAGCTCTGGGGCTTTTATATTTATATATGCGAGTGTGTGGATTCTTGAGCCTCTAAAACACCTTTACCTAAAGACGAAAGAAAATGAACTGCAAGGAACGTAGTAATAGGCACGGCACTCACAAGCCCAATACTACCTACTAGTGCCCGTAGTATTTCTGTTGCAAATACCTCAGTGTTTATAATATTTAACATACTACTTTCTGAAAAAGAGAAGAGGAGCAAAAGTGGCAATGCTGCACCAGTGTAAGCAAGTACGAGAGTGTTCACCAATGCACCAACATGCTCCCTCCCAACCCGGAGAGCTTTTCTATAAACATCCCATTTAGTAAGTTTACTGCCTGAAGAAAACAATTCACGAACAACCGCAACCTGTGTTATTGCAATATCATCAAGAACACCTAACGCACCTATAATAATTCCAGCAAGTAATAAACCTACAAAATCGAGCTGCCCTCCTGTATTTAAGTTGAGATACGTACTTTCATCAGAAGAAAATCCTGTAAGGCTAGTTATTTCTACAGAAAAGTAAGCAAGAATCCCAGTAATAGCAACAGCAATAACGGTTCCTACAAAAGCGACTGCAGAACGTTTGTTGAATCCGTGTGTAAAGAAGACAGCAAAGAATAGTACCAAAGAAGCAACGAAGACACTTATTGGTATTGGCGAGTAACCTTTCACCAAAGTCGGTACAAGTATAAACAAAATAACAAGAAGGCTACCAGCAAGTGACAGAAGCGAACGGAATCCCTGCATGCCGCCAAATAGAACAATAACCGCAATAAAAAGCGCTACGATAAATCCTATTTGTATTCTTCTGTCTACTTCTCTAACAGAATAAAATTCGGTCTCATTAATAGTAATTAGATAATTCAAATAGAAAGTATCACCTTCATCAAGTTGAATGTAATCATTCTCGAATGTTATAACTTCGCCAGATCTCTCCCCTTCAATTAATTCAACAGATATAGTTTGGACTGTACTCTTTACATCAGTACCTGGAACTACAACGGATTCCTCTTTCAGTACTTCAGTAACAGTTGCTCGCCACACTCCTTGAACATCTTCTTGTAATACTTGTGCAGATGTAATTTGAGCTTGAAATACAATACAAAGTAAAATAACAAAAAGAGTAGTCTGTATGTATACTTTATTAATAATCATTGTAATAGTTTAACTACATTTTTTACAAATCCCAAAGAACTCAAGCACGTGGTTATCAATTACATTAAACCTCTTTGACTGTCGGGCAATGGAAGCTTGGACGTCATCCATACACATCGGAACATCTTCTTGAATACCACAACTAGTACACACTATGTGATGATGGTGCTTTTTTTGAAGTTCGTAGTGTACTTTACCTTTCCGCAAATCGGTTTGATACACAATGCCACTTTTAGAAAATTGTCTAAGCATTCTATATAAGGTAACAAAATGGATATCAGTACCTACCAAACATTCAATTTCTTCGATAGACATTGGGTTGCGTGCATTAATGAGTATCCCAAGAACCTGTACTCGCCCTTTAGTTTTCTTGAGACCGCTTCCTTGAAGAATCCGCTCAACCATTATTTTATTACCCCCTACTTGCATATTCATATCGACCAGTATATCATAATGCTAATTATTTGCATTTAACTTCTGTGTCAAAATATTCTGATACGAAGATAATAAAAATTAAAATATATGATTATTGAATTAGTAGGTGCCTGTTTGCTCATTATGACAGCGTCGCTTGTTGGGAAAGTGTCGGTGTGGAAAGTAGCAGGTGCATTTATTGAAAAGAACTTAGACTATCTTGTGAGCTTTGCTGCTGGTGTGTTTCTTATACTGGTGCTGTTCCTTTCACAAGAGGTTGTCAGTGAAGCTACAACACCGATAATAGGATTGGTTTGGATTATTTCTGGATTGATTCTTGTTTGGCTTATAACAAAGTTGATTCCAGAGGGTCACTATCACTACCACGCAGATGAAGAAAATTTTCCTAAGCGCATTGATGCGAGAAAAATGCTCGTTGGAGACACTCTTCACAATACTGGTGATGGCGTATTGCTTGCGGTAGCATTTACTACAAGCCCATTACTTGGATTCGTAGTTGCGCTAAGTATCTTTATTCACGAGCTTGTACAAGAAATATCTGAGTTCTTTATTTTACGCCATGCAGGATATAGCACACGTCACGCTCTTATAATTAACTTCGTGACGTCATCAACAATTCTTGTTGGTGCAATTGGTGGATATTTCCTATTTGAACAGTTCTCGTTCCTTGAGATACCTGTTCTAGGGTTTGCCACAGGTGCATTGTTAGCATTGCTTATGCAAGACCTCATCCCCCACTCATTCCGCCATGCCCGTGAAAAGAAATGCGCTCCAAAGCACATAATTACGGCTCTATTGGGCATGGCACTTATGTTTGGTGTATTTCAAGGAAGTCAGTTCCTGTTAGGAGAAGAAGCTCATAGTCACGGCGAAGAAGTACATACGGAAGAGAGTCACTCTTTTACTGATGATCATGAAGACCACGGGGATGAAAGTGAACATAATGAAGATCACGAGAGCGAAGAACATGGAGATCATATTCACTAAACTGAAAATATCTAAACTGTGTCGACAATTGTATTCGCATGTGTTATGGTTCTTGCAATCAAATGGTAGCTGTAGGAGAGTCTAGTTAGTCGAACACTTGTCGTACAGAGTTTAAATTTGGTGTTTTACAAAAATAGCTTCTTTACAGATGCAAAAAGGAACAATTGCCCGTCTTACAGACCGTGGTTTTGGATTCATTGCTCAAGAGGGTGAGGAAAAAGATCTTTTCTTTCACGCAAACGAGCTACAGAATGCAGAGTACAACGATCTACGTGAAGGCGACGAAGTAACTTTTGAAGTTGCAGAAGGTCAAAAAGGACCAAACGCTGTCAACGTCAACAAGGCGTAAGCCTTAGAACAAAAAACACCCCGCTCACGCGGGGTGTTTTTTGTTACCTATTTAATTTCTCTTGACTCTCTATACCTTAAACAGTAGTATCAAAAGGCTCAACAAAAGGAGGATCCGTTATGCGATCACGAGCAATTCTCGGGTTTGCCAGTGCATTGGCACTGACACTCTCCGTTTCCACTGCCGGCGCAAGCCTGCAGGAAGAAATCGTTGAAGAACCGGCAATGACTCCGATTCCTTCTCAACAAGAAGAAATCGAAGTCGCTGCTGTGTGCTATGTGCGAAACAGCTACGGTGGCGTGTGGTACTGGAATCACTGGGACCCAACGTTTGCCGCGAATCAGGCGATGCACCTCTGTCGTATCAATACTCCGCCTTCTGGGCGTTGCTATCACGACGGCTGTCGCTAAGGAAGCGTTGCACATCTTCTACAATCAACAGAACAGGCAGCGATGTGAAATCGTTGCCTGTTTTCTTTTTATTTTTTCTTCTTACGTTCCGTTTCTGTAAGATACTGCTTTCGTAGACGAATAGCATCTGGTGTAACTTCAAGATATTCATCAGTGCGCATAAAGCCCATTGCCTTCTCGAGTGTTAAATCAAGTGGTGGTGTAATCTTAATGTTTTCATCTGATCCAGAGGCACGCATGTTTGTAAGCTGCTTTCCTTTGGTAGGGTTTACCATCATGTCTTCACCTTTTGAGGTATTTCCTACAACCATTCCTTCATATACCTCGGTCGTAGCTCCAATGTAGAGAACTCCACGCTCTTGCAGGTTAGCTAGAGAGAAGCCGAGTGCTTTTCCAGCTGCCATTGAAACCATAGAGCCAAGCTCTGTCTTTTGGATTTCCCCAGCATGTGGTCCAAAATGACTAAAAATTGAAGTCATAATTCCTTCTCCTTTTGTATCAATAACTAATTCATTTCGATATCCAAGCAAACCTCGTGTTGGAACCTCAAAAGTAAGTCGCACTTCACCGTGTTCTGGTACCATACCTGTCATTACCCCACGACGTTTTCCAAGCTTCTCAATAACCGCACCAGAGAATTGTTCTGGTACCAAAATACTTACGTCTTCATACGGTTCGTGTTTCTTTCCTTCAACTTCTTTAAAGATCACTTCTGGTTGTGATACAGCGAGTTCGTACCCTTCTCGGCGCATGTTTTCGATAAGAACGGCAAGGTGAAGTTCTCCACGTCCATATACTTTCATTCGTCCTCCTTCATTGAATTCAACACGAAGACCAACGTTGATTTCAAGCTCCTTCTCTAATCGCTCTCGAATTTGACGCCCAGTTACATACTTACCCGAACGTCCGGCAAATGGTGAGTCGTTCACAAACATAAACAAAGATATTGTTGGTTCATCAACAGTAATCGCAGGAAGCGCAGTTCCCCCCTCTTCGTTTAAAAGTGTTTGTCCAATGAAAATCTCAGGGATTCCGGCAATCATAACAATGTCTCCTGCACTTGCTTCACTTACCTCTTTCTTTTCAATTCCCTCAAATGTGAATAGTTTTACAATCTTTCCTTTAAATTGCTTTCCTTCTGCATCTTTTATAAATAATTCTTGCTTATCTTTTACAGTACCGTCGTAAATACGAGCAATACCCATACGCCCCAGGAAGTTGTCGTAAGCAAGGTTAAACACTTGTGCCGAAAGCGGCTTATCCTTCAGATTATCACCTGAGGCCGCAGGAACCTTTTCAAGAATGACGTCGAGCACCGGGTTAAGATCTGTTGCATTGTCATCCATGTTTCGCTTTGCAACACCATCACGCCCAATTGCGTAAAGGGTTGTAAAGTCGAGCTGTTCGTCTGTAGCGCCAAGATCTAGGAAGAGTTCGTATACCAATTCTTCTGCCTTATCTACATCAGCAGCTGGCTTGTCAATTTTATTGAGAATAAGAATCGGTTTAAGCCCAAGCTCGAGCGATTTCTTCAATACGAATTTAGTTTGAGGCATTGGCCCTTCTGCCGCGTCCACAACAAGCAATACAGAGTCAATTGAACGTAGTACACGCTCAACTTCTGAACCAAAATCGGCGTGACCTGGAGTATCAAGAATATTAATTTTTGTGTCCTTATAGTACACACTGGTGTTCTTTGCGTAAATAGTAATTCCGCGTTCCTTTTCAAGGTCATTGGAGTCCATTGAAACACCCTCCTTAACGGTTCCTGTTTGCGCAAGAATAGCGTCAGTAAGTGTTGTCTTACCATGGTCAACATGGGCTATTATCGCTATATTTCTAATTTCCATATAAAAAGTTATTTAATTGTATGTAATCCGAATGTGGTCAACGTGGGCGACCAGATTTTAAAGGAGTCGCGACGACTATTAAAATCGAAGTACTCTTGTGGTGCAATTATTGCAATGTTTCGTATTTCCATAAATGTGACGTGTCTGGCAAATAAAAATACCGCTTCTGCGGATTAGTGCGAATACTATACCTCATATATGGCTTGTTTTCAATGGTCTAGTATATATAAAAGCCGCGTCCCGAAGGGGCGCGGCTACTTTTGTTTGTATTATTCTCCGCTCTCAAAGAGAACCAGTCTTGCACCTGCTGCAATAGGTGCAAACAGGAAAATAGTCATAATGATCGACTCGTAAGCTTCAAAAGATTGAGCATAAGCGTCACCCAGCAAATACTCAACCAAGATGGCAACTGCTGCCACGATAGAACTAAGGAATATTCTACGTGGAAACCTTCTACGATGTACACCCTGTACAAAGTAGATGACAACAGTCATCCAGCCAATTGCAGAAGCAACCAGAAAAATGACGAGTCCATTTTGATCAAGTCCGAAAAGCCCCTTGGGAGTCATGAAAACACCTAAGCAGATGATCCATAGCGCTAATCCAAAGATTCTCCTTACTATAGACATAGTATTCTCCTTCCAGAGATTCCAGGTAACGAAAATAATGGTTCTAAAAAAATCCTACTCCTGTAAAGTTTTGATGTCAAGCAAAGAGAAACTTATTGTGATTGTTCAAATTCCTGCAAAAAGATTTCGAATTGATCATGGTTCATAGCCCTTCCATAGCGATTTCGTAGATTGAATCCACGATTAAGACGAGTGCTAAATTTCTGAGTGATGAAGTCAAAGGTAACGTTTAATTGATTCAAATATTCAGGGTTAGAATAAAGTCTATTAATAAACTTCTCTAGCTCTTCTTTTCGTACATCATCTTCCTTTGTAAGCCTTACTGCGCTGCGTCTTTGTTCGAGAGCACCTTTTATTTCTTTTAATTGCGCACTTGATGCTGTATCAAGATTTACATTTGTTAGAGTCCTCTCCATCTCCCTGTGTCCCAAATACGCCTTCATGCCTTCGTTGATGTTTTGAAGCGCAACATCTTTAGACATTCCTGTACCTATGAGTTCAGTAGGTATTGAGTCTCTCTTCCTCTCTTGAAGCATTGCTTTTATTTCTTCACGCAATGAATTTGAAGAATTTACTTCCGAAGTATCCAGTAGTTTTTGCCATAATTCATTGTAAGTCTTAAGTAGAGGTGTTTGGATATTATGGTTAGGAACAAATGTGTACTTACCATCTGAAATCTCCTTCCAGATATTAGATCCGGCCAATTCTTTTGCTATAGCGTCTTTAGTAGATTTGTCTTTATCAGAAAGTCCTGATGTAAATATAGCGCTAAGTTGCACCGACTCTTCCGCCACAATCTTCTTATTGCCATCTTTAATACGCAAACGCAAAGAAACACCGTTTGTGTCATTTGTGATGTTCTTCTCAATTCTATACGAGCCAAATTCTTTCCTCATAGCTTCCGAAAATCCATCTGTGGTTTTCTCAATTATCTCTTGAATGAATTTCATTTGCTTGTCAGCCTGTTTCATTGTCTCTTTGTCTATTCCCTTCTCTTCAATAGAACGAGCGCCTTCAAGTCTTTTTAAAAGGCTTGAAATGTAACCATCGAAACTATCAAAAGGGGCTTTCAAACTACCTTTACTCTGCATATCGAGCAGGCTTTTAATCCTACCCTCTATTGTCTTACGTGGCATAACTTTTAAGCCACCTGAGCGGAAGGCTCCACCAATTTGTTTCTCAACCTCTAAAGTACGCCCAAAAATTGGGTTATCTTCCAGTTCCCTATATAGACTCTCGATACGTTTAGTTCGCGTCTCTACTTTACCTTGTTCAATTTCTAGCCTTCTATTTAAATCATCTAGCACACTCCCATCTCCTGCAGAAAAAATGAGATCTTTCCACTCTTCGTCATGCAAATGTAAGTTGTCACCTTCCATTTTACTTGCCTCATGAGGTAATAATTCTGTTGAGTTTTGAATACTGCGATTACCAAAAATGCCCCCTTTAAGTTTCTCAAGTAGAACTTCATGTACTTCGATACTAGAAATAGATCGTCGATTCTGCTCTGTAAGTACAGCAATTTCGCATACTCGCTTGTCTTTCAATGGATTTATCTCTTTCGGCTTGAGCCAACGTTCACCTTTCTTATGCTTTCGTTTGTCTTCAGCACCGTCGACTTTATTAAAGTGTCCGAGCACAGCACCCCACCCTGGGAACAGCTCGTCTATTACCTTACCACTATTCTTTGGTGACTTAAGTGCGTAAAGGAAATCAGAATACCTGTTACTTGTATCAATCTTCCTTAAAAACGGCCCCCGAGCGATTGCTTTTGCAATGAACCCCATTTTCACAAATTCTTTATGACCTACACTACGTAATGCGCGCTTAACTTCAACATCAGTTACATCTTCAAAAGGAAAGGGAAGTTCAACCCCATTCTTTTTTTGCTGATTAACGATTTGACGATATTTTGCTATTTGTTTATTTATCTGCTTTGTGAAAGCTTGTACTATTTTTTCTTCTGCTTTCTCAATTCTCTCTACCTGCTTACTTCCATGAGCATTCTCCATCTCCTTCAAGCGCCCAGCTGCAGCTCCTAACATAGTTAGAAGTGCTATAAATTCTATCGAGAGAGCCAAGGTAGCGTTCTTAAGTATTTCGAATGCCACCATAGATTGTCGTTCTTCTTCGCTTATATCAGATCCATATCTCCTAGCAACAATTTCATCAATCTCGTTTCTAGGATCCAGCAAGTCAGTAACATTTTCTATTCTCTGATCAATGTCACTTAAGTCGCTCTCTAACTCAGCCTCCATATTATCCATTGATCCGCCGACTTCAACATCATCAGCTGTTATATTATTCGTAGCATCTTGAATAATTTTAGCTAACTTTTTGATTTCGGTGAAATCAAGATTAAGTGGTGGTGGAGAAATTGATATTTCACTTACGTTAACATTTCTCCCGTATATAGATTTAAAACCATTTGCAACAATAAGACTAAGCTCCTCTGCTGGATTAGCAAGTTGTTCATTATATTGCTGAGCTATATCTTCAGCGTTACTCTCGAGAGCATTTAAGCGGTACGGTATTTCTTTAGGATCAACAGGCGGTTGGAATTTCGCAAAAGTACTATACAAAGAGTCCAAAATGTTCATAGATGCTGTTAATCTTAAGACTCTTGTTAGTTCACTACGCTGTTCCCCAAACTCCTCAAACATACCTAGTGCATTGTTTTGAAACTTCATTACAAGAGCATTCATAACAAACTGAGGATTCTCCATCTGATCGTCCGTAAGATTTAATTCATGTCTTTCTGCAAAGGCTCGTATTTGTTGGCGCGTTTGTGCAATTCCTGGCGTTATTTCGCCTGTGGTCATGGCCTCACTTCCAGTCAAGGCTTCCGCATCGTTTACAGAGATACCCACTAGTGCAGCGAGTGACAACGCCTTGGGACCTAGACCAGCAGTAGATGAATATGGGATACCCCAATTTTTTGCCTGTGCTTGCGCATCTGCATCACCAGCTTCAGCACGTACTGCAATTTCCATTCTATGTCGTAATTCGGTAGGAATCTCTGCTACGTCATTTAAAAGAGCAAATTCTTGAGTATCTCCTATTCCAGAAGGAACGATTGAAGAAATCCAACTAAATAACTTCGATGCAGCGCTCTTACCCGGAGTTTGTTGTGTTACCTGGTTTAATTCATTTTCAATAGCAGCTCTATGTGGTTCAATAAGTGCCGCTATGTCTTGTGCTCGCTCAACACTTCTATCTGCACCTACTAGTGCCAGAAAGATGGTGAAGGTTGAAGCACCAGTAACTAATCCTCTAAATGGATAACTTACAGGATGTGCAGCGATAGCTTTCCCAATTGCACCTATTTTAGTTTTAGCCTCAACTAATGCCTGTTCACTTTGCTGCTTAAAAATATACGACTGGCTCGCGAAGACAGTAAATGCGGCCAAAGCTGCGGCGCTCCATGCAGTAAAGTTACTACTTGGAGTGATCGTAAGTGGAGTAGCCATAGCTGCTGCAAGAATAAAAGATGACGCTGCAACAAGAGAACTTGTTTCCATGACGGTAGTACCCATTTCGATACCTCGTGCTACCCCTGTCTTACCAGCCAAGACTTGCCCTCTGCGCAAAAAAGGAATCGGTATTCCAAGAAGTTTGTGTGGTGCCATGTTCTGCTGAACATACTTTGGCATTTTTCTTAAATCCTCTTCGAAAAGCGATACCACATTATCCATTTGTTCAGCCACTTCAGTAGCTGCAGCTTTTCTGCTATTTGCTCGAGGAGTCCCTCCTGGCAACTTACGTACCCACTCTTTCATATCTATAACCACACGCTTAGCGTCAGGCGTACCATCTTTCATTGTCTTGTTTATAGCTGTAATGAGGTTACCCATCTTTTCTGCACCTTCTGCATCAAGGTCATCAGGCGCAACACCCTTCTTCTTTTTTGTTGTGTCTTTTGGAGTACTTACAAGAGCTGCAATTTGAGCAACAGATTGGCCGAGCGGGGCACTATTTAATTTGTTTTCGAATTCCTTAAATAGCTTATATCCCAGCTTGCTATCATCATTTACACTAATCATCTCCTCTCCCTGTGGTGCTATGTGCTTCCACGCTATCAATGCGTACGCACGCTCAATAACCGATTTAATTCTCTCTCTGTTGTCTTCAACATAACTGCCAGCACTAGAACTTTCTAACAATTTCTTAAGTATATCCTCTGATGCATCTTCTGAAATTATTATGTCAGGAGTTGCACTTCTGGGTATCTGTTCCACAAAACCAAGAATCTCTTTCAATGGACCCTTTCCTTTTAATGCTTCAAGAATCTGTGTATCTGACAGGTGAGCAACTGAAACAGCTTCAACTGAATCAGTCGAAGCAGTGCTTAGTTTTTCTGAATTTGCCATCATGATGTATACATATTTACGTTACATGCATTTTAGCATGATGCATATTATAAAAAGACATAACTACAACGTACTGGGTATAAAATAACCATGTATAAGTATGCTTGTGTTAGCATACGTTTACATGTTCCCCGCTTCGTACATTCCAACACAATTTAAGTCATACCTTCCTTTTGTGCCAACTGCTGCACTAGTATTTGGATTCTTTTTTGACCTTCTTACACTAAACCAACCGGACGCTCTATTTGAGAATATAGTGATTATTGGATACCTCCTCCTGAGCGCCATAACAATGCTCCTGCTTCAGGCGCGTAAAAATACAGAAAGCACCAATAAACGCTTGGTGCTTTTGAGCATTCTGCAATTCAGCTTTGGTAACCTTGCTAGCGGATTGATGATTTTGTACGCACACAGCGGCACCTTTGCAGGAAGTGCTATTTTTATCGGAATGTTAGCCCTTCTTCTTCTGAGTAACGAGTTATTCCGAAAACGCTACGCTCGCACACATGTGCGTGTAACCATTTGGTTTGTGCTACTTCTTACTTACAGTGGTCTTATTGTACCAATACTCCTAAACAGAATCGGCGCAATGGTTTTTGTAGCCAGTGCCTTACTCGCCCTAATGATAACGTACGCTTATATTCAATTACTTTCGTACGTAACTCAAGAATCGTTCGAGAGAGCACGACGAAATATCATTATTACAGTAGTCGCCATCACTCTTCTTTTTTCCGGTTTATATTTTTCGAATCTCATTCCACCGGTTCCATTGTCTCTTAAACACATAGGTATATACCATTCTGTTGTGCGCACTGGAAATAGCTACGCTGCAACATACGAGGCTCCACGATGGTTCGAGTTCTGGAAAGATACGAGTGCTTCGTTCAATAACGAATCAGATTCCACTACTTTTTGCTTCACTTCCGTATACGCTCCAACAAAACTAGCGACAGATATTCGACACCGCTGGGAAAAATATGACGAGATAACGGAGACTTGGGCTACCATAGCGCGGATACCTTTCCCTATTACTGGTGGCCGTAAAGACGGCTTTCGTGGATACACGCAAACTTCACAAGTTGATGACGGAACGTGGCGCTGTAGTGTAGAAACGGCGCGTGGCGCACTTATCGGACGTACTGTATTTGAAGCACAATCAGGAACGCCTACATTACGCTCACAAGAACTTTAACGATAGTGTGATGATCTTTCTTGTTCGATTCTTCGAGCCTTCAGAAGTGCTTCCCGAGGAGTTATCTCTCCACTAGTTAATGCACTACGAATAGCTTGTAACTGATCTGACTCAGAATCTGCAGGACCCATAAGAATCTGCTGCTCTATACCTGCAATCTCAACTAGTACCTGATTTATTGTTAATTCTTTTTCTGTGTTTTCCATAGTGAAAATCCTACCACATTGAAATTATTAGCGTGTATGCAATTATTTAACTATGAAAGAAGGGGTTCCCAAAAAAGTACTCGAAGCAATGGAGCGTGGTGATGAAAAACATCTCAAAAACATGCGTAAAAAGGGCGGGCGTACACGAGCACGAAATAGAGATGAAGAAAAAATTTGGAGGAAGTATGTCTCTGGAGAACAACAACGAAACGAGGAAGAGCGAGTACTAAGAGAGAGTACTAATGAAGATACTCACCCTATCGACTAACCTACCAGTCTATTTCCTTTTTACCTCTAGTCTTTAGGTATTCATTTGTCTTACTAAAATGCTTGCACCCAAAAAAACCTGAATGTGCTGAAAATGGCGAAGGATGTGGTGCGCTTAAAACAAGGTGTTTTTTTACATCAATATTCTTGCCCTTCTCTTTTGCGTAGTTCCCCCACAATATAAATACAAGTCCTTTACGCTCGTCAGAAAGTTTCTGTATCACTTTATCTGTAAACTCCTCCCAACCCTTCTTTTGATGACTTCCCGGTTTAGATGCACGAACGGTAAGTGTTGCGTTTAATAGTAAAACTCCCTGTTTCGCCCATCGTTCTAAATCACCTGTTTTCTCGACCTCCTTACCGAGGTCGCCCTCTAGTTCTTTGAATATATTCCTAAGCGATGGTGGCGATTTAACATTTTCATTTACCGCAAAACAAAGACCGTTAGCTTGCCCATCACCATGGTAAGGATCTTGTCCGAGTATTACTACTTTCACTTTTTCAAAAGGACAGAGGTCAAGTGAGCGAAATATATTTTCCTCGTCCGGATACACTTCTGCATTACTATATTCAGAATTCACAAACGCAGTAAGTTCTTTGTAATATGACTCGCTAGATTCTTCAGCAAGATGCTTTTGCCACCCCTTACTTAGTACAGATATGTTCATATAAAAATAGTATAGTCTGCGCGTACCGAGTGCACAATTTAAAACGCCTCACTCTCGTGAGGCGTTTTAAATTATTTACGGAAACAATCGCGACATTTAAGGTTGCCAGTGTCTCGTGGTTCAAATGGCAAGCTTGTTATAGCTCCTCCACAATCAGCACATGACCAGTTACCTTCAAACATCTGACGGTCGCTTCCACCGGCTGGGCTATCACTCTGGCGCTTCTTGTGACAGTCGCGGCACATAAGTGAACCCTCTCGTGCTGGATCTGGCTGGAATGGAAGCTCTGTAATTGCAGCTCCACATCCACCACATTTCCAATCACCGGTGAACATTTTTCTTTCGTCGTTCATTTTGAAATGATTTGTTGCTAGTAGTATGTCTCCAGTTCGACTCGATTGCTGCATACTAAAACTCTGCAAACAAACCACACGTGAAAACCGTCTAAACAATAGCATGTATGATATACTGCCGCATCATGGAAACACTAGCACTGGAGATAACTAATTTACATAAATCATACGGGGACACTGTCGCTGTAAATGACCTTTCTCTTACTGTTCCGAAGGGTGCTTTCTTGGGACTTCTTGGTCCAAACGGTGCAGGAAAATCGACAACTATCAATTGTATAGTTGGTGTGAATAAAATCACCAGCGGAACCATTAAGACTTTCGGATTAGACGTAGAAAAAGATTACCGCGAATCGCGAAAGACACTTGGCATAGCTCCTCAGGAATTTAATATCGACATCTTTGGAAAGGTAGATAAGCTTCTAGACTACGCAGCTGGATATTATGGAATGAGAGCCTCTCAACGAAAAGAACGTATTGAAGAACTGCTCACACAATTCGACTTACAGAAACATCGCAATAAACCATTTATGGATCTTTCTGGCGGCTTGAAACGTCGAGTTATTCTTGCGCGTGCACTTGTACACGATCCTGAGCTTCTTATTCTAGATGAGCCGACTGCAGGAGTGGACGTTGAATTACGACGAGAACTTTGGAGCTACCTGCAACAGCTCTCCAAAGAAGGTAAAACAATTGTTCTTACTTCTCATTACCTTGAAGAAGTCGAGCTTCTAGCCGACCGATTCGCATTTATTTCCGACGGAAAAATAATTGCGCAAGGTTCAAAAGAAAAGATGCTTGCAGGTGGTAAAAAACTTGAAGATGTCTATCTTGAATTAACGGGTAAAAAAGATGTTGTATGAACTGGGTAGGATTATATACATTGATGCGCCGAGAGATCGAACGAACATTTCGTGTTGTTGTTCAAACTATCTTTAGTCCACTTATTTCTGCCACACTATTTGTGTTCGTATTTGGATCGGTTGTTGGTGCACGAATTGATGAAATTGGTGGTGTTTCGTACATTATTTTCGTTTTCCCAGGTATTTTAATAATGAACGTACTTACCTCATCGTTCTCTCAGGCTTCTAGCAACGTATACTTTGCAAAATGGGCTCGCACAATTGAGGAGTTACTAGTATCTCCACTTTCTTACTTTGAGATAATGTTTGGAACAGTACTGAGCGCCGTTGCTCGTGCACTTACTGTGGGAGTGGTTATCTTGCTGGTTGGAATGCTCTTTGGTGCTGTAAGTATGTATAGTCTTCCTTTATTTATTTTCTACATACTTGGTATATCAATAATATTTGGTCTTCTTGGAATAATTACTGGACTTGTAGCAAAAAGTTTTGAGCAACTAAACATCTTGAGCACATTTATTATTATGCCTTTCTCTTTCTTAGGAGGAATGTTCTACACTCTTGATATGCTCCCACCTATTGCTCAAAAAATAACTCTATTAAACCCATTCTTTTATTTTGTAGACGGCGTACGTTATGCAATGACAGGTATTCATGATGCAAATTTAATAGCTGGTGCGACACTTATAGTTACCCTAATAGTTGTTCTCGGCTTCTCTGTGTGGAAAATATTCCAAACAGGGTGGCGCATTAGAGAATAGATGTTATTCACAGTATAATGCTCTCATGGCATGGAGAATAATAATCGCATTCCTTCTTTCACTTATTGCGTTTGCCTTATGGGCTGCTACAACGCAAACAATTAATGAGCCTCATACTCTAGGTGGTGAGTATACAACTGTTACAAATGTTATAGACGGAGACACTATAGTTGTTTCAAATGACAAGAAGGTTCGCCTTATCGGGATTGATGCGCCAGAATTAACAAGCAGCACTCAGTCGGACTGCTTCGCGATTGAATCAAAATCCCGAGCTCAGCAATTGCTTCTTAATAAACAAGTGCGACTAGTGGCTGATATTTCTAACGTAGATAAATATGAACGATTGCTGCGATATGTATATATAGATGACCCTCTTTCTTCAATTCACGAAGAAACATCAATTAACGAAATTTTAGTACATGAAGGCCATGCGGTGGCTAAAGCATATCCCCCCGATACCGCACTTAGCGAGACACTGAAAGAACTCGAGCAGAAATCAAAGGAGCAGAAATTTGGACTTTGGGGTTCATGCAAATAAAAAAGGCGGCCTAATAGGTCGCCTTTTAAATATTGTACTGCAGATCTCAACGAATGGTTACACGTTTACTTGGAGCATCACCCCGTGTAAATACGAATTGCCAAAGTTGCAAGTGTCGAGCTCGAAAGAGTCCAGCACTACCGCGAAGATATAGCTTCCACATGCGATAAAATCGCTCATCGTATTCTTGAGTAAACGATTCACTGCGCCATGCACGGTTAAAGTTTTTCCACCACTCCATGAGTGTTGTATCGTAATCTTCTCCAAAACTGTGCCAATCTTCAACAATGAAGCGTCCTTCGATCGCTTTAGTAATCTGTGCAAGTGAAGGCATCATCCCGTTAGGGAAAATATACTTATCGAACCATGGGTCCCCACAAGTTTCAGAAGTAGCCATACCGATCGTGTGAAGCAAGAACGTACCTCCGGGCTTAAGCATTCGATCAGCCACTTTCATAAATTCGACGTAGTTTTTGTAGCCAACAGCTTCAAACATACCGATAGAAACTATATGGTCGAATTGCTCTCCGTCGAGTTTCCGGTAATCTTGTAAAAGATATTGTACTGGAAGCCCTTGTGTGCGCTGCTTTGCAACCACTAATTGACCTTCAGATACTGTTGCTCCTGTGACATTGACGTCGTAATTTTTTGCTGCGAACTCTGCGAATGAACCGAAACCGCAACCTATATCAAGCACCCGATCACCAGGTTTTAAACCTAGTTTCTCACATACAAGATCAAGCTTATCAAACTGCGCTTGATCCAATGTCTTGGCTCCTCGACCATAGTACCCACATGTGTAGGTCATACGCTCATCAAGCATCGCACTGTAAATCTCCGGATGAAGATCGTAGTGCTCTTCCGCAACAGCGAACGCACGCGCTACTCTTTGTGCATTTCTTATTTGCGACAGTAGTGCAAACTTAACGAGATTGGTTGCAGACAGACTTCTGCCAAACATGCTTTTAACAGCATGCGAAACGAACGCATCAATATCGTTCGCGTACCACCACCCATTCATGTACGCTTCACCCATACCAAGAGTACCTCTGAGTATTGCTTTATAAGTACGCTCGTCACAGATATGAATATCGTGCTTACCATAGCCACCAACAGTTATACCGGAAGCATCAAGCGACGAAACTATTTTCGATTTCAACATTTGTAGCACTCCTTTATTCAGTTGTTAAGACACTATTCTAACAAGCACCTTACATTGTATTTATGTAGGTTTCAAGAAATTTTGCCTCTGTTTAACTAACTACAATGTGAGCATTTACAGCCATATGGCTTGATGAATTCATCTACATATTCTTCGCCGTAATCGTATCCTAACTCATCTCCTTCTTCTATATCTTTTAGTGCATAAAACTTGATTTCGCCAGCTTCTATTTCTGCCTCCACATTTGGATCACATAGGTGGTTCATATAGCGTGCAATATTGTCCCTCGCTGCTCCATCAATAGTGTAGTTGTCATCAATTTCAAAAAGATACCGTGTCAGACGTGTTTCTGCTTCAGCTGCACTAATTAGCTCTCCCTTGTATTCCACAATAAACTCCCCTTTCTTTATTGGACGTGATGCAAAAAGTCCGAGCCCCATTCCCGCAGCTGCTCTCTTAACTTTAAAACTTTTTTGTTCTTTACTCATATAATCTGTACTATAATAAGCACAATGGATATTTTCACAAGTGCAGCTGCAGCAAGTACTGATTCTTCTCTATGGGAAATACTTTTTTATGGAATTGTAGTCATTTTTCTACTCTATAGTGCAGTACTAATATTTCACTGGTTTTCATTTAGCATGCGCCCACGAACCGCAATTGGTGTAACCATACTATATGTAACACT
Source organism: Candidatus Kaiserbacteria bacterium (assembly GCA_017134395.1). Lineage (NCBI taxonomy): Bacteria > Candidatus Kaiseribacteriota > Candidatus Kaiserbacteria bacterium. Next base: position 76,959 of record CP070993.1, on the reverse strand, counting down.
CAGTGTAGTATTCCTTATCTTTATGACCACAAGTTTCTTTACTCTCATTTCACTATAAGTATGAAGCACATCGTATTACAGAAAAATATTCACATGCAGCCAGATGAAAAAATGCTTCTTGTGGTACGTAAGCATTGGTTCGTACAAATGATTGAAGCCCTTCCTGTAATCCTTGTTGGAATAGTCCCGTTTATCCTCGTTATATTTCTCGCTCCTTATATATCAGTACACCCAGCACTTGCCACTTTCCTTACAGCAGTATGGCTTCTTGTTATTTGGATGATGATATTTACTATATGGACCAACTATTACCTAGATATTTGGATAGTGACTGATAAACGGATTATCAATATCAATCAACTCCACTTGTTTCGCAGAGAAGTCTCTACACTTCGTATTGAGCGTGTGCAAGATATAAAGGTAGAAACACATGGCTTCTTTGCAACCCTCTTTAGCTTTGGAAACCTTCAAGTACAAACAGCTGGACCAGAAGCAGCTTTTTACCTAATTGAAGGCATCCCGCATGCAAGCCAGGTACGAAACTCCATCCTAGAGCGTGTTGATATGGTAACCGAGCATAAGAGTGAGCTAGAATACAACACCGAAGAACGTCCACCAGAAGGAGTCTAAATTTACTCTGTTCGTCCGAGTTCTTTAGCAATTTCGTATCGCTGGTAGACTTCTTCGTATCGAGCATACAAAACTGCTGGAGCATATTTATTTGCAGTAACTTGAGATACTCCTCCTTGATTCCCGAAAGTACCATATCCCTCTGAAAGAGTAGTAGAATTATTCTCGCGTATAACAGCTGGAGAATTACCCTTCTCTCTTTCCTCTATATAAACTTGGGCAGCTGAAGCGAAGTCTTTTTCAGAAACCTCTTTCATAACCTCTATGACAGCCTTGGCAGGAACATCTCCAAACATTGGAGTTTTTATTTTGTCAGCATATTTTTCATATGCTTTCTCTACGTCCTTCTCTTTTTTACTCTTGGTATCTGAAAGTACTTCGCGTGCAATATCATCTTGAAGTTGTTTATTTTTATCTGCGTCTTTTGTTTTCCAGAACCAATCTCCTACATCCGAAAGAGTATCTTTTGCACCATTCCATACTGCACTAACTCCAGAACCTGAATGTGCAGCATCGTACGGTTTGTCATAGAAGTGCTCCCCGTCACTTGTATACCTTTCGATTCCGTATGCATCAACTATTTTAGCTATCTTTGTTCCGTTCTCATCTGGCCATGTATCAAAATCGTATCCTCCAGGTTTAACAGCATCTAACCCAGTCGCAGCAAAAGGATCTTCTTCTTCAAAATCAAAATCCGTTATCCCGTCGTCTGCATCAGAATTATCTCCAGGGAGTATATTTATAATTTTCTCTTTTGCCTCTACAACCTTATCTTTAACTACATCAACAGCACTCAAGGAACGCTCCTTTAGAATATCGTTAATTGCTTCTACTATTTTCCCAACAACATACTGAACTTCTTCAGCATCTACACCATCTTCCGTATTTATTTCATTCTCTAAACCAGCAAGCCGATCGCGAACTTCAGCTTCAATCCCCTTTAAAGAGTCTATATCAATTCCTATTTCATCCTGAATCTGATTTCTCCCTTGGTGTGCTTCCGGGTTATTAGACGGACGGACTGTTACAGATGCACAATGTTCTGGAATGCCACTACGTTGTAAACAAGTACTCGAACATTCCGAAGGTACTCCTGAACCACTATACCCCCCATACAACTGACAAGAATGTGCTACTCCCCCTAAATTACTACATTCAGTACCTCTTGTTACATCTGCAGTGACAAAACATTCGTAATACTCAGCAGCATTACCTTGAGAAGGTAGGGCTATTAAAAAAACTAAAGCTACAATTAGATAAATCTTTTTCATAATTAAATAGTATATAACCTTAAGCAATTAGCAAGACAGAACTATGCTTTTTTGCTACTATTGCGTTTAATGAAACTCTCAACTGACAGCTACAAAGGAGTACGCGATTTTTATCCACGCGATAAATTTATCCACGACTACATTCTTAATACATGGGCACAGGTATGCGAAGGATTTGGATACGAACCTTACGCCGCTTCTATACTAGAACCTTCTGAGTTATACAAAAGCAAAACTAGCGACGAGATAGTGAACGAGCAAACGTATACGTTTGAAGACAGAGGTGGTCGTGAAGTAACGCTACGACCTGAAATGACACCTACCGTTGCTCGCATGGTTGCACGACAACAACGAGAGCTTGGTTTCCCATTACGTTGGTACTCAACACCAAACTGCTTTCGATACGAGCGTATGCAACGAGGACGCCTCCGAGAATTCTGGCAACTTAATGCAGACCTTTTTGGCCTCTCTGGAATAGAAGCTGATTCTGAAATAATTACTCTCGCAAACTCCTTAATGAAAGCTTTTGGTGCTTCTAATGAGGATTTCGAAATTCGGCTAAACGACCGACGTGTATTTGATAGCATCTTTGACGAAGCAGATATTGATGCAGGAACTCGTAAAGGTATTGTGTCGTTACTGGATCGACGCGCAAAGATAGACAACTTCGAAAGCGAGCTAACAGCACTTACTGGCGAGAAAGCAACTATTTTATTAGAACTTCTAGACAGTGCAGCAAGTAACGTACTTCTTGAAGAACTTCGTGAACGCCTTAAAGGACTTGGGATTGAGAATGTCGTTATAGATACTTCTATTACAAGAGGCTTCGATTACTACACAGGTATGGTTTTCGAAGTGTTCGACACTTCTCCAGAAAACAACCGCTCACTATTTGGTGGTGGTCGCTACGACAATCTCTTAGAAATATTCGGAACCGATAAAATTCCAACGGTAGGTTTTGGCATGGGAGACGTTACTATCAAAGATTTCCTTGAAACACATAATCTTCTTCCTGAATACGTATCACCAACAGACATAATGCTTTGCGTCCTTGATGAGTCAGCGGCCCAATTTTCTGACTCTGTTGCACAAACACTTCGAGAACAAGATATGAACGTTGCAGTAAACTATTCGTATAAAAAAGCAGGTGATCAAATAAAGATGGCGGATAAGAAAGGAATTCCTTTCGTAAGCTGTATTGGCAAACAAGAAATGGAAAGCGAAACTCTTACAGTAAAGCACCTTTCTAGTGGCGACCAAAAAGAACTACCTGTCGACGCTGTTGCTGATCACATATTTACACAAGAAATCTAGCCACACCTAGTGTGGTATACTCTCGCACATGCGCAAAATCGTTTTTGACATTGAAACGAGTAACCTATTTTCTGATGTTGGTTCAGGCGATCCGGCAGCTTTGGATATATCAGTTGTATGTATTCATGACTCAGAAACAGACCAGTATCTGTCTTTCCTGCAAGAAGATTTCGCTGATCTGTGGAAATACATAGAAAGCGCCGATATGCTCATCGGTTATAACTCAGATCATTTTGATATTCCACTACTTAATAAATACTACCCTGGTGATCTTACTCACATAAAAAGTCTAGACTTACTAAAAGAAATCCATGGTTCTCTCGGACGGCGTATAAAGCTCGATTCAGTTGCCAAAGCAACCCTTGGAACACAGAAGAGCGGAAATGGACTCCAAGCAATTAAGTGGTGGAGAGACGGCGAACGTCAAAAAGTTATCGACTACTGTATTCAAGATGTAAAAGTCACAAAAGACATTTACGATTACGCTCTTAAAAATGGAAAAGTGAAATATGCAGACCTTGGAAAAATGAAAGATATTCTACTCGATACAAAAGACTGGGAGGAAAAGGAAGACTCATCACTCACTCACACATTACCTTTTTAATATTCCTAAAAAAGAAGGGTGGCGAGAACTATTCCTGCCGCAAGTAACAACCTATACACAATGAATACGTATAACGTATTGTTTTGTAGGAACTTGAGCAATAAGTGAATTACCAAAAGAGCAACAATGAACGCAGTCACTGTTCCCGTTATCATATGAATAGTTATCTCCCCTATCCCAAGCTCAAGTGCTTTTTTTGCTCCAGCACCTAGTAGTAGCGGTACGCCAAGCAAGAATCCAAATCGCGCTGCTTCGCCTCGTGCCATACCAAAAAGCATACCGGCTGAAATAGTCATCCCAGAGCGACTTGTTCCAGGGATCAGCGCTAACGATTGGAAAAGTCCAATTATAAGACCGCGCTTCCATCCATAAGCTACTGACGTAAACCTGGTAAGTAGACCAGTGTATCGTTCGGCTGAAAACATAATCGCTGACCCAAAAATAAGTGCTCCTGCTACTAACAATGGGTTACGAAAGAGTGTCGCCATGCTTTCTTCTAAAACGAGTCCTAATATAACCGCCGGAATTGTTCCTGCAACAAGTGCTAAAACAACCTCCTCATTAGCAGCAAGATTCTGACGAGAAAGCAGTTTCCTAGGAATCGCAAGTGCCGAAAGAATGAGCGTATAAATATCTCTCCAAAAATAAACAACAATTGCAGTGGCAGTAGCGAAATGCAGTAACGCATCAAACGCCAAATCGAAATCACCAACAGAACCTAATAACTGATGTGTCAGGATAAGATGTCCGGATGAAGAAATGGGCAGGAATTCTGTTAATCCCTGTACGATTCCCAATGCAATATGTGAAAAAATGGCAGCCTCAAGCATGTATGATACAATCCTACAACATTAATCAATTTTAGGATAATACTATGTCAGAACAAAAAATGAACCTCGGAACTCCTATTGCCATCGTTGCGGCTGGAGCTCTTATCGCCGGAGCTCTTTACTTCGCTGGTGGTGCAGGATCACCAAGTACAGGGCCTGCAGGAGCACCGGACGCTGGTCAACCAGCAGTTCCTATTGCAGAAGTACAAGCAGATGACCACATTGTGGGAAATGCTGATGCAAAAGTAGTGATTGTCGAATACTCAGATACAGAATGTCCATTCTGTAAAAACCATCACGAAACTCTTAAAGAAATTACAAGCAAGTATGAGGCAAGTGAAGTTGCATGGGTATACCGAAACTTCCCAATTCCGCAGCTTCACCCAAACGCACCTAAGCAAGCTGAAGCACTTGAATGTGCAGCTGAACTTGGAGGAAACGAAGGGTTCTGGGCATACACAGACCGTTTATACGAAGTTACTCCATCGAACAACGGACTCAGCATGGATGAACTTCCAAAGATCGCAACGCACGTTGGTCTTGATGCGGCAGCGTTCACACAATGTCTCGACAGCGGTGACATGCAAGAGCGAGTGGACGCAGATTACAACGAAGTAATCGCGGCAGGTGGACGTGGAACTCCTCACAACATTCTTCTTGTAAATGGTGAGCAGTACCCACTCGAAGGAGGTCAATCAGTTGAAGGTCTTTCGCAGATCATCGACCAACTTTTGGCACAGTAAGTAGATTTAACCGACAATAAAAAATGCCTCACAATGTGAGGCATTTTTTATTGCATCAATTCTCGCAACTTACAATACTCACAATCCCCTTTTTTGTGTGCGTCGCAACGCTCATCCCAGAACGATAGATTTAAAACCTCTGTCGACATTTTTTCTATTTCTTTTAGGAGTACATCTACGTCGTCCTGCGTAATAGTAAACTCTTCACGTACGTACGTTCCGTTTTCTTTTGGCTGTATGAAGTCTAGTACCGCATTCTTCATTTTATATTTATCCTGCGCGTCGATAAGCATCCGATAAAAGACGAGCTGTCTAAAATAGTTTCCTGAACCAACTGCCTTAGTGCCACCTGTTATATGATTTCTAGATTTAGGCTTCCCTGTTTTGTAATCTACTACCGTAATACCGTCAGCATATACTTCTGCTTTATCCAATTCTCCACGCACTCGAATATTTGGAAGCAATTCTAGAGAAAGCGGTATCGTTAAATCAATCTTATATGCATTTAGTGTTTCCTTACACCACGTTCCATTGTACGTATCAAACCATCCAGAAAGTGCATCATGTCCTTGCTCGTACATTTCGGTAAATGCATTCCCAGAGAGAGATGTCTGCTCAAGAGCTTTTTCATATGCATCCAGCAACATATCTTTCGTTACTTCGCTATTTTGATGGTGAATAAAGAAAGTTTTCAGTGCTCTGTCTACCGCAGTACCTAATGTCATATACTTGGTAGGTATTTTTGGAATACGTACGAGGTTACTATAAAAGTACTGCCATGGGCATGTAAGATAATTATTCAGCGCAGTCACCGAAAGTCCTTGCTCAACAAATAACTCTTTCAGATATTCACTGTCAGCTACTGAAAGACTTTTTACATCTGGCTTTGCCTGCAAAAATACTTCTGGCGACAAACCTTCTTCAAACGCACTTTCGTCTACATTCTCTTTATATGAATCATTCATCTCCTCAACAAACTGAGAAGGCAACCTATCTTTACCACTCTGAGATACTCTTCCGTAACTAACACTTACACGTGAACGTGCTCTCGTAAGCGCTACATAGAAAAGCCTTCTTTCGTCTGCATTATCCTGATTTGCCGGTCCGTCAATGGGAAGTGTGAAGCTAGACATCTTCCGTTTATTCCCCCAGTGCGTATCCCATGCGCCTACCAGATACACATAGTCAAACTCCAAACCTTTAGACTTGTGCGCTGTCATGAGACGCACTCCACGACGCGCGTGCTGCACACCAGCTGATTGCTTTATAGATATATTGTACTCGTCCATCAAGTCGAGATGCGCTATAAGGTCTTTCAATTTATATACTCGGTTACCTCTTGCAAGCTCTTCTACAGTACGAGCTAACGAGTGGAGTTTCTCGAGCATTTCTACTGAACGAGAAGAGTTTAGTGCAGTGGTAAGAAAACCTGATTCGTCGAGCACTAAATTAAACACATCTGTTACTGGGTCGTTATTCCCGGCTTGCGCCCATTTCGACAATCGCTTGGCAAATACAGAAAACTGCTTTACATCAGTAACTCCAATATCTTTTAGCTTCTTTTCTGAGAATATACAGTCATATACTGGAATCCTATTACGAGAGCTATATTTTAGTACCTTAAAAATATCTATAGGCTCAAACCCAAGAAACCGCACATGTAGTACTTGGGATACCAACTCCTTATTCCCAAAGTCAGCAACTGTGCGCAGAAGTGCAACGAATTGTGCAATGCTTGTGTCATCCAGAATGTTGCGATTGGACTCTATAGAATAGCCGATACGCTCACGTTCAAGTGCTCTGGCAATATACGCTGCGTCTGCATTAGTTCGATAAAGAACTGCAATCTCATCGGGTGCAACTCCTTCACCAATATGCTTCTCAATATCACGAGCAACCCACAATGCTTCGGTTTCATCAGAACCAAAAACACGAACTTCTGCTGCTTCTTTCTCTATAGCAGCACGTGACTCAAGTGCAACGCGTTCTATTTCGTCATCAGATGAGTCAATAACACTGTGGGCGACGTCGAGTATTTTCTGACCAGAACGATACGAATGCTTAAGTTCAACCACCTGTGCGTTTGGGTACTTGTTCTTGAAGTACAAAAAGTTCTCTAGCGATGCACCTTGAAAACGGTAAATGGCCTGCTTCTCATCACCAACAATAAACAAGTTAGGTTCCTCATGAAAATCCACAAGCAACTCGAGCAAACGGTTTTGTGATGCATTCGCGTCTTGGTGCTCATCTGCCAAAACATACTGATATTCTTCCTGTAATCGCTGTAGTACGTCTCTATCCTCATCTAATCGACGTACCGCGACACTTATCATATCGTTGTAGTCGTAAAGCTTCCTATCGCGCAGTGCTTCCTCGTATGCTTCGTAAAGCTCTACCAACTCCTTATTTTTTTCAATACTCTTCTGCGTTTTCTGATGAACTGTCTTCATCTTGCCTTTGTAAGCACCTTTTTCGTTATACAAATCGTCTTGCGCTAAAAAATTCTTCTCACTCAGTTCAACTCTCTCTTTAAACTCTTGTGGCTCAATATATTCACTCTTGAGGTCGCTAATTGCGTTCAGACTCTTCTTAGCGTACGCAAAGTTGTCGTGGAATGGTCGTAGCAGATTAAGGTGGTCTCTTTTTTCGATAATCTCCCGCATCAGTAAAATTTGATCGATATCAGTAATTTGCTCTGAACTAATGAGACGTGGAAAATCTTCAGGAAACCTCTGAATGGTCATGTTACAAAAGCCGTGGAACGTATGGATGGCAACACGATATGCGTCTGAACCTATCATAGACACAAGACGCTTTCGCATCGCTGCGACACCCGCTTCAGTAAACGTAAGCGCAAGAATAGACGATGGATCAGCATCAGTTTCTTTGAGAATATTAGCAATTCGCAGCGTAAGTATCTGAGTCTTACCTGTTCCAGGACCCGCAATAACCATGACTGGGCCTTCGATAGTATCTACTGCCTTGCGTTGCTCTCCATTAAGCATTGCGTAGCTTTTATTAAATTCTGGAGTCGTTCGAGCTCGTACCATTACACTAGTATATAGAAGCCTTTGGGTGTGTCGAACTATCGACCTCGAAAAGATAACTGAGCACCCACAACGTTTGCAGGACCACCCTCTGTTTGGTAGTTTGTATATAGAATAAAAAGCAACGGAAGGATAGTGACGATGGTACAATTGCTATCAAAAATTGAGCAAGCGCAAGAGCTCGACAAAGCACTTGTGAATATTCAAAAGAACCTTGTGCTTCCAGTAAACAACAACGAGGATCTCCCACCAATACAGCCCGTCGCAGAACAGTGGAAATTGTGGCAAGTCGACAATTGGAATCGTCAGCGAGAGTTACTTTTCTTTGATCTCTGGGAGGATTATCCACTGCGACTTACTTCCCATCTTCGTTGGATGTGTGCTCAAGCACTAATTTTATCTCCATCGGAACCTGAGAAAATCGCTCATATCGTTGAAGTTGTTCAATGCGGTCTCATGACGTACAACATTTCATATGGTGAGTAAGATGCCCTCTCTTATGTTCATTCAGAAATATAGGTCGCGACTACCATTGCGGCCTATTTTTTATACTCCATATATACTGAAAAACGAGTCTCTGTATAAGCCTAAAAACCCTACACCCGATTTAGAATTTAAGAATTCTTAACTGCATTTGAAATCGCCTCAACAATGCCTTCGTCAAATGGTCCCGGAATAATCTTTTCAGCCGTTGGCTCAGACACTAGCGCTGCCAGTGCCTCGGCGGCAGCTAATTTCATATAATCAGTAATCTGCGCTACCTGTGCGTCTAGAGCGCCTTTAAATACACCGGGGAATACTAATGCATTGTTTACCTGATTTGGATGATCTGAACGACCTGTAGCCACAACAGCAGCTCCTGCACTAAGAGCTAACTCTGGTTCTATCTCGGGTGTAGGATTTGCAAGTGCAAAAATAATCGGATTATCGTTCATAGTCGACACCATTTCTTTGGTTAAGATATTTCCCGCAGAAACGCCAATAAATACATCCTTACCCACTACCGACTCTTCGAGGCCGCCACAAATCTCACTAATCGCACAGCACTCTAGAATCTTCTCTTGTGCAACATTCAAGTCTTCACGACATTTAGAAACAATGCCGCCACCGTCAACAATAGTTACTCGTGGGAATCCTGCTTTTTGTAACAAAGCGACAATCGCAATACCCGCAGCGCCGGAGCCGGTTACTACAATCTTTACCTCTTCCTTCTTTTTGTGTGTTACCTTAAGCGCATTAAGGAGACCTGCGAGGACAACAATAGCTGTTCCGTGCTGATCATCGTGGAACACCGGAATATCAAGTGCATTTCGTAGTCGCTCCTCTATTTCAAAACAACGTGGTGCTGAAATATCCTCTAGGTTAATACCACCAAAAGTAGGTGCGATATGTGTGATAGTGTCTACAATCTCATCTACGTCTTGTGTATCAAGAGCAATAGGAAATGCATCAACATCAGCAAACGTCTTAAATAGTGCACATTTGCCTTCCATAACCGGCAATGCTGCGACTGGACCAATGTTACCTAGACCAAGTACCGCGGAGCCGTCTGTAATAACTGCAACCATCTTTTTCGTTGCGATGAGATCACGTGCACGGTCTGGGTTTTTAGCTATTTCTTGAGATACCGCTGCAATTCCAGGAGTATAGGCAACGGATAACTCTTTCGTATTAGTAACTGGAAACGTACTTTCTATACGAATTTTTCCACCTTTTTTGTCGTGCTGCTTTATTGATTCCTCTCCGTAATCCATAGTGAAAAAGTATACCATAGTGTCTATCTCTTCTCTGTGCATATAACCTCTTGCACTACGGCTTACACAGGTATATAGTTGCCCAAATATATGATCACAATAAAGGAAAAATCATACTCAGTTGAGGACATTATGCGTCCGGCAATCTTTACCAGTAGTACTGCAACGTTGGAAGAAACATTGCAAAAAATGATTACCGAACGACGAAACTCTCTTACTGTGTTAGCAGAAGACGGAACATTAGCAGGAATGGTGAACGCTATCGATATTATCAAGGCAGTGCTTCCAGACTATATGGAAGAAAGTAACCTTGCCGCGCGTTTCTCAAACATGGAGCTTCTTAAGGAAGATGCAGAGCGTGTAAAAGACACACCTGTTGCAGACTTCATGGAAACTGAAGTCCCTACCATTAAGGTAGACGGGAACGTAATTGAAGCAGCGGCTATTGCAGCGCACACAGGTCGTGGACGTATTGCAGTGGTAAACGCAGACAACAAACCAGTAGGTATTCTTACTCGAACCGAACTTAAACAGGTCATTGGAGCAACTCTCGGCATGTGCGGAGACTGTTTCGCTGACATTGACGACAAATAACTTTATAAACAGCGCAAAGGGGCCACTAAATAGGTGGCCTTTTTGTATGTAATTATCTTTATGACAACAGCAGCAATAATCAGTACTATCATTTTTGGAGGGACATTCGCCCTCATTTTAACAGAACGAGTACACCGTAGTGTGGTTGCAATGGCAGGTGCCGTGCTTATGGTACTTGCAGGAATAATATTCGACTTCTACCACCCAGAAGACGCTCTTAACGCCGTTGATTTCAACACATTAGGGCTTCTTTTCGGAATGATGCTACTTGTGGTAGTACTCGAGAGGACTGGTGTATTTCAATACCTTGGTATCTTAACGGCAAAGAAGACAAAAGGTAACCCATGGCTCCTCATGCTTGCCCTTGGTACGCTTACGGCAGTATTGTCGATGATACTCGACAACGTAACAACAATTATTTTGATCGTACCTATTACGATTATTATCGCTCGAATGCTTAAAATCAGCGCAACACCACTATTGCTGGTTGAGGCTATGCTTTCAAACGTTGGTGGTACTGCCACACTCGTTGGTGACCCGCCAAACATCATGATTGGTTCAGCAGCAGATTTTACTTTCAACGCCTTCCTTGTTCACTCGCTTCCAACAGTACTTGTTGTAGGAGTAGTTACATTCATTATGTTCCGATTCCTCTTCAAAAAGGAGCTTTCAAAAGCTCCTGAGAACATCGAAGAACTAATGCAAATGAATGAAAAGGATGCCATTACGGACTTACCGACTCTTAAAAAGGGTCTCGCTGTTCTTGCTGGTGTTGTCGTCCTCTTTTTCTTCCATGGTGTTCTTCATCTTGAAGCGTCCCTTATTGCGCTTATTGGTGCAGCTGCAATCTTGCTTTTAGTCACCGCAACGAAGGACCCGCAACCTATCATTGAGAAAACCGAGCTATCAGTACTCCTCTTCTTCGCGTCACTCTTCATTACCGTTGGTGGTCTCGAACACGCTGGTGTACTAGAGAGTCTGGCCCAAATTATTACCGCAAGTGCTGAAAGCAACCTATTGCTTACCGCTATTATTATTCTATGGGTTGCTGCAATTGCATCAGCTATTGTAGATAACATCCCGCTTACGGTTGCTATGATTCCTATTATTCTGTATTTACAGCAATCAGGTGTACCTGTAGACCTTCTGTGGTGGGCGCTGGTATTCGGTGTTGGATTTGGTGGAAACGGTTCACCAATTGGTTCTACCGCAGGTATCATTGTGGTTTCAAAATCCGAACAAACAGATGAACCTATTAGCTTCAAACGATGGCTTAAGTACGGAATACCCGCAACTGCTGCAGGTCTCTCTATTGCCTCTGTCGTTTTGGTTATCTTCTACTACACTGGATTTGTGACTGTATAATAGCAACTACAAATCACGTAACATATAAAACCCCTCGCGTACGCGAGGGGTTTTAGTATGTTTAGTTACCCACGTTAGCTGAATTGTGTTCCTTAATCAACTCATAAAGAGCCCTGACCCGGACATCTTCTTCATATCTGTCATGAATCTCTTTCATAATATTCACAAAATTTTGTACTGCGATTGAAACGTCTCCATAAGCATCTTTCGCCATCACTTCTGCAATTAAATCGGGGTCGCCACCAGCACCACGCACGGCAGTATGATATGCATTTAGGAATTTCTTGAAATCTTTCTGTGCGGCTTGTACAGAACGATTTTGCATCTCACTAAGTTCATGCACTATATAATCAGGAGATTCTGCTCTATCTTTTTCTCTATTGTATTTCCTTGCTGCTGTTTCAGCATAAGCTAACATTTTAACAAAAGGACTTACCTCAATTTGTACCGGTGTATGTGCCTCAAAATCAGTTCGAGAACCAGATGATTGCACAGCACTCGCATTACCTACGCCAAATGCCAAAGCACCTAGTGCGGCTAACCCCGCGACTGCTCCCTTGTTAGTTTTCTTCTTGTTTTCTTTTTTTGGAAACCGTTCAGACATGCGCAAATTGTTATACTTAGTATAAAAACAGTATAGCACCTAACAAAAAACCTCCCAGGTAACTGGGAGGTTTTTGGATTTAGTAATTCTTCAACTGAGCAGCTCGTTCGTGGAAACGAATCTTTTCGAGTGCCTTAGCTTCAATTTGACGAATACGTTCACGTGTCACACCAAACATCTTTCCTACTTCTTCAAGTGTGTGGCAAATTCCTTCATCATTGAGTCCGTTGCGCATCTCAAGAATCTTTCGTTCTTTGTCTGAAAGCTCATCAAGAACAGCAGTTATGTGCTCTGAAAGAATACGGCGACTTGCTGCTTGATCTGGAGATTCCATCTTATCATCAGCAATAAAGTGCCCGAGAGTCGACTTGTCTTCACCCTCATCTCCCACAGGAGACTCAAGAGAAACAGTGGCTTGGCTAATTTTCTGAATATGATGGACTTTATCTACTTCAAGCCCCATTTCTACGGCAATTTCTTCAGGCATTGGGTCTCGTCCTAAATGTTGAGAAAGCTCACGTACTTTTTGTTTGTATTTCGCAATCGTTTCAACCATGTGAACAGGAATACGAATTGTCCGTGACTGGTCGGCAAGCGCACGTGTAATAGCTTGGCGAATCCACCACGTTGCGTACGTAGAGAATTTATATCCCTTTGTGTAATCAAATTTATCCACTGCCTTAAAGAGACCGAGGTTTCCTTCTTGGATAAGGTCGAGAAGCGTGAGGTCGCTTGAACGTCCAACATATTTCTTAGCAATAGAAACAACAAGACGCAGGTTTGAGCGAGCAAGAATTCCTCGAGCTTCGTCGTCCCCTTCTTCAATACGTTTCGCGAGTTCCTTTTCACGATCTGCGGTAATAAGTGGGTACTGACCTATTTCTCGTAGATACATTTGAACCGAATCACGTGATGCATCACTTCCTGAACCAAATTTCTTTCGGTCGAGTAGTAGTTCTGTGTTGTCGTTCAAAAGACCGCCGCTTTCTAAAACATCGATACCAGCAGCACCGAAGCGTTCGTACATTTCTTCGAGAAATACGATGTCTTGTTCGATAGTTGGAAACTCTTTGAGAATTTCGTCATACGTTATATAACCTCGTTCATGCCCTTTTTTGAGCAGTTTTTCTGCCTGTTTTTCCTTTTTATTCGGTGACTTCTTTGGTGGAGTTCGCTTTGGAGTCATCTTCTTCACCACTGCTCCAACCGACGCGCTGGCTGCTACAACCTTCTTTACAGCAGTTTTTTTAGAAACAACCTTCTTAGCTGGTGCTTTTTTAGCAACCACCTTTTTCTTTGTGCCCGCTGTTTTGCGGACAGCTTTTTTTACTGTCTTCTTTTGAGCCATAGTTTATAGTACTTTATAGGTTTTCTACTAAATTACAAGGGTTTATAAATGGTTGTCAAGTTTACGTAGTTTTTCGAGTACATCTTGATGTTTTTGCGCATAGAGAGCTATATCCTTTTGATTCCCTTCACTTTCGGCTTTTCTCATAGAGACGCTTGCATTATCAAGCTCTTTCTGAAGTTCTCTTTTTAGAAGACGTTCGATGAGTTCATTTATTGCACGCTTCATACTATCTTCATCGTGATACAATGCCTCAAATTTAAATGCTGCCTCTTTATTTCCTGCCAACTTTTCTTCCAATGCTTTAAAACCAATTGGGGTCAGCGCCTCCTCTATCTGAACCTTTAGCCTTTTACAGTCTACCAACTGTTCTTTCAAATCTTTTTGCCAAAGATACATAAGAACAAGTTCGTCTTCAGAACCGAGTGGTGTATCATTTCCTTTTTGTGTCGCAGGTTTTGCAGCAATTCCTTCGTTTATCGGAGTCGCCTTCAATTTAGATAATTCCCTCCGAACCGCCTCTTCCCCAACAGATAGTTGTGCCGCTACTCGCTGAATAAAGTGACTCTTATCAATTTCACTCTCGATATCTAGTACATACGGCAGCACTTCTTTCTGTACCATTAGTTTAAATGCTCGCTCATCCTTAGATTTCTTACGGTAGAGATTAAGAAGGAAATCAATAATATGCTTAGAATCTTTAATCGTATTCTTCCACAGTTCAATATCGTCATTAACGAGCATATCTGCGGGGTCAGACCCTTCAGGTAATGCGGCTATTTTTACATCAAAACCCGAGCGCAGTGCGGCACGTGCCGATTTACCGGCGCTGGCAATGCCCGCTGCGTCAGCGTCAAGTGCAATACATAGATTCTTAGACATACGACCAAGTAGTGTTATGTGTTCAGGAGTAAGTGCTGTCCCAGAAAGCGCTACCGTGTTGTTGTACTTCGCTTGGTGCGTTGCAATGAGATCCATCTGCCCTTCTACCAATACAGCAAAATTTGCTTTGCGAATCGCTTGTCGGGCCCTATCATATCCATACAAGATTTTTGACTTATGGTACAGCGGTGTTTCTGGCGAGTTTATATACTTCCCTGTATTATCGTCCTCTTTGTCGAAGATACGCCCAGAAAAGGCCACAATGCGCCCTACGCTGTCTGCAACTGGAAACATAATACGTGAGCGAAAGCGGTCATATGAACCCTTAGTACCTTCTTTTATAAGCCCTGCTTGCATAATGTGCTTTTCACTGAAACCAGCGCCTTTTAGGTGCTCGTATGCTCCACTCCAGCTATCCGGCGCAAATCCAATACGGAACGAATCGATAGTCTCATCAGTCAATCCACGATCTTTAAGGTAGGTAATTGCTTTGTCATTTTTCTTTAGGTTCTCAGTGTAGTACTGCGTTACTGATTCTAAAATCGAAAACAGTACATCATTGTCATCTTTTTCGACTCCTTTTTCATAGACAAGCTCTATCCCCGCTTTGTCAGCAAGAGCCTTTAACGATCCTTTGAAGTCGAGTCCTTCAATTTCTTGTACAAACGTAAAGATATCTCCTCCAACACCACAACCAAAACAATGATAGCTCTGCCTCATTGGTGAAACCATAAACGAGGGAGTCTTTTCTGCATGAAACGGACATTTCCCCTTTAAACTGCTTCCTGCAGGCTTTAATTCAACATACTGCCCGACCACTTCTTCAATAGAAAGGCGCTCTTTGATGTTTTCGATGTTTCTTGATGCCATACGATAATGCAATAATACCACGCCTACCTTTTGAAGGCGTGGTACGTATCGCAGGTCTTTTACGAGATATTAGTCCTCTCGTTTTCGCTCGTTCTCAGAAAGTTCACTCTGCAACTCTGTCATGGCAGTGTTTTTTGCACTCCCAACAAATCCTGTTCCAGCTGGAACAAGACGTCCTACAATAACGTTTTCCTTCAATCCTTCGAGCTTATCTTCCGCTCCACGAACAGCAGCTTCTGAGAGCTTACGTGTTGTATTTTGGAATGATGCTGCTGAAAGGAAACTATCTCGTGTAAGAGCAGTTTCGGTAATGCCGGTTACCAACTGATCTGCAGTTGCAATATCACCTCCTGCTTCCTTCATACGATCATTTTCTCGTTCTAGTTCAACATCTTCTACAACTTGTCCGATTGAGAACTTAGTGTCTCCTGCGTTCTTAATCTTTCGTCGTGAGAACATTTGCTTGATAACGACTTCGAGATGCTTACGTGATACCGCAACACCTTGAAGCTCGTAAATCTTATTGATTTCAGAGATGATATATTCTTGTACTAGTTCTTTTCCGGCGTACTGGTAAAGATCATCAAGTTCAGCAGAACCATCTGTCATAAACTGACCCTTTACTACCGGCTGACCTTTCTTTACAAGAATCGTACGTACTGAAGGCACCTTATATTCGATGTCTCGTTTTCGTGAGCTCTTGCTTGTTCCTTCTGGAATCAAAGTAATGATGGTGTCGTCTCCTTCTTTAATAAGATCAGACACGACTCCGTCGATACGTGCAATAAGTGCTGGGCTCTTCGGCGAACGTCGGTCAAATACTTCCTCAACTCGTGGCAAACCTTGTGTGATGTCTCCTCCGACTGAGGCAGCTCCTCCGGCGTGCTTCGTGTTCATAGTAAGCTGTGTTGAAGGCTCTCCAAGAGACTGAGCAGCTACAGTACCAACAGCTTCTCCAATATCTACTAGTTCGTTTGTTGTAAGGTCATACCCGTAACATTTCTGACATACACCACGTTGTGTTTTACAGGTCATCGGGGAACGAACCACAACTGTTTGTACTGCTGAGTTAGCAAGCTCTTCAGCATCCAGTGCAGAAATTAAGTGACCTTTTTTAAAGAGTTCTTTGTCGCCATCCATAATTGGCTCAGCAACTGTACGCCCCTTTGTTGCGCGTCCAAGTGAAATTTCCATTCCAAGTGCATTAACACGACTTACTTCTACTCCTTCTTTTGAACCACAGTTATCTTCAGTAACAACAATATCTTGTGCAACGTCAAACAAACGTCGAGTGAGATATCCGGCTTGCGCAGTTTTAAGTGCGGTGTCGGCGAGTCCCTTACGTGAACCGTGAGTCGTAATAAAGTATTCAATTGGCTTCATTCCTTCCTTGTACGAAGCAATAACTGGCGTTTCAATAATATCTCCATTCGGGTTCTGAATAAGCCCCTTCATACCTGTCATCTGTGTAAGCTGTCCTACAGAACCACGAGCTCCTGAAGTAATCATGTCGCTCACAGAACCATGTGGATCAACTGCTTCCATCACAGAATCTTCAATATCAGTTTTGGCTTTCTGCCATACTTCAATTGCCATTCGTCGTCGCTCTCCTTCTGAAAGAAGTCCGTCGTTGAATTGTGCCCGTAGTTCAAGAATGGCTTGTGTGCTTTTTTCAATGATGACCTCTTTCTTTGGTGGTGTCTTAAGGTCAGAGAGTCCCCACGTAATACCTGACAATGTTGCGTACTTAAATCCGAATACTTTAATCTTGTCGAGGATTTTTGGCATTCCACTTAGTCCGTAACGAGCAATAAGATCATCAACGAGCTTATTCATGCGTCGTCGGTCAACAGTTTCGTCGATGTATGGGAAGTCTGTAGGAAGCACTGAGTTGAACAAGAGTCGTCCAACAGTGGTTTCAAATAACTCTCCATTGTACGCTGCGTACTTTGGTGAATCACTTGGGAGTACTTTTATCTTCGCGCGGAAATCAACAACTCCGTAATCGTATGAGCTGATAGCTCGGTTTGTTGTTTCGAATATTGTTCCTTCTCCGTTTGCACCTTCTACAATCTTTGTCATCCAGTAGATTCCAAGAATCATGTCTTGTCGTGCATTTGTGGTTACGTCTCCAGAACCAGGCTTCAAAATGTTCTTGTTGGCAGACATAATAGTCCGCGCTTCATGTTGTGCCTCGTCTGAGAGAGGTACGTGCACAGCCATTTGGTCACCATCGAAGTCAGCGTTAAACGCTTCACATACCAATGGGTGTAGTTGAATAGCGCTTCCTTCAATAAGTACTGGGCGGAACCCCTGCATACTCTGACGGTGAAGCGTTGGCGCACGGTTTAGCAACACGTGTTTATCGCTAATTACCTCTTCAAGAATTGCCCACACTTCTGGAATTCCCTCTTCAATAAGGCGTCCTGCTCCACGAATGTTATATGCAATTTCGCGTTCAAGAAGTCCTGAAATAATGAATGGTCGGAAGAGTTCCAATGCCATCATCTTTGGTAGCCCACATTGATCAAGTGCCAAATCAGGCCCAACAACAATCACACTTCGTCCAGAGTAGTCTACTCGTTTACCAAGAAGGTTCTGTCGGAAGTACCCTTGCTTACCCTTTAGATAGTCAGCAAGAGACTTAAGTGGTCGTGATCGTTGCCCTCCAACTGAATATGCTGTGTTTCCACGTCGCACTGAGTTATCGAGCAATGCGTCGACTGCTTCTTGCAGAATACGCTTTTCGTTACGCAAGATAACGTCTGGTGCGTAAATGTCTTTTAGTTTCTTAAGACGGTTGTTTCGGTTAATCACTCGGCGGTACAGGTCGTTAATATCAGAGCTGGCGTGACGTCCACCTTCTAGAGCAACCATCGGTCGAAGTGCTGGTGGAATCACCGGAAGCTGTGTGAGGAACATCCATTCAGGACGAACGTCAGCTCCTTGCATTTGCTTCACAAGCGAAATGCGCTTTTGTAGCTTTACTCGATCAGCTGCACCTGCTTTTTCAAGCCGGGTAAGTAATTCTTGACGGAATACTTCAAGATCGAGGTCTTTAAAGATATCGTACAGTGCCTCTGCTCCAATCTTTGCTTCAAAACATGAAGAATACTTAAGCGCAAACTTATGGTACTCACCTTCTTCAAGTACGATACCCTCTTTGATACTTTCAATTTCTTTCTTTGCAGCAGTTGCCAGTTCTTTCAGTTTCTTCTTTGTCTTTTCATCTTTTACATCCTTACTCTTTGCTTTGAACTCACTCTCAAGATCTTTGAGTAGTCGCCCCTTTGATTCTTCATTTACCTTAGTGATGATGTATCCAGCAAAGTACACTACCTTTTCAACTTCAGCAGCCGAAATACCAAGTAGCAGTGCAATTCTTGATGGAATACCACGGTGGAACCAAATGTGAGCAACAGGTGTCGCAAGGTCAATGTGACCCATTCGTTCGCGTCGCACCACACTTCGAGTAATTTCTACTCCACATTTTTCACAAATAATTCCTTTGAAACGAATACCACGGTACTTTCCACAGTAACATTCGAAGTCTTTTTCCGGTCCAAAAATCTTTTCATCGAACAAACCGTTCTTTTCAGGACGTTGTGTTCGATAGTTAATAGTCTCTGGCTTTACTACTTCACCACGAGACCATTCTAGAACTCGATCAGGTGACGCAAGCTTCAGCGTAACCTTGTCGAAATCGTTTATGAGCATTTCTTTGTTTGTTTTCATACGCGTTACTTGTCGTCGTTATTCCTTTCTAAATTGATGTCCAATGCCAGTCCACGAAGGTGTCGAACAAGCACGTTGAACGTTGCAGGCACGTTTGGTTGCCTAATGCGCTCACCTTTCACAATCGCATCGAAAGCGGCTGAACGTCCGAGAATATCGTCGGACTTTATAGTGAGCACTTCGCGTAGTGCATATGCCGCACCATAACCAAGCATCGCCCACACTTCCATCTCTCCAATACGTTGCCCACCGTTTTGAGCTTTACCACCGAGAGGTTGCTGTGTCGTAATAGAGTATGGTCCAACGGAACGCATGTGAATCTTGTCTTCTACCATGTGGTGAAGTTTCAGGATGTACATGTTTCCTATCGCAATTGGTTGGTCAAACGCTTCCCCTGTTCGTCCATCGTGAAGTACAATCTTTCCTGACTCTGGGAATCCAGCTTCTACCAACTCTTTTGTAATTTCTTCTTCTGTTGTTCCTGAGAACGGTGGAACGATAGCTTGGTAGCCAAGCTCTTCGGCCGCGAGACCAAGATGCATTTCCAAAATCTGCCCCAAGTTCATACGTGATGGAACTCCAAGCGGTGTAAGGATAATGTCGATAGGTTCACCGTCTTTTGTGTATGGCATATCTTCTTCTGGAAGAACTCGTGAAATAACACCCTTGTTACCGTGACGTCCTGCGAGCTTGTCTCCTACTGAAATGTTTCGCAGCTGTGCCACTTCAATGTGAATGCGCTTTATGATTCCACTTTCAAGCTGGTCTCCATTTTCTCGTGAGAATATTCGTACTCCCACAACGCGACCACGCTTTCCAGCCTCCATTCGAAGGGATGTATCTTTTACATCCTTTGCCTTCTCACCAAAGATAGAACGAAGCAATCGTTCTTCTGGAGTAAGCTGTGTCTCACCCTTAGGTGTTACTTTACCTACCAAAATGTCCCCTGCGCGAATTTCAGCACCAATGCGCACCACACCTTCTTCGTCTAAGTTACGGAGCTTTGTTTCTGATACGTTTGGAATATCGTAGGTTGTCACTTCAGCACCAAGTTTTGTATCACGTACGTACGCAACAAACTCTTCAACGTGAACTGAAGTAAATTTACTGTCTTTTACTAGACGCTCTGAAATAACGATAGCGTCCTCGTAGTTGGCTCCTGCCCAAGACATGAACGCAATACGTGCGTTTTGTCCAATAGCAATTTGCCCACCTACACTTGAAGAAGTGTCCGCAATAACGTCACCTCGTTTTAGTTTGTCTCCAACCTTCACCGCAACACGCTGGTGGAATAATGACATGTTGTTTGTTCGTGAGAATGAGACAAGTTTGTATTCCTTTTCTTTTCCTTTTGCATTCTTTACCGATACTCTTCGTGCGTCAGCGTACGTTACTGTTCCTGCTTCGTCAGCGATAACCAAACGTCCTGAGTCACGTGCTGCATTTTCTTCAATACCTGTGGCAACATAGGGAATTTCAGGGACGATACATGGAGTCGCCTGCTTTTGCATGTTACTTCCCATAAGTGATCGGTTAGCATCATCGTGTTCTAGGAATGGAATCATAGTTGTTGCAACTGAGAACGCCTGTCCTGTTGCTACCTCCATAAATTCAATTTCTTTGGGTTCCACAAAATATGGCTCACCCTTTTTACGAACCTCTATTAGTTTTTCTGTGATTTTTCCGTTCTTGTCACGTTCAGTTGCAGCGTGAGCAATGAAGTATTTTTCATCATCAAGCGCGTTAAGGTATACGATTTCATCAGTTACCTTACCGTTTTTAACCCGCACGTATGGTGTTTCGATAATACCAAAGTCGTTTAGCCGTGCGTGTACGGCAAGACGCAGAATAAGACCGATGTTCTGACCTTCAGGAGTCTGAATCGGGCAAAGTCGTCCGTAGTGGCTTGTGTGTACGTCACGTACATCAAACCCAGCACGCTCTCGAGTAAGCCCTCCCGGACCAAGTGCACTAAGTGTACGAAGATGTTCAAGTTCTCCTAAAATATTGTTTTGGTCCATGAACTGTGAAAGCTGGTTTGTGGAAAAGAACTCCATAACTGCAGCTGAGAATGGACGTGGGTTTATGAATTGTATTGGGAGAATAGTTTCTGCATCCACTGTAGACATACGATCTTGGATGTTTCGCTTCATGCGACTCATACCGATACGTACTTGGTGCTGCATCATTTCGCCAACATAACGAACACGACGGAAACCAAGGTGGTCGATGTCGTCTTCACGAGCTCCCTTTGTGTTGTTGAGTGTAATTATTTGAGACACAATACGAACAACATCATCAGTTGAAAGTGTTTGTTCGTCGAGCGCTTTTCCTTCTGACTTGAGGTCGAAACGATGATTGAACTGGTACCGTCCAACGCGTGAAAGATCGTATCGCTCCTTGCTAAAGATAGATAGTACAAATTCGCGAGCACTGTCTGGTGTTGCTAAATCTCCATCGCGCAGTCGTTTGTATACTTCAATAAACGCATCAGCTGTTGTTTCTGTCAGGTCGTTTTCCAAAGATGTTTTAATGGCTTCTTCGGCTCCTTCTACTCCCTTAAATGCCTTGAGCATTGCCTTCTCGTCTTCAAGCCCAAATACTTTAAGAAGCGTTGTGACTGGGAATTTCCGCTTTCGGTCGATTTTTACGTAAATAGCTCCATCTGGTTCACTCTCCACCTCTACCCATGCACCGCGAGCTGGAATAATCTTTGCACCAAAGTACTCAGATCCTTTCATAAGGTTCTTCAAGAAGAAAACACCGTACGAACGGGCAAGCTGTGGAACAACCACACGTTCAACACCATTGATGATGAACGTACCGTGGTCGGTCATGTATGGGAAATCTGCAAGAAAGATTTCTTGCGTCTTCTTCTCACCAGTCGTTTTGTTGGTGAGTTTTGCTTCAATGCGAAGCGGAACTTTGTACGTAAGTCGTTTAAACTTAGCGTAGTGTTCATCATACTCAGGTTTACCAATGGTAAAGTGAGAAATGTCGAGATCAAACTTCTTGCCAGAATAATCAGCAATCGGTGAGAACTCTTCGAAGACAGACTTAATACCTTCTTCTAATAGTCGCTTGTACGAATCGATTTGTTCGCGTACAAGGTTGGGCGTTTCAACAAGGTTCTCCGTGAACTTGCCGAAGTGTTTCTTCGGTAATGCAGTGTTACTCATATACACAATTAGAGCAATAACAACCCCGTACGAGGTGTCTCGCTTTTAAATTACACTCTATTTATAAAGGAGTTAAGCGCAGCTAGATGCTGTTTAAACCGCTTAACCATGTATTAAAAATACTTTTCGTAACACAGCCTCACCCAAGAAACTTGCCACAACACAATCCACAAAAAGATGCCGAGTATTCTACAGGACCAGCCCAAAAGTGTCAATCTTACTATATGTATTAGTTTAGTGCCTTCAATGCATAAAATCTAACTTGCTCGCGAAGTTCGGGGAAATCTTCAATTTCTTCTTTGGTAAGCCATCGCCACTCATCAGTCTCTTTTTCTGGAATAACAGCATCGGTTTTTGCCTGTGCGAAATAAATTAGCGAAATATGTTCATGAGTATCAGAGATTTTGTGACGATTAAGTGACACAGGTGCTATCAATTCCTTAAAATCTCCTTCTTCAAAATACTCACGGTTATCAAAAAGTGTAACGTCCAAACCGACTTCTTCTTTTACTTCACGAATTGCAGCTTCGTTTGGGTCTTCATCAAGTTCCACGTGCCCGCCAACTGAAATCCAGATGTCATATTTATCATGTTTACGTAACAAAACTTTACCTTGATACACAACAAACACCTCAACAGTAAAATCTATCTTCTCATGAATATGCGCCATATCTACTTCTTCCAGTCTTCGATAATAATTCGATTTTTCTTTTCATCGATGGTGAGCTTTAGTTTCTGCCGTTCACGCCATTTAAACTTCCGGATAATATCTATAGGTAATGTTACCCCATAGCTAAATCCTCCAATCTTAGATAATTTACGAACAAGATTTTCTCCAAGTCGCTTTCTCGTCTTCATAGTAAGTCATTCTATCATGTCTTCGTAGGTATTTACGTAAATACCTACGTAAACTTAAAAACATCCAATTAATTGGATGTTTTTATATAATTTCCTTAGTACTACTCGCATGTTAGGGTTACCTCAGAAGAAAAGGAGATACACATGGAGGGTACCTGTCTATCAGTCAGTGAGTACCCGGCACTGTATGAACTGTTCGCAGACATATTGGTGTATGGAACGTACGTTTTGTTATCTGTCTGTTTAGTGAGTATTTTGCTTTTTGCATGGGCATACCGTACGCAACTTGATTGGTTGAAAGCAATCTCAGGTTACTGCTTTCTTGTTTCTGTAATGATCCAAGCAATTCTATGTGTCGGATGGGCGGCACTGTCTATTCACATAGAATGCTGGGTGTAGAAACGCTTAGATCAGACAAAACTCGCACGAATTCATTCGTGCGGGTTTTTACTTTGCAAATTACTAAAACCTTGTGTATGTTCTATAGCAGGCAAAAGGAGGTTGGCATGCCAAAATCTCATCCAAACACGACCAAATCTGCTCTCATTGATTGTCAGTCGTGTGATGGTTCAGGTACGATAGCCGCTCCACCACACACAAATCCTGACAACAAAGATCTCACTTGCCCAAACTGCAAAGGGTCAAAGAAGGAGCCTAGACGCCCAATTGAAAAGGTGGGATAAAAGGAGGGGTAGATCTTTAGTTACAAAAAACCCGAATCGCTTTGCGATTCGGGTTTTGTTTCTTTTGAGACATCTTACGTGACGACAGTCAGCGTCCCGAGCAACTCCAGCCCTTTTGGTTTCCCACCTTCAGGTTTGAACCGAAAGATGCACTCACCACTGGCTTCATAATACGAGATGTTCTCGTAATCTCCATACGGACTGTTGTCAGGACGAATCTTGATACGTAAACAGCCAAGTTTTTCGTGATAACTGGCTGAAATAATTTTCGCCTTCAGTGTAACTTCCGGATTTGTAATCCTAAAAGAAACCGTCGTGTCTTCTGGATAATCCTCGGGATTTAAACTAACCGCATTTGTTACATCTGCCATTTGTCTCTCCTTTCGTACGAATCTACCATCGATACTATAGCCTTTCTTGAACTAGTGCAATACTATTTCCGCTTCCTCTTTTTCCACTCTTCAATTTTTGCATGGTGTCCCGAGAGTAATACCTTTGGTACCTTGTAGTTCTTCCCTTTCCATTTCAAAATTTCAGGCCGTGTATACACCTCAGGGCTTGCTACTCGCGTATCTTCAAGAGATTCTGCATTTCCTAATACGCCTTCTATATTTCGCGTTACCGCATCGGCTACAAGTGCCGCAGGTAGCTCGCCTCCTGTGAGTACAAATGGGCCAACAGAAACAGATTTTGCTTTCAATATTTTAACGGCGCGTGCGTCAATTCCTTCGTAATGTCCGCATAAAAAAACAATGTGTTTCTTTTTCTTTGCTAAGCGTACCGCATCTTTTTGTTCAAACTGCTTTCCACTTGGTGAAAAGAAAATCACCTCAACATCTTTTAAATCTTTGCGTCCAATAGCTTTGCGTGCTGCCTTCAATACACTCTCGGCTTCAAGCACCATTCCAGGACCACCGCCATACGGTTTTTGGTCAATCCTCTTGTGTTTATCTTTCGTAAAATCGCGGGGATTATAATACGAAACTTTAATCTTCTTATCGCGTTGTGCGCGTTTAAGCATCGAGGTATTAAAGTACCCCTCGATTGATTCTGGAAACAATGTAATTAAATGAAAATGTGTCATACATCTTACTCTTCTAACACCTTCTTCAGTTTCTCTAAATTCTCTTGCACAAATGGTTTATTTAAGTCTGATCCATCTTTCATACATTCAGCATATTCAAGATGAGAACCCTCTTTTGTCGACGTGTATGTATATCGGACTCTATACTCCCCATTGATCTCACTTAGCTCAAATAACTCGTTTGGGATAAAAGCCGAGACGACAAGTTTCGAAAAGTCATTCGTATATATTGTCCCAAGCCCAATAGGGTACGCATCAACAATCTCTTTTTCTATTGTACCGACCCAAGAACCAGTGTTGTTTGGATCTATGGTAAATGCAAAGAGTTCTTCAACAGAAGTATCTATATCTATATGTAATGTGTTTTTATTCATAATTTTATTATGTATAACATAAAACGCCGCGTTGGTCGCGGCGTTTTATATTTCTTTAGTACAAAATTAAAGTCCTAAATCTTCCATTGCTTCGTCAACTGACTTTGAAGCAGCACTCTTCTCTTCTGCTGACATCTCGTCCTTTTTTGCAACAGCTTGTTCTGGAGTTTCTGCAACTTCGTCTTGTGCAGCTGGAGCTTCTTCACGTCGTTCACGTGGCTCCCCTCCTTCTGGCTCGTTAATCTTTAGGTTTACGCGGGCATCGTTTTTCATTCCTACAACACGCAGAAGTGTTCGGAGTGCTTTTGCAGTATTACCTGCACGCCCGATAATCTTTCCCATATCGTCCTTATGTACGTCGAGTGTTAGAAGAACACCCATTTCGTCTACCGTTCGGTTTACTTTAACGTCTGCGGGGTTGTCTACCAACGCCTTTACTGCAAACTCAAGAAAGTCTTGATCCTGTTCCATGAATATCTGAATTATATTTGTTAAAAATGTGCTGCGACTAAAGCAGCACACGCATTATTGCATGCAATTGCGGTAAGTCAACGGAGAGCTGTTATGCTTCTTCTTTCTTTTCTTCTTCTGCGGCAGCTTCTTCTGTTTCAGGAGCTTCCACCTCTTCGGCTGGTGCTACGTCTGCAGCAGGCTCTTCTACTTTTGCTTCTTCTGGAGCTGCTTCAGCTGTATCTTCAGCAGGTGCTTCGACCCCTTCTTCAGCAGGAGCTCCTTCTTCTTTCCTTTCTTCTTCAGCTTGCTCCTTAACAACTGGTGATTTCTGAGGCAATACGTTGATAGTGTCAGCCTTAATGATTCCAGCCTTTACGAGCATGTTGTGTACTGTGCCACTTGCTTGTGCACCATTCTCTATCCAATGCTTAATGCGCACTTCATCAAGCTTCTGTTCTTTTGTTTTTGGGTTATAAAATCCTACACGGTCTACGTGCTTTTCGCTCTTAGGACCACGGGTATGTTCAGTCACCACCACACGGAATGAGGGGTCGTTTTTTCTACCAATTCGTTGTAATCGTATTTTTAACATATCTTCAATGAATGAATGAGCGCAACTATAACAAAATATCCTTTAATGTCTATACTTGGCGAGTCGTACGTAACTATCAGTGCGTTACACTCTATATAATGTATCCGCGTGTAAAAAGAAGAACTCCTTATTTTGAGTGCATTTATTGCTACTTAATGGTATATCTAGTGCATCAAACGCAGATATTATTAGACGCCCCCTAAAATAAGGGAGCGCCCATCACTTTCCAATCACGGAAAGTAAAGATCAACTCATATGATGGTATCATGCGTGCATCAGTTTACTGCTGTTGATAGAGGGTTATGCAACATAAAGAAAAAACAAACAAGGCTTCCCACAAAAGCGAGGTGCCATTAAGCGGGATTATAACTGTCACTAAAGGTGGCTTCGGTTTTTTTATGCATGCAGATTTAGAAGACGATGTATACATACACAACAGCAACCTCAACACAGCACTAAACGGAGACACTGTAGAGATTACCCTTTTACCACCAAGTCCACGCGATAAGCGTAGTAGCGGAAAGGTGCTCAAAGTAGTAGAGCGAGCGCAGTATCAGTTTGTTGGCCAAGTCCTCAAAGAAGGAAGCGTTTGGAAAATAAAGCCAGACAACCAACGGGTGTACTCCCCCTTTGTACTAGAAGATATACCAGCTGATGTTCACGCCGGACACAAAGTACTTATTGAAATGACATCGTGGGAACGTGCAGACGAATTACCAAAGGCTCGTATTATAGAAATTATTGGTGAATCAGGTGATCACGAAACTGAAATGAAAGCGATTTTGCTTGAACGTGGTTTTGTAAGTGGATTCCCTAGCGAAGTCGAAGCTGAAGCTCAAACTCTCTTAAGTGAGCGTGGAGTTACCGAAGATGAAATGAAATGGCGCAAAGACTTCCGTGACGTACCTACTTTTACCATCGACCCACATGATGCGAAAGACTTTGATGACGCACTTTCAATACGCGAACTACCAAACGGTAACTACGAGATAGGTATACACATTGCTGATGTCACACACTTTGTTCGACCAGGCACAAAACTCGATAATGAAGCTCGAAAACGAGGTACTTCGGTATATCTTGTAGACAGAACGATTCCTATGCTTCCTGAAGTTATTTCAAATGATCTGTGTAGTTTAAACCCAAATCAAGACAAGCGGGCATTTGCTGCAATTTTTGAACTTGATAAAAACGCTCGTGTCGTAAACCAAGCTTTTGCAAAGACACTGATAAACTCAGATAAACGATTCACCTATAGAACAGCACAAGATGTACTCGACAACACAACAGGTACCCCTCTTGCTCCATACGATAAAGACCTAAAAACCCTTTGGGATCTCTCGAGTATTCTTCGTAAGCAACGAGTTGCTGACGGAGCAATTGAATTTGAGAGTGATGAGATTCAATTTGAGCTTGATGAAAACGGGAAGCCACTGAAGGCCTATATAAAAGAAAAGCTCAATACTATGAAGCTTATCGAAGAATTCATGCTTCTGGCCAACCGCCGCGTTGCAAAGCACATCGCAGAGCACTGCAAAGGAAAGAATCCGTCCGCTTCTATGTTTGTGTACCGTATTCACGACTTGCCTAAGTCAGACAAACTTGCAGAACTCGCAGTATTCTTACGTGCGCTTGGACATGAACACTTAAGTAAGAAAGACCCTGGACAAATAGAAGCACGCGACCTTGCAGAACTTATGCGAGATATTAAGGGAACTCCTGAGGAAGCAGTGGTACAAATGGCAACGCTACGCTCAATGGCAAAAGCAGTATATAGTGACAAAAACATCGGACACTTCTCACTTGGGTTTAAGCACTACACACACTTCACTTCCCCTATTCGACGTTACCCAGATATGATTGTCCATCGAATACTTATGGCTCACCTTGATGACTCACCAATCCCAGCAGATGAGATTGCAGCATACAGACAGCTCGCCATTGCTTCGAGTCAACGCGAAGTCGAAGCAGTGAGCGCAGAACGCGAGTCTGTAAAATTCAAACAAGTAGAATACATGAGCAGCCGCGTTGGTGATATTTTTGAGGGTAAAGTGACTGGTGTTACCAAAGGAGGAATGTTTATTGCTGAAAATACTACCCATGCCGAGGGTATGGTTCGCGTAAATGCTATCCCACATGACTGGTTTGAACTTGATGAAAAGCAATATGCGCTCGTAGGACGAAAAAGCGGCAAACGATACCGTATTGGCGACGATGTTCAAGTTCGTCTTAAAAATGTAAGTCTCGATGCACGCGAACTAGACTGGGAAGTTGTTGCGTAAATAACTTTTTTAGATTGTATAAGAAATAATGCCCGGAATAATACGTCTGACACTATTTTTACATATACACTGCTAGTATGTAATTTCAATAATGCTATTCTAAAAGTATATTTAGCACGTAATTTTGAGTGTTATGGGAATCGACAGGATATTACGTAAAAAAGAAAGTCTAGAAAACATAAAAAACCCAACTGGCTTTGTATCTATTGATCATAACGGTCGTGGTTTCGCCACAATACCAAACATCGCAGAACAAATTCGAATTAAACCCGAAAACTTAGGTACTGCATTCTCTGGTGACGAAGTTGTTATCCGAGTACTTCCTAAAAAAAGAGGTCAACAAAGGGAGGCGGTAGTAATGGGGGTTAAAAAACGAAAACAAGCTGAATTTGTTGGAGCCATACAAGAAAGAAATGGTAGCAACATTAGAATAAGCACTCGGAGAATCAATCGTGAACACCCTCCCTTTGAGATAGTAGATGGTCTCCATCCAAATGTAAAAAAAGGAGATCAGGTTATTCTTGAACTCATCGAATGGAACGATCCTAAACAACGTCCCAAAGTACGCTTCAAGAGAACTGCTGGAAAAGAAGGTGATTTCGACAGTGAAGCCGCAGTAATTGCAATAGAGCACGGTTTTCCTGATCGTTTCCCTACTGAGGTACTTAAAGAAGCAAAGCAAATTTCAGAACATTCTAAACGAATGATGACACCAGAAGGTGAAATAATTCTCGACGAAGGTGAAGAACGGGAAGATTTTCGAGACAGACTAACGTTTACCATCGATCCAAAAAGTGCGAAAGATTTTGATGATGCTATTTCTTTCAAAGATTTAAAAAATGGTACCTACGAAATTGGTGTCCACATTGCTGACCCAACGCATTACATACAACCCGATTCTGCAATCGATAAGGAAGCACGCAAACGAGGTACTACGGTGTATTTACCTGATCGCACCATTCCTATGCTTCCTGAAGAAATATCTAACGAACTCTGCAGCCTAAATCCTGACGAAGAAAAACGTGCCTTCTCAATCATTTTCGTCATGGACAAAAATGGAATCGTTAAAGAAAAAAAGACACAAGTGATGAAGACAATCATAAAGTCTGATAAACGCTTCACCTACAAAGGTGCCCAAGATCTTATTAACAATAAAAACACTTTTGGTGGTCAAATTAAATCTTTCCTCGCTGGAACAAAAAGTACCGACCCATTGGAGAATGCATTGAAAACCGTATGGGAATTGACTGCAAAACATCGAGAAAATCGTACTGGACAGGGTGTTGACGAATCCCGAGACAGAAACGAATCGAAGATTAATTTTGATAGACAGGGGCGTCCTCAAAGTATTTCTAAAGAGGAGAAATACAATACTATGAAAATGATCGAAGAACTCATGGTCTTATCCAACAATGCAACCCCAGAGATTATCAGTAAGTCTATTGCGAACAAAAAGAAAGATTCACCGACTAACTTCTCTATCTATCGTGTACAACAAGAACCAGATCCAGAAAAAGTGGCAGAATTTGACACATACCTTACCGACTTAGGATTTCCGCCTGCACGAAAGAAGCATTGGCTTACAAGAAAACCTCAAGACGTAACCCAAAAAGACTTTGATGAAGTACTCATAAATATCGAGGGTACCCAGCAAGAAGACTTCGTACGAAGAGAGATGTTTGGAATTATGTATCGTGCAATGTATAGTAGCGAAAACATTGGGCACTTTGCGCTCGCAATGACAATATACGCCCACTTCACATCCCCTATTCGTCGATACTCTGATTTTATTCTTCATCGAATACTTTCACTACATACCATTTCTGGAAGTGAGCCGCTAACCCAACGAGAAGCTCAAGAGTATATCGATTTAACGGTAAAGTTAACTCACCAAACTATTGCTGCAAACAATGCAGAAAGGGATTCAGCAAAGTTAATGCAACTTAAGATTATTGAAGATGATAGAAATGACCGGCGCAAAGGTAAGGTAGCCAATATTTTTGACTACGGAGTATTTGTTATGGATAAATCTACAACTGCATATGGCCTTATACCAGCTCGTAATCTAAACAAAGACGGATGGATCTTTAAAGACAGCCCTCGTCGCTTCGAAAACAAAACAACTGGCGAAGAATTGAAGGTTGGTAGGAATGTAAAAGTGAAAGCCAGTAACGTTGACTTCGCTAAACGTCGTGTTGAATGGGATCTTGTTGCTAGCTCTGATAGTAAAGAAGGATCTAAACTTCTAGAAAAACCTACTGCCGCAAAAGCAGAAACCAAGATTAATGAAACGAAAAATAAAGAACGCGTTAATAAAATTCACAAAAGTTTTAATCTTGACGCTTTTCCTGAAAAAATTAGAAAGGATAGGGAGCATGTGCGTAAAATAACATTAGTTTCTGGTATCTTAAATGCCATCCAGAAGATGAACAACTTGTCTAGATGGCCGAATGATTTCCAGTACAAAACAACAGGAAGTATTTCATTGATTGCTAAACACAAGAAAGAGGGTATGCCTCCAACTATTAAATCGATACCGTTCCCAAAGAATCCGGAAGAATTCCTTGTAGCACTTGAAAAATTTCTTGCAGGTAAATAAAAAGTGCAACTACTTAGCCACACTCACTGCCTCATCAAACTTCACTGAAAGAAGCTTTGATATTCCGTCGTTTCCCATAGTGACTCCGTACAACTCCCCTGCTGCTTCCATTGTTTGGCGGTTGTGTGTAATGAGAATAAGCTGACTCCTCTGCGAAAGTGTTTTTACCATATCAGCATATTTGCGTGAGTTTGCCTCATCAAGCGCGGCGTCGGTTTCATCAAGAATAATAAACGGTGGTGGGTTAACTTGGCTCATAGCAAAAATGAGCGCAATCGATGTAAGTGCCCTCTCTCCACCTGAGAGCACGTCGAGGGTTGTTACTTTTTTACGTGGTAATTGAACTCGTATTTCTATTCCATCTTTAACCTCTTCTACTTCTTCTTCACTCTCTTCTTCGTTTTTCTTTACCTTCTTTACCAATTTCAAAGTCGCAGTTCCTCCATCAAATAGCATCGCGAAGAACTTCTGAAACTCCTCGTTTATTTTGTTCAACCCTTCTTCAAAACGAACTGAAATTTCTCCATCCAAACTCTCTATTATTTCAATAAGTGTTTTTTGTGAAGCCTCAAGATCTGCTATTTCTCTCTCAAGAAAAGCGTCGCGTCGCTTTGTTTCTTCGTATTCTCGTATTGTATCTTCATCTACAAAACCAGACTCTTCAAGACGTGCCTCCATGCGCTCAATCTCTCTCAGTGCGTCATCTTGTTCAGTACGAGAACGTATCGAATCTTCTGGTATCTCATTAACCTCAACTCCAATATCTTGTGCCTTATATTCAATTTTTTTAAGGTTCTCCCGAGAAGCTTCAAGTACTTGTTCTTCTCGTGAAATATCTTCGAGCACACGTTCGATATCTCGCTTTGCTTCTTTTATTTCAAAATACCGTTTCTGACTTTCTTTCTCTCGCGCTTGTTTTTGTGCTATTTCATCCAAAGCATTCGTTCTTGAAACACTAAGAGCTATCTCCTCACTAGCAAGTGAAGCCAGTGACTCTTGTATTTCGCGCAACTCCTCTTCAAGTGAGTGCAGTAGTTTTGTGTTTTGTGGCTCAGGTTCTTGTGTGTCTTTAAATTGCTCTAAAAAAGAACCTATATTCTCGACTATTGTTTTTAATGCAGAAACGTCTTCGTGTGCTGCTTCTATTTTTTGTCGCACCTGTGTAAGGAAATCTTCTACTTTCACAAAGGGAACAGACCGCACGACGTGCTCCTTCGACTCTGTTTGTGTTTTACCTACTAATGCAATTTGGCCTTCAACTCTTCCACGAGCATGTTCGAGCTTTCCTTTTTCTTCAATTAAACTTCGTGCGCGTCTATCGAGTGCTTCAAGTTCATTTGTACTGGCGGATACCTGTGTAGGTTCTACTTCTTGAGCTAATTCTTCTTTTAATTTTTTTAACTCATTCTGGGGCTCAATACGACTAGAAGCGAGCCTTTGTACCTCACTAGCTATAAAACGCCTCTCGTGTCCAATATACGTGCTGTAGGACTCTTTTATGTGCTGCTTTAACTCACGGGAGCGCTCTAGTTTCTTCATTTGTCGTTCTAGGAACGTAAGATGCGGGGCAATTTCTCGCCTCAGTATTTTAACCTCTTTTACATTCTCCGCAGTCTTCTCAAGTTTCTTCTCACTTTCA
This sequence comes from Candidatus Kaiserbacteria bacterium, assembly GCA_017134395.1. NCBI lineage: Bacteria > Candidatus Kaiseribacteriota > Candidatus Kaiserbacteria bacterium. The sequence continues at coordinate 43,625 of CP070993.1, read as the reverse complement.
ACTTTTTTGTATTGATATGTTTTTAAACCAAGTGCCTCTTCTATAATCTCACGTCGCTCCTTTTCAGAAGCCCCAAGAATTCTATCAGCTTCTCCTTGTGAAATAATGTGGTGCCCAGAAGCTCCGATTTTAGCACCAGAAAGCAACGCCGTTATGTCTTTTAGGCGGACCTTGCTTCCGTTAATGGCATATTCGTTTGCGCCATCTCGATGAACAATACGTTCAAGAACAACTTCATCGAAATCAATATCGAGCAATTGTTGTTTATTATCAAAAACCATCGCAACACGTGCACGGTTTGCTGCAGGCGTCCTCTCGTTTCCAGACCAAATAAGGTCAGGGCCACGCTTACCTCGCATTGCTTTCATTGACTGCTCTCCTAATACAAAACGAAACGCTTCAGCAGTGTTACTTTTTCCAGAACCGTTAGGGCCAACAATTCCAGCTATTGGTGAAGAAAAGGTGAGTTCACACTTCTTCGCAAAAGATTTAAAACCAGATAACTCAATCGATTTAAGATACATGTATGCACTAGTTTATAGCAAATGAACAATAGATTGTAGCTATCTATCCCCGTTGCAAAAAAGAATCCTTGCTTTAAAGCAGGGATTCTTTTTCTTTACTCTTGCAGATACTGAATTTCTTGAGTTTTTTAATGCAATGCTAGGCGCTCAAGTAAAAGTGAGTGAGCTGTGTAAACACACAGTGATTAAACTTTTGCGAAGAGCAACAACGCAGTGCGCTGAAAAACTCAAGAAATTACCAACCTTTTACCTCAATAGCCTTCTTAGCCGCCGCCTGTTCCGCCTCTTGTTTTGAACGCCCTTCCCCTTGTGCAACTGCCTTTCCAGCAATTAATGCTGCAACAATAAATTTTTTATCATGATCTGGCCCTGCCTCTCCTGCTAATTCGTATGAAGGTGTTTCGGAATATTCTTCTTGTACTTTCTCTTGGAAGAAACTTTTGGCATCTTGCCATAATCGCTCCTCTACTATTTTCTCAATCTTTCCGAAAAGTGTCTGTTCAATAAATTTCCGTGCAGCATCATACTGTTGATCCAGATACAGTGCACCAATAAACGCTTCAAATGTATTGGCAAGAATATATTGCCGTGCGCGCCCTGTGTCTTTTGCTTCACCTCTAGATAGCAATAGAAAATCGTTCATGCCAAGTTCTGTTGCAGCCGCTGAAATACTTTGCGTGTTCACCAATGATGCACGAAACGCGGTAAGTTCACCTTCGGGTCGTTCTGGGTATTTATTATATAGAAAATCAGTAATGACCAACTCAAGTACTGCGTCACCCAAAAACTCCAAACGTTCATTGTGTTCTTTTGCTACCTCCCTATTTTCATTTACAAACGAACGGTGTGTAAATGCCGTTTTTATGAGTTCTTTATTTTTGAAGGTAAATCCGACTCTTTTTTCAAATTCTGAGAAATCTTTCATGATTATAGTTTCCCCCAAAATACCATATTTTTAGGTTCGATGTTGCACAAGTACATTTACGGCTCTCGTGACCACAGGCAAGATATCGTCATAGAAATTAAGATCAATAATATCTGCAAGTTTAAACCACTGAGCGTCATCAAGACCTCCTTCGCTCTTGAGAGTCAAGTCATCAAAAGGAACCTGCACAAGATGATACTGTCCATGACGTTTCTTTTTGCCCTCATTTGGATCTGAAGCGACATACGTATTTTCACCAAGCTCGCTTATGACTTCTCCCTCAAGACCAATTTCTTCTTTCACCTTGCGTAGTGCTCCAGCTTTTGAGTCTTCTCCTTCTTTGAGCTTTCCTTTACAAAGAGTCCAGTGTCCAAATACATCATGAACCAGTGCAACATACAGCTGCCCTTCTTCTTCAGCATAGACGACAGCACCAACAATCTCTTCAGTACGTAGATTTGCTTCGTCTATCGTTTTCTTAGTTTTTCCAGTTTGCTCTTTTTCAGGCTCTCCCATTTCCTTATAGACAGCACCAAGAACACCGTTTATGAAGCGTCCACTTGATTCACCACCAAATTCTTTACCAAGCTCAATCGCCTCATTTATTGCCACCTTTGGTGGTACTTGCCCGCGATCTGAATATAAAAGTTCAGACAAACCTAAACGGAGGATATTTCTGTCGGTTACGGCAATTTTTTCAAGAGGCCACTCAGGAGCAGCTTTAACTATAATTGCGTCAATTTCTGTTTGTTTTGCAAGAGCTGTCTCAAGCAACTGTTTCATAAATGGAAACAGGTTTGAGTTTGGTGCAAATTCGTTTGCGTTATTTACGAGTATGTCATCAGCACGAGACCTATCCATTCCCTCCGAATCTAATTCGAAGAGAGTTTGAAGAACAACAGAACGTGCGGTGTGTCGATTTGACATAAGAACAGATTAATTAGATTCTAGCATAACCCTACTAGTAAAATACACACCGAGGGTGTGTATTTCTTTTTTATTTTTCCTTTTTAGCTTCTGCCTTCGGAGCTGTTTTGACTGTTTCAGTTACTTTCTTGCCTTCAGTCTTCAGATTTTCGTCCTTAGGTTTGTCATGAATTTCTTCTTCGTGCTTCTCAATTTCTGCACCAAGCGCTTTCATATTTTCTTCTCGTCGCTTCATGCGAGATTCTTTCTTTGCGACAATATCGACAACTTCACGTCCTCGATAACTTCCACATTCTGGACACATTCGATGACGAAGGTGTTTTGCACTACATTTAGCACACGTTGAAAGACGTGGCTCTTTGAGTGCGTGATGTGAACGGCGATTACCGGTATGTGCGCGGGTTACCCGCATTCGTGCTGACATGGTGAGTGATTATACGTAAAACTACAAAAAAGGCAATAAGAAACGACTAAAAGTAGGCATCTACAAAAACCGAGTCAAAAAACTTCTGCGGTGCTCTTTACACATACCGTTCTCTCTTATGGCTGCATAATGAGCTTTAGTGCCGTAGCCTTTGTGACCTTCAAACCCATATTCTGGGTATTTGAGTCCTAACCTCTCCATTTCTCTATCTCGCGAGACTTTTGCCATGACTGAAGCTAGTGCAATAACTACCTCTTTTTCATCTCCCTTTACAATAGTCTCTTGGTTTTTAAACACTTCAGGAGCATAGAGTCCTCCATCAAGCAAAACAGTGATATCATCCATACTGCACCCGCCTGGAAGAACCTGCTCAATAGCACTCTCCATTGCCAAACGAGTTGCCGGAACAATACCTTGCGCATCTATTACATCAGAACCAATCAACCCGACACCTTGTCGTAGATTGTCATTTTGATGAATCCAATCAAACAGTACGTTCCTCCGCTTTGGTGTCAGTTTTTTAGAATCCTTTATTCCTTTTGCAAAGAGCTCATGTTCAATTACAACTGATACAGCAACACAAACAGCACCAACTGAAATAGGACCAGCTACAGGACCACGGCCTGCTTCATCTATGCCGATGATATATTTGGCGCTCATAACAATCTATTCTATCAGGTATAGTTCTAACACATAAAAAAGCAGGCCGGGAATATGTTCCTAGCCTGCCCAATTGTTTGGAAAGTTCATCAGACTTTCCTGCCATCAAACGGTGGTACTTCGTGAGATTTTTTCTCTTGACTGTCTTGAATCTCAAGAAGTCTTTTCTTGAGATTCTTACCGCCGGTAAGAAACTCCCACATCCACTTAAATCCTGGAATCATTGACTTTCTCCTTCCACTATCTAGTAGAGCAAAATTCATACCATATCGCAAGAACAGAAGAAGTACCTATAGAATACCGATTTGTTATACTATCCAGACATGAGCGCTGACTTTATTCATTTACACGTACACAGTCATCTTTCGCTACTCAATGCGTTGCCTAAAATCCCTGAGCTTGTACATGCTGCAAAAAAAGATGGGCAAACGGCACTTGCACTTACCGATGACGGAAACCTCTACGGTGTAATCGACTTCTACAAAGCCTGTAAAAAAGCAGAAATAAAACCCATCATAGGTGTTGACTTCTTTGTTGCGCCGCGTACTCGTCACGACAAAGAACACCGTATAGACAACCGCACCTCTCGCCTTGTATTACTCGCCAAAAACAAGAAAGGCTACGACAACCTTATTAAATTAGTTACACTCTCAAACACAGAAGGTTTTTACTATCGAGCTCGTATCGACCAAGAACTTATAGAGCAAAATAGTGAAGGTCTTATAGCCATACTTCCCTCTTTTGCGTCTCCAGTCTCTCACGCGTTACGCGACCATGACACTGAAAAAGCAACAGGACGCCTTGAGTGGTACAAAAAAGTATTTGGTGAAAATCTGTACCTAGAACTGACGCATCACCCAGAAATTCCTGATCATCAAGAACTTCAAGAACGTATTGTCGAGCTATCACAAACAAACGATGTGCCTCTCGTTGCCGCACAAGATGTGTATTATATGAAGCACGAAGATAACCTTGCCAGAGAACTTGCTCGAAAAATCCAAAGTGGTACGAGTCTTATGGGAGATGAAGCTGACCGACCAGAGGACTTTTCTTTCATTAACCAAAAGACAGCAAAGACGTATTTCAAAAAATATCCCGAAGCTCTAGCAAATACTGTAAAAATCGCAGAAAGCTGTGATGTGCAGCTGGAGCTTGGTAATTGGGTATTCCCAAACTATCCAACAGACAAAGGGAGTAACTACGACGACATGCTTCGCAAAGTAGCCTACGAAGGTATTCCTACTCGCAACATGGAGGAGACTGATGAAGTAAAGGAACGCATTGAGTACGAACTCGATATTATAAAGACAAAGGGTTACTCACCATACTTCCTTGTGGTCTCTGACCTTCTTCTCAACGCAAAAAGAATGGGAATCTTTACCAACACACGTGGTTCAGCCGCTGGCTCACTAGTGTCATACCTCACAAACATAACGAACATTAACCCCCTTGATTACAATCTTCCTTTTGAGCGTTTCCTAAACCCCGAACGACCGTCAGCACCTGATGTCGATATGGACATTGCTGATAACCGTCGTGATGACCTTATCGACTATGCGCGTGAAAAGTATGGCACCGACCACGTAGCTCAAATTGGAACTTTTGGAACCATGGCAGCACGCGCTGTTGTACGTGACGTTGCTAGAGGTTTAGGGTACTCATACAACGTCGGTGATCGTCTTGCAAAACTTATTCCTTTTGGGGCCCAAGGATTTCCTATGACACTCGCCCGAGCACTCGAGATGGAACCAGAATTAAAGCAAGCGTACACAGAAGATTCTGAAACAAAGGAGATTATCGACCTTGCAAAGAAGCTCGAAGGAAACGCGAGACACATGGGAGTACACGCCGCCGGAGTGGTTATATCACCCACCCCACTATTGGACTTTGTACCTATCCAACTCGACCCAAAAGGCGGTAAGACAGTAACTCAGTACGATATGCATGCCGTAGAAGACGCCGGGCTTTTAAAGTTCGACTTTCTTGGTCTTAAAAACTTGGCGGTTCTTGCAGACTCAATTAAGCGAGTAAAAAAGATACAAGGTATTGAAATTGATCCGGATACTATTCCACTCGATAACCCCGAAACGTATGAGATGCTCGCACAAGGACAAACGATGGGAGTGTTCCAAATGGCAAGCGCTGGAATGACCAAATGGTTAGTTGAACTACGTCCTTCGGTCATTCACGATATTAATGCGATGGTGGCGCTCTACCGTCCTGGTCCGATGGAATTCATTCCTAGCTATGTAGAAAGAAAACATGACGCTTCAAAAGTCACCTATCTGCATCCGGATATGGAACCAATCCTAAATACTTCCTACGGTGTTATAACCTATCAGGATGACGTTTTGATGATTGCGATTAAATTCGCTAATTACTCATGGCTTGAAGCAGATAAGTTCCGCAAAGCTATCGGTAAAAAAATCCCGGAAGAAATGGCTAAACAAAAGGACCGGTTTATTTCAGGGTGCCTCGAGTATGGTTTAACTGAAGCAATTGTGAACGAACTTTGGGAGCAAATCGAAACGTTTGCTGCGTATGGTTTCAACAAAGCACACGCCGCTAGCTACGGTAACCTTGCATACAAAACAGCGTACATGAAAGCAAACTACCCGCTTGAGTTTATGTCAGCATTGCTCACAGCAGATTCAGGTGATGTTGAAAAAATCACTGAGATAATTGTGGAATGTAAAGCGATGGGAATCGAAATATTGCCGCCTGACGTGAACGAAAGTTATGAAGAATTCTCTGTAGTTCCAAACGAAAATCAAATTCGATTTGGTCTTACTTCTATAAAGAACTTCGGCACAAATGTAGCCCACACTATTGTAGAAGAAAGAAAAACAAATGGTGAGTATACGAGTATAGAAAATTTCTTAGAGCGAGTGCGTCACGGTGGCATGAACCGAAGAGGTCTTGAGTCTCTTATTCAAAGTGGTGCACTTGATCGTTTTGCCACTCGGGGAGTATTACTCGAAAATGTAGATATCCTTCTTGAATACCAACGAGAAATGAACAAACGTCCAGAAGGTCAAGACTCTCTCTTTGGTACCGTAGAAACAAATAGTGCAATCACACTCGTAGATGCTAAGGATGTAAGCATGCAACAGAGATTAGCTTGGGAGAAAGAGCTTCTTGGTCTATACGTTTCAGGACACCCATTGGATGCTCATGCCAAGAAACTAGAAGGAAAACAAGGTATTGGTGAAGTGAAGATAAAACATCGCGAAGGAACCGCAACAGTAATCGCAGGTATTATTTCAGAAAACAAAACTATTCTCACAAAAAATGGAGAGAAGATGGCATTTATTACACTGAGTGATTTAAATGATTCAATAGAGTCAGTTGCTTTTCCTCGAATCCTTACAGAACATGGTGATCTGCTAAGTGTTGATACCTGTGTTTTGTTCAAAGGGCGTGTATCGAAGCGAAACGACGAATTGAGCTTCATCATCGAAGCAGTACGTGCGCTCTAGCAGCGTTGACCACAAATTAGTGCAGTGATACTATGCATGCATTGGAGATTGCTTTGGCTACCAACCAAAGGCGAACATTTCGCGCATTATGCCTAATCTAATATAAAGAGTGTCTAGAACAATGTTTTAGAAAACTAGGTGGAACCGCGGTTTCTCAAGTAGATCGTCCTAGTAAATACACGATTAACGTCGCGTGTTTACTAGGATGTTTTTTATTACTATTAACATTTAATGTATGTCAGAAGAAAACATAGAACGAGATCATAAAAAACTAGGCAAGCAACTTGATTTGTTTACCTTCTCAAATTCAGTCGGGAAAGGTCTACCTCTTTTTACGCAAAGAGGCACAGCAATGCGGCGAGTACTTGAAAGATTTATCGTGGACGAGGAAATCCGCCGCGGTTACCAACATGTACACACTCCTGATATAGCAAAACTCGACTTATACAAGAAATCAGGGCATTACCCTCACTACAAAGACTCTATGTACGCACCTATAGTAGTTGATGACGAGGAATTCATGCTCCGACCAATGACATGCCCTCATCATTTTGAACTCTACCTTGCGCGCCCACATAGTTATCGTGAGCTTCCAATTCGTATGGCGGAACTAGCGGGACTCTATCGCTACGAACAATCCGGAGAACTCATGGGGCTCCAACGGGTTCGTACTTTTTGCCTTTCTGACGCACATATAATTTGTAAAGATGAAGAACAAGCAATCGATGAAATTAGTGACGCACTCGATCTTATCGAATATGTATCAGGTGTATTCGGACTAGAGATTGGTAAAGATTACTGGTATCGACTCTCACTTGGCAACCGCAACGATACAGAAAAATACTACGATAACCCCGAGGCATGGGAAAAAAGCGAAGATCTTATGCGGGAACTAATGAAAAAACGTGGGAGTGAATTCGTAGAAGCAGATGACGAAGCAGCTTTCTACGGACCAAAAATTGATGTTCAAATGAAGAACGCTAATGGTAAGGAGGATACAGCGTTTACCGTGCAATACGACTTCTGTATGCCAGATCGTTTTGATCTCACCTATATCGGAGATGACGGTAAGAAAAAGCGAGCGTTCGTGGTTCATCGTTCATCAGTTGGTGCAATCGAACGGATAATGGCGTTTCTTATTGAACACTACGCGGGATCATTCCCAACATGGTTGGCTCCCGAACAAGTTCGTGTCCTCGCTGTTTCAGACTTGCATATCGAATATGCAAAGCAGGTGCATCAGGAATTAAAGAATGCTGGCATTCGTGCTGAACTTGATGTATCGAAAGATAAATTAGGGAAGAAGACTCATAAAGTTACACAACTTAAAGTTCCCTACACCATTATCATTGGTGATTCTGAACTTAAAGATCGGAATATAACTCTAGAAAGTAGAGACGATGGGAAGATAGGGTCTCTTTCCGTTGAAGATTTTGTAAAGCGAGTTAAGAACGAATACCCTAAACCAGTCCAATAAACAAAAGGCACCCAATTGGGTGCCTTTTGTTTTAAATACTAAACTGTTGCCAGTAACGCATTTCTGCGTTCCACTGATTCCTTGCGCCCACATAATCACGTTTGAAGTGATCTTGTGTTATACGAGGACTCCGATAATTCGTGTTTGTGTATCGTAGTGTTGGATATCGTTGAGCTGGTCTATACGTATTGTATCCAGGATATCTATTGTACCCAGAGCGCGAATACCGTGTTGGCTGTTCACGATAGTGATACCCAAGATCAATTCCTCCAAAATCTACCACTCCGCCATAATAGCTATCTCCATAATAGTAGCCACCAGCGCAGAATATATCAGAACAAAGAGCAGCATTTCCACCATTATAATAAGAAGACGCTTGTGCATGTGTAGGAATCGCAGCGACTGCAAACATGGCAAATGCACATGTCACAACCAAGGCTGGAATTCCCTTATTACGTAAGGTCATACAATGTGTATAATAGCACAATACAATATCCTTGTCAATAGCAAATACCCCTATTTGCAACTACTATAATAAGGATAAAAGCGCTCTACAGAGCGCTTTTATCCTTATTATTACTCATTCTATGCTTCTAGATAGAATAGTAGTAATTTTGTCCAGAATAGTTGCAATAGGCATTGTTCCAACACTGTGGTTCGTAAACCCCTTGCCAACCCCAGTCATAGTATGGCTGCTCGTACGTGTAGTAATACTCATAATATGGTTCATACGTAGGATAATATTGGTACTGATACTCATATTCTGGGTAATATGTCACATACTCATAGTCGTATACTGGATAATACTGGTCTTGGTATTGAGGGTAATAATACTCTAGGCATTCATAACCATAGTACTGCGGGTACGTGTATTGTTGATATGACGAATAGTTGCAACTTCCATGTGGTATCACTGGATTTACATAATACGGATTGGTATAAGGATAACGGTTGTAGTGCCAATACGTGCTTTCGTTTATTTGTGTTTGATTTTGGTACGAATAATCACGGTTGTAATCGTAGTAGCTCGTGCTGTACGTTGGTACATTGTATGACGATGAATGTCCTGGATGATGCGCAGACGCAAAAGTCGGCAGTACAAATAATACAAGTGCGATTATCACAAAAAGTACAGTTATATGAGGTGCTATGTGTATGTTGTTCATATACTTTCATAATGCTCCTTTTGTACCCTCTTTGTCAATATATATCTTGATTTAGCATGCAATCGCAACATACAAGCTACCCAATATATGGACATCCGATGTCCATATATTGGGTAGCTAAAAAGTTTTACAAAGAAAACAATCTAAAACACAAAAACCCGCATTCATCTGCGGGTTTTTGTGTTTTATGACTCTTTATTTAAGTACAGAGTGTACTTATTTTCGATTTACGAATGAGAGCTTTGGACCGTTTTCTCCATTTTCGAGTGAAAGCGTAGTGTCCTCTTCGCCAGCTGGCGAATTCTCTGGATCATCTTCTGCGCTGTCATCAGCGTACAAAATAGATTCACCAGTACCACGTGCTGCAAACGCTGGCAGTTCAATAGAACTAAAGACGCCTGATTTGTGGAAGAAAAGTACTGCTCCTACACCAAATGCGGCAACAATGAGTGCTGCGATATACATAAGATCATTTGTTCCAGTATATGGCACTTGGTTGATGTGTACGTATCCTGTTCGTGCTGCTGCGACCGTAACACGAGGTTGTGGTTGTGCTGCTGTAACAATAGTTTGCGGGTACGAATAGCGTACAATCGGCTGTGGTTGTGCTGGTGGAATATATACAGGATATCCACTTGAAACGTTATTGATGTTTGTATTATTGTTTATGTTTGTGTTCGTGTTTGTAACGTTGCTTACAACGTTGTTGTAGTACGAAGACGGCTGTGAATACGATGGAGTATATGTTGGGTAGTAACGTGGCTCATAATAGTCGTAATTATCATATTCATAATAATCAAACGACAAATCTAGATTCCAATCAGTATCCCAATCATCGTAGATTACTCCAGGGTAATCATACTGATAATCATTGATTGCGTATTGGTAGTCGTTAATTTCATATTGGTAGTCGTTGCTGTATGCAGGGTAATAGGTATCCTCAAAACTGTAATCAGTATATGACGGGTAGTAAGTGTCTTCGAAACTGTAGTCGGTGTATGAAGGATAGTAGGTGTCGTCAAAACTATAGTCGGTGTATGAGGGATAATAGGTATCCTCAAAACTGTAATCAGTATATGACGGGTAGTAAGTGTCTTCGAAACTGTAGTCGGTGTATCCACCGCAACAAGCTTCCGAAACAACAGCTGCTGCTGTAGATGGGAAAGCAAGCACTTGTGTAGCGAGAATCATTACTACTGCGAAAGATAGTAGAGTAATCTTATTATGAGTCTTTTTTTGTTGCGTGAATTTCATGTTTAATAAATTATTAATTAATAGTAATATACAATATATATAATGTTGTGTCAAGGTTTATTATAAAAAAAGAAAGTGTTGTAGGCGAGAATATCTTCTCCCGCCTACAAACTAATTCTAGTATCATCACCGACCTTCGGGACACCCAATACCTCCTTTCAAAATACATAGAGGTACTGATTTGCAATCCTTAGGGTTCTCGCTTTCGATATGCTCTCGCAAATCATCCGGCTCAAAGAACTCCCCATCGCGTCCATCTTTGCTGCAAGCACGAATGATGTGTCCGTACTTATATGCATTTTCGATAAACTCTCGTCCGATGAGAAACTCGGCAACTCCATTTGAATCAGCTACTTTCGAGTAGTCGTGAAAGGGTTCTGAATCTCTTGTCGTCGAAATGTACATATTCGTCTGCTCCCCAGGAAGAGCAATCACGCGAACGCATATCGTAGGCCCACTGAATGGAATCCGCCCACGCGGGACCATTGTGCTATTCGTTTCACACAACCCAGGGTTACTTGCACATCCCTCATCTTCTCCCGCTGTAACACCGGAGCTGAATGAGGCGACAAGAAAAATCGTCCCTATCACAAAGAACATCTTTCTCATATGGCAACTCCTTCTTGAATGCCAACGGCTCGTTATTCGAACCTGACTGGTAATAACTCATTTAGTTTATTACTTATGACCAGTTAGGTGAGAACATAAAAAAAGATCTCGCACAGAGAACCATGTGGTTCTCTGTGTTTGATCAAAAAGAAGTTCGAAGCCTTTCATCTCCGAGGAAGACCGGCAGCACACGATGCAACAATAACAGATTGCCCTGCGCTGAGTTCGTCATCAACAACGCGAACATCGTTGTGAGTGCCCTTGTCAACAATTGAGTAAGGCACGCCTTTCTCTTGAAGACATTCAGCAAACACCGCTGTCCGTTCGTTGAGTTTGACCCCAGGAGCAGCAGGCGAAGAAACGTAGATCACCTTGCCAGGCCGTGCGTTCCTGTCAACAGAATTGACAGAAACGTCGCGAGGTGTGTTAGCACCCTGTCCTTGCTCGCGCATCGCTGCAGCGACAGCTGCAGCAATCTTTTCGTCCAAGGTGTCGCCATTGTCTGCAACTTCCTGCGGTGAATCCTTTTCCGAAAAGAGACCGAGATTGAACGCCGCGTCAAGACCAAACACAGCAAAACCAAACACTGCCAGACCAACAACCCAAAACAAGCTGTTTTTCAACATGATGCATTCTCCTTTTTTGCACCTTACGAAGGTGCGCTTCAATGAACCAAAGAGCTTTGGAATCCTCCGAGAAGAATCCCTTATGCGTATATAGTGGCATATATAACTCTGCTTGTCAAGGGTTTAGCGACTCTTTTTCAATAGTGTGCTGTATAAAAGATGGCCTTGTTGAGCCTCTTAAACGCTTCAATTGACTGAGCGACCAATTTTTCTTAGAGTTTTGCTCTTAGAAATAATGGAAGTACTCCTGTGGTGGCGTTTATTTTTGCATAGAAAAAAGGGGGTGAACCTTACAGTTACCCCCTTTTCTAGCCACATTTACCTGCTGTTATTCCGCAGGCTCTTTGTACCACCAGAACACGAATGCTCCAGCGATTACCCAAACGAAAGCATACCCGATAAATCGGGAATAGCCGTTGAAAATCTCAGGACTCAATTCGTATACCTCCTCCGAAGTCAATCAGAACGCAAAGCACGAATCTGGGACACTGCTTCCTGTGTTTCAGCTGCAATCCGGCAGCCAACTACAAACGCCGACCCAACGACGATTGCAGCCACAAGACTAAGACTATCTGCAGCGGCAATAATATCCTTCATTCTTTTCCCCCTTAAGGATGGACTAGGCTATGTTCAAAATTGAACGTAGCTGGAGTATTTAATAGCAAAAAGAAATATTGTCAATAAAATCTGTGGAAAAGCTAAGTATTTGACTTACCTATATTTTATTGTATTATTTTATCAAATGTCGTCTTGTGACGACATAGTTCTTTGAAAATGGGAGAAAGAACATGACTGATGAACACATGGCGGCTTTAGAAGTCACCGACATGCCCCAAATGAATTACGGCTTGGAGGCTCTTCTCGACCCAACAAAAAATAGAAGGGCACAGATCGAGAGTTTTTTTCGCTTTGGTCTTCCTACAGGTCTTTCTGTTGGCGGAATACTCTCAATACCAGTATTTTTGCTTACAGCAAATACCGACCTTGTGATATTCGCCGGGGTAGCAGGTTTCTTGCTTGGTCTTATCTGGAGCTTTAATGGAGATGGGGTTGTAGCATCGTACCGAAATGCAGTTCCGACGCTCTTCGGAAGTTTCGACGAAACCCATATCGGTCCGTCAGGGTGGCAATTCTACTGGCCCCAACCGTTTGGTAGTCTTTTCTTCCAAGTCGCCTTTGGCGAACGTCAAACTAACCTGCAAACAGTCGAGGAGGTTGAGACACGGGACGGGGTACGTTTTACCGTAAAATTCAGAGTACGGCGATGGTTCGTTCGATGGCCTTTGCCTTTTATCCGTACGATTGAAAGCACCCGCAATGTAAGTGCACCTGAAAGAGCAATGAACGAGTTGCATGAAGCAACTATCTTTACGTTTATAAATCTCCACTCTGGTAAAGAAATTTTCGAGATGAGTTCTATGAACTTACTCCTCGCAGATGTTCTCAGTGGTGAAGTTGATGAAATTCAACTTTCATCAGATGAAACCAACGAGGATGGGAGTGTTAAGACGGTTCCATTTTGTTTCTCAGGAGGACAAAAAGGCAAGTCTATCCGCGAACGGTTGAGACAGTCCGGGATTTTTATCCCGCGCGGCGGCGTTGATGTTGTTGATATCAATGAGCCGAATGACGTTGCTGCAGCACGTGCTGAAGCAAAAGAAGCTGACATTCGCGGGAGGACAGTACGCGACCGAGTGAAACTGGTAAAGAAACTGCAAGAAAAATATCCAGATGTCGATGTTCATCGAATCATTGAAGACCTCATGGCTGATGGACGAACTGCAGCTGCACGAATGGTCATTGTTCGTGGCGACAAAACTGCGGGAGATTTCACATCAGGAGCTGCGGTGACAACCAGCGACTCCAAAAGAGATGAATAATATCATTCTCTAAATGATTCTTCTCCCATACAAAACATCGCCACGCAACCTAGGTTGCGTGGCGATTTTCATATTCCAAAAGTTTTTAAGTGAAAATAACTAGATGTTTTTTCCGAGAAACTCCGCTTCAACTACCCACCGGTCGCTCTTTGCTCCAAAGGAATCACAGGTAAGTAGCGTAAGACGGTGCCCTTCAACGTCAAGTGCAATCTTATCGTCTGTTGCATTTGCCTGATACACACGACTTACACGATAACTGTAGACGTCAGTACCAGAATGTGCCTGAATAATGTTTCCTTCACTTAGTTTTTCAATATCATTAAACGCCTTAAAGAGTTGGTTTCGCACAATCGGCAAACGACTTGAGTGTCCAAAAAGAAGCACATTACCTCCTTGCTCTCCTAGCTTTGCTGAGTCAGGATAACGCACCGCTGCTGTCTTAAGTTCTTCGTCGAGCGCTTGAATATCCCTTGTTTGTGGGTTAGAAATAGGTAAGTCAATACCCAAACTAGGAACTACGAGGCGATCAGGAAATACTGTAATAGCATTATTTTCTAATGCTTGTGCCCTGTTTGTCTCATTGTAGGCAACATTTGTTGCAAGAGCGAGGCGCTCGTTTTCAGAAAGCAGCGCCTCAACCTCTCTATCATTGAGCCCAGTATTTGCTGCACTCACCGTAATAATAGAACCAATTATAACCAATGCGAGCCACGCAATAGCAAGAGCCCAAAGTATTTTGGGTTTGAAAAGTGTCGCGGCTATTGTCTGTGAATTGTAATCAGGCTTGTATTCCATAGCTTTTGTCGATTAAGACTATACTTCATAATAGTGCTTTTGTCAAGCATTAGCCTATGGTATCTTGGAAACACACTATACGTATCGAAAACACATATTGACTAAGTGAGTAAGTGTGGTATTATCAGCGCGTAATAAAAATATAGTCTATGAATGCAAAAGACAACAACGTAACAACTGCAAAAAATATATTCGCGATACTCGGATTTATTATCCTTCTTGCAATTGGTGTGTGGAGCGCGATTCAGGTTATAACCTTCGTCCCTCGCCTCTTTTCCGACACAGGAGTAACTTCTAGTACTGCTGCTAACATCGATCTTGGAGATAAGGATATTGTTGTTGAACTAAGCAAAGATGTTGCTAACTCCGGTGACTCAGTAGACCTTACCTTTGCACACACTGGGGACGAAACAGGTGTTCTTTCTTTCTCATACGCATGTAAAGAAGGATTCTATTTCCAGATTGCCGATCGTCCTGTGCCATGTAACGCACCCTACTCTCTCCCAACAACTGATACCACTCTTAAAGTAATTCCTGTTTCTGCAAATGAGCTCACTGATGTAGCAATTGCAGTTACCTACACCAACTCTACAGGAGAAAGTGTGCGTGATACGAAATCACTACAGGTAGTAAATACTTCGCCTGTAGTGATAGATGTGGAAAACGAAAGTGATGAAGATACGTCTGTCGAGACTGAAACCACCCAAGCAGATGATGTGACCACAACCACCGCAGAAACAGATACTTCTACAAGTGGACCACGTGAGGCAACGTCAGTTGTTCCAACACAGTACAATACGCCGTACACATACACGTACGTGCCTCAGGCATCAAACCCTTACGGGAGTGTTGACTTAGAAGTACAGATGGTCGCAATTGGTGACATTAACGCCTATGGTTCATTTGAAGCTAAAGGAATTCTACGCACATATAGTACTGGTGGTGCTATGTTCCGGGTAACAAACCGCGGAACAAAACAAAGTGGAAACTGGTATTTCTCTGCAATGTTACCAACTCGTGGCGGATACCCATTCAATTCAGATGCACAACGAACGCTTATGCCAAACGAATCAGTTGAAATCTTTATGACCTTCGACCAGCTCATTCCAGGAACTCATACGTTTAGCGTGCAAGTTGATGAGTCAAACTACATTTACGAATCGAACGAATACAACAACGCAGCGCGACAAACAATAACTGTTCTTGGTTACTAACTAAGAACGAGGCACTCAAAAAAATACACCAGCGAGCTGGTGTATTTTTTAATTGATATATTCGATAGTATATTTACAAATCGAGTGTCGCCTCTCGTGCATGAGCCTGAATAAACGCTTTTCGCGATGCAACATCAGTTCCCATCAAAGTATCAAATACTCGGTCAGCTTCCTGTCCATCCTCGATAGTTACCTGCTTTAATAAGCGACGTTCTGGATCCATAGTTGTTTCCCATAATTCTTCTGGGTTCATTTCTCCAAGTCCTTTGTATCGTTGCACAGAAACTTTGGCTGTTCGTTTTTTTGTTTCTTCTACCTCATCTACCTCGGGCTCAGCGGCATCAACATCAAGCTCAATGTCTTCCTCTACCGCGGCGTCTCCGGCAAATTCCTTCTTTTCTTCTTCTGTGTATGCATAATCTACCTGCTTTCCTTTTTTGATTTTATACAATGGTGGCTGTGCAATATAAAGGTATCCTCCTTCTACAACAGGCTTAAAGTACCGATAGAATAACGTTAAGAGCAATGTTCGAATGTGTGCACCATCGACATCGGCGTCAGTAGCAATAATAATCTTATGGTATCGCAATTTTGTAACATCAAACGTATCGCCGATAGCAGCTCCAAGTGCGATAACAAGTGACTTAATTTCATTATTTGCGAGCATCTTATCAAGCCGTGCTCGTTCAACGTTCAAGATTTTTCCTCTTAGCGGAAGAATAGCTTGTGTACGACGATCGCGCCCTTGCTTACTCGAACCACCAGCCGAATCTCCCTCAACAATGAAAATTTCTGCCTCCTCTGCTGACTTTGTCTGGCAGTCAGAAAGTTTTCCGGGCAGTGTCATTCCTTCAAGAGCTCCCTTTCGTAATACAGAATCTTTAGCGGCTTTAGCGGCTTTTCGTGCTTTCATGGCAAGAACTGCCTTCATAATTATTGCTTTTGCCTCATTTGGATTCTCTTCTAAGAAATCAACAAAAGCTGCCGAGAATACAGACTCTACAGCTCCACGAGCTTCAACACTTCCTAATTTTGCTTTTGTTTGTCCTTCGAACTGAATCTCCTCCATTTTCACAGACACAACAGCAGTAAGCCCCTCAAGCACATCGTCTCCAGTAAATCCTTCGTCAACACCCTTGAGGTTAGCCTTCTTTACGTAACTGTTAAGAGATCGTGTGAGAGCTGTTTTAAAACCGGTAATGTGTGTTCCTCCTTCTGGATTGTATATATTGTTTGCAAAAGCAGACACCCGAGCAGAAATATCATCTACGTATTGCAGCGCGACCTCAACATGCACATCGTCTTGCTCTCGTTCGATATAGAAAATCTTTTTGTGTAATTCTTTTTGATGACGATTTTGAAACGCCACCAAACTCGTAAGTCCTCCCTCAAAGTAGAACGTCATCGATGGAACATCGAGCATGTGGTCGCGGAGATAAAATGTCTTTGTATCATCTAGTGCTCCTTCGTACTCACGAGCATCGATAATAGTCAGGCGCATGCCACGAACCAAATATGCTTGTTGTCGCAAATGCTCAACGATAGTTTTCCAGTCGTATCTAATTTCAGGAAATATAGATGGGTCTGCATCGAACGTAATAATGGTTCCCTTTAATTTTGAAGGGCCAATCTTCTTTATTTTGCCAACTGGTTTACCACCATTTTTGTACTCCTGTACGTGTGAAGCGCCTTCGCGGTGAACTTCCGCACGAACATGTGTTGAAAGTGCGTTCACAACAGAAACACCAACCCCGTGCAAACCACCAGAGAATTTGTACCCTTCACCACCAAATTTTCCTCCAGCGTGAAGTGTAGTCATAATAGTTTCAAGAGCTGAAACTTTTGTCTTCTTATGTATGTCCACAGGAATACCACGTCCGTTGTCGACAACACGAATACGATTACCTGGTAGTAGCGCTACCTCAACATCATCAGCAAACCCACCCATCGCTTCATCACGTGAGTTGTCGAAAATTTCCCAAATAAGGTGGTGAAGCCCATCAATACCAGTGGTACCGATGTACATACCAGGACGTCGTCGAACAGCTTCAAGCCCTTCTAAAACTGTAATGTCATCTGCTCCGTAGCTACCTTTCTTCGCTGGGGCTTTCTTTTCTGCTGCTTTTTTAACTGCCATATATCTTATAAATGAGAGTACTTAAGTACTCTCAAACGTGCATACAGTATACCAAAAAAAACCTGTAAATGCGCGCTTTTACACACATCTATCGTGTGTTCTATTTAGCGAATTTCCCACCCATTTTGAGCACTCATTTCATCTTCAATACCACTCATAATGACTCCTACTTTCTCGTCAGTGAGCGTTTCGTCCATTGATTGAAATACGAGATGAAACGCGTACGATGTCCGTCCGTCTTTTGTAAAGACATCAAACATGTCGCACCTTTGCAATAAATCACTTGCATGAGTTTCAATTACTTCTCGTACACTTTCTTCTGTTGTAGATTCAGGTACCCATACTGCGATATCGCGAAGCATAAATGGATACTGGCTAAATGGTTTGTAAGAAACAGCATCAGCTACCGTTGGCACATTTGGATACGCGTCGAGTTCAGGAGCGGTTTCAAGTACTGTATCGAGATTCCACTCGAGTGTTTCATCAACAGGTTCTGGAAGCGTTGTACCTAAGACTTCCTCAAGGCGCTCCTTGATAGCTACAAGTGCGCTGAGTGTTCGTTCGTCTTTCTTCTTTTTTCCAGTGACTCGAACCGCCACGCACACGTGCATTTCTTCCGCACCATTAGTAAACACGTTCCCTATCTCAAACAAAGACACTGTTTCATACAAACCAAGTAATGGCATATTTTTTTCACTCGTATCAAGAAGTTCACGTAGGCCATCTTTCAGATTGCTCCGCAGATGGTCTTTATCACTCGCAAGTGAATTAACAAGCTTAACTTCACCCGTATCTCGCAAAGAATACAAAAATGTTTCTGTAACCCCGCTTTCTATAAGCGTTTTTCTGATAAGCTCTGCGTATGCAAATTTCTTATTGATTCTAGGAGTTTTCTGCGCTGGAGGAAGTTGCTGGCTTTCGATTTTATTGTACCCATACACTCGTCCAATCTCTTCAATGATATCTTCGGGTATGTGTATATCGCGTCTCTCAAATGGAGCAGTCACGTTAAATACGTCACCATCTTTAGTGTAGGAAAATGCTAGCCGTTTAAATATGTCCTCCATTATTTCATCGGTAATATCCGCACCAAGAAGTTTTGATGCCCGACTCGCTGTCACGCCAACTTCTTTATTTGTTGGTTTTGTAGCTCCGGCGCTCGCATACCCTTGTATTTGACCCCCTGCTAATTCTAAAATCAGTGTCGTAACTGCTTTCACACCATAGGCTGCAAGCTCATCAGCAACGTTGTTTTCAAATCGTGCTGATGCATCAGTTCGTATTTTTAGTGCCTGAGAAGTTTTACGGGTTTGTACTGGGTCAAATGTTGCTGACTCTATAATTATGTCAGTAGTCTCATTCACTACCTCGGCATGTACTCCACCTTTAACGCCAGCAACAGCAAGTGGCGTATCAGAAGCTCTATCAATAATTACCGTCATAGTTTCGTCCAACTCTACTTCCGTTCCACCCAAAAGGCTTATTTTCTCCCCTCTTTCAGCGTGGCGCGTACCAATACTCGGAGTTGTACCGCTAAATTTAGTGGCATCAAATACATGTGTCGGTTGCCCTATGTTAAACAGCACGTAGTTAGTTGCATCAACAACATTGTTTATAGATTTCTGCCCAATTGCTTCAAGTCTTTTTTGTAACCACTGTGGGGATTCCCCAACAGCTACACCAGTAATGCGCGCCGCATTGTAATATGTACACGATGCATCGGTGTCGAGTTCTATCGCGATGGAATCGGTTTCTGGAGTTAGATTTACTTCTTCTTTCAGTGGATCATGCTGCATTGAGATATTCAAAAGTGCCGAAATTTCTCGTGCTACACCTCTGTGTGAAAGTGAGTCAGCAGCACGGTTTGGAAGAACATCTACATCTATAACTGATGTGCCAGCAACTTCTTCAACATTCTCTATTTCAAATGCATGAAATGTAAGTAGTTGTTCAAGCTCGGCAACACGAGGAAGTGTTCCAGCATCAAAAAAAGTTTCTAACCATTCGTAGCTTACTTTCATACTATTTGCTTGACTTAAATTGCTGGATAAAACGTAAATCTCCCGAATGGAATAACCGCACATCATCAATTCCCCACTTCAACATACACAGTCTCTCGATACCACCGCCAAACGCCCATCCTTGGTATTCTTCAGGGTCAATACCACCAGCTTTCAACACATTCGGGTGCAACATGCCAGCACCAAGTATCTCTATCCACTTACCCTTTAGTCGCGCTGGTACCGTATCTCCCGTTAATCGCATATCAACTTCAACACCAGGTTCTACAAAAGGGAAAAAACCAGGACGAAAACGCACCTCAACAGAACCGCCTAAAAATTTACCAAAGAATGTCTCGAGTGTTCCTTTTAAATGAGCCAGTGTTATATCTTTACCAACAGCAAAAGCGTCTACCTGATAAAATTGCGCTTCGTGAGTCATGTCTGTTGCTTCGTTACGGTATGCTTTCCCACACGATACAAAACGCATTTCTCCATTATTTTCCTCGAGCTTTCGTGCAGTCACTGAAGTATCGTGGGTGCGAAGAACGTGATTATCATCAACCCAGAATGTGTCTTGCATATCGCGTGCTGGATGATCTTTAGCAACGTTAAGAGCGTCAAAGTTGTAGTGTTCTGTTTCAAGTTCAGGACCTGATGCAACTTCGAAATCAAGCTCTGAGAAAATAGAAACAATTTCACGAATAGCACTCGTGAGCGGGTGTATGTAGTGCTCCTTCTCCTTGGCTGTCATATTAGGTTAGTGTATAGGAAAAAGTCCCCATTTCAAGCTGTGTTTTCATCAGTTTCGTGATAGAATCGCGGCTATGGACATAACACAAATAGTGATGTACATCGTACTATTTCTATCTCTCTATTTTGAGGTGTTTTTGCTTATAACGTTCTTTGAACGTTCTGAGTCAAAAGAACACAACACCCTCGTTGACGAAGACTCACTTCCGACAGTCGCGGTTATCGTTCCTTGTTTTAATGAAGAAACTACCGTCGCCGGAACACTTCGCTCACTCCTTGCTCTGTCGTACCCATCTCAAAAACTTCAAATCATTGCAGTAAATGATGGATCAACCGATGGAACTAGAGAAGTTCTTGAGGCATTTAGAGATCACGAACAAATACAGATTTTAAATAAAGAAAACGGTGGGAAACACACGGCAATGAATGCTGCACTTGCGCACACCCAAGCGGATGTTCTTGGCTGCCTTGATGCCGACTCATTTGTTGAACCTGATGCACTCATACAAATAATACGTCACTTTGAAGATTCTGAAGTTGCAGCAGTAACCCCAAGTATTAAAGTATATGAGGCACGGGGTCTTATACAAACACTCCAAAAAGCAGAGTACGGTCTTGCTATCTTTGTGCGTAATGTCTTTGCGCGTATGGATTCCCTCTTCATAACACCCGGACCTTTTTCATTCTTCCGTCGAAGCGTTATAAATGAAGTAGGGCCATGGCAACATGGCCACAGTACCGAAGATTTAGAAATGTGCTTACGATTGCAACGATTACACAAGAAAGTAACGAATGAACCAAACGCTATCGTATACACCAAAACACCTAAAACGCTTCCAGAACTCTTTAAGCAACGATTGCGATGGACATATGGATTCCTTCGAAATGCTGTTGATTATCAAAAGCTATTCTTGAATCCAAAATACGGAACGCTTGGTATGTTGGTCTTACCAATGAGTCTGTTCTCTCTTTTCGGCGCAGTTTTCCTTTTTTCAGCGCTCATTTGGAACGTTCTTGTATTATTTGCACGAGAATTTGTCCGCTTCCAAACTGTTGGCCTCACTGCCCCAACGATACAGTTTGATATGTTCTTCATAAATACTAGCTCAATACTGACAATAACTATCGCACTGGTGGTGCTAACACTTGTACTTATGGGTCTAGGTAAGCGTCTAGCCCGTGATTCGTACATATCGCTCGATATGCCTATCTATTTGGTTCTGTATGGCTTCATAACGCCACTGTGGCTCACAGCTGCACTCTACAAGGCAATTGCCAACACAGGCGTGCGATGGCGTTAAAAGCTGGTGATTTTCCCATAGTGGTGCTATATTGCCGCCATACAACATCATGAGAGCAATGCCTTGGACAAAATACTTACTCGCGTTTCTAATAACCGCATTTATCTTTGCGACAGCTATTATTGCGAACAATTTTTTTAATACAAAACGAATAGCTGAAATTCGTTCTATTGAAGAAGGTATCTCTATTGACATTCTTTCGCTTGAAACACAATTTGACCTTCTCCAAGAGCAATCGTGTAAAAATATATCTGAAGACTCGGTTCTTTCTCGCGAGCTCGATACCCTCGCTCGCAAGCTTTCATTTGCAGAAGCACAGCTCGGCGCAGACAATGAAGAAGTGTTGCGATTAAAACGTCACTACTCACTCCTAGAGATCAAAGATTTACTTCTCATGCAAAAAGTGTCAGAGAAATGTGCGCTTGAACCTATTTTCTTACTCTACTTTTATTCAAATGAGAAGGGCACGTGTACAGATTGTAAGCGGCAAGGATACGTGTTAACGGAACTCTCAAAAGAGTACCCGCAACTACGCATCTATTCTTTCGACTACAATCTAGACCTTTCTGCAGTTGAGACACTCGTCTCTTTACAAAACGTATCAAGCGACCTGCCTGCCCTGGTAATCAATGACTCTCTTTACACAGGATTTCAAAGTGTCGAAGATATACAAGCAATACTTCCGGCGCTCGTAAAAACTGCTACCTCGACACCAGAAGTACAGTAAAAGAAGTATATAGCTTGTTTGTGGGAAGCTCTTTTCGAGTCCTCTCTCCGTGCTATAAACAAAAGACCCTAATCTGAAAGATTAGGGTCTTTTGTTTATTGGAGCCGGAGAGAGGACTCGAACCCCCGACCTACTCATTACAAGTGAGTTGTCTACCAACTGAGCTACTCCGGCTTACTCTAAACTATGTGTACTCCAACCTTATGTAGCTGACAAGTGAGTTGGCTATTGTCTTGTGCCAACTGAGCTACTCCGGCTTACTCTAAACTATGTGTGCGCCAACCTTTCTGGCGTAGATAGCGAATTTTGGACGGATTCGGAACCGTTAGTTTTATTCGCGTGTCTCGTTATCGGTCAGACTAGTTTCTCGTCTGACGCGGTTTGTGTCAAGACCATTCTTGTGGGTTGTAACTTCTTCAAGAAACGAAGACTTTGTTGTACGTGCTTCTCCATTTCCGTTTCTACTCATCTTACGTGTCACATCTTGTGCACGATTTTCGATTGTACGAGCAAACCGAGCAATAATTGAAGCAGCGTGGTGTACAGAAACATAGGCAATATTCTTTACAGAAAGTTGCTGTTCAAGAGAATTACCACGTTCCTTGATACTGCGTATTGCATTAAGAACCATTCTGTCTGCTTTTATACGCACTGCAATGTATCGTGTAAGACTTCGCTCTTGTTCAAAAAGCTTAAAACCCAAAAAGAGTATAAGAAGAACTAACGCAATACTGAAGGCAATAATTGCTGCCATACTATTACTATACCGAGAATCGTGAGATCTCGGCTATTTCAACACGTTCTCCAAACTTCTGTGTTGCTTCATCAAGAATTCCTTGAATTGTTGTGTCGGGGTTCTTTACAAACGGTTGCTCAAGCAATACCTTCTCTTTCAAGAATGAATCAATCTTCCCTTTAACAATCTTTGCACGCATTTCTTCTGGTTTGTCTGCTGCCTCTTCTTCAAACACAGCACGTGCTGCTGCTACTGCGTCCTCAGTAACTTGTTCGCGAGATACAAACTCAGGAGCCGTTGCGGCAACGTGCATAGCAACATCATACGCTATTTTTACGAACTCCTCATTCTTAGCAACAAAATCAGTTTCGCACGCGAGAATTACAACACCAGCAACTGAGTTACCTGCGTGAATATATGCTTGCACAGTACCTGCAGCTAATTCACGATCTGCTTTTTTAGCAGCAACTTGTGCACTAATTTTACGGAGAGCAACCTTTGCTTTCTCTATATCGTCACCCGCTTCTTCGAGCGCACGCTTACATTGCATAATTGAAACTCCAGTCTCGTCGCGAAGTTGTTTGATAAGTTCAGTAGATGACATAACTATTGAATATTCTAAAATGGTAACACTCCCTCTCTATTTCTCTTTTGTTGCTGCTGGCTTTGCAGATTCTGCTGGCTTTGCAGCAGCTTTTGCTTTCTTTCCTTCCTCAATTGCAGATACAATTTCAGATACGAAATACGTAATACTCTTTTCTGTTGCATCGTTTGCAGGAATTGGACTTGCAATCATTGTAAGGTCACAGTCAGAGTTGGCAAGAGCAATAACAGGCACTCCTTTTGCATATGCTTCGCGTACTGCGATATCATCGTAACGAGGGTCTACAACAAACAGTGCGCTAGGGAGTTCTTTCATTGATACGATACCACCAAATGTTTCATTGAGATCTTCAATTTCGCGATCCATAAGCAACCGCTCTTTCTTTGTGTACTTATCAAGGTTTCCTTTATCTTTATCTTCTCGAAGCGTCTCAAGACGCTTTACTCGCTTTCCGATTTCCTTGAAGTTCGTGAGTGTTCCACCAATCCATCGACTACATACAAAAGGTTCATCTGCCTTTTCTGCACCACGACGCATAATGAAACGTGCCTCATTTTTTCCTGCAACAAAAAGGATCTGCTTTCCCTTGGCAGCAATTTCAGATGCTTTCTTCTTTGCTTCTTCTAGTTTTTCTGCAGTAAGTTCAAGATCGAAAATATCGTTCTTATTTTTCTGTCCAAAAATAAATGGCGCAATAGATGGACTGCGACGTGCTCGCGTATATCCAAAGTGTGCACCTACTTCAAATAGTGTCTTTATTATAGTGTTTTCTGACATAATTGTATTATAAAACCCCGCTAACCCGCGGGCAGCGCAATAGTAGCAAACTGCCATGATAATCGCAAGGTTTCTTGCCCTTATTCAGCATCTTCCTGCGAAAATGCAGAAAGCGCATCTAACATTGGATCGATGTAACCATTCATTGTCTTCTCGATACCTGACCATGATTCTTTAATACGATGGTCCGAAATACGATCTTGAGGAAAATTATAGGTACGTATCTTCTCTGAACGATCACCAGTTCCCACTTGCTGTGCGCGGTCGTCAGACCGCTTCTTCGCAGCTTCTTCATCATGCATTTCCTGCAATCGAGAGGCGATAATTGCATACGCCTTTTCTCGGTTTTTTTGCTGCGAGCGTTCTGCTGTACAACGAACGGTTAACCCGCTTGGTATATGAGTGAGACGAACGGCTGTTTCTACTTTATTTACGTTTTGCCCACCTTTACCACCAGCACGGGAGAACTCAATTTCTAAGTCTGTAGGATTTATTTCTACTGTAATGTGTTTATATACTGGCAAAATCGCGACACTTGCTGTAGAGGTATGTATGCGGCCTTGTTTCTCCGTTGCAGGAATTCGTTGGACTCGATGAACTCCTGTTTCAAACCGTAATTTTTTGTACACTCCCTTCCCTTTTATTTCTATAGATGCTTCTTTATATCCTCCCATAGCTGCACGAGACTCATTAAGAATACGTGTCTGCCACCCCTGCATCTCAGCGAATTTTATATACATCATTGCCAGTTCTTCAGCAAAAAGAGCAGCTTCTTCACCACCGGCACCGGCACGGACCTCAAGTACCGCCTCATTAGGGAACTTCTGTTCTGCCTTGTCCTCCTTAACTATCTGTTCTATTTGCGCAATAATCTGCTCCTTAGCTTCTGTTACTCGTTTTATATCTTCTTGCACTAGATCCATCATTTCAGCATCACTATTTCCCAGCTGCTTTGCCTCATTCTCTTCGATAGTTAGCCTGTCATACTCTTGCACCAAATACCCAACACGTGAGTCTTGTGCATATTCATCAAGTATTTTTGGGCGTTTTTCTTCTTCCATACAATTTTATTATATACAAAGCCACAAAAGAAGTAACACCGCATGTATGCGGTGTTACTTCTTTTGGGTATCGAGAGTTATGCTTCTGACTTTGCAGCTTTTTGTCGAGCCTTGAATTTCTCAACTCGTCCAGCAGTGTCAATATTTTTCTTGATGCCTGTGTAGAATGGATGTGAGGCACTTGAGATTTCTATTCGATAGAGTGGATATTCTTTCCCTTCATAGGTACCCTTTTCCTCTGTCTCCACTGTGGAATCAAGAAGAAACTCCTTTCCTGAAGTATTGTCAACGAAGATGACTTCGCGATAGTTTTGTGGGTGAATATCCTTTTTCATGAGTGCCGATTATACTTAAACTATCCAAAAAAACAAGACTTACCTCTCTAAAATATCAATTTGGCGTTGCATTGCGTCAGTAAGCTCCATAACTCCATCTCCATAAAAAGAGTACGCTGCCTTATTTGCGTTCTTCCATCCCGCAAAATAACGCAATGCTGCAAGACGCTCCGCTGCACGAGTACCCTTGTCAGCACCGTTATCACTCATAAGTAGTGCCGTAGCAAAGATTGCAGTTCGTGGGTTCCATGGGTTTGGTGGGTTCTCACCAGTTACCTTTCCAAGACGATCTTTATAGAGCATCCATGTTGATGGTATGAATTGCGCAGGACCCATAGCACCTCCGTATCCATAACTCGGTGGACATGAAACCACCTGCCCATACGGGTCTAATCCAAGCTCACCAACAATTTCCAAAAACGGATCAACATCACGAGAACCTTTCATTACTCCATCAAATAAGCGCCCTGTGTTTTTCCCCTTTCCATCTCCTTTATCTGGTGAGTTTGTAAGTAAACATTGCCCAACATTTTCACCAAGATTTGTTTCCTGCTTCAAAATACCTAAAATTAAAGCAGGTCGCACTCCGGTTTTTGCACTTGCTTCTTTTGCAAAGTCGTAGGCATCACCAAAAGGTATCGCACCAGTATCACGAAGCGAAAACAGTGCAGTCCGTATTTCTGCAGCAGTTTGTTCTTTTTCTTTGATAAGTCTTTGGTACAGCTCCTCTTCTCCCTTTGTAACAGTAAGAATTTCTGTCTTCTGCCCTTTTCGTGCCTCTACCTGATTCTTTTCTAATTCTTGTATGTATCGAAGCTCCTGTTCTTCGATTTGCTTATTCTCGAGGACAATCTTTTGATTCTGGATTGCAGCCCTCGTGTCAGCAATAAGTTCAAATGAGTTTGAAAGCGATACTTTAACAACCTCAAAAGAATCGAGATCAGAAAAAATGGTCGACAAATCATCATTACCTAAAATCATCTCCGGAAAAGAAAGTTCATCTATTTCATTTGTTTTCCGTATCAATTGCGAAAGAGAAGCTTTCTCGCGAAGTATCTTCTCATCGAGTGCTATTATCGCTTTTGCGCGATCGTTTACGTCGCTCCCAATTTGCTCAATAGTTAAATTTCTCTGACGAATAGCTAGCTGCGCTTTTGCGATTTGTGCTTCAAGTATAGAAACGTCGCGCTCGAGACTTTGTCTTTCTCCACTTTTGACATCCAACAGCCCTTGCTGCTGCTCAATCTCTGCCACAATTTGAGCAAGTTCTGCGCGCAATCGTGCCTCTCGTTCTTCTCCTGTTTCCGCGTATACAATAGATACTGCCGCGATGAAAAACAGCGCCAATAAAAATAAAAATGCTATGGACGTACGAATAATCAACATATAGTTACAGCATAGTATAACGCAAAAGACGCCCTATTGGGCGTCTTGATTTACAGTGCGTAGAATATATTCCCTACTTGTCTTCTTCTGCAACTTCCTCTTCAGCATCCTCTTCCTTTCCTTTTGATTCAATTTCAATATCTGAGATATCGCGCTCCTCCTCTTCTTCCTTAGGCTCCTCTTTTGCTTGGGTAACAGAAGCAACGTTTTCTGTTACATCAGCTGTAGGTTCGATAGTTTCATCAAGGTTAAGATCTGCAATTGATATCGAACTATCGAAATCAGTAAGTGGTGATAAATCAACTTCGATTGAGTGTGGAATGTTTCGAGGTTGTACTTCTATCTCAATCTCGTGCATAACTTTTACAACAATACCTCCAATCTTTTCAACTGGGGCTTCTCCAACAAACTCAAGAGGAACACTTACAGTAAGCTTCTTGCCTCGTTCAATACAGTAAAAATCTACGTGGATTGGATTTCCTTTAACAGGATCTTTTGTCACCTCATGAATAAGAACCTCTTTGTCTTCCCCGACGCCCTTAAGGTCTACAATTGTTGAACCACCTGCTTCTCCCCATACACGAACAAATTCTCGTGCATCAAGGGCAATAGGAGTATTCTCTTCTTTTGGTCCATAAAATACAGCAGGAATACCTCCGGCTTCGCGAATAGTTGCAATATTTTCTTTTGCGTCCCGTGTTTTTATGTTCAGTTCTAACATAGTGGGCAGAACTATACCAAACCGCGCATTAAATGCAACGGTCGAGAAGAAATTCAGCACCCCAGAAGTGTGTGTGCGTACGTTCTCGTTGCTTCTCCCCAATATCCAGTAGGGTTTTCAATACCAATTGGAGCAAGAATTTCATCAGCATATTGTGCTTGGAAAGCGAATACCGCATTAAACGTAAGTATCCCGAAGTAATCTGTCTCGTTTCCTGGCGAACCTATACCACTTTGTGCAACTCGGGTTTCAGGATACGAATTAAGAAATTTCTGTAATGCGACAACCTCTTCATCTTGTGAGCCTATGGTTAAACCTTTTGTAAAGGGACATTTGTTAGTGCTTGAAGCTATATTTCTATCAAAAGTTCCTTCATTTCCAAACGTGACACCGGAAATACTAGAGTAATTATCTTGTATAGACGGTGCTATCTCAGCTGAATCAAAATCACGAATGTATGTATATATTTCCTGCAATCGTACTTGTGCACTCTTAAGTGAAGACTGCGGCAAACTAAAATTGTACGTTGTAGTACCTACAGTTACACTTCCAGCTCTTTGTTGTTCTCCATCAAACAGTAGGAATTGTGCGTGCACAACATTTCCAGAAAAAATAACTGCTACAGTGAGTACAAACAGAATAAACGACTTGCTAAACATTAGAGCAATTGTACCATGTAGACAATGGACCAACATATCATTCTTCTTCTGATTATAGCTGCATTATATGCAGCGTTTCTCATGTATTACTACACACGGAAGCCAAACCACAATCGTAATTGGACACCTGACCAACAAATACTTCCGTCTATCAGTACGTATGGCGATTTAGTAACAATACACAAAGTACGCAATGCAACGTACAAAAGTCGAGACGATTACGACGTACATTACTACGATAAAACATTTAGAACTACGGATCTAAAAAAACTCTGGCTTATTATTGAGCCGTTTGGACCAAAACTTCCCTTTGGTCTACAAGCTGCACATGTATTTGTCTCCTTTGAACTAACAGATGGAAGTTTTGTTTCAGTATCGGTAGAGATCAGGAAAAAGAAAGGCGATATGTTTTCTGTCGGTGGTGCCATAAATGGAATTCTTCGATACTACGAATTAATGTATGTAGTTGCAGATGAAAAAGATGTGATTCAGCTACGAACAAATCATAGAAAAGATGCCGTTCTTCTGTATCCACTAGAGTTACCGAAAGAAACCGTACAAAATGTTTTCAAAGGCTTTACTGATGAGATAAACGCGCTTATCGAAAACCCTTCGTTCTTTCATACAATAACCGATAATTGCACAACGATATTGGTTAGGAATTTACGAAAAAATAATATCAGCCTTCCTAAATGGAGTATGCTGTATCTCTTTCCAGCACATCTAGATGCTGTCTTTTACTCGCACGACCTTATAGACACTGAACTTTCTCTTACGGAAGCACGTGAATACTTTCATATAACGAAAAAGGCTCAAGCAGTTAACGGTTCTAGTAACTTTTCTAATCATATTCGTGAACCACAAAATAGCTAAAAACATATTATAAACCACCAAAACGCATAGCGTTTTGGTGGTTTATATATTTATAGCCCTCGTTTAGCGAGCCTTAAATTAGCCTATTCACTTCTACTACATCATCCCAGGCATTCCGCCCGGCATACCACCACCTAATGCTGGCGCTTCATCCTGTACATCAGGATCGTCAGCAACAGCGGCTTCTGTGGTAAGTAGTACAGCAGCAGCACTTGCAGCATTTTCTACACCACTGCGTGTCACTTTCACTGGATCAATAATACCTTCAGTGAACATGTCAACGATACGTGCATCAGTATCATCACTTCCTGCGTCGAACCCATACTTTCCACCCTTAGCTACGATATCTCGTAAAATCACCGATGCGTCATCTCGTCCTGCGTTTTCTACAATCTGGACAAGTGGAGCACGTAGTGCGTGAACCAAAATTCGGTATCCAATTGCAAACTCGTCGTGCCCTTGCGCCTCTTTATTTTTGGCAAGCTTCTCTGAAACATGCACGAGTGCACTTCCACCACCTGAAACAATACCTTCTTCAATGGCAGCTTTGGTTGCGTTTACTGCATCTTCAATCTTATCTTTTAGATACTTCATTTCAGTTTCAGTAGCTGCTCCAACACGTATAACTGCAACTCCACCACTTAACTTTGCAATACGCTCTTCAAGCTTATCTGCATCAAACTTCGAATCACTGTTTTTCACTTGTGCTTGTAGTTGAGCAATGCGCGCGGCGACATCCTTCTTTTTACCTTTTCCACCTACGATAACAGTGGCGTCTTTTGTGGCAACTATGCGGCTTGCTCGTCCAAGCATATCTAGTTCTGTATCTTCAAGCTTTCGCCCCATCTCTTCCGATATTAATTCAGCTCCTAAAACAGTGGCGATGTCTCCAAGCATCTCTTTCTTTCGATCACCGTATCCAGGCGCTTTAACAGCGAGCACATTAAATGCACCGCGAAGCTTATTCACCACAAGAGTAGCGAGAGCCTCTCCATCTACATCATCTGCAATAATAACGAGATCTTTCTTACCTGATTGCGCGAGTTTTTCAAGCAGCGGCAAAATCTCTTGAATACTTGAGATTTTCTTGTCTGTTACCAAGATTGATGCCTCTTTCATTTCTGCTTCCATTCTGTCGCTGTTTGTCACCATGTACGGCGATACATACCCTTTGTCGAATTCTAGACCTTCTACTACTTCTGAATCAATTCCGAATGCTTGTGATTCCTCTACGGTTACCACACCGTCCTTTCCTACCTTATCAATAGTGTCTGCTATAACCTTACCAAGTTCAGATGACTCAGCAGAAATAGTCGCAACGTTACGTACCTCTTCTCTACCTTTTACTTCTTTTGCCATTTTACGCAACGCCTCAACGGTGTCATGTGCCGCTGATTCTATACCACGACGAACTACTGTAGCGTTTGCCCCCATAGCTGTTCGCTTGAGTCCCTCATCGATGATTGCACTGGTTAAAACCATTGCTGTAGTTGTGCCGTCTCCTGCTTTATCGTTGGTTTTACTGGCAACTTCTTTAACAATTTCTGCACCCATGTTTTCAAATTTGTCTGCGAGTGTTACCTCACGTGCAATTGAAACACCGTCATTTGTAATGGTTGGCCCTCCGAACCCTTTATCGAGCGCAACATTTCTACCGCGGGGACCAAGTGTAACGCGTACTGCATTAGCTACTGTATCAGCACCAGTTTTTAATGCTGTACGAATATCGTGGCTAAATATAACTTTTTTTGCTCCCATATTTATTTAATTACTGCGAGTAAGTTCTTGCTTTCAATAATGTAATATTCTTTTCCTCCACTTTTTATCTCATCAAATCCATAATCGCTAAAGAGCACCGTGTCACCTACTTTTACGTCAGTGACCTTTTCTAGGGTACCTAAAGCAATAACCTTCCCCTGTTTTGGTTTTTCTTTCTGTGCAGTATCTGGAATTATGATTCCTGCTGGAGATTTCTCGTCAACAGTAACTGGATCAACCAAAACACGGTCGCCAAGTGGTACGATATTTACTTTCGCCATAGCAATATATTGTTAATTTTATAATGATATACACTCAAAAGTGTACTGGTGCGCGTTATTATATACGAGAGAAGGCAAATTATGCAAAGTTCTTATATTTTAGATTTTTTGAAGTACTTTTCTAAACTTTTCACCAGCACACGCAATGCCGTATCTTGGTATCCATATTTACAAATACTCGATAAAAATGGTTTCCCATTTACCTCAATCAAGATACAATCCCCAGACTCTTGTTCAAAAAAGTCGATCGCGAACAATCGCAAGTCGTGTCCGAAGCTGTCAAAAACTACTTTCGCAAGATTAGAGAGCTTTTCTGGTATTTTTTTATCTTCAAACCCAACTAGTTTACCGCCTACTGCAAGATTGCCAACTTGTGTATCTGCATCACTTTCTTTGTAATACATAAATTGTATTTCATCACCAATACAAAATAACCTACCTTCTCTTCCTACTATTACCTCTTCTACCATAGCAACATGCGATAGTTTCTGTATTTCTTCTAAGGCCTTTGTAAGCTGTTCTCGTGAATAGCATACTTCTACCCCTTGTCCACGAGAGAGATTATGAGGTTTTACGACTATTGGATAGCCGAGCCCCTCTGCATACAAATACGCATCTTCTTTAAGATTGTGATCAGGTACCCAATCGTTTTTATTAGCAACAAAAAAATGTCTACCTTCTGGAGTTTTAATGCCGCTTTTACTTAAAAGCTCTTTAGTAAGAACCTTGTCCTTCGCTATATCGCATGCAACTGATGTATTCAGAGGTGGCCAGTCGTAAAAAGGGGTGACGAAAAAATCCTTTCGTTTAGAAACTCTCACTAAACTCTGCTCACCATCTAACACTTTCAATGTTAAACCGATATCAGTACATGCTTTTTCATAAAGCCATTTCCTTATTTTGTATTCCTCATCCATATAAACTGCAACTATAACAAAATAATAGAAACATGGTCTTCATGACGTTACTTCTTGCCAATTTACATTCTCCTGCTATACTCGTTTGTGACATGGAAGCATTTATCGGCATATTGCCGTACATCCAAATAGCGCTCTCCATCATGCTTATTGTAACTATACTGCTTCAGCAGACTGGTTCAGGCCTTGGTGGTGCATTCGGAGCAGATAACTTTAGCTCGGGTTTTCACACTCGTCGCGGATTAGAACGAACGCTCTTTTACGCAACTATTGTACTTGGTATACTTTTTGCACTCACTGCACTGGTAAACCTACTTATTGTTGCGTAGTAATTTGGATTCGTGCATAACCCAAGCAAAGCTGGATGTCTAGCTGCTTCTTCTCACTTAATTTAGACAATGACCAAAGAAAACAGAAAAATAGTTTCTTATTTGATGCGTGAGTACCGACTACCACGAGTAGCCGCACTGCATCGTATTATTGACACGCTTTCACCATTTGAGCGGGTTCTATTTTGGATTCTGACTGCTGCGCTATTTTTTAGTGCATTCATTGTATTTACACAAGTGAACAACGCAGCAACAACTCAAATACCTGTTCGTGGGGGGTCAGTTAAAGAAGGAGTTATCGGAGCACCTCGTTTTATAAATCCACTTCTCGCTCTTTCAGACACCGACCGCGATTTAACTTCCCTAATGTACGCGGGTCTCACCCGCCCAACATCTTCTGGTGATCTGATACCAGATTTGGCTGAGCGTTACACAATATCAGAAGATGGTACTCAATACCGATTTACACTTCGAGACGATGCACGTTTCCACGACGGTGTTCCAGTTACTGCTGATGACGTGGTGTTCACACTTAACAAAGTTCAGGATCCAGTTATCAAAAGCCCGCGACGCGCTGACTGGGATGGTGTTACTGTCGAAAAAATTAATGATCGCGAAGTGCTCTTTACCTTGCAACGCCCGTACGCTCCGTTTTTAGAAAATACTGCAATTGGCATTTTGCCACGTCACATTTGGGTAGATGTGTCACCGCAAGAATTTGCATTTAGCAATTTTAATACACAACCAATTGGTTCAGGGCCATTTAAACTTAAAAAAATAGCCTACGATTCATCTGGTATTCCCACATATTATGATTTACGGGCATTTAGTAACTACACGTTAGGGCGACCCTTCATTAACAAATTGACTGTCTACTTTTACGCAAACGAAGAAGAACTCTTACGTGCGTATTCAGCAGGAACAGTAACGAGCATGAGTGCTGTCTCTTCTTCTGTACTAAATGAATACCTTGTTGAAGATTCAGAGCTACTACAAATAACCCTCCCTCGAATCTTTGCAATCTTCTTCAATCAAAACAAAAATCATGCATTCGCAGACAAAGACGTACGCCTTGCACTTGAAACACTTCTTGATAAAGAAGCTATAAAAAACGAAGTGCTTAGTGGATATGGAACTATTATCGATTCTCCTATTCCACCAGGTGCTGTTGCAGGACAAGATGTGTCTCTACACATAGAGAAAAGTCCCCAAGAACGACAAGAGGAAGCACGACTAATCTTAGAAACGGCTGGATGGGAATTTAATGAAGAACTGCAACAGTGGACAGACGGTGAACAAATTCTCTCTTTCTCTATCGCAACAGCCAACACACCGGAACTCAAACGAGCTGCTCAAATCGCAGCAAATATGTGGGCGGAGGCAGGTATATCAGTAAAGGTAAATGTTTTTGAAACTGGCGACTTAAACCAAAACATCATTCGTCCTCGTGATTATGAGGCATTGTTATTTGGAGAAGTTGTCGGACGAGGTCTCGATCTCTTTGCTTTCTGGCATTCATCACAAAAAGATGATCCTGGTTTAAACATTGCAAACTATACGAATTCTACAGTTGACGACTTACTTGCAAAAGCGCGTACTATTTCAGATAAGGAAGAACGCGATGAATTATATTTACAATTTGAAGAAGAAATAATTGCCGACGCTCCTGCTGTTTTCCTCTATGCACCAGATTTTCTTTATGTAGTTCCAATGCACCTTCGCGGTGTAGACATCGACTTGGTTACCACACCAAGCGAACGTTTCTCAGGAGTGCACCTTTGGCACACTCAGACAGAACGAATTTGGCACTTCTTTCAATAGATACAATTTATAAGATACTAATAACAATTAAGAATGGAAAAGAAACAAACAAGTACTCGTACGGGTAACAAGCCTTCTGCAAACAGAAGTACTTCAGCACGTGTGCATACTAAAAAAACAAATACCGGGGCACGGCCGTCGGCACGTGCAGGACAAAAAAAGTCCTCAAGTAAATCACGTAATGCTCGAAACCGTCGCGGTAATTTTGGACAACCGCGTCCTCATGCTAAAAAGAAGGACGATATTATCCCTCGACTAGAAGATGATGTTATTCGCATCATTCCTCTCGGTGGTGTTGAAGAAATTGGACGAAACATGACTGCCATTGAGCTTAACAATGACATTATTGTTGTTGATTGTGGATTTATGTTCCAAGAAGACGACACGCCTGGTGTCGACTACATCCTCCCGAACACTCAGTACCTAGAAGAGCGTAAAGAAAAAATAAAAGCGATAGTTATCACTCATGGTCACCTTGATCATATTGGTGGTATTCCTTATGTAGCTGACCGTATCGGAAACCCGCCAATCTATACACGTCGCCTTACTGGAGTCATGATTAAAAAAAGGCAAGAAGAATTCCCTCACCTACCGGCTCTTGATATTCGTGAGGTAGAAACAACTGAAACAATAAACATTGGTGCTCTGAAATTACGTTTCTACAATGTGACTCATACTATTCCTGACTCAATGGGTGTTATCGTAAAAACACCATTTGGTGGAATCACGGTGACTGGCGATATCAAACTAAGTCACGATGGCACTGGAGTAGTTGACCAAGAAGAGATAGATTCGTTCAGTATTTTTAAAGATGAAGATATTGTATGTATGCTCATGGACTCAACCAACACAGAGCGTCCAGGGTGGTCTATTCCAGAACATAAGGTGTTTGATACTTTTGAAATTATTTTAAGGGAAGCAAAGCACCGCCTCATAGTGGGAACCTTTGCGTCACAGCTCGAGCGGGTTATTAAAATTATTGAAATAGCAGAAAAGTACGGGAAGAAAATCGTTATTGAAGGTCGCAGCATGAAAGGAAACCTTGAGATTGCAAAAGAGCTCGGTCTTGTAAAACCTCAAAAAGGTACCCTTATTACAGCGGACCAGATGAGTGACTACCCAGAAAGCAAGATAGTTATCCTTGCGACCGGCGCTCAGGGTGACACCTACGCAGCACTTATGCGCATGGCCAACAAAACACACCGATTTATCAAACTCACAAAAGACGACACACTTGTTTTGTCATCTTCTGTTATTCCGGGAAACGAACGTGCAGTTCAATCTTTGAAAGACAAGATTGCACGACAAGGTCCGCATATTGTCACCTACCAAACAAGTGATGTGCATGCGTCGGGACACGGTAATGCCGAAGAAGCAAAGTGGATTCATAAACAAGTAAATCCTAAATTCTTTATCCCACAACATGGATATCACTACATGCTTCGATCACACGGTGATTTAATCAAAGAGTCTTGTGGTCTTAAATCAGAAGACATCGTTGTTCCTGATAACGGAACAATAGTTGAAATTCGTGAAAAAGGACAAAAGCTAGTACGTCTTCCCGTTAAGGCGCCTATGACAACTCGTATTGTTGAGGGCCTCCACGTACGTGATATTCAAGAGGCAGTGATAAAAGACCGTCAAGCGCTTTCGCAAGACGGAATCTTTGTAGTTGTTATTACGATGAACTTACGTACCGGAAAACTTCGCAAGTCACCTGACATTATTTCTCGTGGATTCATTTACTTACGAGAATCACAAGAACTTCTTGGTGAAACGCGTCTCATCATAAAGAAAACAGTTGAAGATACATTCAAGAAATCAAGCAAGCCAGAGATTGACGATGTTAAGAACGAATTAACTGATGTTATCGCACACTTCCTTCTTCAAAAAACTCACAAGAACCCAATTGTTATCCCCGTTATTGTAGGAGTATAGACGCTAGTGGGCTAACTTCCACATCCTTCCCTCTTTTTCCACTAACCCATCGCGAGTAAGTCCCTGTAGCGCCTTAGTAACCAGTTCCTTAGAAAACTGCGTCTCTTTAATGAGCACGTGGGTGCTTTTTGAACGCTCAAATAGTAACGGGACAATAGCTCCCCTTACCTCTCGTAAAGATCCCTTGAAAGCAGACTGTTTCGTATGGTGAGCGCTTTTCTTACTTGGATTCTTCCGTGTCTTCTTTAGATAGGTACCGTAATCCATAAGAGCCGCATACCACTCTCGAGGGGTTATGGTGGTCATAGTTGCTTCTATATACGGCAGTATCTCTCTGTCATATACAGCCTCCTTATCAGGAAAGAATTCATCGAGATACACACTACGGATATTTGTCTCAATCAGTACAGCTGGTGTATTAAAAGCAAACACCGCAATGGCTCCAGCAGTGTATGGTCCAATGCCAGGGAGTGTCTTAAGAGTATCTACATCTTCAGGAAACACTCCGCTATATTCCCGCTCAATTACGCGTGCTGTTTGGTGTAAAAATCGTGCGCGTCTATTGTATCCAAGCCCACTCCATAATGTAAGGACTTTCGACAGCGGCGCGGCTGCTAATACCGCAGCACTAGGAAACTCCTTCATAAATAGCTCGTACTTTGGTATCACTCGCTCAACCTGAGTCTGTTGGAGCATTAGCTCAGAAACTAAAATACAATACGGATCTTTCGTGTGACGCCACGGAAGAGTATGTCTTCCATTCTTCTTATAAAACTCTAGTACCTTTTTCTGAAACTTTCTTATTTCATTCTTTTCCATATTTTTCTGGCCATTGTGTACGCATAGCACTCACTATGAGGTCGGCCCACACCCCATAACCTTCGCCTGAGAGATGGAGATAATCAGATGCATAGTATACATCTGGATTTTCTTTAAATGGTGT
Source organism: Candidatus Kaiserbacteria bacterium (assembly GCA_017134395.1). NCBI lineage: Bacteria > Candidatus Kaiseribacteriota > Candidatus Kaiserbacteria bacterium. The sequence goes on along the minus strand of CP070993.1, from coordinate 5,608 downwards.
TTCTGATGCATACAAGTCAACAAACACAACATTCGCTTTTGAGGCTTCAGATAATACTATGTCACGAACTCTAGTAGTCCGGTATGTCATGTAGTTGCTGACCAATGCAGGCCATAGTGGTGCTTCGCCAATGTCACCTGAAGTAAGAAAAACAACATCACTGCTGAGCTTTTTTGCTTTGCTCAAAACAGTACTAATATTCTCTCGTATCTCTGTATCTGAAGTCCCATAGATAGCGTCGTTCGCACCTGCTTGAATTAAGATGATTTCATACTTTTCCGTCTCAACACTATCAAACTGACTCACCACATCTCTCAGTCGCGCACCACTTTGAGCGTGATTCTCAACCGAAACTGCCAGAGTTTCTGAAAGTCTTCCAGGAACACTCTTATCAGGAGATGTACCGACCCCCACTGCAGTACTATCACCGAGTACCAATAGAGAATGGAGGGCACCTTGCGCACTCACAGTATACGGTATTGATTGCTCTATTAATCCTCTACTCTCATTCACCAAATAGGTAAATCGGGCTATCTCATATACACCATACAAAAGTATAGTCCCAAGTATGGTTAACAGATACGTACTATATTTCATAAATAACATCTTTCCTCTCAACAACAACGTCCCAATCATTAAGTTTGGCATGCCGGTACAAATTTGCGTTTGGGTTGAAGCATATCGGTTTTTCCACCAATTCAAGGAAAGAAATATCGCTTTCTGTATCTCCAACACCGATTGACCCTTCAAACGTAAGTCCTTCCTTTTCTACTGCCCTCTTTACAATGTACGCTTTATTTAAAATAAGATGGGTATCGACGGTCTCCCCCGTTAATCGGTCTTCAGGTCCAATCTCATAAATCATGCCGTATGTCTTATCGAACCCTAGGCTAGGACAAAACTGGTCGAGAATCGTTTTCGGTGAGTGCGATACCGCCAAAAGAAAGTAACCATCTTTCTTTAACTGCTTAATAAGATTTCGCGTATATCGATACGTATGCTTGCCTTGATTCTCTACTACCTTTTTTGAAATTTCTGCAAATTCTGAATAATGCACGCCTTTTATATTTTCATAAAACGCTTCCACCATAGCGTTAATATATTCGCCATACCCACCTTCTCGATCAAGCCATCTTTTGTGAGCGGCTCTATAGTGAGTCTGTACCTTCTTTGGCAGCACTCCTTCAGCAACCATTGTCTCAACAAGTCTTATAAGGAGACTCGAGCGAAATATAGTTCCATCCACATCAAACACCGCCACCGGTTGCTGTTTCTTACTCATGATATTTACATAATACTATAAAAAGGAGCATGGGCAGCAGGATGACAATCAAATGTTTTCATGGCACTATTCGGCCAGAAAGGAGTTCCTCATGACAGAGAAAATGCCGTTCCTTGACCAAGTCGAGAATAAGGAAACTTTTTTTAGGAGAGTTTCTTGTTTGTTTCCCACTCTTGATTATCGCTATAAACTTATTGAAGAAGCATATGCTGATGCAAAGGATGCCTTCAGGGGTAAAAAGCGAGAAAGTGGCGAACGCTATTTCGAACATCTTCGCGCAGTTGCTCTCATCCTTATGGAGTACTTGCGAATAAAAGATCACGAGTTGATCATTGTCGCACTCCTCCATGACATTGTAGAAGATTGTCCCGATTGGACGATCGATCGTGTCGCAGTAAAATATGGGGAAAGAGTCGCCCTGCTCGTTGAGTGGATGAGTAAACCAAGTGTTGAAGAGTTCGATGGCGACAAAAACGAACGCAATCAGATGTATCATGGTCGATTCGAATCCGCGCCGCGCGAGTTTTTCCTTATTAAACTATCGGATCGCCTGCACAACCTCATCACCATGTGGAAGTGCACCAAAGACAAGAAGCGTAGGAAAATAGCGGAGACGAAAGAGCATTACCTTCCTTATGCAGAGAAGCATCTTATACTTTTGCATGAACTGGAATATGCTCTAAAAGATCTTGAAACAGAATGACTCTCTGTTTCAAACTGATTAAGATCTAGCTATTCATTTAGCTTGTTCTTTACTTTGCCTTTGGCCACCGACTCATACTCGGTGGCCAAATTTTTGTTAATGGGTGCTCCTCACAATCATGCACACGTGCAGGGCATACATAGCGACCGTACAGTACAAATCCATTATTTACATATTTCCAATCTTTCTTTGGTACCAATGCTTCTAAATCTTTTGAAATCTTCGTAAGATCTGTGTTATCGGTAAGATCAAAACGAAGTGCAAAACGCCGTACATGAGTATCTGTTGCAATCCCTTCCCATATCTCAAACAGTTCTCCGAGTACAACGTTCGCTGTTTTGTACGCTACTCCAGGTAGCTGCGTGAGTTCATTAACCGTCTGAGGGACTTCTCCACTAAACTTCTCTTCAATGAGTTTCGCTGAATTTATTATATTTTTTGCTTTGTTTCTAAAAAACGGAATAGTTCCAATCTCTTTCTGTAGTACATCCAGCTTAGCGTCAGCAAAATCTCTTGGTTTTTTATACGTCTTAAACAATACTTCTGTACATTCATTTACTTTTTTATCAGTACACTGTGCACTGAGCATGACTGCCACTACCAACTGGAAGTTTGTTTCGTATATTAATTCTGTTTTTGGTTTTGGATAGAGACTCTTCAGTTTACGAGTGAGTTTCTCTAATCGCTTTTTACGCTCATTTTGTATTTGCATATTTGATACTATACCAGTTTCTCAACACGAACCCCTATAAGACGAATTGCCTTACCTGTTGGGTTCTCTGATTTTTCAAAAAATGGGAAGACTAATTTAGTTGCTTTTAATTCAAAATCACGAGCAGTGTGTATCGGTTTATCCGATGTAAGAGAGCGCGTTCGTGTCACAAAATCTGAAAAACGGACAGTGAGTACTACCGTACGAAATTCAGTAAACCCTTGTTTCTTTACTTCTTTTAAAATCACTTTTATTTGTTGTCTTAGGACGTCTAAAATTTCACTCATATCATTCGCGTCGGTATTAAATGTATAGTGTTTTCCTATAGATTTGCGTTTTGGTTTCTCTGTCACAACTCTCCGTTCATCGACACCTCGCACACGTTCCCATATTGAAAATCCTTGTTTCCCGAATTTTTGTTGTAAATCTTCCCAAGAGTATTCTTGTAAATCTTTAACTGTTTTGATTCCTAGGCGAGCAAACGTGCTCTCTGCTTTTTTCCCTACACCGGGAATCACTCTCACAGAAAGAGGTGCAAGAAACGCATCAACCTCATCAGGAGTTACCGTTGTAAGGCCGTCAGGTTTGTCATAATCTGATGCAATTTTAGCAACCATCTTATTCGGACCAATACCTATTGAGCAAGTTAAGCCTGTTTTCTTTTTAACTTCCTTTCTGATTTTTTCAGCCAGCTTTTCTGCTTTTGCAAAGGACTCACAAAAGCTAAGATCAAGATATGCCTCATCGATACTTGTTTGCGACAACGTACGTACGAACGTACGTACGTTGTCAAAGACATCACGTGACGCCTCTTTATATCGCGAAAATCCTGATGTGACAAAAGCACAACGTGGCCCGCCACTTTTACGAGATACCTCGCAGTACTCCCAAGCTTTCGTAATGGGAAGTGCTGAATGAATACCTAATTCACGAGCTTGATAGTTAGCCGTAGACACCACACCGCGACCGCGACCTTCTTTTGGGTCTGAGCCTACAATAACAGGTAACCCCTTCAAATAAGGCTTATCGCGTTCTTCAACGGACGCAAAAAAAGCATCCATATCAATATGTCCAATTATACGTTCCACACTAAGCTAGTGTATCACGCCTATTCTTGGGCAATTTCTTCGTCTATCTTCTTTATTTTTTCAGTTTCTTCTTCAACGCGCTTTTGCTCTTTCTTTATTGTTGTTTCAGCAATAAGGCTTTTGTGGTGCACATCCATAAGTGAGAATGTCACCATACCAGCAAACACAATACCTGCCACGTTTATAAAGAACATGACCACAGAACCTGCGACAATCGCTGGGTTAAGCATAGCAATACCTATTCCGATAACAGCAAGCGGCGGGATGAGAGCAACAGCAATTGCAACCCCAGGAAGAGTTGAGGACAAATTTGGTCGCACTGTTGTGTAGGCAACGGCAAAACCAGAAATTACTGCAACAATAAAAAATAAGAGAGACGGTTCGGTTCGCGAGAGTATCACATCGTTAATACCCCCATGTAAATCTCCTACTGAGAACAAAAAAGCGCCTATGACTGCAGCGCCGACAGAAAACATAATCGAGTAACCAATTGTCGATAAAGAACGCCCTATCAGCGGATGGTGCGACATAGACGTGCCAAGCGACAATCCCATGATAGGCGCAAGTAATGGTGCTAAAAGCATCGCACCAATAACAATTGCTTCGCTCCCAGCAAGAAGGCCGAATGTTGCCATTAGAACCGACAAAACGAGCATAAAGAAGTAATCGAAATCTGGTGTAGAAGACTCAATTAATTGCCGCACTGCACGCGTCTTTTCCTTGTCGTCTATTGCTTGAAACCGTGAAATAAATGACATGCTATTTTATTCTAGAATTCTTGCCACGCTGGGACTAAGAATACAAACACAGTATCATCAATTACACCAACATCGGAGAATGTACAGCTCATTGTATATGTTGTTTGCTCTGTAATTGCAGATGTCGTATAACTTGAAACACTTGATATAACATCCCAGGCAAGGGTGTCACCATTACTTCCTATTATTGAACACGTTTGTATAGTATCAAGTCCTGCAATATCCCAGTTAATCTGACTGGTTTGCCCAGGAGATACCAATGGTGGTTGAGCAGTAATTGAAACGCTTGGCGTACCTCCCGAGCATGAAGGACACACTCCAGCATCCACACCACAACTACCAGTAATAGTTGACCATTCTGAAACTAAGCCGTCCTGGCCACCTGCACGGACTGCAAAACTATATGCGCCCCTTTCAAAAATGTACTGGGTTGTTTGTGTTACTCCAGAAGAAACATAACCCGAGGCAGGCAATCGCAAGTCGGCTGTGCCGTTTCTATCCGCGTCAAGTTCGTAGTATACATTGCCGCCCGAAGGGTGTGTGGCAACAATACTTACATCTTGTGCAACTTCAGGTATACACTGAGCCCCTGATGCAACAGAGACTGACGGTACCTCCAAAATACTGTTATCAGTACAGACAAACACTACGTCACTAGACCATGCTGAGATAGAGCCCTGTGGATCTTCAGCGCGAAAACGTACCAACTTCGTTCCTTCTGTAGTGAATGTTCGACTTGCCAAAGTAGGTGTTCCGGAATCAATATAACCAGATGCTGGTACATACTCATCTACCACACCATCGGCATTCCAATCCACAAGATATCGTATCTGATCTCCTTGTGGATCAGTCGCTGCCATTAGAATAGATGACACTTCTCCAACAGTACAGGTACTTGGATCGCCATCACCATCACTGTCGCTACTTCCACCGCCACCGCCACCAGGATTTGAACAAGAAAGTGGTGGGGTTGTATCTGTTGGAGTTGGATCATCTGGTGTTGTATCTGGTGGTGTTGTATCTGTTGGGGTTGGTATATCAAAATCAAACGTATAGTCTCCTACA